>CAYPIE010000062.1:0-36233 GCA_964410665.1 uncultured Alcaligenaceae bacterium
CATCGCCCCTGACCCTTACTCCCCTCCCCCCTCGCCTCTCCTCCGGCTTCCGCACCGCAAGCGCCTCTGCCGCTTTCCCCGCACCGCAAGCGCTTCTGCCGCTTCTTACCGCAACCGCCTCTGTCTCTTCTTATCGCAATCGCTTCTGCCTAGCTAACTTCTCGCAAACGCCTCTGCCTCTTCCACGTCATTCTCGCATTCGCTCCATTTCTTTCCGACAATTCGTATAACCTCCAGAGAAAAGATATCTTGGTAATCTCTGGGGAGTTCAAGGCATGCGACGCCGTATGCATCCCGCCTGGTGGGCGGTTGGTTTGTCATTTGTCGTGCTCGGCGGGTTAGCTGCCGTCCTGTTCATGCAGCAAACTACGGCGACGACCAGCGGAACTCCGTTAAAAGTCTACGTGGCTGCCGGGATCCGCGCGCCTGTGGAGAAGCTGGCCGCGTCATATGAACAGGAATATGGCCAGCCGATCGAACTGACCTTCGATGGTTCGAATACCTTGCTCTCGAGTATTCGTGTTGCCCCGGTGGGCGATCTTTATCTCCCAGGCGATGACAGCTATCTGAACGTAGCACGCGAAGAGGATTTGGTCGCAGAAATTCTACCCATCGCCCAAATGCATGGGGTGGTGTTAGTGGGAGTGGGGAATCCGAAAAACATCCGCACGTTTGATGATCTTCTCCGCGACGATGTCAAACTCGGTCAGGCCAATCCCAATGCCGCGGCCATCGGTAAGCTGACGCGGGAAGTCCTCAGTAAAACGGATCAATGGGACGCGTTGGTGGAGAATACCACCGTGACCACCGGAACAGTGACCGAGGCAGCCAACCAGGTGAAGGTGGGCAGTTTGGATGCGGCGATCATCTGGGACGCGATTACCCCCAACTACCCGGATCAAGAGGTGGTGCGTTTATCGGAGCTAGAACCGGTGGTGGCTCGCGTGCAGTTAGGCGTGCTGACTGCCAGTCAACAGCCGACCGCGGCTTTGCGCTTCGCGCGCTATGTCGCAAGTCGGGAGAAAGGCTTGCCGGTCTTCGCGGAGAATGGGTTTCCGGATACGGTGCAGGGGGATGCCTGGGCAATTACCCCCGAGCTGACCATCTTTAGCGGTTCAATGCTGCGTCCGGCGATCGAGAAGACGCTCGAGGAGTTTGAGGAGCGTGAAGGAGTCAAGATATCCACAAACTATAATGGATGTGGTATCCTAGTCGGCCAGATGAAAACCGGTATTCGCCCCGATGCCTACTTTGCTTGTGACACCTCGTTCATGGACGAGGTGGTCGATCTGGCATTCTTCGCGGACCCTAGTGATGTCTCGGGCAACCAGATGATCATCGCGGTGCCTAAGGACAATCCGCATGGCATTCAACGCTTAGCTGACTTGACCAAGCCAGGCCTGAAGGTGGGCGTCGGCCACGAAGAACAGTGTGCTTTGGGAGCGCTTACACGGGATACTCTCAAGGAGGCCGGGGTCTATCAGCCGATCCGAGCCAATGTGCAGGTCGAATCCCCGGCCGCCGACTTCTTGGTCAACCAGTTGCTTACGGAGTCACTCGACGCGGTAATCTGCTACCGCAGTACCATCGCCTACCAACGCAATAAGCTGATTGGCATCCCGATCGAGGGTATTGCCACAGCTTACCCAACCCAACCCTTCGCTATCGGTACGCAAACCAAGTACCCCTACCTGACCGCGCGTCTGTTCACCACACTGCAAACCGCCACCTCGCAAGAACGATTCGAGCAGGTGGGCTTCACCTGGAAGCGTGACGGAACACCCACCTCCCTGGAGCAAGCCGACTGATCGGTGGGTGGAGCGGTTAGTGAGGGTGAGCTTGCCAAGTACAAGGCCTGGGGGAAGCCCGACGAGGGTGCCAAGTAACGCGAGCAACTGAACCAGCTTCGGCCATGAAATCGCGGCCACCTGCCGTAGAGCGGCTCAGACCCACCCCCCGGTGATCGGGAGCACCTGGCCGGTGATGTAGCCGGTCTCCTCGGAGGCGAAGAACAAGACGGCGTTGGCCACGTCGGCGGTCTCGCCCAGGCGGCCGACGGGGATTTGTTCGGTGTAGGCGCTGAGCACCTCGGGCTTCATCGCGTCGAGAATCGAGGTGCGGATCAGGCCTGGGGCCACGGCGTTGACCGTGATGCCCCGGCGGGCCAGTTCCTTGGCCAGCACCCGCGTCAACGCAATGACTCCCGCCTTGGCCGCGGCGTAGTTGGCCTGGCCGAACAGGCCGATCAGCCCGGAAATCGAGGCGATGTTGACGATGCGGCCGCCGTCGCGGATCAGCTCGTGAGCCTGTTTGCACAGATGAAACACGCCGTCGAGGTTGGTCTCCAGGACGGCGTTCCAGTCGTCGAGCTCCATTTTCTTCAGGCTGCGGTCGCGCAGGATCCCCGCGTTATTGACCAGGATGTCGATGCCACCGACGGTCGCGCGGACCTCCTCCATCATGGCTCCGACCGCGGCAAAGTCGCGGACGTCCGCGGTCACAATGTGCACGGCGACGCCGAGGGATTGCAGCTTGCTCGCTACAGCCTCGGCGGCGGCCCGGTTGCTGCCGGCGGGATCGTCGAAGTCGTGGATGACACACGTCGCCCCGGCGCGGGCGAAGGCTTCCAGGATGGCCGCGCCGATGCCGCGGGAACTGCCGGTCACCAGAACCACCTTATCTGGGAATCGATACTCAATCATCAATGAAATCCTCGGGCAGAAAGGGCCTCGGCGATTGGCAGCAGAATTGTAAGATGCCCGCAAGGGATTGGGAAAGGCCAGCGTCGGTGCCGCACTAACCGGGTTGCTCCAGGAAAACGATCCAGCTTGCTCGAAGGGACACTGTCTTATGGAATCCAGCCCCGCCAGCGTTTCCGAGGATTCCACAGTTCGCCTGTTGCACTTTAGCGATCTGCATCTGCCCGTGCGACGCTTTGGCTGGCGCGTCCGCGATAGTTTCAGTAAACGGATGGCAGGTTGGATGAATGTGCGGCTGTTGGGCCGCGGCTATCGCTTTCGTTATGCCCGTACTGTGTTGGAGGCGTTACGCCGCGATTTTGCCGAGCGGCAACCCGATCACATTGTCTTCTCGGGGGATGCCAGCCTGCTGGCCTTTGATCAAGAGTTTGCCGAAGTCGCCGACCTTCTGGGGGTGCACGATGCCAGCCTTCCCGGGGGCATCACCATCCCGGGCAACCATGACACCTATCTGCCGAAAGTGGTCAAGCTAGAACGCTTCGAACATTACTTTGCTCCTTGGCTCGAAGGTCGCCGTCTGGATGAATCGCATCGTTACCCGTTTGCCCAGCGTGTCGGTCCGGTCTGGCTGATTGGCCTGAACTCGTCGATGGCGACGTTCTGGATGTGGGACGCCCGGGGCCGGGTGGGCGCGGGGCAGCGTCAGCGGCTGGTAGAGTTATGCCAGACCCTGGAACCCGGGCCGCGGATTCTGGTGACGCACTATCCGTTATGTATGGTCAGCGGTCAGCCGGAACCAATCTGGCATCGCCTCATCGACTGGGAGGCGATGTGTGAGACCGTGCGAGCGGCAGGGATCTGTCTGTGGTTGTGCGGGCATCGCCATGTTGGCTACGTATGCGAGCCTGACCCCAACATTCCTTGCCACGTTAGTTGTGCTGGCAGTGCCACCCAGGCGGGCCGCTGGTCGTACGCGGAGTATACCCTGAGGGGGAGCACTCTCGAGGTACTGCGACGGATGTACAATCCAAAATCTCATCGTTATGAAGACACCGACCAGACCACCTACCAGCTAGGGTGCGTAGGAGATTGAAGACATTAGAGTAGTGCTGTATCGGCCAAAATGCTTTATAGAAATGTAGTGATTCGTCATAACGCTGCTCGTCCCGGAGGCGGTTGCATGGAACTGGATGTACTGACGTTGTCACGTCTGCAGTTTGCTTTCACGATTATGTTTCATTATTTGTTTCCTCCGCTGACTATTGGTCTTGGGGTGGTCCTGGTTTATCTGAAGGGGATGCATCTCTGGACCAAGGAAGCGATTTATGACAAGGCTGCCAAGTTCTGGACCAAGATCTTTGGCGTGAACTTTGCCCTGGGGGTGGTGACCGGCATCGTCATGGAGTTCGAGTTCGGAACCAACTGGGCGGCCTACTCTCGCTATGTGGGCGATGTGTTTGGCTCGGCATTGGCCGCCGAGGGGATTTTTGCCTTCTTCTTGGAATCGGGTTTCCTGGCGGTTCTGCTGTTTGGCTGGGATCGGGTCGGGCCTAGGATGCACTTCTTTTCCGCAGTGATGGTGGCTCTAGGGAGCATCTTCTCCTCGATCTGGATCACCGTGGCCAATTCTTGGCAACAAACCCCCGCTGGCTTTGAGCTCCGGCCCACCGAGTTCATCGATCCGGACACGGGAGAGCCGTTTATGCGTGCTGAGATCGTTGACTTCTGGGCGATGGTCTTTAACCCCTCGACCGTTGACCGGCTGGTGCACGTCTGGATCGGCGCGATTATTCTAGGCGCGTTTTTTGTGATGAGTGTCTCGGCCTACTACCTGCTCCGCGGGCGGCATTTGGAGTTTGCCCAGCGCTCGTTTACCGGGGGGTTGATCCTAGGGACGGTTTTTTCTCTGGCACAAATGGGATCCGGGCACTTTCAGGCCAAGAGTGTCGTCGAGAATCAGCCCGCGAAAATGGCTGCCATGGAAGGGGTGTTCGAAACGGAGCGTGGCGTTCCCATCAACATTGTGGGTTGGCCCAACGAAGAAACCGGGAAGGTGGAGTATTCCATCGGGGTGCCCGGAATGCTGAGCTTTCTGGCGACGGGCAGCTTTGATGGCGAGGTGAAAGGTTTAAATGAACTGGAACCGAAGTATGGCAAACCCCCGGTTTGGCTGACCTTTCAGGCGTATCACATTATGATTGGCCTTGGTGTACTCTTTCTCGTCTCGACCCTCTATGCCATGCTCCAATGGTGGCGTGGGCGGCTGTTCGAGCAACGCTGGCTTCTGTGGTATTTCGTCTTCGCGGTAGTGCTGGCTTTTGCCGCCAACGAATGTGGCTGGGTTTCGGCGGAGGTCGGTCGCCAGCCGTGGGTTGTTTATCCCACGGTGGTCGATGGGCAGGTCGTGGGTGGTTTGCGGACCTCAGACGGGCTCTCCGAGGTCGTGAAGGCCGATCAAGTGCTGGGATCGATCATTATGTTTGGTATTGTTTATTTTACGTTGTTTGTACTGTGGATCATCATTCTCAATTACAAGATTCAGCAGGGCCCTGAACCAGTCGAATCCCGTGCGGACTCCGAGGATGGTACCGGCGTTCTCGAGGCGGCAGTCGCCCGAACTGCCAAGCGAGGCACGCTGATCGAAGTAGCGAACCCCGAAACCCCAAACCGAGGAGACAGATAGATGGATTATAATATATTGTGGTTTGTCTTGCTCGGAGTTTTGCTTGCCGGCTATGCCGTCCTGGATGGTTTTGATCTCGGGGTCGGCATTCTCTACCCGTTTATTGCCAAAAACGAGGCAGAGCGTCGGGCAGTGCTTCAGTCCATTGGACCGATCTGGGATGGCAACGAGGTCTGGCTGGTAACCTTTGGTGGGGCCATGTTCGCCGCCTTTCCGGAGGCATATGCCACCATCTTTTCAGGTTTCTATCTGGCGTTTATGGTGGTGCTGTTTAGCTTGATCTTCCGGGCTATCTCGATCGAGTTTCGCCACACCATCGATTCGCCTTGGTTGCATGGTTTCTGCAATGTGATGTTTTTTTTGTCGAGCACTTTGGCCACTTTTGTTTTTGGTGTGGCCATCGGGGCATCGATGCAAGGAATACCCCTCAATGCGCGGGGCGTCTTTACCGGTTCGGTCATCCATCAGATCAGCCTCTATGCCATCGTGATCGGGGTGATGACCGTTGCGATGTTTATGATGCACGGAGCCATCTATCTTTACCTCAAGACCCAGGGGGCGTTGCGAATGCGCGCCTATCAGTGGGTATGGACGGGGTTTGGGTTCTTTTTGGTGATGTATCTGTTTGCCACGATCATGACCCTGGTGCAGATTCCGCGGGCGACGGAGAACTTTCAGAACTATCCCTGGGCTTGGGGTTTGGTGTTGCTCGCTGTGCTTGCGGTGGCGAGCATTCCCCGGGCTATGTTTCGCAATCAGGGCGGTCAAGCGTTCTTGGGCTCGTGTGCCACGATTGTTGCACTGGTGGGTCTGTTCGGCATGGCCCTGTTCCCGAATCTGGTCACTTCGAACCCAAACCCGGAACATAGCCTCACCGTTCGCAACGCCTCCTCCTCGCAGTTAACGCTGAAGATCATGGCCCTGATCGTGGTAATTGGCATGCCGTTTGTTCTAACATATACCGCTCTCGTTTATTGGACCTTCCGGGGCAAGGTCGGCGACCAGCAAGGCTATTGATCCATTCGGTGTAGCGGTTGCGGGTGAGCTTGAAGGCTTGATTCCGTCGAGTGAACTTTCCTGGCAGCAGACCGTCTCAGGGCCAACCACTTCGGGTTGGCCTACTTCTCTGACATCATTTCTCGAATTGCCCGCTTGGTCGAATCTTTGGTCGACAGATTTTCTGTCTTTGGGCTGCGATTGTCCTTATGAATGGAATGAGGAATTGGCCGAGTCGCCTACGCAGACGCAGAAGAGTGAAAAAAAGCAAATCCAATCGCCGACGGATCGGCATTACCGGGTGACAAAGGGAACCAACGAGGGAGAAACCCCGAATGTCTGTAAGCCACATGGTGGACGCACAGCCGAAGGCACCCGGTAAAGGATGGGGCGAGCCATTGCATAGCGATCACATGCTATTGCAAGCATTTGCGAGCCAACAGGATGAGTCAGCCTTTCGCGGACTGGTGGAGCGTCATGGCCCGATGGTGTTGCGCGTATGTCGCCATGTCACCGGAGACGAACATGCTGCCGAGGATGCTTTTCAGGCCACCTTTGTGGTGCTGGCGCGGAAGGCGGCCACGATTGTGCTTGAGGGCAGTCTGGCCGGCTGGCTTAGCTCGGTGGCTTATCGCACGGCCCAGCATGTTCGTGCGAGTATGGCACGCCAGCGGGCCAAAGAGAGCGAGGTTCCCGTGAAGCCCGATGTCCCGGCCCATGACCCGGGCCAGACCGAGATCTTCGCACTCTTACACAGTGAGATTGCCACGCTCCCCGAGGAACTCCGCGTGGTCATTGTCTTGTGTTACCTCGAAGGCCAGACCCATGAGGAGGCAGCCGCTGAGCTTGACTGGCCGCTGGGAACGGTCAAGACGCGGCTGAATCGGGGTCGGGAGCGACTGCGGCAACGCTTGGCCCGGCGGGGGATCGCTCTAGGACTGTTGTGGTTGTTGTTGGATAGTAGCCGGGCCACGGCGGCTCCCATGTCGACCAACTTGGTTGAGAAAACGGTACGTATGGCCCTTCTCAGTGCCGCTGAGCCGGTCTCTAGCCTCCCGGACCCGTCTCCGGCTCCCGCGACCTTTTATCGCCGGTTGCCGCTGCCGATGGTGCTGACACTCCTTTGGCCCCTGTTGGGCGTGGGATTAATATTGATCGGCTTCGGAAGCACTTTGACGCTGTTCGAACCGGACGCAGCGCGTCCGCGTGTTCTTGCTCCTCTGGGGCATCTGCCAGCGGACGCGGCCGTGGCTGCGAACGCCGAAGATTGTCACTAAGAGCCCTTTGGGGGCTTCGACAACTCCTGGAATCTGCTCCGCAAGGTCTTCAAACCTTGGCGACCGGATCGGATTCATCTCTTGGCTTCATCTCGTGAAGGCTTTAGCCCGCGGATGCTTTTGAATTCGCGGTTTTCATAGATGACCGACCGCCCGAGGTGGTCTCGGGCGGTTTCACTAAACACCGACCCCGCATCCCGGGGATCGAATGGAGTACGCGCATGTTTTCCAAGTTTGAAGCGATGCTTCGTTTCCGTGACTGGCGCAAGGCGAATCAAAGGCATGCCAAGAAGCGTATCACTCAGCCGTTGCGTCTGGAATCGCTCGAAGACCGCCGGGTGCCGGCCAACTTTATCGGCACCGAAGGGAATGACAACTTCAACGGCACCTTCGATGATGATTCCGCGCTGGGCCTTGGTGGCGACGATGTGCTGCTTGGCAGCTTTGGCAACGATACGCTCGACGGCGGCACTGGGAACGACCGTCTTGACGGCGGCGACGGCAACGATCAGATCCTTGGCGGCGATGGCAACGATACCTTGGGCGGCAGCTTTGGCAATGACACCATTGCGGGCGGCACAGGCGACGATCGCATCGATAGCGGCTTTGATGATGACGTGGTGACCGGCGATGCAGGGAATGACACCATTCGCTCCAGCTTTGGCGATGATACCATCTCCGGTGGAGTAGGGAATGACTCCATTGACGCTGGTTTCGGAGATGATCAGCTCGAAGGCAATGAGGACGATGACACTCTGCGTGCGGGCTTCGGCGACGATACCCTGAGTGGTGGCACTGGCAACGATCGCCTCGACGGCGGCTTCGATGATGATGCCCTGGATGGTGGGCAGGGCGATGATACACTTATCGGCAACTTCGGCGATGATCAGCTGAACGGTGGCGCTGGTGACGACCGCATCGATTTGGGATTTGATGATGACATTGGCGCTGGTGGGGACGGCCAGGATACGCTCATCGGCAACTTTGGTGACGACTTTCTCGCCGGCGGTGCTGGTGACGATTCGATCGATGCCGGTTTCGATGATGATACCATCTTCGGGCAGGGGGGCGTTGATGAGATCCGTCTCAACTTTGGCAATGATACGTTGATCTATGACGGCACTTCCTTAAACCCTCCGGGCTCGAGCCCCGCGCTGACAACGGACCAGATTCAAGATTTTAGTATCGACGACGATCGCTTCGCTCTGGTTCAGGACGACTTTGGCGTCGAAGGCGAGCTGGCGTTCGTCAACGCCCATGCGGCGGATCTGCCGCAGGATGGCGTCAATGTGATCGTGCTGCAGGACGCCGACGATGACGGCAACCCGGACACGGTGTTCAATGCCCGTTCGGCGGCTCAGCGAATCGGCGAACAGATCACGGCGGCCGGTGCGGGCTTCTTCGTCTATTTCAACAGCGCCTTGGGAGTCAATCGGCTGGTGCACTCGGAGAATCTGGCCGATGGCGAAGCCGCCATCACCGTGCTCAACGCCTTGAACAACCTCAAGGGTAACCGTGCGATCGATGCGCTGCCGACCTTCACGCAGGACAACTTCTCCTTCCAAGGCAAAATCGTAATCGGCGACATCGATGCGAACACGCTCAATGGAGACAGCCGTGTTAACACCCTGATCGGCTTTGGTGGGAACGATACCATCAACGGCCTTGGTGGCGTCGATGAAATCGTCACCGGTAGCGGTGCGGATGATTTAATCTATGACGCCACCGCATTGGATTCGACCCCCGACCAGATTCGCGACTTCAGCGTTGCGGAAGACCGTTTCGTAGTGGATGCCGCGGACTTCGGAGTCGCCGATGGGCTGAAGTTCGTCAACGCGTTGGCGGCAGACCTGCCGGATGCGGGGGAAAACGTGATCGTGCTGCAGGATGCGGACGATGATGGGGATCCCAACACGGTGTTCAATGCCCGCTCGGCAGCCCGGCTGATCGGGGCCCAGGTGAGTGAAGCCAAGCCTGGTTTCTTTGTGTATTTCAACAGCGCCTTGAATCTCAATCGTCTGGTGTACACGCCGGATCTGTCGGATGGGGAAGTGCCACTGACCATCCTCAACGCCTTGACCGATGTCACCGGGCAGGACGCAATCAATGCATTGCCAACCTTCAGCAAAGAGAACTTTGCCTTCCGGGGCGAGGATCTGGTCGGGACTGCGGACATCGACACGCTGATCGGGTTCGGTGGTGATGACATCATCACTGGATTGCAAGGGGCGGATCAGGTAACCACCGGGGGTGGTTCGGACGCACTGGTCTACGACGGCACCTCGATCGGGGAAGGCCCGGACCAAATCAGCGACTTCAGCGTTGCGGAAGACCGATTTGTGGTGGATGCCGCGGACTTCAGGGTGGCTAGTGGTCTAAACTTCGTCAACGCATTGGCGGCAGATCTGCCGGATGCGGGGGAAAACGTGATCGTGCTGCAGGATGCGGACGATGATGGGGATCCCAACACGGTGTTTAACGCTCGTTCGGCAGCCCGTCTGATCGGCGCGCAGATCACGCAAGAAGGCTCTGGCTTCTTTGTGTACTTCAACAGTGGCTTGGGGGTGAATCGGCTCGTTCACTCGGAAGACCTATCCGACGGTGAAGCAGGTTTCAGTGTGCTCAACGCGTTGAACAACTTGGAGGGAGATGCTGCGATCAACGCGTTGCCAACTTTCAGCGAGGCCAACTTCGCCTTTCAGGGTGAGGAGCTGGTTGGCGATGGGGACGGCAACACGCTGACGGGGTTCGGCGGCAATGACAGGATCGACGGGGCCGGCGGTGATGACACCATCGTTGGCCAAGGTGGCGTGGATGCGTTGACGACGGGCAGCGGTGCCGATGCCCTGGTCTACAATGGCACGTCGCTGGGCTCGGGGCCGGATCAGATCACCGACTTCAGCATTGCGGAGGACCGGTTCCAGCTGAACGCAAGTGCGTTTGGCGTGACCGGTAACCTGGCGTTCGTGAACGCGTTAGCCGAGAATCTGCCATCGAGTGGGGTGAACGTGATCGTGCTGCAGGATGCCGACGATGATGGCAACGCCGGTACGGTGTTCAACGCCCGCTCCGCTGCGCGGTTGATCGCTGGAAAGATCACGGAGACCGGTGCGGGCTTCTTTGTGTACTTCAATAGTGCGTTGAATCTGAACCGGTTGGTCTACACGCCGGACCTGTCCAACGGTGAATCGCCGCTGACCATCCTGAACGCGCTAACCGACCTCACCGGTCAGGCGGCGATTGATGCCTTGCCGACGTTTACCGAAGAGAACTTCGAGTTCATTTAATTTGTAATTATAAATGTTTATAAATAAAGCTGGGACGACCAGAGCACTTTGGTCGTCCCAGCTTTATTGGACTCAGTCAGGATTGTGCGATCAAACGGGGTTGGTTAACCTTGGCGGCACACGGATGTGGCGGTGGAGCTTGGTGGGAGTCGAATCGGCTTCCTCAAGCAATCGAGCAAAGGAATGGAGCGAGTTATGAGCAACTCCAGGCGAACCGGAATCGCCCTGATTTTGCTGGTTCTGGCTGTCGCTGTGCTTGGCTTGGCCAGTTGGTCGAGCGATTGCATTGTATTGGCCGATCCTGTGCAGAAGGATTTGCAGCAACCAACGCCGATGCCGTTGCCCGCAGTCATGCCGTCGATGCGCAAGGTCGCTTCGGCTCGGGCAGAGATGCATGAACCGATCGTTATGAACCGCAAACCAGTGGGAGTCTGGGTACGAAATCTAGCGGGGTTGGGTGAGGCACGCTTTGATATTCGTGAGCACCGGCTCTATGGAACTCTGAAGTTTGCCGGTGCGAATGGGCAGTTGACGCTGGAGTTTGACGCTGACTACTCGGTCAATCAGGAAAATGTTCTGTTTGGTGTGATCTCGGGTGTGGATACGCCGCTACAAACGACGATGAATCTCGAGGTTGCGGCGGGGACCTCACTATTGACCGACTTGCCATTTTGCTTTCGTTTTCGAGTCGATAGCGAATTTATGACGATTAAAGACTTGCATGTTCTAAGCTTAGGAATCCCAGGTGCTGATTTACCTGGGGATGTTGAGGAGTTCATCTTGCTGCAAGGACGTTACACCCGGGACAAGCCTTAACGTAACGTCTCAGCAAACCATCGACCGAGGGATCCGCACCGCGAAATCCCTCGGTTCATGGATATGAATAATTAGTCATCACGTTGTTGACTGGCAATAGTACGGATCCGTTCTCCTAAGAGGGCCACATCAAAGGGCTTTTTAAAGACCTCAGAGAAGCCGTAGTCGGAAAGCTTCTCCGGCTCTGCTTCATCTTCACTGGCCAAGCCAATAATGATGGTATGTTCGTAGGAGATGTTTTTCCGGAGATTGACTGTAATCTGCAGAGCTTCGGACCGACCGAGTGATAAATCGATAATAATCGAGTCGGGGTGGAAGCTCTCGGCCATGATGCCGGCCTCGAAACCACTTTGAGCGATTTCGTACTTAAAGTCCTCACTCTCTGGGAGGAGTTCGCGAATCCGGTCCAGGAAGAGTTTATCTGCCCCGATCACCAAGATCTTGTGCCACTCTTCTTCTTCGAGTTCTCCCAGCGGCATGCCGTGTTCTTTGAGGAACCGGATCAGTTGCTCGCGAGGAATTCGCCGATCCTGGCTGCCGGGGATGCGATACCCACGGAGGCGGCCGCTGTCAAACCACTTGGAAACGGTGCGTGGCGCGACCTTGCAAATCTTGGCGACCTGGCCGGTCGTGAACACTTTTTTCATGGCAGGCACTCCAGTCAGATCTCACGTAGCCACATGCCGTGCACTTTCCCCGATCAACGCCGGATGGTTGATTCCTGGTAGAAAACGCAACTTCCGTGTTGCGTTTCAGCAGTCGAGCGGTCACCGATGGGAGCCAGGTCGGGACCTTTACGACCGTTATCGGGTTCCATCCCGGATGGACGTTCAAGAAAGTACTTCTGGTATCCGCAAAGATCCCCAAGCACTCGTTCTTCGCCCAGTCTCCGTCGTGGAATAAATTCGTCATTTAGCTACGCGCATCTTGAGTAGACTTTTTAAGTTGTAGGCAAGGCGGCAATCTGGGGGGCCCTGGCGGTTGCCGATCCTTCAGCGGTTTTTCCAAGGCTCGGCAACCTCCCCAAGTTTCGCCTGCTATCCACACCGCTAAGACAACTGAAATAACCATCTCTATTGTCGCCTCCAAAATCCTTCTCCCTTTACAGCAGCACGAACATCGCAAGCAGGAAACGTCCACCGTTCGGTCCATCTGTATCGGTTGCACCTACCAGGCCTAGCCGCCATGCTGTGAGCATTGTAGAGTGAACGTCTGGCAGCAGTGAGAAAAAACCTAATTTTGAGATTTGTGAGGGGTCCCGGATTTCAGGATCAAGCCGATGTTCGCGACCAGTTGGACTTGCTGGGCAGGGTTAAACCTCCTTGTAGGATTTCAAAGTTTGCACGCGGGGGTTGCCTGCGTGGACATTACCCCACCCGTGGGGTTGCCCATGTGGGGGTATGCCTCTCGCCATGCCCAACCCGCTCAGGGGATCGCCGACCGTCTATTCGCCCGAGTTGTGATCCTGGCGAGGCGGAACGAAAAATTAGCCCTGGTCAGTCTTGACCTGGGGCGACCGCCGACAAGGCAGATGCACACTCGGATCCGGGCGGCAATGCGCACCCTGGGAATCGACCACGGATTGTTGGTCGCTTCCCACACCCATCATGGACCAGTTCTGGAACTGGCCAACACCCTGAGTCTGACCGGGGATTACCTCCGCCAAATGGAGGCCAAGCTGATTGCCACCCTTCGCAAGGCGAATGCCTCGTTGCAGGCGGCCCAACTCAAGGTCGCTTCGCGTCGAGTACAAGCCAATCGGAACCGGGTGTTCCGCACGGCTGACCCGCCGCTGGATCAGGAGATGACGGTTCTGGCAGTGCAGACCCTCCGGGGCCAACCCCTGGCGACTCTGGTGCATTACACCGGCCATCCGACCTTGCAGGGGCAAGAGGACCTTCGTTGGTCAGCGGATTATGTTGGAGCTTTGTGTGCCCATGTCCAAAGCAAAACTCAGGCCCCCTGCTTGTTCCTCCAAGGAGCTGCCGGGGACGTTTCCGTCGTAAGGAGTCGTCCGACTGTGGCGGCCACCGGAATTGCTCTGGCTGAGCAAGCACTTCAGATCCTCCAGCTTGCCCGGTCTGTACCGGTCCGGCAGGTGCGGGCCGTACGGCGCACTTTTCAGTTCCAGTCACGGATGGACATTGGCAACGTGTTTAGCCGCACGTTGCTCGAACAAGCGTTCTTTCCCGAGTTGATCGCGTTTTACGAACGAGAATATCGCGAGGGGGTTCGTCCAGAAACGACCGTGGCATACTTGAGTGACCAGTTGGCTCTGGTTGGTTACTCCGGTGAGCCCTTTTGTAGCCATGCTCTGGCATTAAAACGACGTGCTGGAATTCGCTATCTGCTGGTGATGGGCTATTGTAATGATTATCAACAATACTTTCCGACGATTGAGGCGAGTGCCGTTGGGGGGTATGGAACCAAACCGCCTGTGGCGCTCGCGGAATTGGGTGCGGGGGAACGCATGACCAATTCCGCATTGCTTGACCTATTTACGCTGCGAGGTCGGTTCCCCGAACGCAAGGATTAGGCCCAACCGACCGTTCAACACCCACCTGAGACACAGAGCTACCGGAACTTAGAGATCTTGCCACAGCTCCGGCTCGAAGTCCTCTTCGTCGCGGCGTTTTTCTGGAGGTTTCGAGCGCACGCTGGGCCGAATCTCCAACGACTCTTGGGCGGGATCCCGGTCGTCTGCAAAGCCGTCATGGTGCATTACTTCCACACGGGTGGTATTCTCAATCACCTGAGATTTGCTCGGTGCGTTGGCAACCTCGGGCGCTGCGCCTTGCTTCGAGCGGAGCATGATCTTGATCGGGACCTCGGCGAATGGCATATATTCGCGGAGCTTGTTGACCAGATACCGGACATAGGTTTGCTCAAATAGTTCC
This sequence comes from uncultured Alcaligenaceae bacterium, assembly GCA_964410665.1. Classification (GTDB taxonomy): domain Bacteria; phylum Planctomycetota; class Planctomycetia; order Gemmatales; family Gemmataceae; genus CAYPIE01. The sequence continues at coordinate 14,656 of CAYPIE010000062.1, forward strand.
GGCCCATTGGTGAACAAGACAATCGTCGGGGGTTTCACATCCGCCTGGGTGGCGTAGAAGATTTTCGGCGTTCGATTATGCCGGGTGGGCGGTGAACGTTCCGCCATGGCTTGGCGGATGTAGTGGTTCAGGGTGCCCGTACTCACACGCTGTTGGGCTTGCTTGTGAAGGTGTTGGGCGAGGTTTAATAACTTATAAACGTTTTTGCCACTTTTGGCGGTAATAAAGGCGATTGGCACGTAATCCAGCATGCCAAAAACCGAACGGAGGTAATTGGCATACCGCTCGGTGGGCATTCGCTCTTTGACCAGATCCCACTTATTGACCACAAAGATAGCCGGCTTGTGATGTTCGAGGATAAACTCCGTGAGCTGCTTGTCGACCTTACTCACGCGGAGGCGGGCGTCCAGGAAGTGCAGCACCACATCGGCACGGCGAATGGAGCGTTCGGCCCGAGCCATGCTGTAAAACTCAATATCATTAGCGATGCTCTTTCGCTTGCGAACCCCAGCGGTGTCGATGGCCACAAAACTCTTGCCATCCCGTTCAAAACGTACATCTACACTGTCGCGAGTGGTCCCCGGGACTTCGCTCACAATCACTCGCTCGCCTTGAGCGAGGCTATTGATGAAGGTGCTTTTGCCGACGTTACGCCGACCCACAATGGCGAGCTTCAGCTCGATGGCCTCAGGCCGATCCTCCCGGCCAGTCTCGGGTAGAACGCCAGCGATCTCGTCGAACAGGGCCGCTTTATTCCGCTGTTGCTCCGCGCTGACACAAACGACCGGCGTATAGCCCAGTGCATAAAACTCGCTGGCCAGGGCATCCATTTGCGGACTGTCACACTTGTTGACCACCAGGATAATAGACTTGGCCACACTGCGGAGTCGACTGGCGACCTCTTCATCCAAGGGGACGCGGCCTGCGCGAGCGTCGACGACAAACAAGATGACATCGGCCTGCTGAATGGCCGCCTGGATCTGGCTTTCCACCTCGGCGGTGAGCTGATCGCTGTCCTCAATGCCGATTCCACCGGTATCAAACAGATCGATGTAGCGCTCGCCCAAATCCACCGGAGCGGAAATGCGGTCGCGGGTCACCCCAGCGGTAGGATCCACGATGCTGACACGTTTGCCGACCAGCCAATTGAACAGGGAGGACTTGCCGACATTCGGTCGGCCCACAATGGCGACCACAGGCATCGTCATGGGCGGGTTCCTTTCATGGCAAAGGGCGGATCCGTAGCGCGGCAAGTGTACTTGTTTATCATACCGCCCCGACCAAATCGAAGCCTAGGCCGACCGCCCCGCTACCGACGAGAACCGGCCAGCGGGAACCGATCGGGATGGAAGCGTCCACCATACTGGTCGCGCAAAGTATCACAGCGGCTTCGCAGTCGGGCGAGGATCGAGGCGTAGGCTGGATCGCTGGCGAAATTCCGCCGTTGTTGGGGATCACGCTCCAAGTCGTGCACAAACTCATAGACCGGTTCTTGCTCAAAATACCGAGCATAGACATACCGGTGGTCATGCACTCCTTCCCATTTTGGGATCTTGGTACCAATCTGAAACAAATGCTCGGCAAAGAAATCCTTCCGCCAATCGACATGCTGTTTGCCTTCTACGAGCGGTCGTAGACTTTGGCCCTGGTAGACCTCAGGCACCGGAACCCCCGCGAGTTCTAGGAGGGTCGGTGCTAGGTCGAGGTTCAGGACCAGATGCTCGTCCACGCGTCCCCGTTGCTCTGGCTTGAGTCGCGGATCGTAAATGACCAGGGGCACGCGCAAGGACTCTTCATAATGCGACCATTTGCCCGCGAAGCCACGAGATCCCAGGTAATACCCGTTGTCGGCGGCATAAATCACCACCGTGTTCTCGGCCAGGCCAAGTTGCTCCAACTCGGAGAGCACCCGTCCGATCACATGATCGACGCCACTGATCATCCGGAAATAGGCTTTGACGTTCCGCTGGTACTTTTGTGGCGTATCCCAGCGCCAGAACCAGCGAACTCGGTTGAACGAGTTTTTGAGGAAATCCGGTTGGCTGGCAAAGACCTCAGGTTCTGCAAGTTCCGGAATCGGCACGATCACATCCTGGTACAGCCCGTCCATGGCTTTGGGCCAGGGGTAGTGGTTGATCTTGTCGTTGTCTTGGGCGTGAGGAGCGTTGAAGCTTACCGATAAGCAGAACGGCGTCTGCTGGGTTTGCTTGCGCAAAAAAGCGATGGCGTGATCGCCGGTAATCTCGGTGAGATGCCGATGGGTGCCATCCGGTTGAGGTTTGAAGTAGGGGTTGGGACTGAGGGGCTTGAAATCATCAAACATTTTTTGCTGATACCGGTTGGCTACCTTCACGCCGAACTTCCCGACAAAGCCGGTTTGGTAGCCGGCCAGGCGGAGTTGTCGCGGATAACTCTGTTCGGCGAGGCGGGCATCGATAGGCACCGTGCGGAAGGTGTACTTGTGGGTACGCTCGACGACACCAGTGAGAAAGCTGGCCCGACTGGCCGCACAAATCGAGGTGGTGACAAACATGTTGCGAAAGCGGACCCCCGACGCTGCCAATCGGTCAATGGTCGGGGTGCGCAGGATCGGGTGACCCGCACAACCTAGCAGATCTGCGCGTTGATCATCGGCGAGAAAGAACACAAGGTTGGGCCGGGGTGTCGGAGGGGATTGCTTCTCGGTTTTGGCAAAAGCTTGACGGATTGCCTTGACCACCTGGGTTGCCAACGCCTTGGAGCCCGCGCGGTTAAAGTGGACATTTACCGGCTGCTGCAGTGCTTGCAGGCGCGGCTTGGCAAACGCATAGAGGTCATTAATGGCTATGCCATGTTCCTTCATGACTTTGCGAGCGATGCGGTTATAGCGTTCGGGGTCGGACACCTCGCGATAGGGTTTGACCCCTCCCGGGGGCACCGGGGTCGTCGTAGCAAAGATCAGCTTGGCCTTCGTCTCCTTGAGTTTGGCGACGATGCGGCGAAGTTGTCGTTCATAGGTCGCCGGATCGGCTTGGTGAGGATCCTTCGGGTCGTTGGAGTTCTTCCCGGTCTCTGGATCGACCCGCTTGAGATCGTGCAGTCCGAAGTTAAAGTGGATCACGTCCCAGGACCCACCATGTTTGGCCAGCCAGGTATCGATCCGTTGCACCCCATGGGTAGTCCCCTGACAGTTCTCCGGCTTGCCATTGGCCCGGAGTGGGCGGGTGACGATCGCCTCACCCTTAAGCATCTCAGATACCAAAGGCGTATAGCCGATGGAAATTGAGTCGCCGAGCAACAAAACGCGCGGTTTCTCCTGGGCCTGGACACATTGCACCAGAACCACCCAAGCAAACAAGCCAACCAGTCGCATGGGGCACCTGAAGAGGAAGTGAACGGGACACCACAAGTGTCATCAGACTAGTCGATCATGAGCGGTGTGACAAGCGACTGCGTGGGGTGGCTTGGGCTGTTGCTCTGATCACGAGAGAGTTCGGGGGAAGGGGCTGGGTAAGCTACCGCAGCCCCTCGCAGGGAAGGGGCAGGAGCGGACGGGGCCGCTCCTGGCGAGCAGAGGGAGGCTTAGCCGATAAACACTCCACCCGGGAAACCGGGGACATCGCCGAAGACGGTTTCATTGAATAGTTCGTCAGGAGGCGTGTCATTCAGTGGCGTGCTGGCGGCATCATAGCCAATGACGAGTGAACCTCGTCCTTCGGCCTGACCGACCAAAAGGTCGTCCTGACGATCATTATTCAGATCCTTCGCGGCCACGCGGATGCCGCTCCGCGAGTTGGGATCGTCGCCGAAGAAGTTGGCCAGTTGTACGTCCTGAGTTAGCCCCGGGTCGTTCGTGTCGAAATTCCCAGTGATGAGGAACGCCCCTGAGAAGACACGCACGCGTGGTCCTCCCTGTGGGCCACCGCCCAGGTAAAGGTCGCCAAAGCCATCGCCGTTGAGGTCACCCACGGCGACATAGGCACCATCGCGCAAGGATTGCTCGAAGACAAAGAAGTCTGGGACGATCTTGGTTTCGGTTTCGTTATTAAGGACCCGCTGACCGTCGAACAGGGCCATACGCGGTCCCCCACCAAAGCCCGCTGCCACTGCCAGATCGGAGATGCCGTCGCCATTGATGTCGCCGACTCCTACCCGTGCACCGCCACGGAAGTTGGGATCCTCGATCCCGAAGAAGCGAGTCAGTTCAACGAAGTCTTCGCCGTTGTCGTTATAGACGGCCACCACCGGACCACCGGACTGGTCCGGAGTGATGATGATCTCGGCCACCCCATCATTATTGAGATCTCCCGCGGTGACAAACAGGCCTCCGGAGAAGGAAGTTTCAAAGGGGCTGAAACTGCTGATGAGACTTTGGGTTGTGCCGTCGAAGACGAGGACTTGGTTGGTAACTCCGGGCCCGGTGCCGACGATGACATCGGGGGTACCGTCCCCGGTGACATCCGCCTGGGCGGTGCGGAGGCCACCGCTGAACCCAGGGAGGTCGACATCAATCCGGTAACGTTCGGTCGGGTCGATCATCGCGTCATAGACAACCACCTGATTGGGGCCACCGAAGCTAGCGCCAACGGCAATCTCGCTGATGGTGTTCTGGCCGACGGGCTTGGGTTCGAAGGTGATCGAGTTATCCGTACTGGTCGAGGCGGCATTGGGGTTGCCATCGCTGTCAATCGCTGCCCCGGCGGGGATACTGACGGTGACCGTCGTCCCCACCGTCAAGTTGGCAATCTCGATGGTATAGTTGGCGCCATCACCTACGATCGTCACTGCTGGAGTATTCCCTGGACTCATGAGGATGACGTCGGAGGCAGTAAAGCCCGTAACCGGTTCGCTGAAGGTCACAACAAACCGCAGCGGCTGGAAGCTCGTAGGGTCGCTCTGCTGGGGGGCTTGCTCCACGGTGACATCGGGGCCAGAGCGGAAGTCGACACGATCACTGCCCTCGGAAAAAGGAAGCGACTCAGCATTTACATTGCCGTCACTATCCATGGCCACCCCCGCAGGAATCCGCAGCGTCACCAAGCCATCGACCTCCAGCCCGGACACTTCGACGGTGTAGGTGGTGCCGCTGCCCGTGAGCTCAATGGTGGGGGTGTTGCCCGGGCTGTCGACGTCTAGATCACTCACCTCGAGTCCGGTGACCGCTTCGGAAAAGGTGACTGTAAAGCGGATCGGCTGCTGGTCGGTGGGATCGACCTGTCCACTTGCCTGGTCGATCAAGACGGTCGGGCCTTCGTCGGTGAGCTCGGGGTCATAGACAATGCGGTTATCGTTGCTCGTTGAGGCGGAGTTGGTCACCCCTTCACTGCCGCTGACCACTCCGGCAGGGACCTGGAGACTGACTTCGCCGGCAACAGTCAGATTGCTGATCTGCACCAAATACATGGCGCCCTGGCCAATCAACATCACGGTCGGAGTGTTCCCAGGACTGGTCACGACCAGATCCGAATCTTCAAAGCCGGTAACCGACTCGCTGAAGGTAACCACGAAGCTCAATGGTAGCGAGTTGGTCGGGTCAGGTTGCCCCGGTGACTGTTCCACAGTCACCTGGATGGACGGGATATTTTGCATGACTTCAACGGCGCCAATGTCGGCAGTTGTTCCGATGACTCGAGGGAAACCTGGACCACGCTGATCATTGGTCAGATCATCGGGGTTCGACCCTGCATCTACCGCAGGACTCAGAGGATCTAGCGCGTGGGTTGGCGTCGAGCCCCCATTGTTGGTGAGGGCTTCGAGGAAAGGATCGAGTCCAAGCAAATTGTCCGCTGAGTCGACCAGGTTCGAGCCTGTAGTATCCTGAACCAGGCTGAAATCGACCTCGAGTGTCCCGGACAGGTCTGGGTGTTCGCCGCTTGCTCCGACCAGATTCTCTGCAATGATGCTGCTAAAAATGTTGCTGGTACCGCTGCTACGGAAGATGCCGCCGCCGGATCCTCCAGACATTCCGTCCTGATCAGCTTGGTTAAAGGCGATCGTGGAATTCCTCACCATGACGGCGGTTGCCCCACCTGACTGGTAGATGCCGCCCCCATCATTATCTGCAGCGTTGTTCGAAATGGTGCTGTTACTCACCTCCAGGGTCGCCTGGTCCAACACCGCAATGCCGCCCCCATTGACTTCGGCGTGGTTATTGGTCACCGCGGAGTCACATAGGTTTAGAGTACCGCGTTCGGTGACAATCCCTCCGCCATCCTCGGTGGCTCGGCTGGCGGTGACATGCACGCCGCGAAGAGTCAAATTTTCTTGATTCTGGATGGCACCTCCCATCTCGGCCATCCCATTCGTCAAGGTGAGTCCTGAAATGGTGACGTCCACGAGCGAGGATGGGCCATCATCGTCGACTTGGAAGATCCGGGTGAGGTTCACCCCATCGATGGTTAGAGCCTTGGCGCCTGGGCCGTTTAAGGTCGCTGCCCCTTTGATGTCGAGTTCGCCCAGCGTCAGGGTTAGGGTTCCGCCACTCAGCCCGGGAGCGAAGTTGATGGATTGAACACCGGTTCCAGTCAGCTCAAGTGCTTCACGTAAACTCAAATCCGCGGCGACAAAGCTGAGGTCATTTTGATCTTCCAACGTCGTCACAACCAAGGTGATCGGATCCTGGACCTCAAACGCACCAATATCCACAGTATCGCCGAACCTGCGCACGAAGGGGATGCCGCGTTGATCACTCTGTTCGTTGTTGGGGTCTTGGTCAGGATCGCCTGCATCAATTGCCGGGCTTCCTTGCAGTAGAGCGTGGGTAGGTGTGCGACCACCGTTACGCAAAAGCGGTCCCAAGAGAGGATCGATCGGGTTTTGCGCTTCACCAATTTGATTGTCATTGACCCCATTACTGATCCCGATCAGATTGGTATCGACCCCGACCAGATTGTGACTACTGATCGCTTCAACCGTTCCCTCGATGTCATCCAGGGTACCCACCGGGGTACCAGTGCGATTATCGGCGACGATAGTACTTTGCAGGGTAGCAGTGGCCGAGTTGGCAATGGAGAGCCCACCACCAAACCCACTGGACTGGTTGTCCTGATTTGCAACATTTAAGGTGAGAGTACTGTTACTGATTGTCAGGGTAGTTTGATCGACGATCCGGACGCCACCTCCCGAATCGGTCGCCGTGTTCCCGGAGAAGGTCGAGTTGCGAATGGTGAGCGTCGTGTTTGCCGTGTGCACCCCGCCACCAAAATTGGCGTTGTTGGTAACAAAGGCACTATTGACGATGTCGACGTTGCCCCCATCGGCTCGGAGCCCTCCGCCAAAATCATCCAAAGCTTGGTTATCGGCGAACAGGATATTGCCTAGGTTAGTATTCCCTGCTGGATCGATATGCAGGATGCCTCCGCCGTCGCCATTCCCTGCAGCGACGTTGCCGCGGATGACACTGTCGCGCATGTTTAGGTTACCTTGCAGGATGGCAATGCCGCCCCCACCTTCTCCTTCGGAGACGTTCCCTTCCAAAAGGGAGTCTCGGATGGTGACCTGGCCACCATTCGAAGCCACCGCGCCGCCTCGGTCGCTGGCACGGTTAGCGCGGATCTCCATGTTGGTCAGGATCACATTTTCGTTTTGGTTAAAAATCGCCCCGCCATCTTCATTGCGGCCATTGCGGAGGACGAGGCTCGAGATCGTCACAGTCGCTGGAGAGGCTTCGCTATCGTCGATGCGAAAGATGGCATGCGCTTCGCCACCGTCAATGATCACGCTTTTACTTCCAGGTCCCTGGATATCGACCGGGTTGGCCACGATGGGCAGGGAGCTGGCCAGTTCCACGGTGCCGGCCAAGCCCGCCATAAACTGGATAACATTTTCCGCATCGCTGCTGTCTCTCAAATCCACAATGGCCTGACGCAACGAACCGGGTCCGCTATCGTCAAGATTGTCGACGGTAAACGTGGCCGGTGTCGCACGTTCTTCGAGGGTCTCAAGCCGGGGTGCAACGGAATGAGCGAGACGGCGCAACGCGTACATGGAAACTCCCTGGAATGATCGAGATCAAACGACGGCGGTCGAGACAAATCGCAGGCCGAGCTCGGCCTGCGCGCAGCAGCGCAGGGGTCGGCAGTATATGCGGATTTGGTCCGCAAAATTGACACGATCCTGAAAAATAATCCCGAAAGTACCCAGCCCCTGGGAGCGTCCCAGGGGCCGGTTTGCCGGGGCCTCAACCGACGAAGATCCCGCCGGGGAAGCCGTTGGGATCAAAGAAGTCGAGGAATCCGCCAAAGACCTCGCGGTTGAACAACTGTTCTTGCGGAACGTTGTTCTCGGGGGTGGTCGCCGCGTTGTAGCCAACTAGCAGCGAGCCCCGGCCCTCGGCCTGGGCGACCATGATATCGGCGAGGCCGTCGCCGTTGAGGTCCTTCGCACCCACCCGGATGCCGCTCCGGGAGTCCGGATTGTCGCCAAAGAAGTTGCCCAACTGCACGTCGGGGGTGGTGCCGGGGTCGGCGCTGTTAAACTGACCAGTGATCAGGATGGCACCGGAGAAGATGCGGACCCGTGGGCCGCCCTGGGGTCCGCCGCCGAGGTAGAGGTCACCAAAGCCATCGCCGTCGAGGTCTCCCACAGCGACCCAGGCGCCGTCACGCAAGGATTGCTCGAAGACGAAGAAATCCTGGACGAACTTGGGGTTCGGGTCGCCGGCAAGGACCAAGGCCCCATTGAACAGGGCCATGCGTGGGCCACCTCCGAACCCGGCACCGACGGCCAGGTCGCCGAGGCCGTCGCGGTTGATGTCGCCGACGCCAACACGCGCGCCGCCCCGGAAGTTGGGGTCTTCGATCCCGAAAAAGCGGGTCAGTTCGACGAAGTCACCGCCGTTGTAGATGGCGATGATAGGCCCGCCGGACTGGTCGGGAGAGACGATGATCTCGGCGATACTGTCGCCGTTGATGTCGACGGCAGCGACGAAGAGGCCGCCACCGAAGGAAGTCTCGAAGGGGTTGAATGCAGCGACAATGCCGCGGGTCATCCCGTCGTAGACGAAGACCCGGTTGGAGATTCCGGGCCCGGTGCCGATGATCACGTCGGGTTCGCCGTCCCCAGTGACATCGGCTTGGGCGGTGCGCAAGCCACCGCTGAAGCCGGGTAAGTCGACATCGATCCGGTACAGCTCGTCGGTACCGGGTTCGTTGCTGCCGTCGTAAACGACGACCTGGTTGGGGCCGCCAAAGCTGGCCCCGACGGCGAAAATACTCGTAGAGTTCTGGCCGACCGGGGTAAAGCCAGGTGCCGTCGGGTCAAACACAAGGGTGTTGTCCGAGCTGGTCGAAGCGGCGTTGGGGTTGCCGGCGGCGTCGACGGCCACCTGGGCCGGGATAAACACGGTCACCGGGCCGGGCACGCTCAGATTCTCGATCTCAATCGTGTAGCTGGCTCCAGTCCCGAGGAGGCGGACCTCTGGGTTATCGTTCCCTTCGCTCGTGACAACGATGTCCTCGGCCGTGAAGCCGGTCACAGGGACACTGAACTCGACGGCGAACCGCAGCGGCAGGAACGGGGTAGGGTCATTCTGGCCTGGAGCGATCTCGAGGCTCACCGTTGGCCCATCAAACGAGGCGTTGAACAGCACCGAATCCTCGCCCGGTGAGTTCGGGATTGCAGGCGCGCTCAGGTTGCCCGTGGCGTCCGTGGCGACGCCGGCTGGGAGGCTCACCGTCAACTCCCCTGGGAAGATCAAGTTGGAGATCTCGATGAAGTAAGTGTCTTCGCTGCCCGTGAGGCTGACCTCGGGGGTGTTTCCGGCAGGGTTGTCGATCACGATATCGCTGGCCTCGAGGCCGGTAACCGGCTCGCTGAAGGTCAGCGTAAAGCGAATCGGCTGCTGGTCGGTGGGGTCGAGTTGGCCTTCGGCCTGTCCGATCACCACCGTGGGCCCGAGGTCGCTGGTGTTCGGGTCATAAAAGATGCTGTTGTCCGAGCTGGTCGACGCCGCGTTCGTATTGCCCATGGCGTTAAACACCACCCCGGCGGGGACGTCGAGGGTGACCTCCCCGGCACTTGTCAAGCCACCGATCTGCACCAGGTAGGAGGCATTGCTGCCGGTCAGAGTGACGGTCGGGTCGTTCCCCTCGGCGGTCACGATCAGGTCGTCCTCAGTCAAGTCGGTGACCGGCTCACTGAAGGTGACCACGAAGCTGAGGGGTAGCTGGTTGGTGGGGTCAGGCTGGCCGGGCCGCTCCACCGTGACCTGGATGGTCTGCAAGGGCTGGTCGGTCTCGAAGGCACCGATATCGGCAGCTGCCCCATCGACTCGCGGGAAGCCTAAGCCCCGCTGGTCATTGGCTAAATCGTCGGGGTTGGAGCCTCGATTGACAGCCGGGCTCGACTTATCGAGGGCGTGGGTGGGCGTCGGACCACCGTTGTCCCCTAGGGGCTGGAGGAGGGGGTTGGCCCCGGTGACGTTGTTGTCGTTGTCGGAATCGACCGGGTCGAAGCCGGTGATGTTCTCGATCAGGCTGAAGTCGACCTCGACCGTCCCTGATACGTCGGGGTGCATCCCACTGTCGCCAGCCTGATTTCGGGCGACGATGCTGCTCTCGAGCTCGGTGGTGCCGTTGGTGCGGGCAAGTCCACCGCCGGCGCCGCCGTCGGTGTTGTCGGCGTCGGCCGTGTTGAAGGCGATGGTCGAGTTGGTGACACGCAAGGTGGTCGAGCCGCTGGACTGGAAGATGCCGCCGCCCGAGTTGCCGGCCGTGTTGCCGGAGACGGTACTGTTGCTGACGCTGACGCTCGCTTTGGTGAGCACGGCGATGCCGCCGCCGTTGCCCCCCGCTTGGTTGTCGGAAATGGTCGAGTCTTGGAGGCTCACCGAGCCGCGTTCGGCAAAGATCCCGCCCCCGTCCACGGTCGCTTTGCTCCCGGTGATATGGACGTTGGCCAGGCTCAGGTTCTCCTGGTTGCGGATCGCACCTCCCGAGTCGGCCGCGCCGTTGGCCAGGGTGAGCCCGGAGATGTTGACGTCGACCAGCACATTGTTGTCGCGATCGTCGATGTCGAACAGGCGGGCCAGGTTGTCCCCGCTGATGGTCAGGTTTTGCGTGCCGAGTCCGTTGATGGTGACGGCGGACTGGATATCGAGCTGGCCGAGGGTGAGAGTGATAGTCTCCCCGGCCAGGTCGGAAGCGAAGTTGATGGTCTGGGCTTCGCTACCGACCCGGGCTAGGGCCTCGCGTAAGCTGAACCGGTCGAGGTCGACGACGGGGTTGTTGGTATCTTCGTCGGTGGTCACGACGAAGACTTTCGAGTCTTGGAGTTCGTACGCGCCGATGTCGAGAGCGGAGCCGGACACACGGACGAAGGGGGCGCCGCGCTGGTCGATCTCCTGCAGGTCCGGGGCGACCGCGGCGATGTCACCGGCGTCGATCGCTGGGCTGCCAGCCTGCAGGGCGTGGGTGGGGGTCACCCCGCCGTTGCGGTTGAGCGGGGCGAGCAGGGGGTCGATCGGGGCTTGATCAGTGCCGATCAGGTTGTTGTTCTTGCCGTTACTGATGCCGGTGAGGTTGGTGTCGACGCCGATTAGGTTGTTGCTGCTGGCGGGGTTGATGCGGCCAATGCCGGCTTCGATGTCGCTGGGGGTGGACCCAGCGAGGTTGCCGGCGACGATCGAGTTGCGCAGGCTGGCGGTGCCGTTCGAATAGGGATCAATCGAGATGCCGCCGCCGAGGCCGGCGGTCAGCGCATTCTGGTTGGCGACGTTCTCAGCGAGGGTGCTGTTTTCCAGGTCGACTTGGCCACTGTTGATGATGCGTATGGCGCCGCCAGCGTCGCTGGCCGTATTCCCGGACAGGGTGGATTGCTGGATGGTGACCTTGGCGAAGCTGACGTGCATCGCGCCGCCCTTGCCAGCCTGGTTGCCGACGAAGCTGCTGCCAATCACGGACAGGAAGCTGAATTCCTGAGCCCGGTAGCCGCCGCCGATCCCCCCGAGGGCTTGGTTGTTCTCGATCAGTGTGTTCAGGAGGGTAGTGTTCGTGTTCGTGCCCACTTGCAAGATGCCACCACCGTCTCCAGTGCCCTCGGCGACGTTATTGCGGATCACGCTATTGATAACGCCGAGGTCGCCGCGGAGTTGCGCGATGGCGCCGCCCCCGCCGCCCTGTGCGACATTGTCTTCCAGGATCGAGGAGATGATGGTGACCTGGCCGCTGATTTCGTTGGAAGCGACCGCCCCACCGCGACCGGTGGCGGTGTTGTTGCGAATCGCCATGTTGCTGAGGATCAGGTTCTCGTCCTCGTTGAGCACCGCTCCGCCGTCGGTGTTCTGTCCGTTGGTCAGGGTGAGCCCGGAGATCTCCACGGTCGCCGAGTTGCCGTTGAAGCCGTCGTCGATGGTGAAAATGACGTTATTCTGGCCGTTGATGGTGAGCCGGTCTCGGCCAGGGCCGCGGATTTCAACGGGCTCGCTCACGGTGGGCAGGTCGCTTGCCAGGGCAATGACGCCGGTCAACTCGGGGGCGAACAGGATAAGGTTGTCCGGGTCGTTGGAGTTGTTGAGCTCGAGGATGGCCTGTCGGAAGGAGCCGTCCCCGCTGTCGGCAAGGTTGGTGACGTCAAAGGTCGCCGGGACGGTACGGTCTTCAAGGGACTCGAGCCGGACGGCAACCGGCGAAACCAGACGGCGTGGCGCGTTCATGAGAACTCCTGGAATGATCGAGATCAAGCAACGGTAGTCGAGACCCAGCGCCGACCGAGCAAAGTCTGCTGAAGACGCGAAAGTCGGCGGCTAGCAAGGGACGGCCTCGCATCATCAGCACGAGCCCCCTGAATTTCCTGAGCCAAGCGATCCATACAAGTCGCCAAAATTTCCTAGCTCATTTTTCTGTCCGGAGCGTCGGGGAAATTCGGATTTTGCTTGAGACTTTTCCTCGGACCATCGTGCGCGCGGTCGATACTTCCTCGTAGTCAAAGTTTCTCTAAACGGTCATGACTCTCCAGATTGGCCAAACTCACGATCGGGTCAAGCGGAACCGGGAGGCGGGCGTTGACCCGAGGAATCTTTTCGAACGGAGTTGACGGTTATGACGAATCTGCACGCTGGTGTGGTGAAGCAGCCCTTGCTGAGGCGGAATGTGCAGACTCTGCGGCCTTTCAGTCGGCTCAGTTTGCGTTTGGAATCGCTCGAGCAACGCTGCACTCCCGTCATCACCTCCGACGTCACGGCCGGCGTCTTGACCGTTACCTCCGATGCTGAAGCCGACGCCATGGTCATTGGCGTCGACGCTGGGAATGTCACGATCAACGGGGCCAATCCCGATAGCGGTCCGGTCAACGCGGACAGCATTAGCCGGATCATGATCTCTGGCGGGGATGGCAACGATACCATCGATCTCAGCGAGGTGACTTCGCTGAGCTACACGGCGTTGCTCGGGACCGAACTCAATGGAGATGCTGGGATTGATCTTATCATTGGATCTGAATTGAATGATATTCTTCGCGGTGGTTCGGCCAATGACACCCTGATCGGGTTCGTCGGCAGTGACGAGTTATTTGGCGATGCTGACGATGATTTGTTCATCTGGAACCACGGCGATGGCACCGATCTATTCGAAGGGGGGACAGGCAACGACCAGGTGATCGTCAATGGTTCGATGACGACCGACGATGAACTCACCATTGAATCGATGGCCATGCGCGTCAATCTGCAACGAACCAATCTAGAGCCGTTCAGCCTCGATCTGGGGACGGTGGAACGCCTCCTTGTAAATACATTTGGTGGGGATGATCGTGTCGATGCCACTGGGCTTGAGGCGGGGGTACTGAATGAAGTGACCCTCAATGGGGAGCAAGGAGACGATTCGCTGGTCGGTTCGGCTGGCGCGGATAGCCTTAACGGCGGAGGTGGTAATGATACCCTGATCGGCTTTCAGAATAATGACACGCTTGTCGGTGCCGAAGGCAACGACCTGCTGATCTGGAATAACGGCGACGGCACTGATCTGCTCGAAGGAGGAGCGGGAACCGACACGGTCGAGGTCAATAGCGCCTCCGATGGTGATGAGTTGACCATCGCTGATGCTGGTACGGAACGCGTTCGTGTGGAGCGAACCAACGTCGGTCCATTTAGCCTAGACATTGGCAGCAGCGAGGTGCTTGAGGTCAATGGCCAGGCCGGTGATGATACGATCACCGCCACTGGGCTGTCCGCAGGCCGACTAGAGCTGGACGTCAACGGCGACGATGGGGCGGATTTCATTATTGGCAGCGCTGGGGGTGACCTGCTGCAAGGTGGGGCAGACAGTGATTCCGTCTTCGGTAGTACCGGGAATGACACGATCCTGGGCAATTCCGGGAATGACACGCTGGCGGGCGAGGCCGGGAATGACCTGCTGATTTGGAATAACGGGGATGGGAATGACCAACTCGCTGGGGAGGACGGCGATGACACGGTCCAGGTGACTGGGTCGAATATTGCTGGCGACGATGTTCAGGTGACAGGAAGTGGCACCACAACCATCTTTGAACGGCTCAATTTAGGGGTGTTTCGCCTAGAGATCACCACCAGTGAGATCCTCGAAGTCAATCTGTTGGCCGGCGATGACACGATCAATGCCTCGGGCTTGCCCGCAGGGCTGTTCGACGAGGTAATAGTCGATGGTGGGGCGGGGAATGATTCCCAAGTCGGTTCGCAAGGTCCCGACACACTGGTGGGCGGCGAGGGTGCCGATACGCTACTAGGCTTTCAGGGGAACGACAATCTGCAAGGCCAGAATGGCGATGACGTCCTGGTCTGGAACAATGGCGATGGCGATGACACTGTAGGAGGGGGCCCAGGCAACGATATTGCTCAGATTAATGGAGCCGATGGCTCCGACGAAGACTTCATGAGCTTGCTCAACGGCGACCGAATCCGTTTTGAGCGGACCAATTTCGACCCCTTCGTTCTGGATATCGGCACCAGTGAAACGATTGCCATTAATGCGTTGGGCGGCGATGATTCGCTCATGGTCATGCCCCTGGAGTCGACCGATTTCTTAGTCAATGGTGGTGACGGGATAGATCGGTTGGATGTGAATCTGGCCGGAGCAAGCAACCCCATGCAAACCGGTCCTACCGATGGGATGGGCAGGATTACCTTTGACGACCGTGAACCGATTACCTTTGGCGGGATGGAGCAAGTCAACGTCTTTGAGGGGCCACCTCCCCCGACCGGACAGAATACCACGGATCGATTCGCAGTTGGCGCTGAAGCACTGGGTGGCAATAGCGTGCAAGTCATCGATGGCGATGGCAATAACCTGTACTTGCTTCCTGCATTCGAGGAGACCTTGACCGGTGGGGTGCGAACTGCGTTGGCCGATATCACCGGGGATGGAGTCCCCGATGTCATTGTCGGTTCCGGGCCGGGGCAGACCGCCCAGGTTCGGCTGTTTGATGGCGCGACCGAGCAACCGATCGGTAGCCCGATCATCCCGTTCGAGACGACGTATACGGGTGGGCTGTTTGTGGCCGCGGGGGATGTGAATGATGATGGTCGGGCGGATATTGTCGTCAGTCCAGATGTCTCTGGCGGCCCACGCGTGCAGATCTATGATGCCGCAACCTTGACCATTCTGGCGGACTTCTTCGGGATCGAAGGGGATGTCAGTTTCCGGGGCGGGGTTCGAGTGGGGATGGGCGACCTCAACGCCGATGGCTTTAGTGATCTTTTGGTAGCGGCCGGAGCAAGTGGCGGGCCCAGGGTCGCGGTGTTCGATGGCCAAGCGATTGGCAATGGTACCCCCGGAGCCAAGCTCGTGACGGACTTTTTTGTCTTCGAACCGAGTCTGCGCGATGGCGTCTTTCTCAGCGCCGGTGACTTCAATGGCGATGGTCAAGCGGATCTTGTGGTCGGGGGCGGACCTCAAGGGGGACCACGGGTTCGTATCTTCTCTGGGGCGGCCTTACTTGCCGGCAATTTCGATCCTAGCGATCCCGGTGTGACGCCCGGGGTGCAACTGGCCAACTTCTTTGTCGGTGACCCAGCAAGTCGCGGCGGTATTCGGCTGACGGTCAAGGATCTGAACCAGGATGGGCGCGCAGATCTCGTCGCTGGCGCGGGGGAAGGGATTGGCTCCGAGGTGACCGGCTTTTTAGGCGAGACTATCCCGACCGAAGGCTCCCCAAGCGATACACGCTTTGGGTTCCCCGTCTTCGCTGACTTTTTGGGTGGCGTGTTTGTGGGGTGATCAGATGATTCGGAGGGCTCACCCCGGACAGAGGTCCGGGGTGAGCGGCTTGGCTGTCCGAATCATCTAGCGTTAGCCGGCGGCGGGATGGGCGAGCTGAGCCAAGTCGTCGGCATGAACAAAAGTCAGCGATTCCGAATTGACACAGAAACGCAGCCCAGTCGGTGCCGGCCCATCTTCGAAGACATGCCCCAAGTGGCCGTCACATCGACGACACAGGATTTCGACGCGGGTCATCCCATGGCTATGATCTGCCGCGGTCGCCACATTTTCGCTGGCGACGGGTTGAAAGAAGCTCGGCCAGCCGGTGCCGGAATGGAACTTTGCATGCGATGCGAACAGCGGCAGTCGACAACAGACACAAGCATAAACGCCTTCATGTTTGTGGTCGAGTAGATTGCCACAGAATGGCGGTTCGGTTCCCTTGCCTCGTGCGATCTGGTACTGCTCGGGCGTTAAAAGCACCTGCCACTCGGCATCACTTTTCTCGACCCTCTCGACCTCGACTGGCCCCACCAACTCACCTTTTCGGTTGAACATTTTTACTTGCATAAAATATCTCCGGAAAACGAACCAGGTCGCTACAGTGATCTATTTTCACTGTAGCGACCTGGTCAACGTTTTGTTGTCACTCCCGCAGGGGTGGGGTCGTCCCTGCCCATGGTCCATCCTGCTAAAACGTGGTTGGAAGGACTCAGCTTAGGCTGTCCGGCTGCGTCAGGTTCCCATTGGCCAGATCGTCGGCGAGGAGCTGGTTGAGCCAGAAGGCGACATCCTCGAGGTTGGCGTTTCGGTTTCCGTCTTCGTTGATGAGGTTGTTGCCCTTGTATCCGAAGCCGAGGTGATAGATGCCATCGGCGACGGTGTTGACGGCGTTGTCGTTGCCGAACAGGTGAGTGCGGGCCCCATCGTTCTGGACCAGGTGGAATCCGGTTTCTTCGTTGTCCTCATCGTCGCCGTGGAGCTTGATCCATTCCTCGGCGTGGTTGGCCTGGATGTAATCACTGATTGCTCGGACATCGTCCGTATCGATCATGCCATCATCCGCGGCTCCAGTCTGGACAATCGCTTCTTTGATGATGACGTTCATGCCATCGGCTGCTCGGGCACCATCGACAAGGTCGGCGGTGGAGATCCGCTCGATGAGTCCGGGATCGCTGGTGATCATGGTGACCAGCTGGTCGAGGCCGGTGCCGGTGCTTGGGTTGACGCTTCGGTCGACCTGGTCGTTGACCAGCGAACCGTTTTCGAGATCGTCGGCGAGGAGCTGGTTGAGCCAGAAGGCGACATCCTCGAGGTTGGCGTTTCGGTTTCCGTCTTCGTTGATGAGGTTGTTGCCCTTGTATCCGAAGCCGAGGTGATAGATGCCATCGGCGACGGTGTTGACGGCGTTGTCGTTGCCGAACAGGTGAGTGCGGGCCCCATCGTTCTGGACCAGGTGGAATCCGGTTTCTTCGTTGTCCTCATCGTCGCCGTGGAGCTTGATCCATTCCTCGGCGTGGTTAGCCTGGATGTAGTCGGCAAGGTCGCGGACGTCGCCGGGGGTGAAGGTGCCGTCATTGGCGACACCGGTAGCCTTGATGGCCTCGAGGATGATGGCGTTCATGCCGTCGGCCGCCAGGGCACCTTCCTGGATTTCACCGGGGTCGACTCGAGCATTGAGGCCTGGGTCTTCGTAGATCAGATTTACCAGCTTGTCGAGTCCGGTGTTGGTGTTCCCACGGTTGGGGCCTTGCACATCGGGTTGTTCGCCCGCGAGCAGGGCCACTTCACCACGGTTGAGGGCCCGATTGAACATGGAGAACTCGGAGATGGTGCCCTCGAAGTAGTCCGCGGTCCAGGTCGGGTTGCGGTCGTTGCGTTGCCAAGTGTTGGCACCGATGACCAGATTTTCCTGGTTGGTCGCGATTCCGCTGGTGAAGTCGGTCTCGGTATCGACCAGCTGGCCATCGACATAGAGACGCAGGCCGCTTTGGCTGCCGAAGGTGACGGCCATGTGATGCATGACTCCTTCGCGCACGGTCCCCGAATTGCTCATAACATATTCTTGACCGTTTGTAGTTTGTAGACGCAGTTTCACTCGCCCGTCCTGGACAAAGGCAGTGATGTGACCACCGTCCTCGTAACCACTATGGTCCTTGGAAAATAGTGTGTGACGGCCCGCGACGTCATTGGCAACAAAGTTGAGACTGATCGTTCCATCGGTCAAGTTGAATTCGTCACTGTGCTCGATCTCGAGGGCCCCTTGCTGGTTCGTCACCGTGACTTCCTCGACCATCATGATCTCCGCTGCCACGATGTCGTCCCCGTTGGGGGCCAGATCCGGGTTGCCAAGCGAGCCGTTTTCAAGGTCGTCGGCGAGGAGCTGGTTGAGCCAGAAGGCGACGTCCTCGAGGTTGGCATTGCGGTTCCCATCCTCGTTGATGAGGTTGTTGCGGTCGTATCCGAAGCCGAGGTGGTAGATGCCATCGGCGACGGTGTTGACGGCGTTGTCATTACCGAAGAGGTGGGTGCGAGCCCCATCGTTCTGGACCAGGTGGAATCCGGTTTCTTCGTTGTCTTCATCGTCGCCGTGGAGCTTGATCCATTCCTCGGCGTGGTTGGCCTGGATGTGGTCGGCAAGGTCACGAACATCAAGAGCGTCAATCTCGCCATCGTTGGCGACACCGGTAGCCTTGATGGCTTGGATGATGATGGCGTTCATGCCATCGGCTGCTCGGGCACCATCGACAAGGTCGGCGGTGGAGATCCGCTCGATGAGTCCGGGATCGCTGGTGATCATGGTGACCAGCTGGTCGAGGCCGGTGCCGGTGCTTGGGTTGACGCTTCGGTCGACCTGGTCGTTGACCAGCGAACCGTTTTCGAGATCGTCGGCGAGGAGCTGGTTGAGCCAGAAGGCGACGTCCTCGAGGTTGGCATTGCGGTTCCCATCCTCGTTGATGAGGTTGTTGCGGTCGTATCCGAAGCCGAGGTGGTAGATGCCATCGGCGACGGTGTTGACGGCGTTGTCATTACCGAAGAGGTGGGTGCGAGCCCCATCGTTCTGGACCAGGTGGAATCCGGTTTCTTCGTTGTCCTCATCGTCACCGTGGAGCTTGATCCATTCCTCGGCGTGGTTTGCCTGGATGTAGTCGGCAAGGTCGCGGACGTCGCCGGGGGTGAAGGTGCCGTCATTGGCGACACCGGTAGCCTTGATGGCCTCGAGGATGATGGCGTTCATGCCGTCGGCTGCCAGGGCGCCCTGATCGATTTCCTGCGGCGTGATTCGCTTATTCAAGCCCGGGTCGTATAGGATAAAGTTCACCAGCTGATCCAGGCCTGTCCCTGTGCTTGGCTGAACGGGAGTATCTGGGTTGTCATTGCCAGCCAGTGCAGCCACTTCTGCGGAACTTAGCTGGATTCCGTAGACGGTGAAGTCGCGGATGGTTCCGTCAAAGTGGTCCTGGGTTCGTGTGGGGTTATTGGCATCACGCTGCCAGGTGCTGGCCCCGAGGACCAGGTTATTGGTGTTGCTCTCGATGCCTTGAGTGACGTCGAGCCGCCGGCCGATCATCTCGCCGTTGAGGTAAACCCAATAGCCGTCTTGGCCAAAGGTGACTGCGAGCTGGTATTCTTGACCGTCACGGATAGTGTTGTCTGCTGAGGTCAGGGTGAAGGACTCACGATCACTCTGCAGACGGACTTCGATC
Organism: uncultured Alcaligenaceae bacterium; assembly: GCA_964410665.1. Classification (GTDB taxonomy): domain Bacteria; phylum Planctomycetota; class Planctomycetia; order Gemmatales; family Gemmataceae; genus CAYPIE01. The sequence continues at coordinate 34,508 of CAYPIE010000062.1, forward strand.
CGCCCGTCCTTGACCCAGGCAGTGACATGACCGCCATTTTCGTAGTCGCGATGATCCTTGCTGAACAGGGTGTTACGGCCAGAGACATCATCGGCGGTGAAGCTCATGACGAAGCTACCATCGCTCAAGCTCAGAAGATCGCTATGCTCGATCTCAACGTAGTCATCCCGCTCACCTGAGAAGGTCAGTTCGCCTGGCGCGGCAAAGACAGCGCCCTCGGGTAGCTCACCATCATCGATAACCGCTGGGAATGGAGCCGGGGTGTCGATGAGATTTCCGTCAGCATCACGCTGCACCGGAGTGCCGGCCCGTGGGGTGATGGCGTCATCGAGCTGGTCGATGGTGTCCACGATGCCGAGGTTGGCATGGGCATGGACCATGAGGTCGGCTCGGGTGACGAGGTCGCCGAAGACAGTGATAGTCCCGAGCTGGTCCTTATCGTGGGCACCGCCGTTGTTGCCTTGATTGGACTGGACGTGGAGGATGGTGGCGTCGAGGATGCCATCTTGGTTGGTATCGACATGCTCGATTTTGTAGACGTCGACGGTGTGTCCGATGACGTGGATCTTGTCGCCCTCGTCCTTGTTGAAGTCGTGGATGACATCGTTCCCGATGCGGTCGACCCAGTGGTCGTGGACGTTTCGGTTCTCGCCGGCGACATCACCCCAGTCGATGGTTCCATCGTCATTGACGTGCTTGAGGATGATGTCACGTTTGGCGTTGATGAGGACTTCGAACTGGAAGGTGTCGGCCCCGGGCCCACCGATGAGGACGTCATCGGCTTCTAAGGGCTGGTCGGGATACAAGGTCCTGGTTTGGGCGTAAATCTCGCCGTCGGGGTCGTCATCGCCGTCGTAGTCCTGGGCGATGAGGGGCTCGCGTCCATCGGAACGGCTGATAATGAGGTCATTGCCGGCTCCGCCCATGACAGTGTCTTCGCCGTGTCCGCCGTCGAGGGTGTCATTGCCGTCAGTGCCGGTGACCTTGTCGTCGCCGTAGTTGGCGTCGACGTTCTCACCCTGCAGATCATCGTTGCCGTCGGTTCCGTAGAGAACGCCGTCCTTAACGGTCGGGTCGTCGGGTGGTCCATCGGGTTCGAGTCCGGCGAGCTCGGCGACGGCATCATCGTCGAGCTGGGCGTTGTAGACGGTGAAGTTGGTGATGGCCCCGGTAAAGAAGTCCTGGGTCTTGTCGGGGTTGTTGGCGTCGCGTTGCCAGGTGCTTGCCCCGAGGACGAGGTTGTTGTCGTTGAGTTCCATGGACTGGTTGAAGTCGGTGTCCCAGTCGACGGCTCGTCCGTTGAGGTAGAGCCAGACGCCATCGTCGCCGAAGGTGACGGCGAGATGGTATTCTTGTCCCTGCTGGATGGAGTCGCCAGGTGACTTGAGGTAGACGGACTTCTCATCGGACTGGAAGCGGAGTTCGATGCGATTGTCCTTGACCCACGCGGTCATGTGTCCGCCATCCTCCAACCCGGAGTGGTCTTTGCTGAACAGGGTGTTGCGTCCAGAGACATCCTCCGCCACGAAGCTCATCGTGAAGGACCCTTGGGCGAGTTCCATGGCATCGGAGTGAGCGATTTCGATGTAGTCGCCCTTCTCGCCAGTGAAGTTGAGGGTGCTGTTGGTACCGAGGATGGCTCCGTCGGGGAGCTGTCCTTGGTCGACGGCAGGGAATGGAGCCGGGGTGTCGATGAGATTTCCGTCAGCATCACGCTGCACCGGAG
>CAYPIE010000063.1:0-12415 GCA_964410665.1 uncultured Alcaligenaceae bacterium
AGGTGGGCGTCGTCCTGGGTGAAGCCGCGGACCCGGGTCATGCCGTTGAGTTCGCCGGACTGCTCGAAGCGGTAGACGGTGCCGAACTCGGCCAGCCGCACCGGCAGGTCGCGGTAGCTTCGCGGCGTTGCTTTGTAGATCTGGATGTGGTGCGGGCAATTCATCGGTTTGAGCAGGTAGCCCTCTTGCTCGGCCAGCCAGCGCTTGAGGACCTGCATCCGGTCCTCGGTGGACTTGGCTTTGCGGTAGGCTTCAGCCAGGGCTTTCAGCACTTCGGGAGCGAGATCGAGCTCGGCGTGGTGGACATCGCCATTCTTTTCCGCGTCGCCGACGGAGGCCTCGAGTAGACTCAGGAAAGCCTGTTCCATGTCCTTGGACAATTCGCCTTTTTCCAGCAGAGACAGCCAAGTGTCCACGGTCTGGCCCAGCGGGTTGAAGTACAGCGGCGGGTACTGGCTGTCGCGGTAGTATGGGAAGTGGCCGCTGGTGCGGTACAGCTCCAGTCGGCCAATGTGCGGGGTGTACACCGGAGCGTAGCCGCGTTTGAGCAGCTCTTCCTTGATAAAGGTCTCGAGTAAGTTGCGGACCATGGCGCCGCGGGGCATCCACAGGATCAGGCCTTGGCCGGCCTGCTGACTGATGGTGAACAGTTTCAGTTGTTTGCCCAACAGGCGATGGTCACGTTTCTTGGCCTCCTCGAGCAGGGTCAGGTAGGCGTCGAGGGCCTTCTGGCTGAAAAAGGCGGTGGCATAAAGCCGTTGCAACTGCTTGCGACTGGAGTCGTTTTTCCAGTAGGCTCCGGCGATCGACAAGATTTTGAAAGCGCCGATCTTGCCGGCATGGGGAATATGCGGCCCGCGGCACAGGTCGATAAACTCGCCCTGGCGGTAGAAGGAGACGCTGGGGTATTTGGCGAGCTCCTCGTCGATGTGCTCGACCTTGTACTGCTGACCCAAGTCCGCGCACAATTGTCGGCCTTCCGGGATCGGCTCCTCAAAACGCTCGAACGGCTCGGCGGCCGCCACCAGCTTTTTCATCTCCTCTTCGATGCGCGGGAAGTCGGCCTCGGTGATCGGGGTCGGGCTATCGATGTCGTAGTAGAAGCCATTCTCGATGGTCGGGCCGAAGGCGAGTTGGGTTCCGGGGAAGAGCCGCATGACGGCGCGAGCCATGATGTGGGCACAGCTGTGCCGCAAGACATCGAGAGCTTCGGGGTCCTTCTCGGTAAGGATCTGGAAGGTGACTTCGCTGGGCTCCGCGGGGAATTCCCGCTCCAGGTCGACAATCGTGGAGTCAACTTTGGCGGCAATGGCGGCCTGAGCCAGGCGTTTACCGATCGACTCAGCAACTTCACGTGGACGCGACCCAGGCGCGATCGACCGGGCCGAGCCATCGGGGAGCTTGAGCGTTAGCATGAGATGGATGCTCCGAAATGTCCTCTAGTGAAGCGACCCCGACAACGGGTCGCCTGCCCAGAAGACGCCAGAAAACCAATCGAGGTTCATCTTAGCAAGCTGCACGACTTCGAGAAGCTTGCACGAAATTCTAAGGATCTTGCTTGGCTGGGTTCTTTAGGACTGCTGCCGACCAAGCGGGCAGTGTGAGAGACTCGGCCTGGCGATAAGCCGTGTCGACTGCCCAGGTGGCCAACTGGATTTCCGCTGCACCAGTGGCCACTTCGCGTTGCTCGCCGCGATTGACCAACAAGGTGAAGTTGTCAATCCGCCAGGCAGCCGACTGTGACCGATCGTCCATCCAGTCCAGTTCCCAAAGGGTGTTTTGCGGCTGGACTTCGCGCCGCAGTTGGATCAAGGCGGAGTAGAAGTTCCTCAACGCTCGATTCCACTGCTCCGGAGGTGGCATAGGGAGCCGGGCCTCCTCCAGACGACCCAGAGGAGCGTTTTGGCTCAGAGCGATCTCCGTGCCGTAGTAGATGACGGGCGGGCCTGGCAACAAGAACTGCACCAGTGCGGCCACTTTCAATCGACGCACATCTCCATCGGCTGCCAGCAAAAAGCGATTCATATCATGGTTATCGAGAAAGCTCGGTAGGACGAGCTCGTTCGAAAAGTAGGTGAAATGCCGGCGTAGGGCTCGATCGAATTCCGACAAAGGCAATTCGCCACGTGCGAACGTTGTTCGGAGCAAGTCGCACAGGGCGAAGTCAAGGCAACCGTCGAGCCGGCCGGTATAACTCCGAATGACCTGAGGGGTGTGCGTGATCTCGCCAAAACAAACGCTCTCTGGCGCGGCTGCACGGGTGGCGGCACGAAACTCCGACCAAAAGCCATGGCTTAGTCCATGCGCATAATCGAGGCGAAACCCAGCACAGCCTACTTGGAGCCAGTGAACGGCCGCCGCAAACAGATGCTTGCGGACCTCGGGCTGCTCGGCATCCAGCTCGGGCTGGTGGGACTGATCGAAGAAGCAATCGTATTCCTGGGGCCAGTTGCGAAAACGAAACCAGGAACGCGTGGGAGCGTCGTTTGCGGACAAGGCGGCCGTAAAGGCCGAGTGCTGGTCGGAAACGTGGTTGGCAACGAAATCGAGAATGAGCCGCAACCCCCGATGGCGACACGCGGCTACCAGCTGTTCCCAGGCAGCGTTCCCTCCCAGAGCGGACTCGACTTGGAAGAAGTCACTGACGGCGTAGCCGTGATAATTCGGCGATGCAAAAATGGGGGTGAGCCAGAGTGTATCGATGCCCAATTCGCAAAGGTCATCGAGCCGTTCGATTAATCCCCAGAGGGTGCCTCCCAATCGAGTATCTAAATCCAAGGATGCGAAAGGCTCGCCTGGAGTCGGGGCGAAGCGATCCACAAACACCTGATAGATGACGGCCTGCTGGAACCATGGGGGGGGGGCCAAGGCATCGATGCTGACAGCCGCGATGTGGGGAGATCCATGACGGTCCCGATCCGGCCAAGGACATGGGATGCTTCGGCCGCTTTGATTCACTCCGATCGCGGCGTAGCGTAGGACTGAGCTTTCCGGTAGCGGTGGCAACTCCACTTGCCAATCCTGGACAAAGCCCCAGACCAGGGTGTCCCATACCGGAGGCAAAGGCCGCGCCTCGGCGGTCCTGGTCAGGCCCTCGGCCTCCATCCGCTCATTCCAAGTCGGGAGACTCCCGTCCGAAGTCCAGAACACCTGCAGGCTGCGTAGGCCGACATCGACGCCACAGCGGAAGCCTAGGCGGATCGCCTCTGCCGGGCGGGGATCGAGGGCTTGCAGAAGCGACAAGTCGAAGAAGCCTTGCCGTTCCTGCTGAGCTTCCTCGATGCGCCCGGCCGGCGTGGATAGTCGACCGAACAAAAATTCTTCCGCGGCTGGGGCATCGGTGGGCTTCATCCTAAGATCACCATCCCCGCAGGAGGAAGCATCAATTGAACAAAAGCTCGCCCATCTTCCGCTGCTTGCACGACTACGGTCTCATCTTGAGGCGGATTGCGTAGTTGGTGGTCGGTCCAGTCGGCCCGGTAAAGCACACGCATCGGTGAACCCACAGGATGCAAGCCTGCCTCCACGGTGACTTCGGCTCCACGGGGCTCAACCCCATTGGTGTTGAGGGCCATCAGCACTTCGTGCTCGGCGAGGATGCGCGACCAGGCGAACAGTTCACCGGCTTCTGGAATCCCGAAGGGATAGCCGCAGAAGCTCGTCTCACGAGGATAGCAAATCCCCATGCGGAGAGTCCGACCTGGATAATCGTCGGCATTGCGCACTCGCGCGATGGCCGCGATACGTAGGTAAGTCGCATGATTGGGATTAAAAAAGTGACAGCCCGTGGTCCCGGCAGCGCCGAAGGGCCCGCCGAACATACACTCGCGGACGTAGCGATCCTCGCCGAAGCGCTGGGGCTCGATGGAATAGTCATGATCGGACTCGCAGCCGGTGAGTGCCTGCTCGGTGCCGTAGTAGATGCAGGGGATCCCCGGAACCGTTAGCAGCACCCCGACGGCGTGAGCCGACTGCCAGTCCCGGTGGGGGGTGTGGTTATGCGCTGCGAATCGTTCCTTACGCGGCCGGCAGGCCATGTCATGATCATCCAGCACCGTCACATGAACGCGGCCGGTCTGCACATAGCGTGTGAGGTCGGTGTCGGTGCGAAACCGGCCAAAGTACTGGTTCGGTGCTGCAGTTCCCTTGACAGCGCCCGCCAGCAAGTCCGGGGACTGATTGATATCTAAGACAGCGCCCAGGGCTCGATCAAAGATGCTCCCGAGTAACGACAGATAGTTAATCGATACCACCGTATCGGTGATCTCGCCTACTAACAGAAAGTTATTCTTTCCGATGGATTGCGCATAGCGAAAAATCGCGAAGCAGAATTCCTGGCACAAGTCTTTCGGAATGTGTTTGGCGGCATCAATGCGAAAACCGTCGCAATCGGTCACGGCGATCCAGTACTGGAAGCAGCGAATGACGGCGCGCATGGTTGCGTGGTCATAACCATTGAGTTTCTTGAGATCGAAGAAGTCACCCCTGCGGAATTCGGCGTTGGGGTCCATGGGATCGGGGCTCGACCAGTCGCAAATCGAGCCGACGCGGTTATATGCCTCGAGCCGTTGCAACTCGATCGGCCAGCAACCATCCTCAAGCGATTGAATTTTAGGGATACACGCTCCACTCCCCGAACGCCAACCGCCAAAACTATACGGCGGTGCATAGCGGTAGGGTAGCGACTCCTCCACAATCCCAGTGAGGTCCGGACCGTAGAACCAGTTGTTGGCGGTGTGATCGATGACCACATCCAACACGACGCGCATGCCACGATCGTGAGCGTCATCGATCAAATCACGCAGCTCCTGCATGGTGCCAAAGCGTGGGTCGATCTGAAGAAAGTTTTGAATGGCATAGCCGTGATAGGTCTCGAGGTCGGCGCGCTGCTTGAACACTGGATTGAGCCACAAGCCTGTGACACCGAGTCCTTGGAGGTAATCCAGTTTGCTGCGGATCCCTCGCAGCGTTCCTCCATTGAAGCGTAATCCCGCTTGCATCCAGGCCGCCTTGTCGCTCGCCCGGAATTGGTCGGCACGGTCCGGGTCGTAAAGCGGTCGCACGCCTTCACGGGCATCGCTAAAGCGGTCTGGGATAATTTGATAGAAGACGTGATCGCGCCAGGCGGCGGGACTGGGAAAGACGCGCCCACGTGGCTCCAAGTCGAGTTCTTGGACGGTAGTTGGCGCTTGGCTTTCGACTGGGGTTTGGGAACTCATACGGCTTTCCAGCTTGAGAAGGAGTCATTGGCGTCTGACAGGTGAGTTCAATTCTCAGCGCGCGACTAGAATCACCACCGCGCGTCCGCCCACGAGCAATTGTTGGGGGTTTTCCAGTGCGGGCTCACGTCCCGGCATCCACACATCATGGGGATAGGCCACGCCGGTGTTGGCAAACACGTGCCAGCGGCGGCCGTCGGCCACGGCCGGTGGCTCAAAATGCAAGGTTTCCCAGTACATGTTAAACGCGGCATAAACCAGGTCGTTCGGGTGGCCACCCTGTAGGCGGACCATGAAGGCGATCACCCGGCTGGCACCCGACCAATCCGCTTGCCAGGGCTTGGTTCCATGCCAAGTAAACTCCAGGACATCTCCCACATCTGCGCCGGCGAAGTGAGGATGCCGCAGTACGGGGTGCGCTTTGCGGAAGGCGATCAGGGCCTGACAGAAGCGAAAGAGTTCGTGATTCTGTTCCTTTAAGTCCCAATTCAGCCAATTCAACTCGTTGTCCTGACAGTAGGTGTTGTTGTTTCCTTGCTGGGTGCGGCCGACCTCATCGCCCATCAGCAGCATCGGGACGCCCTGGCTGAGAAAGAGCATGGCCAGGGCATTTTTCATCTGCCGAAGTCGGAGCGCCAGGATGGCCGGGTCGTCAGTTGGGCCCTCGACGCCACCGTTCCACGATTGGTTGTCGTTGGCCCCATCCCGATTGTCTTCTCCATTCGCTTGATTATGTTTGTGGTTGTAACTGACGAGGTCGGCCAGGGTGAAGCCGTCGTGGCAGGTGATGAAGTTGATGGAGGTTGAGGGGCCGCGGTGTGCGTAGAGATCCGGGGAGCCTGAGAACCTTTGGACCATCTCGCCGACCTGGCCCATGTCGCCTTTGAGAAACTTGCGAGCACAGTCTCGATACTTGCCATTCCACTCGGCCCAGCGGCCGTATGCGGGGAAGTGGCCGACCTGATAAAGCCCGCCCGCGTCCCACGCCTCGGCGATCAGCTTGGTGCGGCCGAGCACCGGGTCGAGCGCCAGCGATTCTAACAAGGGTGGGTTGGCGAGGGGGGTGCCGTCGGCGGCACGGCCAAGAATGCTGGCTAGATCAAAGCGAAAACCATCGATGTGATACTCAAAGACCCAGTAGCGTAGACAGTTCAGGATGTAATCGCGGACTACCGGGTGGTTACAGTTTAACGTGTTGCCACAGCCGCTAAAGTTGTAATAGTGGCCCTCCGGGGTCAACATGTAGTAAGTCGCGTTATCCAAGCCTCGGAATGAGAGGGTGGGGCCTTGTTCGTTCCCTTCGGAGGTGTGATTGAATACCACGTCGAGGATCACTTCAATGCCATGGGAATGCAATTCTTTCACCAAGGCCTTGAACTCGTCCGGTTGTAAATGGGATGGACCGGTCGCGGCATAGCCTGCCTTGGGAGCGTAAAACCCCAGGGTGCTGTAGCCCCAGTAATTGACCAGGCGTTCCCCGTTCTCGGGGTTAACCCGATCCACCTCGTTTTCGTCGAATTCAAAGACTGGCAACAGTTCGACGCAGTTGATTCCAAGTTCGACAAGATAGGGAATCTTCGCGCGTAATCCGGCGTAGGTCCCTGGAAAACGCACTCCCGAAGAGGGATGGTGCGTAAAACCTCGGACATGCATTTCATAAATGATCAGATCTTCGAGCGGCAACCCCAGCGGTCGATCATCCTCCCAGTCAAAATCTTCGGGGATCAACCGGCCCCGTGGCCGTTCCAGGTGGCCGTTTTGGCGCCCCCAGGTTGGTCGCCAGACCACCGCTCGGGCCGTGGGGTCGAGCAAAACATGTTCCCGGTCGAAACGATGGCCCTCACGAGGTGCCGCAGGCCCCTCGACGCGAAAGCCATAGTCAAACTCCTCGGGGTCCAGGTGAAAGACCATCATGGCATGGACGTCGCCCACCCGGAACGCTTCTGGAAAGGGAATCTCTGCAAAGGGCTCCTGGGCACCCGGTTCAAACAGGACCAAGATGCACCGCGTTCCGTGGCGGGAATAGACGGCAAAGTTTACACCATGCGGCAACGCGGAAGCTCCGAGCGGCAGTGGCGTCCCTGGTCGTAGGGCAAAACCCTGGTGCGTATGCGTTGGATAGACATCCGTACGTAGGTGAACTTCTCGTGTAGCCGCGGGGATTGGGGTCGGCAACTCGCTGCTGAACAGGTCCAAGAATCCGGACGCTTCGGCAATCGCCCGCAAGTGCTCGGATGCGCCGCGGCCAACCACCTTGCCTCCAAGGCTACGCACATAGCGAGTCAGCAGCAGCAGACGGCGTAAGCCGTTTCCCGAGATGCTTTCGACCTCGGTGAAATCCAACACGAGCTGACCGCCAGGTTGAATGGCCGCCTGAACGCGCTGCCGTTGCTCGGGGGATAACGCCCCGCGGAGTTGTCCCGCCAGAGCGATCACCGTAGTCGGTCCCTCGGAGTAGATGGCGATCTTGGGCTGGGGGGGATGGTTCGGAGAAGGGGGAACAGGAGGCGAGGATGGCATCGGCTTTTTCCGCAAAGGAGTACATGCCCGTAGCAGGAAGTAGGCGTCTATCCAGCCGGCTACGTCATCGAGCATTGAGGACGCAGTTGTTGCCTGGCCGACTGGGTAAGAGCCAGTGCTCTAAACTCCCCGAACAGGCCTTAAAGAAATTCGACGTATCCTTGCGAGTGAATAAGTCCGAGTGCTCGGGTCGCTTGAACCAAGTTACTCGCAAAAATACCCTGTTCCGGAGCTGATCGTAGGGGGTTCTTCACCACGCGGCAACCGTTTTCCTTCCAGCCGAGCCTGCCCGGTGGTCATCCTTCGGGGCTCGGTTCAACGTCGGTGAAAAGACCCTCTGGCGAGCTGGGGCAACGGGGTTTGATCGGTTTGAACAGCGGGCGTGCAAGCCTGAGACTTCCTTGACTCACTTGCGATCAAAAGGGAGTTTGCCATCACCCCGCAGCTTCACCGGGCCATAACCGTCGATTTTGTCGTAAACGCGGACATAATCAACGATCATTTCAACGGGGAAATGCGTATCACGTGCGGGTAGGCCTGGGAACTTGCCGCCCACGGCGACATTCATGAGCAGGTAGAACGGCTGGTTAAATGGCGCTGGCCACGGGTTTAGGTCCTCGGCGTTGACCGGCTGGGCTCCTTGATTGCCGGTCATTTTCGAGGTGCTCCACCAGAAGTTTTTCGTCGCAACGACTTTCCCATCGACCGACCAGCGCATCTCCCCGGGTAGCCACTCCAGCGCATACACGTGGAAGTCAGTGATACTGCCCTGATTCGGCAAGGTGTACTCGTGGTCCTTCGAGGTGTTTGCCGGCCAGCGACCGCCGTAGTGGAGCGCGCCCACCACCTTGGTCGGTTCCTGGCCACGAGCCTCGAGAATGTCGATCTCGCCGGAGGAAGCCCAGCTGCCGTATTTCTCGTCCTGCGGCATCAGCCACAGGGCTGGCCAGATGCCCTGGCCGGTGGGCAGCTTGGCTCGGAACTCGAAGCGGCCGTAGGTCTTCTGGAATAGCGGGCTGCCGTCGCGGTTGCGGGTTTTCAGGCGGGCCGAGGTGTAGCCGCACCTCATGTAGGACTCTTTGACGGCTCGGATGTGCAGTTGGCCGTCGCGGACGAAGGCGTTGCGGGGGTTGCGGGTGTAGAACTGTTTCTCATCATTGCCCCAGCCTGGGATCCACTGCTGGGCGTCGTAGTCGTAGAAGCCGTTGCCTAGGTCAAAGTCCCATTTTTCAGGGTCAATTTTTTGACCGTCAAACTCATCGTTCCAGACCAACTTCCAGCCTTCAGGGGCCTCAGCCACTGGAGGCTGTTCGTCTTGGGATGGTTTAGAGGTTGGATGGACTCTGGTCACCAGAGTCCATCCAGGCGCCAATGTTGCCAGAAGGATACCCACCATTCCCATTTTATGCATTGTGCTCGCCCTTGACTAAACAAATGATTAGGAAGTGTTCGGGGCATCGGCCGAGTTGGCGATTGAGGCCGGGGGCGAATTCCTAGCGTAGGATATCTTCGACTCGCCATTCGGCAAGGAAAGCGTAAAATGGTCTTATGTGGCCAACCAAGGAAGACACCCAGGAACTGCTCGAGCGGGCGCGTCAGGGAGATACTTCTGCGCGCGAACAACTGCTGGCGGAGTTTCGCGAGCCGCTGCGGCGAGTGATCGGCCTGCGTCTTGATCCGGCGCTGGCCCGGCGCGTCGATGCCAGCGATATTGTTCAGGATGTGTTGCTGGAAGCCAATCAGCGGCTCAACGATTATCTTCGCGAGCCCAACATGCCGTTCCACCTGTGGTTGCGGCATCTTGCCCAAGACCGCATCATCGACACTCACCGCCATCATCGGCTGGCTCAGCGTCGCAGTATCGATCGCGAGCAGGCTCTGAACCCGCCGGCCTGGGCCGACGAGTCTTCGTTGCAATTGGTGGCCCAGCTGGTCGCCGATGGCCAGACGCCCGCCTCTGCGGCAATTCAGCAAGAGCTGCAACGGCGACTGTTTGCCGCGCTGGTGCATTTGGACGATAATGATCGTGAGATCATCCAGATGCGGCATCAAGAGCAGCTGTCCAATCAGGATGTGGCGACTTTGTTGGGCTTGACCGAAGCCGCCGCCTCGATGCGTTATCTCCGCGCGGTCCGCAAGTTGCGGGCAATCTTGGTGCCCGAGGCGGATGCCGATTAATCAACCGCAACCCGGTTTCGAACTTCACTCATGGCAATCACCAAACCACTCCCCGCCGACCGGGATGAGCGCCTGGCGGTACTCCTCAACTCGCTAGTCGAACAGCTGCAGTCCGGGGGCACGCCCGACCCGGAAGAGCTGATCCACCATCATCCCGACCTGGCGCGGGAACTCCGCGAACTCTGGGCCACCGCCCAGTTTGCTGTAACCATGGGCCGCGCGCCGGCCAGTCCACAGTCCAACCCGATCGAATTTTTAACCGCCGATGAGTCGCCACGCTCACCGACCGAGTTCGCGCCACCGTTGCCGCGGAAGTTTGGCGATTATGAACTGCTGGTCGAACTGGGCCGGGGCGGTATGGGGGTGGTGTACAAGGCACGGCAAAAGAGCCTGCAGCGCATGGTTGCCTTGAAGATGGTTCGCGACCCGCAGCTGGCCTCGCCCATGGAGCGGGCACGCTTCCGTGGCGAAGCGGAGGCCGTGGCTCGGCTCAGCCATCCGAACATTGTCACGGTGCTGGAGGTCGGTGAGCACGAGGGGCAAGCCTACTTTGCGATGGAGTATATCGAGGGCGAGACGTTAGCCCAGCGGATGGCCCTGGGTCCCATGCGGCCACGTGAAGCCGCCCGACTGCTGGCCACGGTGGCCCGTGCGGTCGAGCACGCCCATACGCAGGGCATTCTGCATCGCGATCTGAAGCCTTCGAATATTTTGTTGGCGGGTAACATCCCGTATGTGTCGGACTTCGGCCTGGCGAAGTTCCTGGCCGAGCATGCCGGGGACACTCCGGACTGGCGGACGCATACGGGGCAAATCGTTGGTACGCCAGGATATATGCCGCCGGAGCAAGCCGCGGGCAGTCGCGGCACAGTGGGTCCGGCTTGCGATGTGTACAGTCTGGGTGCGATCCTCTATGAAATGCTCACGGGTCGCCCGCCTTTCCAAGCGGCCAATCCGGTCGACACGCTGCTGATGGTCCTGGAGCAGGAGCCGGTGCCGCCGCGGCTGCTCAATGCCAAGGTGGATCGGGAATTGGAGACGATCTGCCTGAAGTGTCTGCAGAAGCCCAGCAAGTTGCGTTACCCCGGTGCCGCGGAGCTGGCCGAGGACTTGGAGGCATTTGTGGCGGGTGAGAGTCTCTCCACTTCCCCGAGTGGTCTGGGCTACTTCCTGGCTCGGATGTTACGCGAGACCCATCATGCCTCGGTATTAGAAAACTGGGGCTTGCTGTGGATGTGGCATAGTCTCATGATTTTTCTGTTATGTCTACTCACTCAGGTGATGGAGCATTGGCTGTGGAGTAACCACCTGGCGTATCTGTTGCTCTGGAGCGTTGGACTGGGCACCTGGGGGGTGATCCTGTGGCGGCTGCGCAAGCGGGCCGGCCCAGTGTTGTTCGTCGAGCGGCAAATCGCACATGCCTGGGCAGCAGGTGTTTGCGCAAGTATATTTATGTTTGTGATTGAAGTGGTGGCCGGCTTGCCGGCCTTGAGCCTGTCGCCGGCGATCGCGGTGGCGGCGGGGATGGTGTTTGTGTTCAAGGCGGGGATCTTGTCCGGGCAGTTTTATTTAGCGGCCGGGCTCAATTTCCTGACGGCGATCGTGATGCCCTTGGTGCCCACCGTGCAGATCGTGCTGTTCGGCCTGGTTTCGGCGGTGTGTTTCTTTGTGCCGGGGCTGAAGTACTACCGGCAGCGGACGGCCCGGGAACGGTCGTTGCCGCAGGCGGGGTAACAATGACGCCGCGGCCAGGGTTGCTGGCCGCGGCGGAGTGAGTCACATCAAGCGACACTTCGTTTATTCGAGACGGGCGAAGTAGCGGACGATGCCGCTTAGTTCGGGGGCGTCGATGTCGATGCCCTCCTGGGGTCCTGGAGTCCCGAGCAGCTGGGTGCAAACGGCGAAGCCACCTGGGTGCGGACGGTTACAGAGGATCTGGAGCCGCCACGGGTCGTTCGGGGACGGCCGCCTGATCGCACTCACCGTCACGGGTTCCTGATGGCCGGGTGCTCCGGCATAGATCTGCTGGCCCACTCGGATGACCCACTGGGTTCCGTCATAATCGCCGGTCACTTCGGTCGTGACCAGCGGATCGGTCGGGGTGGGGGTGCCGAAGCCGGGGACGGGAACTTCGATGGTCGCTGGGTTGGTAGGCGTGGTGGTCCAGGGTGCCCCACCTTCGGCACGGAAGAATATCGGTTGACCGCCTGGCTCTGGTTTCGGATTGGCCGGATTCAAGGCGATGGTCATGTTCGAGCGGTCGAGTACGGCGAAGAATTTGAAGCGGGAGTCCTTGGGGTTGTCGACAAAGAATTCCTGCCCCAGGACCGGGCGGCCCTGCGGATCGTTCGGCGGGTCGCGGCTTTCCACTTCAAAGAAGGCGATGGTCATGAAGACCGCAAAGGTGTTACTCCGGGTGGTAAAACGGTTAAAGCTTTTGTTCAACATCTCTTCCTGTAGGTAGGGGTGTGTCGCCATGGCGACCTGGAAGAGGCGTT
>CAYPIE010000063.1:12515-36090 GCA_964410665.1 uncultured Alcaligenaceae bacterium
GTGCCAACGCCCAGACCCGGCATGCGGCTGCCAACCCGCAGGAGCTCCAGGGCTCGGTACAGACGAGCCCGCGGGTCGCGCCATGGGGCGTACCGCACGTATCGGGTGTTCGGATCACCCATGTTTTGTTCCCAGTTCAACCGCCAGAACAAGACATCGGTCCGGCTGGCGGCGACGGTGAGCAGCTCCATCGGGCTAACCAGCTCACGATCCAGGTGGGTTAGCCAGGTGAACGGCGAGTTGACGTCGTCGTTGTGCTTGAAGAAGCTGTGTTTGGGGCTGCTGCCATCACTGTTGGTCTGTGGGACGTTGTCCGGCGACGTGCCATCGGGCTGGGTGAGCGAGGCATAGGGCTCACGCTTGCCCAGGGCGATCCGCTCGGTGACCTCGGGTGGGGTTTTCATCCCAGCATCTTTGTCGAAGTCAAGGCCGTTGTTCGGCATCACATCCTTGAACAGATCGACAGTAATATACGGATTCGTCGGTGATGGCGGCAGGTCGGGACATGCCAGACGTTGCAGGTAGATGTCGTACTGCAGGCTATCGAGGGTTGCCTGGTCCGTCGAGGCGTTGTCCAGGGTAATCATCAGGCCATTGCCGTTGAACTCGTCGGGCGGGGTGGCCGTGTTTTCCTGTTGCTGGATGTTTCCGGTGGCGGTCAGGCTGCCGCCGGGGAAGGGGACATCTTCGGGCATGCCCATCATGCTGGTTCGGGTCGGGCCAAAGACGACAAAGCCCGGCGAACCGTCCATGCCGCTGCCTGGGCTTCCATCGCTGGCGGGCACCAGGTCGTTGGGAAGCGGAGTGCCATCCTTGTCCAGGTACTGGGTGATCCCGCCCTTAATATTGGCATCCTCGATGGGATCCCCGGTCACGTTCGAAGCCGCGAACTGCAGGGCAGGGTCCTGGGGGTCAGAGATCAGCAGCCGGTAGATAGGGGCGTTACTGTTAGTCCCGGAGGGGCCGTCGAACAGCCGCACCGCACCGTCCTGGGCCGTGTTGGTGCCGACACCCGCTTGCATGGTGTTGAGCAGCTCGGCCCAGAAGTGGACCTGGAAGTCCTCGGTGGCAGGACCGTTGCCCATGGGACCCCCGGTCTCGTTCGGATCGTTGACCACCTCAGTATAGACCTCGTTGAGTCGCAGCCGCGGCAGCTCGAAGCCGAAGACGACCCGGGCACCGATCCCGTTAGGGTCGTTAGGGTCGGAGGTCCGCTGGAAGTTGGCCTGATCTTCGTGGGGTCGTGGGTCGCTCAGGTCGGTGGGTCGCCACACGAAGGTCGTGTTGTAATGGTCGTGGTCGATGTAATCAACGATGTTGGCGGCCAGTTGGGCCAGGTAGCGGTGAGCGGCGATTTGCTCCGGTGGCGGGGGTTCCGGTAGCGGATTCGTAGCTCCGGTCACGGCGACCAGCCGGTCATAGATGTCCTTGGCAAAGGCCTGCCGGTCTGCTCGGGCCAGGACCGCTTGGGTGGGCGGATCGGCCGTCAGATCGAACGAGATGTTCCCAGGTCCGTAGGGGCTGTTAGGGTCATTGCGATAGTCGGTCAGCGTCCGGTTGAGGTCGACCGGCTCAAGGTAGTTGAGGAAGGTCGGATGCAAGCCGGGGTTCATCGGGTCGGGTGGGGGAATGGGATTCGTCGCTAGCAGGGAACCACGCAGATCCTGTGGGGTGCGGAACTCTCGTTGCTCCGGCTGAGCATTGACGCTGGTGGTTCCTGGTTGGGGTTGGGGAACGGGGCCCAACAGCGGTGGCACGAAGTCGGTGTCGTCCGCATCGACATAGGGGGTCGATGTCCGATCCGCAATCATCGGTAAAAATCCGGGCACATCCAGGTCATTGCTCAACGGGGTGATCAGAAGCCGGGGGTTCGGTGCCACCGAGGCGGAATACGATGGCGCGGAACTGCCCAGGCTGGTGGGGATGAGTTGACCGAGTTCGGAACGTAGGCCGTGATTCTCGGGATCATCATCCAGCCGAGCGTTGAGGTAGCGCAACTCCGAGATCGGAAAGACTCGGTCGAGTGGGCTCGACGTGGGTATCGAGTCGGACACCAGATAGGGGTTGTAACGGAACGGGTGGTTTTGCCGAATCATGGCATTGCCGTTGTCATATTCGGGCGGGAAGGTCGGGAAAGGCGAGAAGCCGCTCGGCAGGGTCAGCGGCGTAGCCGCGGCCCCGTTGAAATCGAGCTGAGCGTAGAAATGCGGCTTCAGGTTCGATAGTCGTCCCGGGAAGAATACCGGCACCGAGAACTCACCCGGTTGCGGCGGACCGCCCATGCCGTCGTTCCAACCATAGCGGCCCGGGACCTCGGCAGTCACCATCGGATTGCCCCGGAGCAAGGTCGGTGTGAATCCTGGCAGGACTGTTTCTGGGTTGATGGCCCAGTTGCCCCAACCCTGGTTGGAGGTTTGCGCTCCGCTCATGGGGACGTTGCCCAGGACATTGAGGTTGAGGCGGTTATCCAGGTCCACCACGGTCATGGCGACCATGGCCTGGTAGTTCTTCTGGCCGATCTGGAGGACCGGCAGGTTGGGGTTGATCCAAATACTGTCATTGCGTTGCTGTCCGTTGCCGACCAGGTTCTGCACGTCGCCGGTGTAGGTCCCATCGGGGTTGGGCTCTATCAGCGGGAAGTTCGGGTTTTCCACGGGGCGGGGTCGCAGGATGAGATAGCGGCCTTCGGGGCTGTTCCAGTTCGGATTGTCGGGATTGAGGCCAAACTCGCCATTGTCGTTTTCCGGGTCGAATAGGTTGGGTCGGTGATAGGAAGGCATCAGGACCCGGCCGGTGGCATCAACGGCGGCCAGGTAGACGTGGTTCCTGTCCGGGTAGGTCCACGGGACGTTGCGGCCGACAAAGATCGGGTGAAGGGCTTGGGCCAGATCGGTGCGTGAGCCCAGTCGTTCCGGGTCGCGAACGAAGCCGTCTTGCCAGAAGTAGGTGTAGTTGACGAACTCGGTCTGGGAGGTGGCACCAACGGTCTCTGGCAGATGGAAGACGCCAAAGCCGTTGAAAGGGGTGATGTTACTCAGAGGCTCGTCTTCCTTAAAGCCATACAGATCGCGGCCAAGGTCGTGGCCACGCAAAGCGCTGTAACATTGCTGGGGGTCGAGGCTGTCCGCGCCGAAGAGGATCTGGCCGATGGTCTGTTCCGCGGCACTGCGGGCGAACCCGGGCAGATCGCTGGAGTCATCGGGCAGGTTTTCTGCCTCACGGTACAGCCGGGAAGACTCGCTGATCGAGGAAGCGTAATACACAAAGCTGATGCCGACGACGGCAAACAGCGCGAGCATCGCCAGTACGACGAGCAAGATGGCCGCCCGCCGCCGGCTTGGATCAGGGAGGTGGATTCGGAACATGAGGATCAAATCTCCGTGTTGGCGAACAATGCATCTCGAGGCCGAGGGGGGCAGCGGGCTCAAACCTCTTGCATAAAAGTAATCTGACGGGTGGTCTGGGTATTGCGATCCCACACGCGGATCGTGATCTTTAACGCCGTGACATGAATGCTCAGCGGCAGTGTGGTCGGTGTGGGCATCATGGTCGGACTGAACCAGTTGCTGAAATCGGCTCCCGGTCCGCCCAAGGCCGAATCATCCCGCATCGTCCAAGTATCAAAAACATGCCTCCCTGCGAGGAGGGTGTTGCCGGTCGAGAGGGGGAGGTCCTGAAATACAGGATTGAGATTCCCGTTATAAGCCACCTGGACCTGAAACGAGAGCACATCCTCGAGCACGACATCAGAGCCGTCAGCCAGGGCGAAGGGGATGTAATTGGGATCAATCCCGAGCCCCATCCGACGTAGTGGGGAGGTGACCGTTTCTTGGGTGTTTGGCTCCGCATTCGGGGTCGTTGGCATGCCATCTGGGTCCCAGTAGCTGAGTTCGCTTTGAGCCGTTAAGGTGTCGAGCTTCGGCGAATCGGTTGGGTCGATGGAGTCGATCGTGGCACGGGTGATACTCAAGGGAAATAGTATGCGTTGTCGCCGTCTGAGCGTGTAGAGCGATTGCGGCTGGCCGGTGGTCGAGGTGGTCAGATTGCGTGGTACAGCTTGGGGAGCTAGAAAGTAGGCAATCTCGGCCCATTCTGTCTGCACGCTTGGATTCAGCGCAAAGGCTGGACTCGAGTTGGCGAAGACGAGGGGACTGCTGAGATTCACCGTGGTGGGTTCGGTAAACAGCGAGCGGGCACTAAAGAGTTCATGCGGACGGGTGCCTGGTAGCTTCACGGTAAAATGCAAGGCGTGATCGGTCGCCACATAAACCGGAATGCCCTCGCTATCGACGGCGAATCGATAGGGCATGGTGGTGTTGGCCATGGTCGGATCGTTTTGGATCGTCGAGCCTTGATAGATCCGGAAGAAGCCCTCCGGGGGTGGCTGCCAATCCGAAGGGGATAGCCCTGCGCGGTCGACACGCTGATCACGAAGTTTGGGACCGTAGAATGGGTTGCTGCCGTCATCGTCAAAGTGATCCCGAGCCAGATCGTCACGCATCACCACCGCAACCGCGCGTTCACGCTCTTGCAGGTCGCCCAAGGCCCGGGCCAGGCTCAACGAGTCCAGGCCCTGCTGAAACGCCCACGACAGGATATACATGATGCCGATGCTGAGCGCGGCGGCTACCATCAGTTCGACCAGGGTGAAGCCGGACCGCTTTGCGATCCTGTGAACCGGAATGAGCATGACAACCTCGCCCGTTACGAAACCACTTGAATCATTACATTTAAGGCTTTAACGGCAGCCGCCGAAACACTTCAATCAGCGTGTTTTCTGTATCGCTCGCGAGGCCGCCTAGGGTGTAGATCCGCTGGCTGTCTGGCGGCGGCAAGGGGGCACGAAACGGCCGCTCGACCTCGACGATATAGGTATCGGGCAGTGCAGGATCCTCTTCGATGCCGATCACCCGACGAAAGTCGGCGCGTTGATTGCGCGTGGGACTCGAGATGGCCCTGCTGTCGAAACTGCCATCCATGATGAAATGGCCCTTCTTGATATTGGGCGGAGGGTTGGCGGTGATCTGCAAGGTACGCAGGTCCGGGTTCATCCTGAGGGCGTTGGGCCCTGTATAGACCCGCTCATCCGTTGGAGCATCAATGTTTTTGCCTTCAAACACCAATACCGAAAAATCCACCTCGCTGGGGTCGCGACCTTCCTGGCGTTGGATCATCCAAGCCCAGGAGTAGCGGGCCTCGGCCGTGGGCGGATTGCGCAGTACGCCCCCTTCGTCAAAGTCGAGGTTATCCCGCAGGGTAAAATCCCGCAGGATTTCCGGAACGGTGGAAAACAAGGGTGTCAGCGCACCCATGGGGGGTGAGGGCAAGGGAGGAGACATTTGTTGAATGGGTCCGACCCGGCGAATCCGACGATCTACCGTCCCTCCACCGAGCCACTGTTGCTGCACTGGGTCGAGGTATGGGAGAAAACCCAAGGGATCGATCAAGAGCGGATAGCTCTGTTGACGCAGGTCACCATCGGCAGCCGGCAGGCCGGGTGCGGGTGGCAGACTGCCCACATTGGGATCATCCAGCAAGGCCAGTTCGGGGAAGGCCATTTTCACGTCGGACCAGGTACGCAGCGCTCCGGTGTTGTCACGCCAGATATAGCGCCAATATTGCCGGGCCAACGCATCGGCGTTGTTGGCCGAGTATGCGGCCCGGTCATCCTTCTCCGCCTCCACCACCTGCAGGGCGGCATAGGGGAACAGCGTTAACAGCGAAATCAGGCCGATGCCCATGATGAAAATGGCGATTAGCACTTCGGCCAGGGTAAAGCCCGGGCGCACGGTTCGATTCGGTTTCATGAGGGACGACTCCTACGGAACTAACTCGATCGCGCCCGTCCGGGCGGTGATGGCGATGATCTCTTCTTCTCCAGGCAATTCTGCGTGTTCAATCACAAGAAAGATCTTGCCATCCTTGGAGCGGATCGGTGGATAGTATGCTGAACCGTTGCCCGAAAACATAATCTGCGTTTGCGTGGGCTCATCGCGGTTGCGCACGGTAACCCCTTGGGGCAGATCGATCGGATCCTCCCCGAGCACTGGTTCGACCCGCGGACGGTGAAAGCGAAAGCCCGCCGGTGCCTGCAGGAACAGCCCAGTGGGTGGAACTACGGTGATCGGGGGAAAGACGGTCAATGTGACCGTTCCAGGCGCACCCATCGTTGGCGGAGGCGTATAGCTGCCGGCCTCGATGCGAAAGCTTCGAGGCGGTGTAATCACCGAGGTATTGAGCTCGAGAAAGTCCCGATTCGGATCCATCAACGGATCGGTAGGAATGCGGACTTCACCGGTTGCATTCGGCCCAACATTGAGGAAGTTTACAGGCGTTTGGATCACCACGGTCGTCGGATCCGGGGGCCCTGGATTGACCGTGAGGATGGCTGTCTGGGGCGTGTAGTTAGGTAAACTGGCAATCAGCTGCAGCTGGGTGTATTTCATCGATCCGGGAGCCGACTCCCCCACCAGGGCGATGCCGCGATCCTCGTTGTTGCCGGAGAGCGCGGCAAAGATCTTGGTGTCGCGGAAGGCGCGTTGTTTGGCGATCAGGAACACGCCCTGAACATCTTCGGCTCCCTGATCCAGACCACGCTGGGTGTTCACCGAAGGAACCACCATCACCGTGAGCGTTGCCAGGGCGAGGATGATGCCGATCGCCACCAACATTTCCACCAACGTGAACCCCGAGCGGGCTTGGAGACGAAGCGATGGATGAATCATAGCACTGCTCCTGAATCAAGCCTGCGCGCGAAGCGTGTCACTGGTGATATCATCATCGTCTCCAGGAATCTCATTGGACCCCGCGGAAAAGATGATGATCCCGTCAAGAAGGTTGTTCGAGTTGGCCCAACGTAGGCGTAACGGGTTGCCCCAGGCATCGATGAGCTGAGGATTCCCTTGGGCGTTGTCTCCAATGAAATCGCTGCCAACCATGGTTTCAATGTTAAATGTTTCTCCACCGCGCCGCGTCTGGGACAAGAGCTGGTAGAGCAGGGCACCATGATCGGGACTGGTGCTAATCGGAAACTCCTGGTTGAGCTGCTGGACGGTCCAATTGGCTAGCTCGGTCGGCGGTAGCCCCTGGCCGCGGAACGAATCACGGGCGTCGCTAATCACCGAACGCCACTGCTTCTCGAGGGCGATGTCCAGTTGTTGGATCACCCGCTCGGTGGCCGCTTTGTTCTGACTTTCGGTGACCGAGCTGATGCCGGCGGTGGTCAGGGCCACCAGGATGAGGATGATCAGCATTACCACCATTAACTCGATCAGGGTAAAACCACCCCGGGATGTTGCTCGTTGCATGATCGATGTCTCCACCTGGGGATCTCTTAATCGTCGTCCGCGACGCCCAGAGCGACCGGATGGAAATTAGCGAGGTCATCGCCACCGCCGGGGGTTATGTCGGCGATGTAGGAGCCGCTATCCGGAGTCCAGGTGCCCCCGGGGCCGGGGGACCCATCGGCGCCGGCGGAGATGAGCTGATACGAATGGGCGTTCACGAGCCGGCCGCCCGCAGCGCCGTCCTGGTAGGCGGTCACGCCAGCAAAGCTTCCAGGGTTCAGGTTGGTTGTCCCGTACTTACGGTTGATCGCGGTAAAGTAGATGTACGGACTGCCCCAGGGGTCCACGATGCGAATGCCTGCGGGGAGGTTGACCGGAATATCTCCCTTGAAGCCCTGGTTGTTCCGATCGAGCATCCGCTCGGGGAACTCAAACGTGGGCGAAGTTCGGGGGGTCGCGTTGGGGTCGAACGGATCGGTCCCCTGGGCAAACCCCAAGAAGTCATTGCTCGGCCCGATCACTCCGCCCAGCAGAAACAGCAAGGACTGATTATTGTCCAGTTCGGGGTCGCCGCCGCTGGGGTCCAGTTTTGCCATGGCTGTGCGTAAGTTTACAATACTTGCCATGTTGCTGGTGTCCCATTTTGGGAACAGGCGTTTCAGATACTGATTCGTAGGATCGTTTGGATTGGCGGAAAACTCCAGCTGGTTAGGAATATAATCCACCTTAAAGTCGGACTTAAACTTCTGGATGGCGGCTGCCAACTGGGTCATCTCGTTCCGTGCTTCAACGATTTTGCCGAGCCCCTGAATCTTGGAGACGGCGGTGGCGGTGAGGGCCACCAAAAGGGCGATGATGCCCATGACGATCAACAACTCGACTAAGGTAAAGCCCGTACGTCGGGCCGAAGTTTGTTTCGGCAGCATGACTGGAGACTCCTGGGTTTTGAGAACGCCCGCCCCAGACGGGAGCTTTTTGGGGCGGGCGAGTCCGCGTCGTCGGCGGGCGAGTCTGCGGGCGTCGAAACCAACAATCAATTACTCAGGCCTTCCAACAGCTTAATCAGCGGCAAGAACAGCGAGATCACAATGGCCCCGATGATGAAACCGAGGACCACGATCATCAACGGTTCCAGCAAGCTAATCAGACTCTTGACCGCCGTGTCCACTTCTTCATCGTAGAAGTCGGCGATCTTATAGAGCATGGTGTCCAAGTCGCCAGTCTCCTCGCCGACCTCAATCATGTTGACCACCATGTGGTCGACCAGCCGGGCCTCACGTAAAGGCTGAGCAATCGTATCCCCCTCGCGGATTGACTCATAAACTCGCTGGAAGGCCCGCTCAAAGACGGAGTTGTTGGCCGTCTCCTTCACGATGGCCAGGGCCTCAAGGATGGGCACGCCGGAGGCGACCAGCGTGCCCAACGTCCGCATGGTTCTGGCCACCACCGTTTTTTTGACCAGTCCACCGACTACGGGTATCCATAAGGTCATCCTGTCCAAAGCATAGTTCCCGGCTCTACTTAAGCGTATCAACTTGAGCAAGACATAAACGCCCAACGGGAACAGCGGCAGCACCCACCAATACTCGGCAAACCACATCGAGGTATCGATGAGCGTTTGCGTTGCCCACGGGAGCTTCATCTTAAATTCGTCGAAGATCTTCTTGAACTTCGGAATGATAGCCACCATGATAAAGGTCAAGATGCCCACCGCAACCATGATCACCACCGCCGGGTAGACCATGGCGCCGATCACTTTGCGTTTGAGCGACTGAGCCTTTTCCTTAAAGTCGGCCAGACGCTGCAGAATGATTTCCAGGGCACCGCCGGCTTCGCCGGCACGGACCATGTTGACATACAAGCGGTCAAAACACTTGGGATGCCGCGACATGGCATCGGACAGGGTGCTCCCCGACTCGACATCATCGACGACATCGATCAGGGCATTCTTTAAGACGCTTGGCTTCATCTGTCGTTCCAGAATCTTTAAGCTGCGTAGCACCGGCAGGCCGGCGTCCTGGAGGGTGGAGAACTGGCGGGTGAAGGTGGTCAGCATCTTGTTGGAGACGCCACCAAGGGTAAAGGTTTTGCGGCTCTTGCCTTTTTTGCCGCCTTTTTTACCCTTTTTGCCTTTGGTGCCCGGCTGGGCCGCGGTCGTCAACTTGGTGACGAAGTAGCCCATCTGCTTGATTTTCTGTTGGGCTTCTTCCTCGTTGGCCGCGTCGATGGAGTCCTTGACCTCCTCGCCGCGCGTATCGAGCGCCTCGAACTTAAAGGTTGGCATAGGGGAGTCCTCGCTCAGTTCTCGTCTTCCAGAATGGTTTCGCGGACGATTTCATCGACGGTGGTGATGCCTTTTTCCAGGGCGGTCAGGCCGGCCTCGCGCAGGCCACGCACGCCCTTGTTGCGGACGTGGGCGCGGACCTGGTCGGTGGAGGCGCCGGCGGAGACTAGGTCGCGGACGTCATCGTCCATGAGGATCAACTCATAAAGACCGGTCCGCCCTTTGAAGCCAAGGTTGCCGCACTTGTTACAGCCTTCGCCATAGTAGAAGTTTTTGCCGTGCCAGTCCTCGGGCTTGAGGTTGAGCTCGATGAACTGCTCGCGAGTCGGCTCGTATTCCGCGCGGCAGTGGGTGCAGATCTTGCGGACCAGCCGCTGGGCGAGGATGCCCTCGACGGTGGCGGTGATCAGGAACGGCTCGACGCCCATGTCACGCAGTCGGGTGATGGTGCTGGCCGCATCGTTGGTGTGCAGGGTGCTAAACACCATGTGGCCGGTCAGTGAGGCCTGGATGGCGATCTGGGCGGTCTCCAGGTCGCGGATCTCGCCGACCAGGATGACGTCCGGGTCTTGCCGCAGGATGGCACGCAGGGCCGAGGCGAAGGTCAGGTCGATTTCGTGGTTGATCGGGCACTGCACGATGCCGTCGATCTCATACTCGACCGGATCCTCGGTGGTGATGATCTTCTCGGTGATCTCGTTGAGCTCGTTGAGGGCCGAGTAGAGCGTGGTGGTCTTACCGGCTCCGGTCGGTCCAGTCACCAGGGTGATGCCGTTGGGCTTGCGGATGAGCTTGCGGAAGTTGGACAGCATCTGCGGCTCCATGCCGATCCGCTCCAGGTCCAGGCTAACCACCGAGCGGTCAAGCACCCGGATGACCACGCTCTCACCGAACATGGTCGGCAACACGCTGACGCGCAAGTCTACTGCGTTGGCCCCCAGG
The DNA here is from genome assembly GCA_964410665.1 of uncultured Alcaligenaceae bacterium. Lineage (GTDB taxonomy): Bacteria > Planctomycetota > Planctomycetia > Gemmatales > Gemmataceae > CAYPIE01. The sequence goes on from CAYPIE010000063.1 coordinate 23,028, forward strand.
TTGAGCTCGATGCGGCCGTCCTGAGGCAAGCGACGCTCGGCAATATCTAGGTTGGCCATCACCTTGATACGGGAAGAAATGGCCGCGGCCAGGTGACGCGGCGGCGGCACCATCTCCATGAGCACGCCATCGCAGCGGTAGCGCATCTTGTATTCATCTTCGAAGGGCTCGAAGTGGATGTCCGAGGCGTGGTCGCGGATGGCCATCAACAGGACCATGTTGATCAGTTTGCGGACCGGGGCCGCCTCGGCCATTTCTTCGAGGCTTTGCAGGTCGATCGAGTTCTCGCGGTGGGAACTTTTGCCGATCGAGGAGTCCGCTTCGAGGAGCTTGATCACATCCATGATCGACTCCTGCTTGCCTTCGTAGGCCTCGATGATGGCTTCTTCGATGACTTTGGCCGGAGCCAGGACCGGCTGGACATTTTGAATGCCCAAGAAGTTGCGAATATCGTCCAGGGCCTGCATGTTCTCGGGGTCGGCCATGGCGATGGTCAAGATGTCCGCCTCGAAGGAGAGTGGCAGAATCTTATAAAGTTCGGCCATCTGCTGCTGCACCCGCGACAGGGCGTCCGGGGAGGGCTTGTTTTCCTCGAGGTTGGCAATGCGCAGACCATACTGCTCGGCCTGGGCTTGGAGCAACTGATCCTCATTGATCAGGCCCCGCTCGAGCACAATCTGCTCAAGGGTGCTATCGCGTGAGCTGGCCTCGCCGAGCAGTTCCTCGACTTGATAGTCTTCCAAGTAACCAAGGTCGACAAGGACCTGATCAAGCCGTCGCTTGCCGCTGTCGGTGGACCAGGAGCGGTCCTGACTGGCTTTCTTGACGGTCTTGCGTTTGGCGGTGCTTGCCCCACGGCTGCCATTAGCACCATTAGCACCATTAGCACTGTTCGCACCATTGGTATCGGCTTTGGGCTTACTGGTCCCGGGGGTCTTCCGAGCCGGGTTTGGATTGTTCGGCGTTGGATTCGCCATGATGATACTACCCCACTGAACGAGTATATGCTTGTAAGAGTGATCGATGGGGGGACGATGCCGCGCCCCATCGCGAAACTCCAGACCGCGCGACCAAGCGAATTGGCTGCACGGTCTGGAGTCATCTTGAGGACCAAGAGATGATGGTGGAGACCCAACCTGGCAAGTTTGGCTCAGGAAGAAGTACCCACTGGAGAACGCAGGATCGCGGGGCGGAGCGGGCTTGCCATCGAGCAAGTCCCACGACGCCGATCAATCCTCATCCTCATCATCATAATCCTCATCGTCATCGAAATCTTCATCCTCGTCGTCATCGTCATCATCGAGTCCTTCCATGAGGAGCTTCTCAGCCTTGGCAATCTTCTCGGCCAGCGACTGGGGCTTACTGGAGCGGACGAGCACCTCTTCTTTCTCGACCAAGCCATCTTTCCATAATTTGAACAGGCTATCATCGAGGAGGAACATCCCGTGTCGGCGTCCGGTCTGGATGCTCGAATCGATCCGATAGACCTTGTTCTCGCGGATGAGGTTTTGGATGGCGGCGGTGACCACCATCATCTCATAGGCCGCCACCAGTCCGGTTGGTTTTTTCGGCATCAGCGATTGGGACAAGACGCCAATGAGCGCAGTCGACAGCTGGGTGCGCACCTGATCCTGCTGATCCTTGGGGAAGACGTCGATGATCCGGTTGATCGTACTGGCTGCCCCGGAGGTGTGCAGGGTGCCAAAGACGATGTGGCCGGTTTCGGCGGCCTCAATGGCGGCGTGGATGGTGGCCAAGTCACGCATTTCCCCGACCAGGATGATATCGGGGTCCATCCGCAAGGCGCGACGAATGCCTTCTTTAAAGTCTGGCACATCGACGCCGATTTCGCGTTGGTTGACCGTGGACTTCTTATGGGAGTGGAAGTACTCGATCGGGTCCTCAAGGGTGATGATATGGCGGTCGTAGTTCTCGTTGAGCCAGTTGATCATCGAGGCGAGTGAGGTGGTTTTGCCGGAGCCGGTCGGTCCGGTGACCAAGAGCAGGCCGCGTGGTCGCACGATGAGCGAGCGGACCGCCTCGGGCATGCCCAGCTGTTCGAACGAGAGGAACTGGCTGGGGATGCGGCGGAGGACCATGCCAATGGAGCCGCGTTGTTTAAACACGGCCACGCGGAAGCGGTAGCCGTCAATAAATTCAATGGCGAAGTCGGAACCGCCTTTTTCTTGGAGTTCCTGCTGGCAGCGATCGGGGGTGATAGCCTTCATCAGCCCGGTGGTGTCGTCATTGTCGAGCACCTTGGTTTCGAGCCGCTTCATGCGGCCATGGTGGCGAATCACTGGCGGTTGACCGACGGTGACATGCAGGTCGCTGGCCTTGAGTTCGATGACCGTGCGCAGCAGTCGGTCAATTAAGACATTCCCATTGGAAGCCACGGATGCAACCCTCGAAGAATCGCGATCGTGATGTCGCGCGGCAGAACATCACGTCTCGGGCGCTGGTGTTTCGTCGGGCGGGATATGTGTTTCGTTCGCCCTTCGACCGCATTATGGCGCCCCTCGCAGGCCTACCCAAAAAAATTCCGCCGTCCCCGCGGACGACAGTTCCCGATGCCAATGCGTGCGACGCGTGACGCGTCATTCGGTCCCAATCCCCACCTCGGCATGGCAGGTGCTGAGCACCTCATCCAGGGTGGTCAAGCCGCGCAAGGCCTTGGCAATGCCATCATCCAGCAGCGTGCGCATCCCGGTCTTGCGTGCCTCACGACGGAGCACCTGGGCGGGTTCTCGGGCGAAGGTCATTTCGCGGATACGCGAGTTCATGCGCATGAGCTCAAAAATACCCTTGCGGCCCCGGTAGCCCGAGTGTCGGCAATGGGAACAACCGGTGCCGCGCATAAAGCTGGCGTGGGCCAACTGTTCCTGGGTGATGCCGGCCGATTTGATTTCCCCCATGGGCGGTTCGGTGGGGGCTTTGCATTTGGGGCAGTTCACCCGGACCAGACGCTGGGCCATGATGGCGATCACCGATGAAGCGATCAGGAAGGGGGGGACCCCGATGTCTCCAAGACGTGTCACAGCGCTAGGCGCGTCATTGGTGTGTAGTGTGCTGAAAACCAAGTGTCCCGTCAAGGATGCCTGCACAGCGATTTCCGCCGTTTCTTTATCGCGGATTTCGCCGACCAGGATGATGTTGGGGGCTTGCCGCAACATCGCGCGAATGATCCGGGCAAAGTTGAGCCCGATGGAGTGCTTGACCTCGACCTGGTTGATCCCGGGCAGATAGTACTCGACCGGATCCTCGGCGGTAATGATCTTGCGGTCGGGTCGGTTCAACTCGTTGAGCGCGGCATACAACGTGGTCGTCTTGCCCGAGCCGGTCGGACCGGTGACCAGGAAAATACCGTTTGGACGCTTAATAATTGATTGGAATTTTGAGTAATCTTCCTCGCTAAAGCCGAGGTCGCGAATGTTCACTTGAATGCTACCACGATCCAAAATCCGCATCACGCAGGACTGGCCATGGACGGTTGGTAAAATGCTTACCCGGAGATCAAAGTGCTTGCCCTGCACTGACATCTTGATCCGACCGTCTTGCGGTCGACGCTTCTCGGAAATATCGATAGAGCCCATAATCTTCAAACGAGACAACAGCGGTGCAAGCAAACGCCGCGGCACCGCATCGCGCTCGCTCAGCACCCCGTCGATGCGGTATCGGATGCGGACACGATCTTCAAACGGTTCGATATGGATGTCGGAGGCGCGGAGGTTGATGGCTTCGGAGATGATCAAGTTGACCAGTTTGACCACCGGGGCATCGCTATCATCGGCTGCCGCATGGTCCATGATGGCGTCGGTGATGGTGTTATCGATGGCAGTATCGGTGAATTCCGATAGCATCGAGTCGACCGATTCGGTCTCGGTCTGGCCATAGTTGCGGTTGATCCCTTCGCGAATCTGCTCATCATCGGCGAGGACCGGCTGAATGTCCTTGTTGAGAATGAACTGAAGTTTCTCGATCCTTTCGTAATTTGAGGGATCGCTGGTGAGAACCTTGAGGACATTGCCTTCCAGGGCCAAGGGCAGCACAATGTTTTCCCGGGCCACCGACTCGGGCACCAGTTCGACGACCGCTTTGGGGATCTCAATCTCCTCGAGATTGACAAACGGCAGGTTGTGAAACTCGGCGATGGCGGCCATCACCTCGGCGTTGGAGGCGTAGTTGAGCTTCACCAGGGCGTCCTGCAGTCGAACCCCTGATTGAGCCGCCAGCCCACGGGCCTCTTCGATTTGATCCGCGGAAAGGGTGCCATTGCGCACCAGGATCTCGGTAAAATCGCCTTGCGCCATGCGAACAATCTCCGAACTGGAAATGAACCATCTTGGAACAACGTCCGAGCCGCGTGATGGGAGTGGGAACGCACGGTCGAACGGGATGTCGGCCCGAGCGAAGAGCCATGGACTGCAAGCAAGATCGGTGACGACCTTGAATTGGATTGATCCAGATGTGTATTTTCTCACGGCCAGGAAACGATTGGCAAGGGAAAAGACGCGGCCAAACCGCGTAATTACCCGGAGCAGCCTCGGTTTCGCCCCAAACCGACGGTTGGGTCGCTGAGCTCACCCGCACGAACCGGCTTCTCTCGCCAACCGGGCGTCCGCGCGATACATCTGGCAGAGATAGAGCAGGCTTCAGGTGACTGGACCCACCGTGCTTTCTTCTTGAGGAGACCGTCATGCGAACGATCTTGGTGAGTGGACTCTGGCTGGGGCTGACCGCTTCTCTGGCTGCCCAGGACTGGCAACCATTGTTCAACGGCAAAGACTTGACCGGCTGGATGAATGCCGCTGGCCAGGCACCCAACTCGGGCTGGCAGGTCCAAGATGGCGTCTTGGTGCGAACCAAAGCAGCAGGAGACATCTGGACGCAAAAGCGTTATGCCGATTTTATCCTGGAACTGGAATTCCAAACGACCGGCAACAGCGGCATCTTTATCCGTACCGACAACCCACGCGATAATGTCCAGACCGGAATTGAGATTCAGGTCGATACGCCCCGTGGCAAGCCTACGGTCCATAGTGTTGGCGCTGTCTATGACTGCGTGGCCCCACGGAAGATTGTCGCGCGGCCAAATGCCTGGAATAAGGTCGTGATTCTGGCCAAGGACCAACAGCTACAGGTGACCATGAATGGTGAAGCGATTGTTGACATGGACCTCAATCGCTGGACCGAGGCGAATCGAAATCCCGATGGCAGCAAGAACAAGTTCCGTACGCCTTTGAAGGACTTCAAGCGTGAGGGGCACATTGGCTTCCAGGATCATGGTGCCAAGGTGATGTATCGCAACGTCCGTATGAAAATGCTGAAAGACTAAGACAAATTACAGAAGTGGAAGAAGCAAGTCACTCGATCCTCTATACCACCTCTCCCCTGGCTAGTGGGTATCGAGTGACTCAAGGCTCTCGCCACTAGATACAATGCAAGTGGTTTGCCAAACCTACCGGTTGCAGGATGTTGTTCGCGGGCAAGACGCTTTAACTACTGGATTGATACAGAGTTACGTAGTTAAAGTTTTTTCGACCTGCCTGCGACTGGTCGAGGACTGGCATGGGTTTCTGCATCCTTCGTAAGCGATTGCTGCTCAAAATCGTAGCGGGCGCATGACTGCGGGATGACTATTCCGCAGTCCGGATACGAACGCAGCGGGGGGCTGACGTGCGGACGACAAACCTCGCGTCGGGTGGACACGGCTGAACGGTTTCACTGGTTTCTTTTCTTCTTGCGTGAGCCGCAATTATGGCAACCGACCTTCGCCGGAAAGCAGAACTGCCTGGGATCACCGACGCGTTGGTGGACACGTATACCCAGTGTAGTCGCATACACCATCTTGCCCACTCTCCACTGCCAAATCGCAATGCGGTGCGACAGATCGTGGATGATTTATTCGAGGTGATCTATCCGGGCTATGGGCAGCGGGAGAATCTCCATCTGGGCAACATTGAGTACTATGTCGGAAATTTAATCGATGGTTTGTATGATAAGTTAACTCGGCAAATTACTCAGGCTCTACGCCATGAGCTGTGTGTCGAAGGGGCTGAGACCGATCTGGAAGGCTTCGCACAAGACAAGGCCATGACGTTTTTGCGGCGGCTTCCGGACCTCCGCTTTGCTCTGGATCTCGACGTGCAAGCCGCGTATCGCGGTGACCCGGCGGCGACTTGCAATCACGAGATCATCTTTTCTTATCCTGGCCTAGAAGCGATCACGGTCTACCGCATTGCCCATGAACTGATCCAGCTGGGGGTGCCATTTATTCCCCGGATGATGACCGAACATGCCCACGCGAAGACCGGCATCGATATTCACCCTGGAGCGCAGATTGGACCGAGCTTTTTCATTGACCATGGTACCGGGGTGGTCATTGGCCAGACTTGCCTGATCGGCGCCAATGTGAAGCTGTACCAGGGCGTCACGCTGGGCGCGTTGAGCTTTCCCAAAGATGCCACCGGCGAATTGATTCGGGGCACCAAACGGCATCCGACGCTGGAAGATGAGGTGGTGGTGTATGCCAATGCCACGATTCTGGGAGGCGAAACGGTCATTGGCCAGCGTTCCGTGATCGGTTCGAGCGTCTGGCTCACCCGCTCGGTGCCGCCGGATACGGTGGTGACCCTGGAAAAGCCGTCGCTGCGGATGAAGGGGCCGGGTGTCGAGAACGGAGCGATGTATCAGATTTAGGTGGGAAACGGTCGAGCGGCAGGCCCGGAGCTTTGAAGGGGCGTGGCTGCAGCGTTGGGCCGCGGCCGGGTAACACGCTTCCTTCCGAGCGGCGGGGGTGCGATGCGCTTATGCCACTAGGTTGTCCGTGATTGATGCGTGTCGCTCGACGGGCTGGCACCCAAAGGTGTTCGGCACTAGCGTTGCTGCGGTCCGAGCGTGCCACCCCGCCGGCAACCTGGCGGGGCCGCTCCGATGCGGGGAGAAGACCCACTAGCAAGCATCGTGCCGAACACCTTTGGGTTCACGCCCGCCGCGGCCTGCATCCGAGCAATCGCAGTTCGTCCTCATTCCCGATCCCACAATGTGTCGGTTGCACCAATATCGAACAGCATTTCGGTGTCGCGAAATTCGGTAAAGACGGGTGGTTCGCTCTTCGGAGGAGGATTCCGGGTCCGGTCGGTTCGGGCCTCGACATGGCCATCGACGAAAACCACATTGGCAATGCCCTCGGCATGGCGAAAGTGCACGCTGGGTAAGCGGGCACTGGGGGGCTCAATCACTCCCAGTTCAATCAGCCGTGGGGAACCATCGGCGGGGTTGGCGGCCGTGCCGGCGGCGCTGGTGAAAGCAATGGTCTGGCTGGTGGATCGGATGGTGTTGAGTGATACCGGTGTCCAGATGGGCTCCCAGGTTGGGAGAATGTAGCGGATCGGAGCAAGCGTGCGGTAGTTGTAACCATAGCCGCCGGTCGAACCCAGATACGGGAGGCCGATTTCGGAATCTTGAAACAGGGGATCGCGAAGTCTGACATTACCGTCGAGATAGGGCGCTAGATGCCCTTTGCTGGTATCGACGCCGAACAGATTTTGGCTGTGATGGGGGAGCCACTGGATCAGCTGATTGGGGAGCGTTTCGCCGAACCACCAGCGGTCACGGCCCAGTTCCCGGGTCAATGCGGGCGGCAAGGTGCCGGTGTTACTGTCGGTGTACAGTTGCAGGGCCAGGCCGAGCTGGCGCAGATTGTTTTGATCATCGGTCCGGGCGGCCGCCAGCCGGACACGTTGCACGGACGTGAGCAGGAGGCTCAAAAGTACTGCTAAAATGGCGATGACCACCAGCAGTTCAATGAGACTGAAGCCCCACCGGGGGGTGGGGGTAAGAGTTGTTGGAGCGAGACTTGGCTCAGAGGTGGACGTTGGTAGCACCGAGACATCTCCTTGGCTCGCGTGAATTGATGCCGGGAGGTCACCAGAGGGCTAATGCTCATTTATATGCGCGCCAAGCCGCGCTTGTCACGGTCGCTGGAGATTCGCCAAACAATCGGCGAGAGCGTCAGCCACCTTGGCTCGTTCGTCACGAAACCCCGCACGTAGCGGTTCGAAGACACTCTGGGCAATCAGACGGTCGTAGGCTTCCAGACTGTCTTGATAAAGGGGGATCGCGACCTCGAGTTGCCCTCGTTGTTGATGGAGGTAGGCGAGCTGTGCGAACGTACAAGCCATTTCCGAAGCCAGCGCCGGTTCCTCGTTCCAGTCGTTGCGGAAACGCTCCAAGTAGTCTGTCGCTTTGCCGAAAAAGTCCTGACGCATCGCTTCAAAAGCCGGATCTTGAATCTCATCCGCACTGGCGAACTTGACCAAAGTGCTCCGGACAATGGCATGCTGTTCCACCACATGGGCCAGGGCCTTGCGGCGTTCGGCCTGTTCGCGTTCTCGGGCCTTCTCGGCGTACCACCAGGCGCCACAAGCAACCATGGCCACCAGCAGTGCTCCTCCCGTGACACCAAGGAGCAGCAACCGTTGTCGCTGGATCCAGCGGCGTAGACGCTCCCAGCGCGCCAGGGGACGGGCCAGGATCGGGCGTCCGGTTTGAAAACACTCCAGATCGTCGGCTAGGGCCCGGGCCGAGTGATAGCGATCGGCGGGCAGCTTCTGGATCGCCTTCTCCACAATGGTGGCCAGGTCACGAGGGATACGTGGGTCGAGCTGACGCAAGGAGGTTGGTTCGACGGTCTCGATCTGGCGGAGGATCTCGCCCCGTTCCCCCTTGAAGGCGGGTTCGAGGGCGAGCATTTCGTAGAGGGTCAGACCAAGCGAATAGAGATCGGTTCGCTGATCAACCAGTCCACGCCGTCCGGCGGCCTGCTCGGGGCTCATGTAGCGAACCGTACCCAGAAGGTCACCGGTGAGGGTCAACTCATCACTTTGTGGCAGGGCGGCCAGACCAAAATCGGTGACCCAAACCTGGGGGGTGGTATCGATCAGCAAATTGGCAGGCTTGATATCCCGGTGGATCACCCCCTGTTGGTGGGCGTGTTCGAGCCCCTCGGCGGCCTGCTGGCCTACCCAGGCGACCAGGCGATAGTATTCTGGCGTGCCACGGACGGGTAACCATCGCGACGTGGCCGCGGACGGCGGTTGGCAAGTCTCTGCCGCGGGATCGACTGGGCGTTCTGCAGTGCCTTGATTACCAGCCAACAGGAGCGAGGTCTCCACTCCAACCTGGCCCTGTCCCTGACGGTACTGGGCAATGAGCTTGGTCAGGGGGATGCCATCGATCAATTGCATGGCGTAGTAGTGGGCGTCGGGTTCGATGCCAATTGCGTAGACGGGGACGAGGTTGGGGTGACGCAGACTGGCCACGGCCTGAGCTTCCCGGCGGAAGCGTTCGCGCAGGCGTTCGTCCAAAGCAGCCGAGCGCGGTAGTACCTTGACGGCCACCCGTCGCTGGAGGCTTAACTGCTCGGCCTCAAACACCACGCCCATGCCGCCGCGGCCAATCTCGCGGAGTAAACGGAAGTCGCCGAGCATGGTGCCGACTTCCGGCAGGATCGGCGTCGACAGCGAGCTCTCCGCGTCCGACTTGCCCAGGTCCAGGAGTTGCTCAACGGTGGGCATCAGCTGCTGCAAGGCATAGGCATCCTGTTCGGCCAGTTGCTTAAAGTCGCCCAGCTCGGACATTTCGCCGCGTTCATAGCGTTCGGCCAGCTCGGCCAGCAGATTGGCCAGTTGCTCATCGTCGGGCCCTGGCACGCTTCCCGAAGCAGGGGCCTGATCCCACGGCGCATGTCGGTTGGGCGACAGAAGGCCTCGGTGTTCACCCCTCACGATGATTCCCCCTGAATGGTTTTGACCATGGTCGTTAGCCGAGCCACCGCTCGTAAATGACGCGACTTCACGGCGGCCAAGGTGATCCCCAGAATCGCAGCCACTTCGGCCAGCGGCTTCTGTTCGACATAACGTAACACCAACAATTCTCGATCATCGTCGGAGACCAACTCCAACGCGGCAAACAAGGCGGCTCGCTCCTCGAGCCGGATCAGTTGCTGGCTGGGAGTCGACTGACTGACCGAGACTTGCTCGACCAGCGGCGGGGACATACTCTCACCCGCGGCACGGAATTTTTCGTCGGCCTCCCGACGGACACTCCGTTTGGCGGCATGCAAGTGCCGCCGGTGCAAGTCGATCAAGCGGCGTTCGGCAATGCCGCGGATCCAGACATAAAAGTCTGCCGGTCGCTCCTGCAAGTAATCGTCCAGCCCGCGGGCGGCCTCGGCCATCACATCTTGCAGCACATCGGAGGAATCCACCCGGGCGGACAGGCGTGGATCGAGGCGGGCTTTGACCATCAATCGCAACCGCTCGCGGTGCAGACTCAAAAGTCGGCCACGGGCCTCGACCGAGCCCTCGGCGGCCCTTTCGAGCAAGGCTTCTAGGTCAATCTCGGTGTGCATGTGCCTTCCTCGTGTTATGCATTTGATACGCAAAACCCCGAACCAGGATGCAGTAAAAGCGTGGCTTCTCCTGGGCGAGGGGGCGAGCCAGGAGATCTAGCCCAAAGATGGGGATGTTCCCTCAACACTAAGCGACGCTGGATATTTCAACCACCCCCGAATTCTGCCGTCACCAGCGGCGGCGTTGGCAGGACTGCCTGCAGTGGACTTTGCTGGGGCCGGACCGCTGGACCGGTGCCCCTGGCCGAAGCCAGCCGCCACGGAAACGTCGCGAGGGGGAAGCAGTAGGTCTTCGACGACGGGCGTTGCCAAGGCCGACCATCAATTGACAAGCGAACCTGAATGCAACCGGAACGAAGTGGATGGTTTTGGCGCGGGGCAGACAGACTGCGACGGCCAGGGGCTGTCTGCTTTGCTTCCGAATCAGCCCCAGCGCAGAGGCCTCTGCGCTGGGGCTGAACTCATTTCCGTTTCATCGCCTGGTCACGCAAGTTCCCGTCTATGTCGTGCATGCGGATGGTCAGCTGATCATCCACAATACTCAACAAGCAGTAGTGATAGTCGGAGTAGGTTTTGGCCTGGAACCAGGTGCGGGTGGGCTGGAAGTCCTCCAGGTTCCCTCCCGCTCCGCCCGACTGCAGATAGATCACCCCACTGCGATCGACCCGATCGTTGCGGATCGGCAAGGTGCGTAAGTACGAATGAATGTGTCCATACATCACGACATCGACCTTGTGTTTCTCATACAGCGTGATCATGGGCCGCAAGCGCGGGTCGCCGTCGAAGGCTGCCTTGCCCTGCCAGGTATCGCCATAGTCGTTTTCATCGCAGGTGTAGACCGGGTGGTGATGGCAGACAAACTTCCACTTGGCGGTCGAGGCAGCCAAGGCCTGATCCAGCCAGGTGTATTGCTGACCGCCCGGGGCAAACCCGTTGGTCCGTCGATTGGAGTCGAGCATAAAGAACTCGGCATCGCCATAGCGGAAGCGGTAAAAGCCTCCATCGTTGTTCTGATCCAGAGGTACGGCAATATACTGGCGGAACCAATAGAGGTCGCCTTCGCCATTGCCGGGTACAGCAAAGATGGGGATGCGGCTTTGTAGCTGGGTCATGCCGGTAAAATATTCGTGGGTCCATTCGGGCTTCTGATCGCGCATGCCACCGTCGGTCATATCGCCCAAGTGCACGGCAAAGTCGGGTCGCTCCTGCCAGATACGTTTGCACAGAACGTCGTTGACAAATGGGCGGCTTTCCGTGTCACCGATGACGGCAAAGGTGATCGATTGGCCGGGCTCGGCGGCGGTCTGGAAGGTGAGTACCCCAGAATCGATGGAGCGAGTCTCATCCTGTCGAGCCGTTACCTTGTAGTAGTAACGTGTTCGCGGCTTCAGATCGGTCAGGGTGATCGGATGGATCCGTTTCTCCGGGTCACCTTCGAAGGTGACCGACTGCTCGAACGGCTGGGTTTCCCCAAACTCGACGACGCCTCCGGCGGTCGCTGCGGGGGCAGTCTCGAAGACGATCTTGGCGCTGGTGGGGCTGACATAGGTCAAGGCGGGCCCCGCAGTGAAGTGGAACATATCTGGGTAAAGGATGCCCTGCTCGACAAGCTCGGCAAGTTGAGCAAATTGCTCCTTGATTTGACCGGCGGAGAGCGGCTGATCCCAAAGGCGTACCCGCTGGGCCAGGTTGGGCAGCATCATGCGTGTATCTTGCTGCGTGTAAGCGGCGAGCTCCAGGTATCCGCCAGGCTGCTCAAGGTCGTTGGGGAGTTTGGTTTCGCCGACAAGTTGGCCATTGACATAAAGCCGCACTTCGCGGCCATTGCCGGTGACGACAAGATGACGCCAGTAGTCGTTGGCGGCGCTGCGCCATTTGCCGCGGGGGCTTTTGATTCCCACAGGTTCTCCGGGCGGGAAGAGCTGCACGCCGGCGGCACGGTCGCGGTAGGTCAACAACCACACTGGCCGATGGTTCGGATCACGTTGACCGAGCATCAAGCCGACGGGCACATCGGAGTGGTCAAGCACCCAGAGCTCGGCAGTGAACTGATTCAGTGCAAGGGCTTTTGGGTCGATGGGCAGTTGGCGGCGGTCGGTGGGTTGCTCGCCGAAGAGCCGCAACGGCGGCGTGACCAGGGTTGGCGCATCGGTGGGTGTCAAGGGCAGGGGGATGCGTGGTCCGATCTGCTGCGCGGCCGCGCCGGGCAAGTGATAGTCAGGCTGCAACAAATAGTCGGCGATCGGCGCAGGCGGGGCAGCCGCTCCGAGGAAGTTGTCGCGGGCGGCCAGTCCGGCGAGGCCCAGTAATCCAAGCGCTGGTAACAAGAGCCAGCGACGCGAACGCGGCGAGGCGTGCATGGGGAATCCTTATTCCTTGAATGACCTCGGGACCCGAGGATGAGGCACTTGGCTGCAAGCCAAGTGAAGTGGGTTCGATTCCCACAGGGTTTTTTTAGCGATTCGAAGGGAGGTTGGGAAAGCGGCAGAAGCGTTTGCGCTGCGGAAGCGGCAGAAGCGTTTGCGCTGCGGAAGCGGCAGAGGCGTTTGCGCTGCGGAAGCGGCAGAGGCGTTTGCGCTGCGGAAGCGGCAGAGGCGTTTGCGCTGCGGAAGCGGCAGAGGCGTTTGCGCTGCGGAAGCGGCAGAGGCG
>CAYPIE010000064.1:0-35702 GCA_964410665.1 uncultured Alcaligenaceae bacterium
TTCCCCGCACCGCAATCGCCTCTGCCTCTTTCCCCGCACCGCAAGCGCCTCTGCCTCTTTCCCCGCACCGCAAGCGCCTCTGCCGCTTTCCTTACCGCTCGCTGCCGCCTTTGACCGCGTGTTGGGCCACGCGTTGCACATAGCGGTTGGAGTCCTTCAAGGCTTGCCGCAGAACGGGCTCGGCGTTGGCGGCGCGAGCGTCGAGGCGGTCGAGGACGTTGATTGCCTGAAGCCGCGTCCATTCGTTGGGACTATCCATGGCGTTGATGAGGGTAGGAAGGGCTTGCTCGATGGCTCCCAGGCGACACATAGCGTTGGCGGCAGCGACTTGGACAAATGGCTTCGTATCTTCCAGCCGTTTGACCAGGGCATCTTTGGCCGCCGGATTGACTTGGGGTAAGCTGCCGAGGCCGGTGGCGGCCCAGAAACGCACGGCGGGGTCAGCGTCGTCGAGGCGCTGGGTCAGTTTGGCCAGCTGCTCGGGGTCGCGGGCGTTGGCCAGGTCGGCAGTGGACGCGATCCGGTCAAAGGGGTACCGTTCGGGGTTGGCCCGGACAGCAGTGTAAGGGGGGGTGTTGCCGAAGCGGCTACGCAGGTCGGGTTCGGGCAGCAGGCCGAGGTCGATGATTTTCTTCATCCAGCGACGGTGTTCGGCCCGCAGTCGTTTGAGCGTCTCCTGATGGGCTGGCTCAGCGGCCAGGTTGTTGACCTCGTGCGGGTCGGCCTCGGTGTCATAGAGCTCCTCGGTGGGCTTGCTCAGGGCCATGAACACGGCGTTCGCTCCCTCGAGCTTGCCGGCGTCGGCAAGGCGCTGCCAGACCTGCATGGTGGGCATCTGATACATGTAGCTGATGTGCTGGTGGTGAAAGTAGGGTAGCTGCGGCATGTAGTTGCGGATGTACTTGAACTGCTGGTCGCGCACGCAGCGGATCAGATCATAGCGTTCATCCATGCGATCGCGATAGCCGTAGATATACTTGCGTGGGGCCATGGCGTGTTTGCCGAGGAACGGCTTGCCCTGCATTGGCTTGGGCCGTTCAATCCCAGCTAGGCTCAGAACGGTGGGGCCAAAGTCGACAAAGCTGACTAGGCGGTCGCTGGTGCTGCCCGGCTCACCGGGGACCAGATGGCGCCACTTGGCCGGGCAGCGGATGATCAGCGGCACCCGGGTGCTGGAGTCGTATAGCCAGCGCTTACTCCGCGGCATTCCAGCACCGTGGTCGGAGTAGAAGAAGACAATGGTGTCATCGGCCAGGCCGTCGGCCTCGAGCTCCTTGAGCAGATTTCCCACTTGGCGGTCCATGAAGGTGACCATGTCGGCGTAGCGGGCCCAGTCCTTGCGTACCTCGGGGGTGTTCGGGTGGTAGGGGGGCACCGGGGCCTGGTCCGGGTCATGGCGTTCATTGTCGTTGTAGTCGCGGGTCCGCTGCTGGTATCGGGCTTCGGGCAGCCGGATCTGGCTTTCGTGGCAGGTGGTGAAGTTGAACACGCTGAAGAACGGCTGATCGCCGCGTCGTTTTTTCCAGTGGGCGTTGCGTCCGGAGGCGTCCCAGGTCGCCTTGGGTTCGTTGAAGTTGTAGTCCTTCTTGGAATTGTTGGTGCAGTAGTAGCCGGCCTTGCGTAGGTATTCGGGGAAGCAGCGGACTGCGGCGGGCAGCTTGATCTGACAGCGCATATGCTGGCTGCCCAGGGAGGGGGGATACATGCCGGTGATCAGGCAGGAGCGGGCCGGGGCGCACACGCCGATGGGGGCGAAGGCATGGGTGTAGCGGACCCCCTGGGTAGCCAGGCGATCGAGATTGGGTGTCACTGCATAGTCATCGCCATAGCAGCCCAGGTTGGGGCTGATGTCTTCGCAGGTAATCCACAGGATGTTGGGCTTGGCGGCCTCTTGGGCCGCGAGGGGCGTCGTGATCAGCCCCAGCAGCAGGAGCAGTCCAAACACGCCGCCGACGATCGAGCCTCGGAACCAACGCAGCATGACCTCGCCTTTCGGAAGGTGAACCAGGGGAGTCAACCGACCGGCGATGATACTGCTTCAGAGCCGTGAGGTCCATCACTGCGGCGGGGTGCGTACGGCAAACAGCATTCGACAGCGGAGGTGTGGCTTAGCTGGGTTGCCCATCTCATCGACGACAACTTGCCAATTGGGATCGCGATAGACTTCCTGACGTAGCTGGGTGTGCAATTCCGGCTCGAAGAGTAAGAAGTCGACCCCCCAGCCATCGAGCACATTTTGCCAGCCGGGTTCAGCCCACTTGACGGTCAGACAGCGTTGCCAGTGCTCCGGGGAGAACAGATGGACATGTGAATAGACAATTAAACGGGGCTCGGTCAGCGTCCATATCAAATAGTCGGCGACCATCTCACTGGCAAAGATCGCTCCTTGGCGGGGGTCGATTTTGCCCAGCATGGTTGCGATCGGCTCGGGCCAGTCTAGTTGCGTGTTGCTCTGGAGATAGGCAGTGAGTTGCCAAGGTGTCCCTTGCGACACGCTTTGCTCCAGGGGGCGGGGTGCGCCCGTTCGGAGCCAGGCCATAGGGTTAGACAACCAAACGACCAACCCTAGACAGGCCAGGGCCAATAAGGTCTTGCGGAAGCAGGGTGCTGCGTTGGGCAAGCGTTCGCTCCAGCGACCCAGCCGGGAAGCGGTGAATTGGGGCAAGACCAGCCAGGGGACGAACAACAACCACCAGACCATGGCCCGCTGGTGCACCAGCGGGGGCAGGGCAAAGGCCAGTAACAGCAGAGTATCGCGTGGGGAGTACCAGCGTCGGCGGAATAGTGGCAGGCCCAGGACTACAATCAGGCTCCCCAGATAAATCTGGAACGGAGGATTGCTTAGCGACCGGTCCAATGGCTGCCACTCGTCCATGGTGAGGACATTCGGGTGGCGGGCCATCTGCAGGGTATGGGCGATCGTGGCGAAACCCGACGGTGTGGCTAGCCCAATGAGCAGCAGAGCAGCCAGAAGGGTCAAGGTCAACCGTCGCCAGGCACGATCGCGGCGGACGGCCTGCCAGGAGGGGTGGCGCCAGCTGGGTTGTACTTGCAGTAAGCGGCCTAGCCAAGCACAGCCGAGGACGAGAAACCCGGTGAGGTAGGAGCCATGACAGTTGGCCCACACCACCATGATCACCGGGATCGCCAGGGTGGCTCGGCGCGAGAGCTCCTGGCGGCTTAAGGCCAGCAGGATTAGGGCCAGGAACAACTCGCCAAAGACTTGGGGTCGGAAGACGGCCAGGTGGCCCATTTGTAATGTCAACAATAGTGCGACACCGAACAGGGCGGCCAAGCCCGAGCCGGAGAGCCGCCAGAAGGCTAGCAACAGGATGCCCGTACGCAAGACGACCAGCAGGCTATGCATCAGGGTGAGGAGTTCGACACCACCGGCAGTCTGGTGCAAGGGATCGCCCCCGGCCAGCCATTCGCCCAGGTGAAACACCTGATAGAGCAGCCATTGCCCGAGCCAGGAATGGCCGACCAGGGGCGAAACCTGGTCGCCGAAATTGGTAAACGGGTCCCCTTCGGGCAAGGCGCCGTGTTGGGCCACATAGCGACCCACGGCCAGGTGTCCCCAGATATCGGTGTGCCAGAGTGGGATGGTTTGCAGGAGTAGAAACAGGACACCGAGCAGGGCCACGGCCAGAACTGCGAGACGGGTCAGATACCAGCGGGCGAGCCAGTGCTTCGGGTCGGCAAAGTCAATTCCGGCCCCCATCCGGGTGGGGAGGGGCGAGGTGGAGGGACGCGCGACCATAACCACACCTTCTATATTATTTGGGGAAAGCGGAGTTCGATTGTCACATGCTGAGGCAGTATACCGGGTTGAGGGGGTTGGTTTCACCTGGGAAGGGATTGCCGAAGCTTGAGGCGAACGGATGGCTTTTTGGTCCAGGGGTTGCTCGAGGTAGAGGTTGTCGTACTCCGAAGGATCGGGCCAGTTGTTCGTGTCAATGCTGATTCAAGAAAAACACATTCAGCAACGGTGTTAGCGGGGGAAAAGTGGAGGGATCGTGCCGGTCGACGGGCGGTGAAGTTGCATCGGCGTGCGCATGCCGCATGAAAGAAGCAACGGGTTTGTGTTCCCGTCGGCTCTTCGAGGGAGGAGTCTCATGCATGATTTCTTTGCAAAGGACCGATGCTATGTCACGCGTTTTGTCCCGTCTATGGAATGACGATGCGGGTGCGGTGATTGCCCTAGAATTTCTGTTTGTCGCCACGGTGTTAATCCTGGGCTTAATCGTTGGGCTGACCGCGTTACGCAATGCGATTAACAATGAGTTGGTGGAATCAGGGAATGCCATCCTGGCTTTAAGTCAAGGTTTTAGTGTGTCGGGGAGTAGCACCTCGGGTGGGTCTCTGGACGGATCAGCGGTGATCGATACTCCGGGGTTTCTCGATGGGCCGGTTCCGGTGGCACCGTTTGCGCCGTCTTTGATCGATGTCAACTGAGGCAATTGGCGTTGGGCGTCCCCTTCTTCCAAGCGTCGGGCGGGGAGGAAGGGGGTGTTTTTGCCGTCGGAGTGGTTGCACCGAGGGAGCCTGGCTTAAGGAATGCTCAGAGCAAAGAGATTTGCTTGAATGGATCTCTTGTAGATATCCCAGCGGTTGCGGGGTTTGCAGCCGTGCCATGCAATCTCGCGGATATAGAATCGCTATAATTCGCCGACTTGCCATTTCGTCTTCAGTTTGCCTTGTTGGACATATCAGAAACAAAATACGATCGCTGCAGCAATACGGGTTCGTATGGGTTTGGTTGGTGGCAGGGACATCTCTGCGTTTAGTCCGCGCATGGTGCGTGGACCCTCCACCCCGGCCGACTCATCGATTCGCATGGGGAGTCTGCAGCAATGCGTCAGGTGTTTGTGAAGTTGTGGCAGGATGATGCGGGTGCGTTGATTGCCACGGAGTTTTTGTTTGTGGCGACCATCTTGATCATCGGCATCATCGTCGGTCTGGCCAGCGTGCGCGACGCGGTGGTCAGCGAGCTGATCGAGCTGGGCAATGCGGTGTTAGCATTGAGCCAGGGGTACACGGTCAGCGGACAAACCGGCTGCTGTTCGGCAACCGATGGCTCCCAGGCCATCGATACTCCGGGCCTGTTGCCCGACCAGAACTGCGTGTCGCCCGCGATTCCAAGCTTGATCGACGCCCTGCCCTGCAACTGATCTTTTGGGTCTGTGGCGAGGGGAGGCCGGTGGGGACACAGCGAGCCCGGACTCCCTTTCGCATCGTTGGCTCGGTCCAAGTCCAGCCACATTTCTTCGGCGGCATTTCCGCATTTCTGACTGGTTCTAGCATGGAATGTTGCGCGCCTGCGCGACGGGTGTGAGTCGTCCAAGCTGGCGGTAGGGACCAGTTGCGATACCTCTCGTGACGATTGTGCCAGTTGTAACAGCCTGGAGATTTCGGGGCTATGGAAAAGCCCTAAAGTCGAGTTGTTGGACCGATTTAGCGAGTTTATGGTGTTCGTGAAACCTGATTCGATTGTCACGACCGTGTCCGAAATGCTCTTGGTACTGCTCATACGGAATGAGCGAGGCAGTTCGGAGTGCGCGCGTGCATCAATACGAGGGTTATCGTATGCGTCAAGTGTTTGTGAAGTTGTGGAAGGATGATGCGGGTGCATTGATCGCTACGGAATTTCTCTTCGTAGCGACCATCCTGATCATCGGCATCATCGTCGGTTTGGCCAGCGTGCGCGACGCGGTGGTCACCGAGCTGGTCGAGCTGGGCAATGCCATCCTGGCGCTCAGCCAGGGCTACATTGTCAGTGGACAAACCGGCTGCTGCTCGCAGACCGATGGTTCCCAGGCGATTGATACTCCAGGGCTGTTGCCGGAAGCGCTGTGCGTTCCGCCTGCGATTCCTTCGCCGATCGATTCGATCCCCTGCAACTGAGTGATGTCTGCTTGCGAGCCTTTGGATGAGCCGAGATCGCCGCGCAACGAACGCCCCTAACAGGCGGACGCGCGATTTGCGGACAGCCTGCATCGGATACTCGACGGCGACATAGGATGTGTCGCCTTTCCGGTGGCTTGGAAGGGGCCGGACAGCTGCGAAGACCCTGTTTTTCCCCACGTCTCGCCTGAGTTGAACACTTCCTTTTGTCGTTCTGGTTGCGCTGATCCATCACCCTGGACGTTTTCGCGCGGCACGTCGAGCGATTTCTTTACACCTGCTGCACAAGCAACCGCCGATCTAGCTATCACGCACACGAGGTTGTCTTGTGACTTCTGGCATTCGGTTGGTGGCGATATGAGTGAACTTGCCTTTCCCGGCCCAATTTCTGCCTGGTCGTTTTGTACAACTTTGAGCGCGTTTCTCGCGGTGGCGGCCTACACGGACCAACGTCACATGCTGGTGCCCAAGTGGTTGACCCTCCCACTCTTGGCTTTGGGCTTCCTTGCCAACCTGGTGCGCGGAGCCATCTTGGGGCATCAGGGTCATGCTGTGTTTTGTTTGGAACCGTCGGGTTGGCTCACTGGAGGGCTCGATGGCTTGCTATTTAGTCTGGCCGGTTTTGCCGTCGCATTTAGCTTATTTTTCGTGTTGTTCGTCTTGGGCACCTGTAGCGGGGGCGATGTCAAGCTGTTCGCGGCTCTTGGCAGCTGGATCGGTCCTACCCTGGTGGTGCTGGTTCTGGTCGGAACACTCGTGATTCTTGTCTTGTTTGTCCTGCTGCAGATGATTCGCTTCACGGTCCTAGGCCGCGTTTGGACGCAGCTACGTACCGCCATTCGGGTACGTCGCGGCGAGGAGATGAAACCGGCAGAGTCACCGGGTGCAGGACTGTTGCGGTATTCACTGGTGGTGTTCGTGGTGACGCTTCCCTTGTTGTTCTGGGTATGTCGAACCGATCTACGGTTGGTGGGGGAGCCGGGCCAGGCAGCCGGTGAATCGGGGGAGGCGATTCTCGCTCAGACTTCCCCAGAGCGCTTGACACGCACCCGACGTGGTCGGGGTCGGCAACGCCGTCGTCGCGGAAGTCTCACCGTGGAGCTGCTACTGGTTCTGCCGATTTTGTTGGGGCTGGTATGGGGGATGGTGCAGTTCAGTTTACTGCAGAGTGCGCAACAACGGTTGGTTGCCGCCAGTCGTGAAGGTGCTCGGATCGCTTCGTTAGGGGCTTCGATGGCGGAGGTTCAAAACGCAGCCCGCTTGTCACTGGGCTCAGGAGTTCTCAACCAGGCGTCGATTGGTCTGCGGCAAATTGATGGCATGGGGAGGTCGGATCCGATGGGGGTGAACGTGGAAGTCACGGTTCGCATTCCTGTCGAAGAGGCTGTGCCAAATTTACTGGCTTTTCTGGGAATGGAATATCGCGGGGAGCAATTGACCGCTCGTACCGTGATGCGTCGGGAGTGAACAATGGAATCTAGAGGGGACAGGAGGATCCCCCGAGGCTTCCGCTTGAGTGGATCAGGCGAGTCGTGGCGCGGCACTCCCCAGGAGGGTGGGGTTCCGGCCAGTGTCCCTCGGAACCTTCAGGAACGAGATGTCATGCGTGCCAGTACCCTCTTCGTCGCGACCTTAGCCCTGCTCATCGGTCTTGGCATCGCTGTCGCAGCGAAATA
Source organism: uncultured Alcaligenaceae bacterium (assembly GCA_964410665.1). Classification (GTDB taxonomy): domain Bacteria; phylum Planctomycetota; class Planctomycetia; order Gemmatales; family Gemmataceae; genus CAYPIE01. The sequence goes on from CAYPIE010000064.1 coordinate 7,581, forward strand.
TACTAACTTGTTTTCTAGGCCTGTGGCCGAAGCCCTTCCCGAGATTCAGGTGGTCGTTACCGCCCGGAATGTCTTTGCTGGGGACCTCATCGACACCAGTTGGGTGCGTGTCCGGGCCTTGCGGCCGGAGGAACGTGAGCATTACCTGGCTCATCGAGAGCAATATTTGCCCCCCGTGGTCGAGGCTGCCGCATTACGGGTGGCCAATCGCAATATTGAAGCGGATCAACCGATCTTGCGCGACCATTTGACCGATCTATCGAAGCCTGAGTCGATTCATCAACGACTCTTACCGACGATGCGTGCGGTCAATGTGGCCGTGCCCAAGGAACGTTCGGCGGGGGGCCTGATTCAAGTGGGTGAGTGGGTGGATGTGCACCTGACCACCACGATTGAGGAAAGCCGTGGCGACGAGGTCGCCACCCGTACAGCGCCAATCGCCAGGAATGTACGAGTGATCGCCAAACGAAATGCTTTGTGGAATATCTTTGCTGCGCTCCCCGATGACAAACCGGTGAATTTTACTTTAGAGGTAAATCCCTACCGAGCTGCCTTGCTGGAATTTAGTCGGGCCAAGGGGTATTTGACCTTGGTACCAGTGTCTGCAGCGGAGATGGCACGGTTGGAGCGTGAGCGGGAGGAAATGCTCCAGGTCAACCAGATTGATGATCCCTCGTCGGTCCATTTTGGCGTCCCGACTGCCGAAGAGCGGGCACGGGTTCAGGCGATCATTCAAGGGCAGTTGACGGTCAGTGACACGGACTTGATGCGTATCTTCGGGCTGAGCACTCCCCCCCCACCCGAGGCACCGGTAGCCATTGAGGAGTTCCGCGGGGCAACCTTCGAGGCGGTTCGTACTTTCTCTTCGGAAGGCCGCTTACTTGAGGTGTCTGAACCGGGACGGGACCGAGCACGGCCCTCATCTCCGGCGACGCGACGGCAAACGGGTCAGTCGATGTCGTCACTACGCTTTACGGTACCCGAGGATTGTCCGACCTGTGGGAAAAACAAGAACAACGCAGGGCGGTAACCCTCGGTTTTTGGATTAGGGCAACCTGACTGGCCCAAGCCATGGATAGAAAGGCACCCTCGATGTACCGCAAGCACCTTTCTCGACGCAAGGCTGTCGTTGCGCTCTGGGCCCTTGGGGTTCTGGCCCTGTCCCTGGTCACCCTAACGTTGACCATGAACCTGGCCTGGTTCACCTTGGGGACGACTGAGGTCCGCCGGGGCGTGGATGCGGTTGCACGTGGGGCAACCCTGCGTCTGGTGGATGATGACCAACTTCGCGGATCCTCGGTTCGCATCGCAGATCTGGAAGACCGAGCTGGCGTGGTCGCTCAGGAGCTCAGCCGACTGAATGTCGCGTTTGGCCAAACCCTTGCGCCGAGTTTGCGGTTTACCTTTCTGCGTACCGACGTCTTTGGCACGATGCCGTCACTTCCGTCGGGGGTCCGGGTTACCTATCAGCGTACGCACGCGTCCGGGAATCCCGTCCCTCTTTTATTCGGTGGGTTTGTACCTTGGGGTCAGGTCGATGTTCAGGTACGTACCACGGCCGTGTTCGATCGCGATGTCGATGGTTTCCGGCCCTTGCCTGAGGTGGCCGCACCGGTGGTTCCCCTGGCGATCCGTTCGGATGCCACCGGGACGGATGGGCGTTCCTGGGAGTTTCTGGTCGAGCAAGGCAATGGAAGTGATCAGTTCGCTTTTGATCGTACGTTGGGTCGTCTGGTCCCGGATGCCATGGGCGACCAGCTGCGCGAGATCACTTTGGCCCTGCCTGTGGAGCCGGGTGGGAATCCGGCGACTAGCAACGGTTACTTGCTAGCGATTGGTACTCCCGATGAAGATACCTTTCTGGGTCAAATCGCTGATGGGTTGGTCTCCAGCGATCTGACTGGCTTGGGAGGCCAGCTGGTGCTCGGCCCGGATGGTGCCATCCCTTTACCGGGTAACCCGTTGGCGCCACCGATCGGCATGTTCCTCGATGAGATTGCTCTGCAATTGGATCGCTTGCGGCAATCGGGCCAAGCACGTGTTTGGCCGCTCGCCGAGTTGACGGGGAGTACGAGTACCGAGGCCAGGGTCCATGGGTTTGTGGCCGCGCGGGTGGCGGCGGTCGAGATCGACACCACGGTAGGGGGTGTCCTACGGGTCACCCTTCAACCTGCTCTCCGCGCCACCAGCACCGCACACACCGATGCAAGCCGCCGGGGAACCGGCCTGTACCGTTTGCCGAACCCCTATGTGGGCAAGGTGCGGCTCAGCGAGTGACACAAGATGGTTCAATAGATCCGTCTGGATCAGGAGTGATTGACCGTGGCCAGCACCGTACTTGAAGAGACCTTTCAGGCTGTCCCGCCCACCTCGGCCCGGGAGCTGGAGTATCAACAGCTTAAAGCAGAGATTCACCGGCAACTGGTGGCAGTCTTGGATCTGTCGCGGGTGGGCGACTGGGGGAATGACCGACTCCGCACCGAAGTTCGCAAGGTGGCCAGCGATCTGGCTCAGCGTTCGACGCCGACGTTGTCGTCACAAGACCGGGAGCAGTTACTCGATGAGCTCATGTCGGAAGCATTCGGCCTGGGTCCATTGGATGTGTTTATGGCCGACCCCACGGTCAACGATATCCTGGTGAATGGCCCGCACGCGGTCTATATCGATCGCAATGGTCAGCTCGAAGCAACCCAGGTACGTTTTGCCGACGATGCCCACCTCATGCAGATCATCCAGCGGATCGCAGCTCGGGTAGGCCGTCGGGTCGATGAGATGTCGCCACTGGTCGATGCTCGGCTAGAGGATGGTTCGCGGGTCAACGCGATTCTGCCCCCGCTGGCCTTACAAGGACCGACGCTGTCGATTCGTCGCTTTGCGGTGCGGCTGGGCCGGGAGGATTTGTTAAGTCGTGCCACACTGACGCCGGAGATGCTGCAACTGTTGGGGATCGTGGTCCGAGCCCGGATCAACTTGCTGATCTCGGGGGGGACCGGGAGTGGGAAAACGACGCTGCTGAATGTGTTGTCCAGCTTTATCCCTCGTCGTGAACGTCTCGTTTCGATTGAGGATGCTGCGGAGTTACAGCTGCAACAACCGCACGTGGTTCGTCTGGAGACACGGATCCCCAACCTCGAAGGGGTGGGGGAGGTGACCCAGCGAGACCTGGTGCGGAACAGCTTACGCATGCGACCAGATCGGATCATCATCGGCGAAGTGCGAGGGCCAGAGGCCCTCGACATGCTGCAAGCCATGAACACCGGGCACGAAGGCTCGATGACCACCATCCACGCCAATGATACCCGCGATGCCCTGGCTCGCCTCGAGATGATGGTGGCCCTAGCAGGCTTTGAAATGCCTTTGATGGTGATCCGTAACTATATTGCCAGTGCCTTGCAGCTGCTGGTGCACACCGCACGTCTGCAAGGAGGCATGCGTCGGGTGACGCGGATTTCCGAGCTGATCCGGCTGAAAAATGGGCGACGTTATGTCGTCAAGGATCTGTTTGGTTTCCGGCAAACGACCGTTCGCGACGGGGTGGCACTTGGGGAATTTTATGCGACAGGCCATGTCCCCACCTTTTTGCCGCGGATGATCGCGGCGGGGATACCCGTGCCTGAGGAATTGTTCCAAGAGCGGGTCATCGCGGAAACCAGCCTGCCGATGGGAACCGAAGTCGATTGAGGAGACAGGCATGGAACCATCCACTGCAGCCCCGACGCTGCTGCCTTGGTTGACCGGCGGGTTGGTGGCACTGCTGATCCTGCTGGCCTATGGGATATACCGACGCCTCCAGCAATCGCCGGAAGTTGCCGACCCTGGCGGGCTAAGCCTGGATTTGCGTGCCATTGAGGAACCACACAATTGGGAAGAACGCACCGACCGAGCGTTTGAACGAATTGTGGATGATGCCAGCCTTGGGGTGAATGTTCCCCAGGCGTTGGGCTGGATGCTCTTGGTGGGGGTGGCACTGGCGATCGGAGTCTACTTCTGGCGTGAGGATCCCTTATTGGCATTGTTCGCCTTGCCAGTGGGTATGGCGTTGGTGGGTGGGGTGTACTATCTGGTCGCCCGCTACTGGCGGCGGCGTATGCAGGAGCAATTACCCGATAGTTTTTTCCTGCTGGCTCGTTCGCTCCGCGCGGGCTTGAGTTTGGAGCAGTCGATCACCCTCGCCGGTCAGCAGACCGAGAAGCCGATTGGCAGAGAATTCCGCCGCTGCGGCGAACATTTGCGTCTGGGGGTGTCGATCCCGGTGGCGTTGCAGTTGACCGCCCGACGGGTGGGCTTACTCGATTTTAATATCTTTGTGTCGTTGGTTATCTTGTATCGTCGCGTCGGTGGCAACCTGGCAATGCTGCTGGATCGGGTGGCCACCAGTACTCGGGACCGCAATCTCTTTCGCGGGCATGTGCGGGCCGCGACCGCTCTTGGCCGGCTCAGTGGCATCTTCATTGCTTTGGCTGGGCCAGCGTTGTTTTTGGGTTACTACCTGTTCCAGCCAGAGTATATCAACCGCTTCCTGGAGAGTAGTTCGGGGATGATCGCCCTGAGCTTCGCCGCGGCACTGGAGGTGGTTGGAGTGGTGTGGCTCCTGTCGTTATTCAAAGTGGACCACTGAGCAAGGGGGGCAAGCACCCATGAGCGAGGCACTTGGACTAACCCTGACGGCGCTTGGTGCGATGGTCGTCTCAGGGGCGGTATTGTCGCTGGTGGTGACCAGCCGCCGTCGCCGCCAGGACGAGGAGGGGAGCGGCACCTGGACAGCAGCCCTGGCCACGCAATTGCCGACGAGTGTCCAGGGCCGGGAAGAAATCCGCGAACAACTCCAGCAAGCGGGACATTACCAGGCAACGGCGATCAACGATTATCTGGCCATCCGGACAATCGTCACCTTGGGTGCCTTGTTTGCCACGGGCTTGCTGGCCCTTTTGGTGCCAGCAAGCTTGATGGTGCCGGTGGTACTTGGTGGATTGATGGCCACGGTGTTGGCCTTCAGTTTACCGCGGGTCTGGCTGTCGATGGCCAGTCGGAGTCGCAAGCGCCGCATCCTCAAGGGACTTCCGATCGCCGTAGATATGTTGTCCCTTTCGCTTTCGGGTGGCCAGGCGCTGCCAGAAGGGTTGGCTCAGACCGCGGCGGAACTGCAGCCGATCTATCCGGACCTGAGTCATGAGTTACGGATCGTCTCCCGTCATGCGGGATTACATAGTACCGGCTATGCTCTGGATCAATTTGCTCAGCGGGTGTCCTTGCAAGAGGTCCGTTCGTTGGCCTTGTTGCTGGTCCAAGCGGAACGACTGGGCACAGATACTCTGGAGACCTTGCAAGAATTTAACAGTAATCTACGAACCCAATGGCGACAACGGGCTGAGGCCCAGGCGAATCGGGCCAGCTTTTGGATGTTGTTCCCCTCGATCTTTTGTTTGTGGATTGCCGCGGCGATTGTGCTTGTCGGTCCGCCTTACCTGGAGTTTTGGCAATTCCGCGAAGAACAGATCAGTCCGTTGGTACAAGGGGCCCGCAGTAACGTTGAAGAAACCAACCAGCCAGGTGGGCAGCCGACCACCCTGCAGCCGACGCCCGTCACTCCGCAACTGGCCCCCACCACTCCCCTGCAGCCGACGTTGCAACCCTAGACGGGGATGGGTACAAGAGGAAGGAATTTTCTTGCGATGGAGGCAATGCATGGAAGCACCGACTAGCGCGACAATTCCCTGGCCCGACGTCCTGGGCCAGATTCATCAGGCGCTCGAGGAGGCTCTGGCCTCCGTCGAGCATCAGGAGCAACTTCTGGCGACGTTTGACCTGCAAAGCCAGGCCGACAGCGATCAGGCCAATCTCTGGCATCATATGCTCGTCCGACTGGCCGAGCAGTTTCGTGATTGGCAACAGCGTGCACGTCAATTGGATGAACAAAGTACCCGGATCGAACACTGGATCCATGAGCAAGAAGCCACCCTGGTCAAGTGGCAAGGTGACTTGAGCAAAGTGCATGATGGGATGGGAGGGGTCATGCAGGGTTAAGCCTGCTGCAACCCTCCTTGACAGTGGGCCGGGCAGTCTCAAGAATGCGATGGTGGTTGCTACCATTTCGTAGCCTGAGGTTGCCCGATGGCAAACAGTCCTTCTCCGCAAGAGCCATCGACCGATCGTGCTCCCCCTCATGGTTTACCCATCGGCGCGTTAGTGAAGGATGTCCTCAAAATTGCCTATCGCGCGCGGCGACCCATCTTGCTGGAGGGGCCTACGGGCATTGGCAAAAGTGAGATCATTCGTAGCGTCAGTGAGGAACTTGGCATCGCTCAGGTGGTCCTCGACCTGAGTCTGCTCGAACCTCCCGACTTGGTCGGTTTACCCATCCTGGTCGATCAACGCACCACTTATGCCTGTCCCAAGCTGTTGCCGACCAACGGGGCAGGCATCTTACTGCTTGAAGAGTTGAATCGCGCTGAACGCTACATTCAACAACCTGCTCTGCAGCTTCTCACCACCCGTCGCTTACATGAGTATGTCCTTCCCGAGGGCTGGTTGGCCTGTGCCGCAATCAATCCGGAAGATGGGGAATACCAAGTGACCCCTCTGGATCCCGCCTTACGCGCCCGATTTCTCAATCTACGGGTGCGGGCGGATCGCCCGAGCTGGCTGGACTGGGCGGAAGCCCATGGGATCCATCCTGCGATCCTGACGCTGGGCCGGACGCACGATCGCTTCCTGGACGAGACGCCCCCGCGGACTTGGACCTATGTATCGCAATTGCTGCAGACGTTGACGCCCCACGAATATCGGAATGAGCCCCTTGTCCGGGCAACCCTGGGCGGCTATTTGCCACCGGCGTGGATCGAGATCCTACTCGACATTCTGGATCGACAGGGAGCGGATGAGACGATGCCCCTGCTGAGCTTGGTGAGTCAGTACCATCGCGATTTGGACTTGCAACGTCTCATCGGCGATTATCGGGTGAATGGTCAGACCGATGTCCTGGAGACCTTGGGTTACCGCCTGTTGCAACTGGTGGAAGGACCGGAATTGCAGCGTGCTGTTCAAACCAAGCAATTTGTGCTGCAATCATTTGAGCGATTGCTCGAAGATTTGCCTGGGGATTTCCGTGAGCAAGTTCAAGACGCGTTTGGTCAGAACCCAGCAGCGGGGCAACTGGTGCCGGTCGAGTTGTCGAAGATCTTGCATGGTTATGTGCGAGGACCGTTGCGGGCTCAGATTCAGGCATGGTCCAGCGATGCCTACCGGCAGCATCGACTGCGGGTACTGGTCGGTGAAGTCATTCGTCAGCTCGAAGGGCATGCCGACCTGGCTGGCTTACGCAAGAATCAAGAAGCCTTGACGGGGTTAGGGGCATTGCTCGACGATGTTGGCAGTGCCGGTGAGCTGCTACGCAAGACGTACGCTCGGCTTAAGTTACCGCTTGGCCCTGGCAAGAAGTGACCCGGGTATGGCCGATCCTATCCGCGCATTTTTGTACCAGTTTGTTCGTCGCGAGCGATTCCTGGCCAAATACCGCTACTATGCTGCCATCCTAGAACGGTTGGATCCGATTGAGGATGAGCATGTTCCGGTGATGGCCGTATCGCAGCATGGGCGACGTTGTTATCTTCATATCAATGTTCATTATTTTTTAAATCCGGTTGAGCGGATGCAGTATGTGCCGGGTGTATTACTGCACGAAGTGCATCATGTCGTGATGGGCCATCTGAGTAACCCGCGTCTTCGTGAGGTGGAGCACCCAGGCTTGATGGAACTGGCCATGGAGATCTCGGCCAACGAGTTCATCAGTGAACCATTGCCGGGCGAGCCGCCAACGGTGCAGCGGTTTGCTCGCTTTGGCATTCGTGCGGGGCAAAGTACGCGCGAACGCTATGACATCCTGGTCCGGGCCCAGTCGGAAGGACGAGTGCTGCCCCAGGCTGTCTGCTGGGTCGATCGTCACTTGCCTCGCGGCGTCGGCATCGGCCAGGGGGTCGGTCCCGATGCCGGGACGGATGAGCGAATCAGGCGCCTGATTCGTACGGCCGTGCAGGAAACCGAGGCGATCTTGACCCCTGAGGAAAAACGCCGTAGCAAGTTGGCTGGGCATAGCCCCGGCTGGTTTCTTGAGCAGCTACCGGGGTCCGACGAGCCGCCGCAACGCTATCTCGACTGGCGAACCGCTCTGCGCATGTTCATCGCCCAAGTCCGCCAGCCGGTGCCTAGCTATACTCGACCCAACCGTCGATTTCCAAATCGCGTTGGGGAGATCCCAGGACGGAGCTATCGGGCACGGCAGACGCCCGCGAAACGGCTGTTGATTGCGATTGACACCTCGGGCAGTATGAGCCGCGATGATCTGGTCGAGATCGGGCGGCAGCTGCGGTTGGTGCAGCACTTGCTGCAAATTACGATCGTCGAGTGTGATGCGGTCATTCAGCGTGTCTACCGGTTTGTGGGCCGGTTGAGCGAAGTGGCGGGTCGGGGAGGAACCGATCTGCGGCCGGTGTTTGCCCCGGGGTTTCTCCAAGAACATCGCCCGGATGGAGTGATCTACTTTACCGATGGGGTCGGGCCTTATCCCTGGGAGGCACCCGGGGTTCGCACCCTGTGGGTCTTGACCGAGCGATGGGACTTTCCATGCTCGTGGGGTCAGCGGACGTATTTACGTTGATCGGACCCGTGGGCAGCGTGCCCCGATCGGATCGCTTTGGCGGGTTAACGAAAACTTGCTCGGAACTGGGGCTGCATCAGGTTGTCGACGGGTGCATGTTGGTCGGTGAGGACAAGCCGTGGTTGTTGGTCGAGCAGTTGTTCCAAGACCTCGGGATCGAGCGAATGCGTCCAGCGTTGCGGAACGCCGCGCTGCTCCAAGAGGCTGGCCAGCTGCTCGGGGTCGAGCGGGCGTACCGAGCCGTACAGGACGTAGACATCGCGGCTACTGGGAACCTCATCGATTTTCTCATTTGCAAGTAGATAGACGTGCGGGAAGCTTTCGCGCATCGTATGAATCGCCGCGCGCCAGAGTTGACCATCCTTGAGCGAGTCAATCAAGGTGAGAAGATAGACGCCCTCTTGCTTGAGAATGCGGCGGATGCCATCGTTGTATTCTTTGGTCATCAGGTGATAGGGGACCGATAAATCGTTGACGGCGTCCTGCACGACCAGGTCATAATCCCGGGGACGTGCTTTTTCAAAGACAAACTGACGCCCGTCCATGTTGTAATTCATAATCCTGGGATGATCGCGTAGGCCAAGTTTCTCATAGGCGACGCGGCTGACCCCTGGGTCAATCTCGACCACTTCCAGGCGGACTTGGTCACCGAAGGTGACATCGACATAGCGCGGAAAAGTGTAGCCGCCCCCCCCAATCACCAGCACCTTGGGAGCGGGGCTCCAGGTCAGTGCACGGTAGACAAACTCGACCTGAATCCACTCGTGTAGATAGTGTAGAAAGCCGGGGTCGTAGGGTTTGACGCTGGAATGGATCAGATGGTCGAGGATCAGTGCCCGCGCGCGGAAGGGTTGCCAAGTGTCGTCGTCGGAGTAGCGACTCAAATCGGCAAATGCTCCCCCGGCGAGCAAGCCAAATTCATTATTTTGGTCATCTTGAAGGCGGATGGCGTAGTAATTGGTCTCAAGGACCAAATCGTTTTCCAAATAGCTAAACAGGATCAAGCCAGCGGCGACACAACCTCCAAGGATGCCCCCCCCAAACAGCGTCAGGCGATTCCGCCAAAATTGACCGGCGAAGACTCCGAGCAAGAATAACAGCCCGGCGACGCCCAAGAGGACGTAGGTAGTGCCAAAACTGGAGATCAACCAATAGCCCGTCATAAAGGTGCCGGCAATTGCCCCTAAGGTCGACACGGCATAAATGCTGCCCGCGGTCCGGCCGGCATGCGCGACATCGCGCACGGCGAGGCGAATCACCTGGGGCGATATCGTGCCCAGCAGCAGCATCGGCAGGAAGAACAAGACAAAGCTCCAAACCAGCACCTTCTCCGGCAGATCCAGCAAAAAAATCCCGACGCTTCGGCTGAGTAATCCCAGGTTGGGAAAGACACACAGCGTGGTCAAACTGGCTAGAATAAACGAGCCCCCAAGCAGGCTGCTGGCCGAGAGCCGATCCTCATCCCAAAGGCGGCGCCCCAACTGTACCAGGCCGATGATAAATAGCCCAGCAAGGACACCGATCCCCCGGATAGTCCACAGGCGGATGGCGTCACCCAGCGGTGAATTGGCGGCCAGCCATTGATGGAACTGGGTAAACCAGTCCAGTGGTAATGCTTCGGCGAGGATCCGCCCCAGCGGCACCGCGAGCATCCCCCCGACTAAGCCACCGACAAAGAAGAGCCCGCCGGTGGTCTCCGCCAGCCAAAGGCCCAGGAAAAAGGCCAGGGCCCCGACCAGGAAGCCCAGGCCACGGATCAGCCAAGTCCCCAGGTCAATTCCGACCAGCTGGCTAAGCTGCCGATGGAAATCGGTAAACCATTGCAGCCGGAAAAAGTCCAAGTCATAGCGGATTGCCAGCAGTTCGCCGATGCCACACAGATACAGGCCCAGCTCGCGTGCGAAGATGACGGCCAGCAGGCTTACCAGCACCAGACCGAAGCGTCGGGCTCCAGGTGCAAAGCCACGATCGGCGATGATCCCACCGAGGTAGTTGCCAACCGCGGTGCCGGCGAGCATCACGCCGATGATCCCGGTCCAGGTGTAGATGGAGACGCCCAGCTGCATCGCAAGCTTGCGTAGCCCGGCCAGTTCCAGGGTCATGCCGCAAAAACTGGCCAAGAAGACCAGCAAACCGGCGAGGCCAAGATGGTCTTGCAGCCGCAGCCAACCCCGCGGCGGGGCTTCGTCGTTGTCGCTGGGATGGGTGAGCCATTCAGGGGCAGTGGCTTCGGGGTCGACCGGGGGGCGACTCGTCCAACTCGGCTGGGTCAAAAAGGCCAGTGAAGCAATGAGACTGGCCAGGCCAAGTAAGGTGGCCGCCACCGCGTAGACAATCGTATTTAAATTCATCGCGGGAATCAGGATAAATCCCGTAACATAATTTCCCAGCAAGCACCCGAGGGTACTCAGGGCAAAAATCAGCCCGGCGATACGTCCGGCCCGACCGACATTCGGCAAGGCCAGTTTGATCGCGACTGGGGTGCTCAAGCTGAACAGAAAGCTGGGGGGCAAACACAGCAACAACGCGAGCAAGGGAATGCGACTGGTCAACGAAAACGCGGTATGGATTGCGCTGGTCTGGATCGCCATGACCAGTCCCACCATCAGCAAGGCGCTGGCCGCCCCCAGGGTCAGCAGGATGCTCAAGGTTTTGAGCGAAGCCCGGCGATCGGCCAGATAACCGCCCAGCCAATTGCCCAGTGCGATACCCGTGAGAAAGACGCCGATGATCGATGTCCAAGTTTCGAGCGACGAACCCACCAATGGGGCGAGCAGGCGGGGTGCGACGAGTTGCAAAATCAATAACGCTGCATTGGCTACAAAGACGCTTATCGCAGCAATCCCGATCGATGTGCGTGGCACCCAAGAAGTATGGGTCGAGGAATGTACCATGCTGTTACCTAAAGGGGATGGCTATAAGTACTGCAATCTAATGTTATAGTCGAAGCGGTAGGCGTAGAATAGACGCGATCTGCGAAACAAGCTCTACAAGTCCGAGGAAGGATCAGCGATTCATGAGCCATGCTCGATTTGTGGTTGGTATCGACCTGGGCACTACCAATAGCGCAGTTGCGTATGTCGATACCGGGGTCGGGGAGGATGCCCGAGCCCGCGTCCTGGCGATTCCACAGGTCGTCCAGCCCGGGCAGGTCGAGTCCTTACCACTTTTGCCTTCGTTTCTGTATCTTCCAGGCCCCAACGAACAACCCGCTGGCAGCCTGAAGCTTCCCTGGGATGAACAACGCGACTATGCGGTCGGCACCTTTGCACGCCAGTTTGGCTCGCAAGTACCGACCCGACTGGTCACTTCGGCCAAGTCTTGGCTGTGCCACCCCGACATCGACCGCCGCAGTCCCATTCTGCCCTGGCAAGCGCCCGCCGATACCCGCAAGCTTTCCCCCCTGGATGCCATTACCTGCTATTTACAGCATCTCTGCGAAGCCTGGAACGACGCCATGGCCAGCGACGTCCCCGACTATCGCCTAGAAAAGCAGGAAATTGTCTTGACCGTGCCAGCCTCGTTTGATGCCGCGGCCCGTGAATTGACCGTCGAGGCGGCGCGGGCGGCGGGATTGCAACAGCTGACCTTGCTGGAGGAACCCCAGTCGGCCTTCTATGCGTGGCTCGACCAATGCGGTGACCAGTGGCGGGAGCAAGTGAAGGTCGGCGACTTGATTTTGGTCGCGGACGTCGGCGGTGGTACCACCGACTTCACGCTGATTCAGGTCGGCGAGGAGGACGGCCAGTTGGCTTTGACACGGCTTGCTGTCGGCGAACACTTACTGCTAGGCGGCGACAACATGGATCTGACCCTGGCTTATCTTGCCTCGCGCCAGTTGGCCGAGCAGGGGGCCAAGCTCGATTTGCAGCAGATGCAACAGCTCAGCTACAGCTGCCGTCAGGCCAAGGAAACCCTATTTGCCCATCCCGAGCAGTCCAGTGCCATGGTGACCGTGTTGGGACGGGGCAGTCGCCTGATTGGTGGTACTCTGAAAACCGAGCTGATGCGGGCTGAGATCGAGCAGGTCATTCTCGACGGCTTTTTCCCAGCTTGTGACGCCGATGCCCTGCCCACCCGACAGAGCAAGGTGGGTTTTCAGGAAATGGGTCTGCCCTATGTGAGCGATCCGGCCATGACCAAGCACCTGGCCTACTTTTTAACTCGCCAGACCGATGCGCTGGCCGAGGAAGGAACCACCCAACGACACCTGCCCTCGGCGATCTTGTTCAACGGAGGGGTGTTTAAGGCCGAGGTTCTGCGGCAACGCGTCCTAGAGATTCTCAACGGTTGGGCCAGCGCGGGGGGCGCTGAGACGATCCGGGCCCTGGGAGGGATCGATCTGGATGTTGCCGTCGCCCGCGGCGCAGCTTACTACGGCCTGGTTCGCCGTGGCAAAGGAGTACGTATTCGTGGCGGCACCGCACGTGCCTACTATATCGGCGTCGAAACCGCTCTGCCGGCGGTGCCCGGGATGCCACCGCCGTTGAAGGCTTTGTGCGTGGCCCCGTTTGGCATGGAAGAGGGAACCGAGACCGATTTGCCGCGTCAGGAGTTCGCTCTGGTGGTCGGCGAGCCAGCCCAGTTCCGCTTCTTAGCCTCGACCGTGCGGCGTCAAGACACGCCCGGCACCGTGGTTGAACATTGGGAAGATGAGATCGAGGAGTTGGCCCCGCTGACGACCACGCTGGAAAGCGATGACCCCAACCTGCGCCAGGTACCTGTACACCTGCACTCACGCGTTAGCGAAGTCGGGCAACTGGAGCTGTCGTGTCAGAGCCGCGATGGTAAGCAGAGTTGGAAGCTGGAGTTCAATGTGCGCGAGAAGGGGTGAGTGCAGAAGCCCGCGTGCCAGGATGGTTCAGCGAGCGCATGTACCCGCTCACCCAAAGCAGGAATCCGCGTCCTGAACCACGCTGGCTCTCAAAGCCACTATTCCTATCCACGCTGAGCCAAGATATCGGTTTTCCCGTCAACGGGTTGTTGTCACGTGACCGTCTTCCGGATGCCGATCGCTTGCAGGCGGCTGCCAGCTCCGCCGTTTTCGGGGGCCACGATACCAGCTTTCTGGTCTTCGGTGACGTAGCGGCTGTGCCGACTGCGGCCCTACATGTGGTCAAAGAATGCACTCGTCGCTCAGTTCTTCCAGATCTCGTCGTGGTAGCGGGCCGCCGCCCGGTCGATCGTCGCGAGTTCTTCTTCGGTAAGGCCCGCGTCGGCCCTGCGGAGCATCTGCATGAACCAGGCCCGACCTTTCGCTCCACCTTGGGGCAGACCGATCGTGCCGTCGGGGCCGTCCGAGGTCACGACTCGGTTGCCATTGGAGTCCAGCACGCACGACCAGGGGATGTAAAGGCCTCCGTTCACGACTTCCGGAGGCCTGCGGTACTCGTGATGCACCGCCTTGCCGTTCTCCATGACGTCGTAGACGACTTTGACGACGATGAAGTGATCGGACAGGGTTTGCTCCTGTTGGTCGAGGAAACGCTCCATCTGTCGGCACGGGAGACAGTTCTCGGTGCCGAAAACCAGCAGTACCTTCCGGTCCGACCTTCCCGCCTCGGACAGGGCGTCTGCGACAATGCGACGGGCGTCCTGCCGAGTGAGGCGGGCTAGGCCCTCCTCGACGGCTCTGGCGGGGGCGTACACCCAGTTTGCCCCAGGCACCGGGCTGCGGCCCGGTGCCCGTTCGTCCCTGTCAGCCAGGTAGGCGGCCGTGTAGGCCGCGATCCCGACCCCGAGGAGAACCCCCGTTCCCAACCTTTTCTGTCTGCGAAACGAGCCCGCCGGAGTCTGCAGTTCATGCTTCATGGTCTGGATCTCTCGCGTGCCATGGGTTTCGAGCGTTCTGGTTATCGAGACTTGCGGTAGGTGTGCAGGGACCGCCGGTCGCCTTCGCGGGTCGAGAACGAGTGCGGACGCGGACCGCCGTTCTGGGTGACGCAGAGTTTGAGAACGTCCCCGTCGAGTTTGTAGATCCCCCGGACAACCCCTTTTTGCGTTTTCATGTCGATCGTGGCGGGTTTCCGGGAGTCGTCGGTCGAGAAGACGCCGTCGTCTGCAGTGATCTCGGTTCTGTTCGGCGCTGTTTGTCGGCGGACCACCCGGTCGCCGGAAAAGACGATCCGCTCGTTGAACGGCTTGAAGTCCGCTTCCGGGACCTCCCGGCCGTCCTTCTCCCAAGCGATCATCTTCCATTCTCCTTCCAGTCGCGGGAAGTCATCGGGACGTTCCGCTCGCACTTCCGGCGGAGGGGTCGCTTGCCAGGATGAAGCGAAGATCGCGGCAGCGATGCCGACGACGACCAGCACGGCAGTCGCGGTCAGGTAATGTACCGACCTGGTCAGAAGGGAGGTGGTCGGGCCTCCCGTTTCGCGAAGCAATCGTGCGTCGAGGATCGGGTCGGGATTGTGGGCGGCATGTACGACGTTTGCCACGAAGTGGTCGGGGACGGAGTCGTCGTCGGCACAGGACGCCAACAGTGGCGTCAGCGTGGATGCACCGACGGTAACTCCCCGTTGGGTCAACGCTGTCGCAAGTCTCTCGCGCGCGGCGGAGCCACGTCCCGACCGTCGGGACGCTGCTTTCCAGGGCCGCCGCGATCTCGTTTAGGGACATCCCTTGGAGGTGGAACAACACGAGCGGGACCCGGAGCTTCTCCGGCAGGCGGTCGATCTCCTCGTCGAGGAGTTCTCGGACCTCCGTGCCATGGTCCAGGCTGCCGTCGTTCGAGGTGATCGTATTCATCCGGGCCGCCTTGGCTTCGTGGGCCGCCCGCGCGAGCCCGGCCCGCCGCAGGTTTTGGCAGACGTTCCAGGCCGTGCGATGTAACCAGCCGGCCAGCGACGGGTGCCGCCGGAGTTCGTCCGCCTTCCGCCAGAGGAGGACGAACACTGTCTGGGCGGGCGTCCTCCGCGTCGGCTTCCCGCCTGAGAGCACGTCGACAAGTGCCCAGCACGAGGCTGGCGTGTCGAGCCACCAGGAGCCCAAAGGCTTCCCCCGAGTTGCGGTCCGAGTAATCGGCCAGGAGTCGGCAATCGGGCACCTTGCTGTCCGGTAAAGTCTTCGCAGAAACGTTCATGTTAGGGCCGGTCGTTCGTGGTCGGATCGGGACAAGGGGCGTCATCCTTCCTATCACTCTCTGATGTGTGTCGAGAACCGGAATTATTCAAGACATTTTCGGCAATCGGCGGCAGGCCGAAACCCACGGACCTGAGCGGTCGCCAGAAGGGATCGGCGAGACATCCGAGGAGTTCTGGTGGGTGATGGTCTTCCGGACGCCGATCGCACCGGTCGAAGGCGGTGGACCCCATTCCAGGTGACCGCTCAACCTGGGACGGGGCCAGCACCGGCTCACTGGGGGACAGTCCGGAAGCGACCTTGTGTCGCAAGTTCAGTGAGGCGGCTCGCCATGGGGCGGCTCCTCAGCGAGACGGTTGCTCGGCCCAGGCGGCTATCCCGCCTCACAAGATGTGCTTGGGTAGGCGGCTACCAGAGCTGGTCGAACAGGAACCCCACCGTGGTCAGTCGAAGGCGCATGGTCAGTTTTCGTAAAACACTTCATAGACCTTGCCGCCCTCAAAGTAAACCGTCCAGGAGTTATCATCAATGTCGCACCAATGGACAACCTGATAGGTATGACCGTCCGGGTGCTCGATCGTGTTGACGCGCCACTCTCCTCCCGATTCAGGAACGAAACCAGTGCTGTCGGTGCGGTTGATCAAATCGTGCCAGATCAAAGATCGGGCAATCGCAATGCGGGTCAGAACGGGGTCCGTCGGAGCCGCCCGGAAGCGTTCAATGGCATCCTGGTCAAGCACGCGCCGCCATGATCGGGTCGACTGACCGGTGCCGAACAAGCCGTCGAGCGAGCGCTTTCCCTGGGAGCGAACGGTCATCGTGGGCCAGGAGCGTTCCAACAGTTTTCGCGGGTCGTTGCCGTCCAGGCGGTAGTAGACCTGGATGGGACTTCCGTCCTTCCGACGGAATCGAGCGAGCAGGTACGCATCGACCCAGCGTGTGTTCGTCGAATGCCACTCAAGAACGGCGGGATCTGCTCGGTCCCTGAAGTGGCAAAGGCGATGCAATTCGACCTTCCCCTTTGGAGTCTCGCGGACGGTTAGCCGCACGTCAACCGATCGACCATCCAGAGTCCCTTTGAGTTTCCACGTCCCAACGAAGGACTTCTGGCCTGGCAAGTGGTCGGGTTCGGCGATGGAGAAGTCTTGCCGAAGAAGCTTCGCGTGATTCTTCTTGGCGCTACCTGAGTCGTCCCTGGCTGGTGGCAGTCCGACAGAGAGAGCAGCGTAGGCTCTGTCTCCATCGACGTCCGCGGGCAGGGTGTATCCGCCAATCAAGAAGCTCAGCAAGAGTGCAACGCACCCCTTTCTGGTTTTTTCAAGTCGTGCTCGCATCATGGTTCTCCACTGGTTCAGCATATATTAGATTGTTTAATAATATTAGTTTAAATTTATTTATTGATGAGGTAGACTGCGATCGCCAACATGGCCACGAGGGATAAACCGATGGGCGCGAGTCCCACGACCCGTAAGGCCACGGAAAGCTGCTTCCATCCCATCGCGGTAATGACCAGCGGCACAACACTTGCCACGAGTGCGGCCACACCCAACGACAGGAACCACATCGCAGCAACGGTGCTGGCATGCAGGCCGTCGAGTCCGCGTGCGACGAAGCGGGGCACGGTGACTGCCGCTGCTGCAAGGACAACATAGATCGCCGACACGGTCAAAAGCCATGGTTTTTTATTCATCCAGGCAGTAAATCCCTTCCACCGGCTGATCGGATGATCGGCGGGGGAAACTTGTGAGGGTGACCATGGGAGCGGGGTGGTTGGTGAACCATTGACAAAGGGCCACGGCCGCGCTTGCAACCAGGATGCGATGAACGAGGGAGACGAACGTTCCCTGCCAGCTTCAACGCGGCAGGTAAAAAACGGAGCAGCCGACCGCGGCCAGCGGCCGGAACGGTCACCGCGTCTGCTCGAACGCGTTATAAAGATACAGCAGCCGATCGCGCATAGTTGGATGCCGCTGCCAGCGTGCGGTCGGCTCGAGGAACATGCGATAGAGCATCCGATGGGGTTGTTCGCGGAGGCGGCGGGCCAGAGTGCGGAACTCTTGCGCGTCCAGATGGCCCGAACGGTCGGCATCATATTTGCGCCATTCGATCAATTGCTGTTCGGCATCGCGTTCGGCCGCCTGTTCGGCTTCGTAGGCCTGGCGGAGTTCTGCGTCCGATTGTCGCTCGCGGGCGTTTTTCTGCCGTAACGCCTGATCGGCCTGGGCGGCCAGGGCGATGATCTGCTCATCGGAGAACGGGACAAGCAGCGAATCTTTCAGTTCGGCGAGCTGACTTTCAATATACAGCCGGTTAGCCAGCTTCCGGGCCTTGGCTTCATCCAATTCACGAGCAGGAAACCGCTTGAACACCTTGCTGAGGGTGTGCTGATCCATTGGCCAATCTTTCAAGTGAGGCTGCTGTTTGAGCGTATTCATGAGTACATACAGCGCCTCAATGCGATCACCGAGCAGCAGCATGGCATTGAGCATGGTCAGCCAGCCACACGCTTGGGCCGCATAGGCATCGGCGAGATGTTCACTCTGCTGGGCGGCCAGGTTGGCCACACGTGTGAGGTTCTGGAACAGCCAGCCGGTCAGTCCTAACATCGCGAACAGAAACACCATGCGTCGTGCGAGGAGCCATAAGTCTCCCTCGAAGCCAACAATGCCGACGCCGATTTTCCATAGAAGGGTTAACCAGATAAACGCGAGAAAGGTACGGGGAAGACTCGTCACCAGATAGCGGATGGAATCCCGCCGACGGATATGCCCGACCTCGTGCGCCACCACTGCCTTGACACCCTCGGGGGGCAACACCTCGAGCAAGTTCGAGTGCAGCACCACAACGTTGCCATAGCCGACCACGTGGGCGGTAAAGGCGTTGGGCTCCGGCCGGTCGCTGATGACAATTTGCCGGACCTTGCCCGTGTCCATGTCGTGGATCAGCTGGTGCACCAGTTGCACCAGTTGCGGAGCCGTATAACCGCCGAAGCGTCGGCTTTCGCTTTTATCGCTGGGATAGACCTCGATCATCCCCTCGCCTTGACTGAGCAGCTGACGGATGGCAAAGCGGGCGATCACCAGCTGGGCGACCACAATCAAACCCAGCCAGGCATAGCTGGTCCAGCGATGGAAGGCGATTCCGACCCAAAAGCCCAGCACTTCGATGCTATCTGGCGCGGGCTGGGGATGGATTTGGATACAACTGACCAGATAGAGGGCCGCCAGATCGAGCACAAAGGCAACCAGCAACAGCAGGTTGCGCTTACGAAGGGTGGCCCGGAAAAACGCTTGTTGTTCGAGCTCGGCAAACGTACTTGGCGGCATAAAGAGCGAAACCCCAGCAGAACCGGATGGAGGGATCGGTATTCATGGTAGCAGTACCGATCGCTGCGTCCGGTGTCCACTTAGGGATCGTCCCAGGTCAGGCAGAGTCGCGGCACTGGGCCGGGGATTCGCAGACGCACCAATGGCACCGGACCGGTGGCATCCTTGTCCCCTTCAATCTCCACATAGTTCGGCGAGACACGCCAACGTGATTGGTAATGCAGGCTCAAGGTCACCACCCCCTGGTTGGGGTCCGGCACGACCTCGGCCAGGATGATCCGCTCGGGGGTAGCCTCGACCCAGCGTGCCTGTCCGGTGAGCACAAAACTGTGGGTTCGGTGGAGCTCGATCAGCCAGCCATCGGCGAGTGGGCAAACGATGCGGCTTCCCGGCAAGGCCAAGAAGCGTTGCCGGCTGGCTTCGGACCAGCAGGCGACCCAGCCGATATTGTAGCGGTCGGCGAACGCCTGCAGCTCGCGATCCCCCCAGTACTCCAGGGGGCGGTTCAAGAGCTGCCCTGGGCAGAGCCGCAAGAGCAGATGCTCAACTCCGCCTTGGGGAGCAAGCCCGCCGATCAAGGCGCGCTGGGTCGGCAAGGCTAGCAGGGGGCCTAGCGGAGCGACGGTGGCGCTGCCGGGTTCTTCCCACAAGATGCGTGCGCTAGGGCGGGTATGCTCGTGTAGTTGCTTGAGCACGTCTTGTTGGTTGGCATCCAAGCCGATCTGCAGCGTGGGCAGTTTGATGCGCGGCAGAGCCATTGCTTCGAAAATGACCAGACTGCCTAAGCCCAACAACATGACGGGCAGCACCAGTCGCTGCCCGTTTGGCCCAGAGCAGCACACTCCCTGCAAACCGGCGGTGAGCAGCCGCGCCGCCGGGCACAGGCTCAAAAAGCCGAGCAGTGCCAACCAGGGAAGAGCGTCAAAACTGCCAAACGGCTGCAACGGCAGCTTGGTCGCGATCGCGCCAAGCGGAAGCAGCAGGCTTACCAGGATCAGAACCGCACAGGCACGCATCCGTCGCACGATTAACCAAATGCCACCCAGAAGGCCGGCGCCGGCCATACACGCCATGAGCGGATGATCGGCTAGGATGCGTCGAGTGGACTCCCAGGCCTCGACTTGCCAAGGGGAAAACCAATCTTCGGCATGTTCGGCAAAGGGGACGCGCAACCACCAATAGCGCGCCCATTCTTCGAGCCACTGCGCATTGACCAAAACGCCCACGGCGAAGGTGGTTAAGAACGCTACATGCCAACCTAATGACTGCTTTGGGGTGATCCATAGATAATAGCCAAGCGCGATCCCCAGATAGCCCAGCCAGACGATCGGCTGCAGACACCAGCCCAGACAAGCGGTCGCACTGAGGACCAGAAAGCTATCCACCCCTGCCAACCGGTTGAAGCGGACCATCCAGGTCATGGACAACAAGATTACCTGGGCTGCCAGCAGAAAGTCGAGCTCGCCGTGGATCAACAGCGGCCGACACGGTCCCCACCACCACAAGACGATGCTGGCGGCGCTGGCCAGGCAGGCCGCCGCGGGCGACAGATTCAATCCCCGCGCGGCGATGGCCACCAACCCAGGGACCATCAGACACAACAGAGCGAGCCCGCACTTGTAATAGGCGGGTTGATATTTTCCCTGTGTGATGACGAGGCAGACCTCAGCAAAGCGACAGCCAGCATCAAAGACCGGCGTTTTGGGATAGCCCGCTTGAAACGACGGATCATAGCAACTGGTCGTCCCACGCAGCTGCCAGGTGCGGGCCCCCAGATGGCCATGGTACAAGTGCAGGGGATGTTCCCCGTCCAAGATGGGGCCTGGGCCAAGCAGCCGCTTGGGGTCTTGGTCCGCGGCGAAGAACCGGGCTGTCAGCCATCCCTGGGTCATCAGCAGAGCCAGCAGCAATAACAGCCAGCTCGGGCGAGTGCGAAAGCCAATCCAGCTTGAGGGTTCCATGCAGAGTGCTTCCTTCTGCTTAAGAGGCCCCGATGCTAGCGATCTGACCCGTTGCGCTCAAGCCGATCTGGTCTGCTGAGCCGAATCGTTCGAAATCGTGCTTTCCGCGGGCGGTCTCGCCGCCGAGAATGGTCCGCATGACGTGCCCCAATGCTTTTCCCATGAAAGGAGCCGATGATGGCACAACCGGTCGTAATCGCAACCTGGCCGTTTGGTCGGATTGCGGTGGAGAAGTCCAGTTCCTTGCTGGTGGCCGGGCAACCTGCCCTGGACGCCGCCCTGGCCGGGGCACAAGCGGTGGAGGATGCTCCCGAGGTCAACAGTGTCGGCTTTGCCGGACTAGGGAATCGGATTGGCACGGTGTCGCTGGACGCCTGTGTCATGGACGGAAAAACACTCGACTGTGGCGCAGTGGCCGCTCTGGAGAACATGCGTCATCCGGCCGCCCTGGCCCGCCAAGTTCCTGAAAAGACGCCCCACGTCTTGTTGGTTGGAGAAGGGGCGCGCTGGTTCGGCTTGCAGCAAGGCTTCCCGCTCGAGACGCTGTTGACCCCGGAAAGTGTCGCCGAATGGGAACGCCGGCGGGACCAGCTACGCGGCAACGACGCCGGTGGCGAGGAGAACCACGATACGGTGACCGTGCTAGCCTATGATCAAGCAGGCAACCTGGGCGGAGTGTGTACCACCTCGGGGCTGGCCTTCAAATACCCCGGCCGAGTCGGGGACTCGCCACTGATCGGCTCCGGACTATACGTCGACAACGAAGCCGGCGCGGCGGGGGCGACCGGGGTCGGCGAAGAAATCATCCGGGTCGGTGGTAGTTTTTTGATCGTTGAATCGATGCGGGCCGGAAAGACGCCGCAGCAGGCCTGTGAACTGGGAGTACAACGCGTGATTGCCAATGCGGTTCGTCGCGGGGTTCATCCAGCTCGGGTCGCCTTTCTCGCTCTAAGCCCCGGTGGTGAGGTCGGCGCGGCGTGCACCAAGGGGACGAACTTCCAGTTTGCGCTGGGCGTTGGTGCCAAGGTCGAGATGCGTCAAGCTCGCGAGCTGGAAGCGACCATGTAAACTCCGCCCCAAGCTCGATGCCATAGGTCCATGTGGTCGTGGGGCATCGAGCTTGGGGGGCCGGCCGGCCGGCGTGGGTCCGTAGGCTATACTCCAGCAGGCCGCTGGAGCGGCGTTTTCTCGCCGGGCTTGCTGACCGAGGGCTGTGCCCATGCTGCGCTCGATTTCCCCTGCTGCTGGGTTCTTCCTGGTGGTGCTCTTGTTGCTGTTGCTCGGTGGCCAAAGCCGGTTTCTCCGTGATCCTGGGATGTTCTGGCACACGGTGGTGGGGGAACGGATTCTCCAGCAGGGCTTTTTCGTCACCGATCCCTTTAGCTTTACGCGCCAGGGCGAATCCTGGATCCCGCATCAGTGGCTGGGCGAATGTTTTCAGGCCGGACTACATCGCCTAGATGGCTTTTCTACGCAGCTGTTGACCTTTAGCGTCGTGTTAGCAGTCCTGTTTACCTGGCTGGCGTGCCGGGGGCTACGCATTGGCGTCCATGCCTCGGTCGTCGCGGTAATCCTGTTTCTGGGGATTGCCGCTTGCGCCCATCATTTTCACTTGCGGCCGCATCTGGCCTCAGTGGTGGGGCTGGCGGTGACGCTTGCCCTGTTGGCAGCGTGTGAGCGGCAGGCGCTAAGCCTGATCGGACTCAGCTGGCTGATTCCGCTGTTTTGGCTGTGGACCAACTGGCATGGCGGGGTGCTCGGCGGCCTGGCCACGCTGGTCCTGGGCTTTGGCGGCTGGACGCTGGCCTGGTGGATCGGTTGGGAGTCGCCCATCCGTCGTGGCTGGGACCTTGGCTTGCTCGGGTTGATCCTGGTTGGCTGCTGTGCGGGACTGTTGCTCAATCCCTATGGCAGCCGCTTGCCCGCATCCTGGTTTACCATCATGGGCTCATCGCTGTTGCCGCGAATCATTCAGGAGCATGCCCGGTTGGATCCTGGCCAGCTCAGTGGGATGTTTGTGCTGTGCCTCGGCGGCGTCTACTTGGCGGTTCTGGCCGGATTGCAGCGCCGGCCTCGAGTTACCTGGCTGATCCCGCTGTTCTGGTTGGTGTTGAGCATCGAGCGCATCCGCCATGCACCGCTGTTCGCGGTGACCACCCTCGTGGTGCTGGCCGAACTGTTTCCGTTCACGCGTTGGGCTGCTTCGCTGGCTCAGCACCGCCCAGATGTGTATGTGCCCTGTGATTCCCCACGACCGGTGCCTTGGAAGCTGCTCACCAGACTGGCTGCGGGCGTGCTCCTGGTGGGCCTGGTCTGCCAGGGAGCGCGGCTTCGCTGCCCGTTGCTGGGCCATGACTGGGCCCAGCTCGATCGCCGGCATTGGCCCGTGGAATTGCTGCCAACACTGCAAACGCACGCCAGCCGGCAGCCGACGCCGATTTTGAACGAGATGATCGATGGTGGCTTTTTGATCTACTTTGCACCTGGCTATCGGGTGGCCATTGATGATCGCTGTGAGCTGTATGGCGAGGCCTTTCTGGAAGCCTATGTGAACGCTGAGGCGGGCGATCCAGCTACCTATCTTGGCCAACTGCAGCATCGTCATGGCCCGGTACAATTTGCGCTCACCCGCTGCGATTCAGGGTTTGATCGCTACCTGCAGGCGGCAGCCCACTGGCAGTGTGTCCAGCGGACCGAAACAGCAGCTTTCTATCAAAGGATCCAAAAAAATATCCATCCATGATCGTGTCCGTACCATTGGTTTGGATGGCCCTATGAAGGTTTGCTTGCAACTACCCTTGCACCAGGTTCGGAATCTCGTGTCTACTAGATGCCATAGACTGAACTGCAGGCAGCAAGACGGACACGATCATGAACGAACAAGTTTCCTCGGCAGGGGATGCCTCGACTCCAAAAGAACGCTTGTCCTCCGGAGGGCCGAATCCGATTCGCATCTCCGACTTTTTCGACCGCGATCCCCGTAAGTGGCAGCAGCGGGCCGCGATTGCTGCGGAACTGATGCGTGAATTGTCGACGTTAGACAATCCGCAGATGATGTATCAGGTGTTTGGCAGACGGATGCGCGAGCTCTACCCAACTTCCCGGCAGATCTCGCTGTCTCGACGCGGCCTGAAGCCCCCCCATTATCGAGTAACCCGCTACAGCGAGTGGGATGCCAACGTCAATCCATGGAAGGATACCCATCGGCTTCCGTTGCTGGCTGGTGGACTGTTTGCCGAGTTGATTTATGCCGATGAACCACAAATCATCGATGATATTTATCTAGATGCGAATGACCCTGCGGCGGCCTATCTGCACGGACAACGTTCCTTGATGGCGATCCCACATTATGACGGCGGGACCGGGCTGAACATGGTGATCCTGACCCGCGAGGAGCTCGGCGCTTTTCCCCGCGAACGCCTGCCTGAGATGATCTGGATGAGCAATCTGTTTGGGCGTGTCACGCACGGTTTGGTGCTCTCGGAAAAACTGCAGGATGCGCTCGCGGCAATGGATAACGAGATGTTGCACATTGCGAACATCCAGCGTTCGCTGTTGCCTTCACATATGCCGAAAATGTCGAGCCTCGATCTAGCGGTACACTATCAGACCTCGCAGCGGGCTGGTGGCGATTACTATGACTTTTTCCCGCTCAAAGAAGGCCGGCTCGGCATGTTGATTGCCGATGTAAGTGGCCACGGTACCCCGGCGGCGGTCATGATGGCAATCACGCATACGTTGGCCCATGCCTATGAGGGGCTGCTGGAGCCACCGGGGGAGCTGCTCGCTTATCTCAATCGCCAACTGTGCCAACACTACACCGCCGAGTCCGGCGCCTTTGTCACGGCCTTCTATGCGGTTTATGACCCTCAAGCCAGCACGCTGACTTATGCCAGTGCAGGGCACAACCCACCACGCGTGGTTCGTTGTGCCGACCAGACGCGGTATGTGCTCAATGAGCGTCAGCAGTTGCCGCTGGGGATTCTGCCCGAAGAATCCTATCCGCATGGGCTGTTCACACTCGTGCCAGGCGATCAGATTATCTTGTATACCGACGGCATCACCGAAGCTACCAATCGACGCGGAGAGATGTTCGGGCCTGAGCGTCTCGATCGTGTGCTGGCCGCTTGTCCGGTCGGCGCCGAGGCGATGCTCAAGGCAGTGCTCGATGCCTTGGAGGCGTTTACCGAGGGCCAAGCGGCTGCCGACGACCGCACCTTGCTGGTGGCCAAACGGCTTGGTGACTAACCGATGCGGTGGTTGGTGGAGGTCGAAGCCCTGCGCGGCCTTGAGCAACGATGCCTCAGAGGCTTATTCGGCCGGGGCGGCTTTTTTCCTCCGCTTGGACTTGGGTTTGGGAGTGGGTTCGGCATGATCGGTTCCTGGTGTACCGTTGTAGCCAGGCTCCCCGCTCAGGTTGACGGGTGGGCTGTCACTGCTGGGCTTGTTGGCGGTCTTGCGTTGCGCGGTCACCTTGGGCTTTTTTCGTTTTTTCTTGGGTCGCTTCGCCAGGACCGCTGCCAGGTCCATGGCTAACACTTCTTGTTCCATTTGCTTGCCGGGCTGGAAGGTGACCACGTTTTTCGGGCCCACGGTGACCGGCTCATCCGTGAGCGGGTTGCGAGCTTTGCGGGCCTTGCGCTGCTTGACCTCGAAGACGCCGAAGTTGCGCAACTCAATGCGTCCCTCACGCACCAAAGTCTGGATGATCGCATCAAAGGTCCATTGGACGATTTCCTTGGTCTTGAGCTGGGGCAGGTCAGCGCGTTCGGAGATTTGGCGGACGATTTCTTTTTTGGTCACGAGTGCCAACTCCCGGCGTACCGTTAAACGAATCAACGATTATCCAGTATCGTGTTCAAGTTTAGAGGCGGGCTGACAAACTGTCAAGGAAAAAGGAACCTCAGATCATGGAGCAAGTCCTTGCTCCACTTGCCCTAGGGATTACCATGCAATACAGAAGCGAGCCCGTGCGGGCCCGCTTGCCGACTCTCCCCGGAGGCATGTGATGACGACCACCACCACCGCATCGACGACGACGCCACCCATCACCCAAACCAAACTGCTCATCAATAACGAATGGGTGGATGCACAAGAAGGGGGCACTTTCCGGACTTACAATCCGGCCACGGGCACGGTGATCGCAGAGGTCCCCGAGGCCGGTCCCACCGACGTTGACAAGGCGGTCCGCGCCGCCCGGTCCGCCGTCGAGCTCGGACCTTGGAGCAAGATGAGTCCGGCGGAACGGGGCCGCCTGATCCATCGCTTGGCCGACCGCGTCGCTGAGCACAGCGCCGAGCTGGCCCTGCTCGAGGCCTACAACAGTGGTAAGCTCCTCCGCGACGCCCAAGGTGACCTGCAGCTGGTCGTTGACACCCTGCGCTACTACGCCGGCTGGGCCGACAAGATCGAAGGACGCACCCTGCCGCTACGCAGCAACTACTTCGGCTATACCTTGCGGCAACCGGTCGGCGTGGTCGGCCAAATTATCCCCTGGAATTTTCCACTCTTGATGCTGGCCTGGAAGTGGGGCCCAGCCCTGGCCTGTGGCAACACCATTGTCATGAAGCCCGCCGAGCAGACACCACTGACTGCCTTGATCTTGGGGCAGATGGCCATCGACGTCGGCTTCCCACCCGGGGTGATCAACCTACTCAATGGCCGCGGCGAGATCACCGGCGATGCCTTGGTCAAACACCCCGACGTGGACAAGATTGCGTTCACCGGTCACTATGAAACTGCCAAGATCATCCAGCGCAATGCCGCCGAGACACTTAAACGCTGCACCTTCGAACTGGGTGGCAAGAGCCCCAATGTAGTCTTTGCTGATGCCGACCTAGACCAAGCGGTGGCGGGGGCGTTTCTGTCGATTTTCTTCCATTGTGGTCAGGTCTGTACCGCTGGGAGTCGGCTGTTCGTGGAGAAGAAGATTCATCCCGAATTTGTCGAGCGACTGGCTGCGGCGGCCAAACAGCGACGGCTCGGGGATCCGCTGGATGCCCAAACGGAGCATGGGCCGCAAGTGTCACACGAACAGATGGAGAAGATTCTCAGCTACATCGACCGCGGCAAAACCCAGGGCGCCCGTCTGGTCGCTGGTGGCCAGCGGCACGGCGATCAGGGCTACTTTATCCAACCAACCATCTTCGATGAGGTGGCCGATCATATGGACATCGCCCGGGACGAGATCTTCGGACCGGTCGTGAGTGTCATGGCGTTTGAAGATGCTCAGGAAGTCATTGATCGGGCCAACAACACTCACTATGGTCTGGCCGCGGGCATCTGGACCAACGATCTCGATCGGGCGCATCTGTTCGCCAAGAAGGTCAAGGCCGGTACGGTCTGGGTCAACTGCTATCATGTGTACGATCCGGTCGCTCCGTTTGGTGGCTTCAAGATGTCGGGTAGTGGTCGCGAAAATGGCGAAGCCGCGTTGGAGCATTACACCGAGATCAAGACGGTGACGATGAAGCTTCGCTAAAAGGTCCGGTCGAATCGTTGCTAACGGACTCAAGTCCTGTCCGGATTGTGCCGATACACCTCGGGATACCAAGGCGCACCCAGGGGAGGGTGTCTGCCGGGAGGGAGGAACCGCGTAACGGCGAGGGCAGGGGAATGAGACGGAAAGTGCTGCTAACGCTGGTGGCCGGCGTGGTTCTGGCCAACACCGGCTGCCTTATCAATGCGTATTCGAGTGACCCGAACATACGTATGGAACAGCTCCTCAATCAGTCGGAGAACCTGCGTCAGATCGGCTACGAATGGCGTCGCATCTGGTTCACGGACCAGCCTTCGCACTTGACACCGGAACGGGTCCACGGCGGAATTCAGTGACGCGAGGAAGACGTGGAGCGGTTGCGGAAGAGGCAGAATCGCTTGCATGAAGGTGAGCTCCGGACGTCAGTCCGGAGCTCGCTTTAAGAGCAGAAGCGTTTGCGAAGAGGCAGAGGCGGTTGCGTTGCGGGGAAAGCGGCAGAGGCGTTTGCGATGCGGGGAAAGCGGCAGAGGCGTTTGCGATGCGGGGAAAGAGGCAGAGGCGATTGCGATAAGTCAGAACCCCCGGACTGACGTCCGGGGCTCGCCTTTCGGAGGCGGTTGCGAC
>CAYPIE010000065.1:0-35535 GCA_964410665.1 uncultured Alcaligenaceae bacterium
CGAGCCCCGGACGTCAGTCCGGGGGTTCCCCGCACCGCAATCGCCTCTGCCTCTTTCCCCGCACCGCAATCGCCTCTGCCTCTTCCGCACCGCAACCGCCTCGGCCTCTCCTTCTCGGCCTCTCCTTATTGCACCAACACCGTGGCTCCGGCGTGATCGGCAGCACGCCGGAGACGGCGAATCCCTTCGGCGAGTTGTTGCTCGGCAACGACACCATAACAAAGTCGCACCTCACGGTCAGGAACCGGATCATCGTTCCCAACATGGCCAAAGGCACCCGGCACATAGAGCACGCCCTCGCGCAGCGCTGCCTGGGCAAACGGATGACCTGGGCGGGTGGACATGCTTTCGGGCAGGGTCAGCCAGATATACAATCCCCCGGCTGGGCGGGTCCAGCTCACTCCGGGTAAATCGCCAAACGCCACCTCCAGAGCGCTTTGCATCAGATCCCGCTTGCGACGATAAACCTGCTGCAGGTGGGCGACATGTCGCTCATAGCGGCCTTCCTCCATGAGTCTCAACAGGAGCATCTGCGCAAAATTATTTGAGCCAAAGTCATGGTTGCCCTTGAAGCGGTTTACCGCCTGCACCAAGTCCTGGGGCAAAAAGCCGTAGCCGGTTTTCAGGCCTGGGGCGCACGGCTTGGAGAACGTATAAGTGCTCACCACCCACTGGTTGCGTTCATCAAACCGCTTAAGGCTCGGCAGATCGGGCCCCTCAAAGCGGAGCTCGCGATAGGCAGCATCTTCTAAAATGAGAATGCGCTGCCGATTACTGTACTCCTGTACCAGCTCCAGAAGGTGTTGCCGCCGAGCCAAAGATAAAGTACGGCCGCTGGGGTTCTGGAAGTAATCGACGGTGTAGATGAGCTTGAGCCGGGCCAGTTCGCCGGTGCGGGCCAGCCTCTGTAAGCGTTCTTCCAGAGCGTCGGTGATCATTCCCTGCTCATCCATCGGAATGCTCTGCACCTCGACGCCATGGCTGGCGAGCACCCCGTGAAAGACAAAGTACGATGGGGCCTCGGTGAGTACGAGATCCCCTGGATCGAGCAACACCTCGGTGAGCAGATAAAGCAGCTGCTGAGAGCCTGAGGTGATGACCACATCCTCAGGGCTCAGCTGCAGTTCCGATGGCGCTACTCCATCGGCCGCGCAGATATGTCGTAAGACACGTTCGCGAAGGCCCAAAAGCCCCTGGGTGGTGCCATACTGCAGAGCCTTGCGGCCCATCCGGGGGTCAGCGAGTAACTCACTGGCAACCGCCCGCAGATCCTCCAGAGGAAGCGAAGGCTCATCGACCAACCCGGCAGCCAGGCTAATCAGATCCGGATTCTCAACCGCCTGTTGCATGAAGTAGCTGATGGGCGAATCCGCAGTCTGCTGGGACCGCCTGGACAGGGACAGAGGTGGCAGGGCCATGGGTGTGGCATCCTCGTCGGTGGGAAAACGCAAAAGGCCCCGAGAAAAACTTCTCGGGGCCTTCCAAAATACTTGTTGGATCGAACAACCGCCCCGCGTTAAGCTGCCCCTGCCAGAATCGCCATGGCCAATGCTGCAACACTTGCCAGCATGGCAGCGTTCAGATTGATCCCAGGTGCGAAGTTGGCAAACGACATCACGCACTCGCGGCAACAGCGTTCTCAAAGCCAATGCTGGAGTTCTAGCATTGCTTTGTGCGAAGGACAACTGAAAATGGCGGGAAATGAGAGAAATTACTCCGCCGGCGTGGGCTGCGTGAAGCGTCTCCTCGATCGTCGACCTCGAACCAACTCGCTCAGCCGATCGTAATCGTGGATGAAGCGGGCGCTGGTCCGCAACGTGTGACGACCCATGAGTGAGACGTCTGGCACGGGATCAACATGGCCGAACTGACACCTTCTGCCCAACCCCAACCGGTCGAGCGTACCGACTACAAACCCCTGTCCGGACTCGCCCTGGCGGCGATCATCGTCGCGAGTCTGTACACCCTCATCGCTGGCTTGCTGGTCGTGGTCGGACTGATCAGCGGCAAACCTGTCGTGATCAAGGGACTGCTGGTTCTCGCCATCGTCGGCCTGGCACTGGCGATCGCCGGGCGGATCGCCATCCAGCGTTCCGAAGGAACTCGGGCCGGCTTGGGCATGACCCAGGTTGCCTGGTGGTTGAGCATCCTAGGTGGGGCTGGCTACGCAGCCTACTTCTTAGGCACCGAGGTGGCCATCAAACAGCAATCGGTCGACTGGGCCGAGCAGTGGTTTGAGGCCCTCAAACAAGACGACTTTCCCACCGCCTTTGTGATGTCCTTGGCACCCCCCGTCCGCCAAGGAGTGGATCCCAGTCAGGAAGCCGGCATCGAGGCCCGCTTCGGCGGCAACCGAGGCACCTATACCAAATTTCGCAATTCCCCGGTGATCCAGTTCTTTAAACGGAATCAGCCTGAGGACATTGGTGTCGACTATCAAGGCCAGCGCGCTTGGCGGGTCGATCCCAACGGCTACACCGTGGTGCAAAGCTTTGAGATCCTATCTCCAGAGGGCGTGTCCAACTATTCGGTGGAACTTCAGGCTCTCGAAAGCGAGGAATTGGGCGAACGACAATGGCAGATTAAACCCAATCCGAGCCTGCTCGACAATCTGAAACGAACCAGCTATGGCCGCATGATCAAAGAACTGCAAAATGATGCAAATCGTTTTGGCGGCTTATTTTTAATGGTCATCCGTCAACCCAACGGGCCCTATCGGGTATTCCAACTGTCGCGGTCGCCGCAGGAGCAGGAACAACGCGCTGCCACCGCCTTGTTGATGCCTCCATTGCTGACCGGGCTATTGACCAGCTTGGATGCCAAAGACTATGAAGATCGCATCAACAGCGACACAAGCGACTTCTTCCGCGATGCGGATGGCCAGGCCTACCAGGACAAGGCCAAGCGAGCCTTATTCCGCGAAATCTGGCAGGCAGGACGCTTTATCCCCACCGGCAGCGCGGGTGGGCCCGGCGCCATTCCCGAATCGAACGTCACGATCACCCCTGAGCAAGTCGAGGTCCGCGTGCCGATCGATCTGATCACTTCGGAGGCGCCCTATGCGACGACAACAGCCGTCTTGGTACTGGTCAGTCGCAACCCGATCCTGTTAGACCAACTGCAATCCGCTTATGCTGCTGGCAAGGAAAATCCTCGGGATGCGGATCTTCGCCAGTCGATGTTGCTGAAGGATGTTGCGTTTAACTGGAGGCTCCAGGCCATCGAAAGCGACTTGGAAGGGGAATCGCCCCAACCGGAGATGGCACCCTGATGGCACTTGATGAAGAGGTCGCCGGCGCGCAGGACCCACGTGAAGCACAAATCCGGAAAACTCTGCAAACCGGGCGTCTCATTGTTGTTGCGCTCTGCAGTGGCCTGATCGTTTTCACCGGGGTCGTTCTGGTGTGGAGGAATGAACCGGCTGCGGCTGAGCTCTCCATGTTCACCGTGCTCGCCTTGGTGATCACCGGAGTACACATCCTCCTGCAATTCTTCGTGCCTCGCATCATGATGTCTGTGGCACAACGCCGCTCTCAGGCGAACTTGCCTGCCCAGGATCGTTTGCCAAAGTTACTTTTGCTTTATCTGAACATCTTGATTGCCGGGGCATCTCTGTGCGAGGGGGCTGCCCTTTTATGTTTGACCGTCTACTTGGTCGAGGGCAATCTCAGCCTACTCGCCGCGACGTTAGTCATGGGCTTCTTGGTGGCCCGACGTTTGCCAACCCGCGAAGGGCTCGAAGCGTTTCTCGAGGCCCAACAGCCCTCCAGCAATGCGGATCCCTCTTCGGCGGAGGATGATTCATCAAGCTAGCCTGGTTGGCTCTGTCGGGCTCGACTTACTCCGGGGGCTCGGCATCCAAGGCGTAGGCTTGTAACTCCTCAAGCGACACATATTCCAGAGCAGCCATGTGGGTCGCCGCCAAAAGTACCGGGGGGGCAACACCCGCATCCAGCGATTCTTTCCAACGTGATACACATAAACACCAGCGATCCCCCGGCTTTAAACCCGGGAAGCCAAACGCGGGAACCGGTGTGCTTAGATCATTCCCCCGTGAGCGGGTAAAGCTCAGAAAGGCCTCCGTGACCTCCGCGCAAACCAGATGCAAACCGATATCTTGGGGGCCAGTATCGCAGCGACCGGTACGATAGAATCCGGTCATGGGGTCCGTACAACAACTCGCCAGATCCCCACCAAGAACATTTTTCGCCATGCTTCTATCTCTTGATCTCCTGAAGAAAACCAACCTTCTTAATCATCATAGCGGCATTCGCCTTCGCTGCGACACGATCCTTGCAGGTCTATTCAGTCATGCCGCAGCGCCTGCACTGGCTCGACCCGAGCAGCCCGCCGGGCCGGATAGACCGCCGCCATGATGGTCACTAGCGTAGCAAACGTCGGCAACGCCAGCATCAGCCAAAGCGGAAAACGGAACATGGTGACTTCCACTGGTTGCTCGGTCAAGCGTTGCATGATCACTCGAGCTACCCGATCCCCGGGAATCGCGGCCAACCGGGCGACGAGCAGCCCCAGCCCTCCCCCGAACATACCAATGATGCTCCCCTCGCCTAAAAACAGACGCAGAATGTGGCCATCCCGAGCGCCCACCGCCTTGAGGATGCCAATCTCGCGTGTGCGTTCCAGGACACTGGTAAACAGTGTGTTGGTGATGCCTAGTGCGGCCACCGTTAAAGCAACCAGGGCAATGAAGTTCAGAGCAATGGTGACTAGCAGCACGTTGCCGCGGATCTGCCGCAGAATCTCCACCAAGGCGAAGGTCTTTAAGCCAAGTTTGCGAATCTGTTCCTCGACCATGGCCACCTGGTCTTCCTCATCGACGATGACGGTGACTCGAGCAATCCCGGCTTGTTGACGACGTGGCAGTTGTTGGAAGAGCCGCGCACCGGACTCCAGAGGAATCAGCACATCCGCTTCGGGCAAAAATCTTGTCCAGAAATCGCGTTGTTGTTGTTGCTCGGCTTGCGTGACGGTCCGCAACACTCCGACAATCCGCAGCGGCACCCGAACCGAGAGCTTCTCTGCCTCTAGCTTATTGGTGGCGCGCCGCTTGCGAAGTTTGGCCCAGACCTCCCGTTCGCGTTCGCTCAGTTCCAACGCGGTCAGCGCCTCGGGAAGTCGCGCGTTCAGCTTCTGCAGCAGTTGCAGTTCTTCGACACCCAGATCGGTGACTTCGGTTTCCAGCAGACTCAACAAACGAAGGGGGCTGGTTTTGGCTGCATTGGTCAGTTCCAAGACAAAGGTTTGTCCCAACACCGCGGCCACCTCAGCATCATCGCGGATCCCCCACTGATAAAGCACATACTCATGTATCAGGGCTTCGGCAGCGGTGGAAGAGGTAAAGGTGCGGCCGCGAACCAGGCGTTCGGCCAGTCGCGGGTCATCCAGCGGCACCGCAGCCACCCGATCGAGCAAGACCCAGCGGTCATTTTTCAGCGCGCGTCCGGGTTCATGCAGATCTGGGGTGACCTTGGCGACATGGGGCAAGCACGCCACAGAGGCAATGACTTCCTGAGTCAACGGTTTGGGAGCGGTCAAACCTTGGCGTTGCCGCCAGCGTTTAATGCGTAGTTCGCGGAGACGTGCCCGCTTGGCAGGCGACATATTGCCTTCAATGGCAAGTACTTCGGGGGGCACTTGCTCGGTATCGAGGTCGACTGCTTGGTAATCGGGAAAGACTTCGATCTGGCGTAAGCGGTCGTTTTTCCGAAATTGGTCACGCACGGCCGCCGGAATGCCAAGGCCGATGGAAACGCTCAAGGCCAGGGTGGCCGTGCCAATGACCACCCCAAGCAAGGTCAAGCTAGTACGCAGCTTCTGCCGCCACAAGCCCGCCAACGCCAACAAGATCGCATCCCAACCGCGCACGTGCATTCCCGAAGCCAAACTCCGCGCAGGCAGGTTCTGGCCTAGCCAGACCCTGCCTGGTTACGTCCGTGGACGACGCATGTATTGTCGCAGAATCTCGCCCGCGGTCGATGAATTATCGAGCTTCTCTTGCTTTGGATCCGGCTTCTTTGCACCATCAACTTGGGTCTCGGCATTGACCGCCGGCAAGTCAAACACCGTACTCCCCTCGGGAATGTCTTCCTCACGCGGCTCGCTAGAAGCAGCGTCATCGTCCTCCATCCCTAACAAGATCGCGGCCATCTTGTCGGATTCGGGGTCGCTGTTGGTCCCAGATTCGACGCCAAGGTCGACCTGCTCGGCATCGCTGGTGGCCACCGGCGACGCCACGGGACTCGCCGCAGGAGCCTGGGCAGGTTCCCCCTCAATGTGCACGACAAACACCAGCGGACCCGCTTTGAGCACATCGCCCGGCTGCAGTACCTGATCACCTTGAACCGGTTCGTCGTTGACAAACGTGCCATTGGTGCTGCCAAAGTCGCGGATCACGACCTGGGTGGGTTGTACTAGCACCACACAGTGTTGCTTGCTGATCGCCGGGCTCGCGGGCCGGAGTTGACACTGAGGATCTCGGCCAATTAAAAATTGGGGGGTAGTTAGAGGAATACGCTTCCCCTGATGAACCCCATCTGCTACTTCCAAGAACACCTTCATACGACGACCTCTTATCAAATTAGCGAAATGGTCGCGAGGACCGCGTGGCGAAGCATTGCCCAGCGAGGTGCCCTTGCTTGCGCCCCAGGTGGAATCCGCACAATTCCGCCGCCGCAAACGTAACGGCATTAGAGCAATGTGTCGACACAGGATGTCCATCCCCGGTTCCAGAGCCCTTCTGCCAGCAACGCGAGTACAAGTCGTCCCCTTGCCGGATCCCAAGACGCGGAGTTCTAGCCAGGAAAGACCGCTGCGGACTGCCACCCCACGGAGGAGACGTGGGTTTAGGGCGTGCTCTGGATGGGAGATTGGTGTCATCATAGAGGAAGGAAAGTTAAGAATGCAAGAAGAATGCCGACGAACTTCTTTCCGTGGGCATCGCGCCGGCCTGCTCTTGGGACTGCTCGGTTTGCTGGGCTGTGACCAGGCCCCTTCGCTGCTCGATCCACCTGCGGTGTTGCCCTTCGCGGGCCAGGAAGTTCGCCTGGTCTGTCCGGATCCATGGCTGCGTGACCAGATGGTCCCCTACACACGGGTCTGGAGCAGCCAGTCGGGGGCGCAACTGACCTTGCTGGAGCACTTTCCCGCCGACGACGGTTGGGATGGCGCGGTGGTTTCCCCGATCGAACTGACCGCCCGAGCCGAGCAACTGGCCTCCGTGCCCGCTTCACTACGAAGTGTCAATCATCCCTATGCTTGGGGAGGAATCCTGCCGGTTTACCGCGACAAGTTGCTCCGCTGGGACGAACAGCCCCTTGCTTTACCCATCCTCGGTGAGGCACAGGTTCTGGTCTACCGCCAAGATCTCTGGACCGATGCACAGCATCAACAAAACTTCAAGGATCAATATCGTCGAGAACTGACCCCACCACAGACTTGGGAGGATGTCGCCGAACTGGCCTATTACTTTACCGCTGCCCGGCAACGCCCCGCGTTGCCACCGTTGCCCACCCAGGCCACCGCCCTCGAACAAGCATTCTTCACGGTAGCGGTTCCGTATGATCGTCAGGAACGCCGCACGAGCTCTCTGGCAGGCTTGAGCGCCAATCTGGCCGAGGCACGCGAGTTGCTTTCCTTCCACTACGATCTCAATACCCTCAAGCCACGGCTGAGCCAGCCCGCCTTTGTGCATGCACTCGAATGGTTTCAGAGCGTCTACAAATGCCGCCCGGGACAACCCGTGGACGACCCGGCTCAAGCATTTCTCGATGGACAGGCGGTGCTGGCGATCGTCTCCTTACAGGAGATCGCCCGTTTTCAGGCTCCAGACAGCCCCGTCCGAAATCGCTTTGGCATTGTGCCCATCCCAGGCGCATCGTTCACCTTTGATCGGATTGGCCAAAAACGCCCGGTCAAGGTCGGGATCAATCGTATTCCTTACCTGGGTACTGACAGTCGCTTCGGGGTGGTACGCAAGGGCAGTTCCCACCTCGCCGCGGCCTTCGACTTCTGGGCCTATCTTGGCCTGCCCGAATCCACCAGCGCGGAGATTCTCAGCGATTCCCGCTGGGGAACCGGCCCGTTTCGCCTCGCGCACGTGGATAGTCGCAACCGCGCCTACTGGCTGGGCTATGATCTGGATGCCTCGCGTACCGAAGCCCTGCGCTTGGCCATTACTCAGCAAGTCCCCGCCACCTTGATCAATCCCGCACTCCGTCTGCGGACTCCCGATGCCCAGGCTCATCTGGCCATTTTGGCCCAACGCCTGCGTCCCGCCATGGAGCCCGACCAGGATGCCGGCAAGGCTTTGCAGGAAATCGCCAAAGCCTGGCAAAAGCTTGACCAACAGCTTCCCGAAGCGCAGCGGCGGGTCAACTACCGACTCAGCCTGGGCCTGAGGCGTTAACGCGTGACCAACAAATTAGAGAGTTTTGAGATACTCGATGATCGCGAAACGCTCGGCATCGCTTAAATGGTCAGCGAAGGTATGCCCAGCATTGCCTCGGCCCACCTGGCGGGTGTCATAGATTTTCCGCTTCTCGAACGGGGATAGGTTCGGGGCAACCTGGGAGACCGTCTGATACTTCCAGCCAAGGCGCTGGGAGTCATAATCTTGCTTGGTCGTGCCAAACGAGCGGGTGAAGCGTTCTGGACGAGCCTTGGAATTGAGCACTTGATAGACCGTGGGCACCGAACCGTTGTGGAAATACGGGGCTGTCGCCCAAACGCCATCCAGCGGAGGTGCCTGGTATCCCTGGGTTTGCCGCAAGGAATGATCATCCGCGAACCAGCCCATGCATTCTTGGCCAAACCAACTCTGGTTGTACGCCTCGCGAAAGGCGGCAGTCAGCCCGTGATAGCGATGGGGATCGGTGCCAATTTGTTTGAGCGGGACGATTCGATTGGGGTAGGTCCAGTCCTGGCCATAAGTACCGTGACATCGAGCACACTCGCTGCGAAACAACTCCTTGCCTTGCGCAGCCTGCGCATCGTCGATGGCCAGAGGATAACGCGGCGGCTCAATGCTCTTGATGTAGGCCAGAATGTCTCGGAACGTGTCCTCCTCACGCTGGATGGTCTGCGGCGTATTGAATGGACTCATCATGAACTGCATGATCGAGCGAACCGAGTCGGCGCTGGTCGAGCCGGTGTGATACATCGTCTGTTTCTTCTTGAGCAACCACCAGGCCGGGGCATCTTCACACAAATCGTCGTGCAAACCTAAATTGGTCCAGCGGAGTTTCCAATTCAAATCGGGCTGACGATAGCCTAACAGGTACACCGACAATGCCCCTGCCTCCGTCGTGCCACGCACTTGGCAGGCGTCAAAGCCGTTGCGACCCTGGATCGGCACCATCGTCGGCAATTCATCAAATAAGGCTTTGAGATCCACACTAGTATTGCCCAGTCCGACCAGACTGGACCCGAAAATGGAGCCGCCATGACAGACCAAACAATCGATACTGAAGCCTTTGCCCAACAGACTGGGACTGCTCCGGAGTCCCATGGGCAACCCATCATTGGGGTATGGGGCCGGGTGAAGGCCATAACGCTGACGGAAGGCAGCAGCGTAAGCACGAGGTTTGTTCGCCACCCCCCACGCCTTCCAGGCCTGGTCGTAGGATCGTTGGTTCCACACCGGAGGATTGAAGCTCCGTCCAAGTAAGGCAGCCTTGCCACGCTCCATCGAAGCTTCCCGGGCGGATTGGTTGCGCGGTTTGCTGGAATCGGGTTGCCCGGCGAGCAACCAAGGGGATAACACAAGTACGAGCAGCAGGTACAGCCATCCACGCACCACGATCAATCTCCTCGCTAGCAAATCCTCGCGGTTCCTTCCTTCATTCTAATCGACCGTGCGACCAAATTGCCCACTACGATGGTGGCTTATAGAGCTGCAGACTCCGAGCAATCGCGGCGACCTCCGCCTGGAGTGTTTTGACATCGCGTGGTTGGAGTGTGGCGGCAAGGGTGGCTCCGCCATGGGAGCCGCGGACAATCAAATACTCCATCCATAGCAAATCATCACCGAGTTTCCCCGAAATTGTAAAGGTGCGGATGCGATCGGTGAGCGCTCGCGGGCGACTTGCGGTTAAGGCCTTGCCCCCGTGCTGCTCCAGAAATGCCTGAGCCTCTCGACGATAACGTGCCGGCGTTGGCACCGCCTCTAAGGGCTCAACCGTTACCAGGATGCCACTGCCACGTGCTTCGTCGAGCATTAGCTGGCGTCCGCGCTGGCTAGAAACCCGCCAGTGACGTGGGTACTGCAAGCGGACTCCCAGAGTGTCATTCTCATAAAGCAGTAAGGTATTGTCGGCGTTGGGTTGGAGTGACACCCCGGCCAGTGCGGCATCCCTCAATTGCTCCAGTCCGGTGACGCTGGATGTCTCTTGCGGAG
The DNA here is from genome assembly GCA_964410665.1 of uncultured Alcaligenaceae bacterium. Classification (GTDB taxonomy): domain Bacteria; phylum Planctomycetota; class Planctomycetia; order Gemmatales; family Gemmataceae; genus CAYPIE01. The sequence continues at coordinate 10,415 of CAYPIE010000065.1, forward strand.
TGTAGCAACGCCGTGACAAGACAAACTGCCCCTCGATTCGACCAACGACCTCCGCGTCCGGATTCAGAAGCTCGTGCACCCCATGCAAAGAAAGATAACTAAGTGATGGACCAGCGAGATCCACATAGCAAGTCCCATCGAGTTTTTGACGATTACGACCATCCTCATTGATCCCCGTCAGGGTACCCTGAAAATCAATGCGGGCAAGTCGACGTTGGCCTAGCTGGGTGAGCTCAACCAGTCGACAGTCGAGTTGGCCCTGTTCGATCTTCTCAAGATCGGTCAATTCACCCACCGCCTCCTGGTCGGCGATCCAGGTGCTACCTACCGCAACGGATTGCCGAGGTAAAAGTTTGACCAAGGCTGGGACAAACACATCGGTCCGAATGAGATCGAGTTCCCCCCAGCGCAGCGGTCCATCTGGCGAGAAAGGAACCTCGACCCGATCCTTACGCAAGACCACTAAGCGACGGACGTGGTCGCGCAGTCCGGTTTGCTGGCGGGCCTCCCCCACGGTGCGGTCAAAGTCCATGGTGCGATAGATCCGCAGGGTCCGGGCTGCTCCATCGGCAGGATTAGGCTTGAGGATACGTTCATCATAGTCGATGCGGCTGACCCCCTGCATGCGAACCTGTTGGGGGGGCTTGTCTTTTTCCACCGGAACGGTGAGCGTTCCCGATAAGCGGACCCGGGTTTGTACCGAATAGATACAACCGGGTGATAACGCTTCCGAAAGGACAAACCGTTCCTCCGCCCGGAGCACGATCGCCCCCAGCAGCATAACCCCAACCGCAAACCATGTTTGGCAATGTTTCATGGTTTTCCCTACAAGCACCTGACACCCACGGGAGATTCCACGTGCTATTTTAGTCCCTGCCTTGGACAGAACGGGTGAAGCCGATGGCGGTTTCGGGCTAGAACGGACCGGGATTGGGGCAAACTGTACGCGTTAGCCCAGCATTTTTGGCAGGAGGGTTTGCAGCACCTGGCAGGCGGCGCAGCATTCCGCGACGATCCGGGCTTGCAAAATTGAACAGCAGACGTGTAAATTTGTCTAGATCCCTGGCAGATGTTCAACAGGCAGGTTTTCGTTGGGCCCTAGCAAGGACGAGCAAACTCGGCGCAAGTCCGAGAATATCATGTATTTAGGGAAGGAGTTCGATGATGGCACCACGAAATCGCTACAATTTTGGGGCATTGGCATCGAATATGCATCAATTCGATTTGCTCGCACCGCGTTATCACACCCATTGCGACTATCGAGCACGCCAACTCACGACCATTGGCTGTCAAGGTGGATAGAAAAAGGCCGAACCTCCTGGATTAATCCAGGTATCTAATAGATGGTCATGAATCCTTCTTCGGCAACATGCGAAGAAGAAATTGAAGAATTCTTTGAACAACGGCCCTGGGGCCGTTTGAAGCCAACGCATGGAGGGCGGGCAGACCACCCACAACGATGGAGGCGATCAAACGTCGGTGGTTTGACCGGAATCGCGAAGGCATCCCGCCTCGCACCAAGGATGAAGCGTGTCGAGTGACGAAGGAGTGGGAACGGTGAGTGGGTTCAAGGTCCTTGAGTTACGGCAGTTGACCGATCAACAAGTTCGCTTCACGCCTCCGGCCCGTCGCCGCTGGCAGTTGCAGCGAGCCGAACAGTTGTTGCGGGAAGTCGATCCGGACAAGCTTTATCCATACTCATTTATTTGCTTTCGGATCACCGACTACCGCTCCGAGGCCCACCCAGCACTGCGGATTCGGGGCGACGATCTTCGCGACGACTTGCGTCTGTTTATAACACGCGTCGAACGCTCGCTGCCGCCTTTACCGGCGGGGCAAGCCATTGAACCGATGCTGACCATGGACGAAATCAGCAAACAGTTCAATGTCTCGACGCGAACGATTAGCCGCTGGCGTGTCCAGGGGTTGATCGGGCAACGGGTGATCCGCAATGGCCGCCGCCAATTGGGCTTTCCCAAATCGGTGGTGGAGCAGTTCGCCCAAGCGCACCCCGACACGGTCGCTCGGGGAAGTCGCTTCTCGCATCTCACGGAGGAGGAAAAACGCGAGATCTTGCGACGGGCTCAACGCCTGGCCCAAGTGGGGGGTTCCCTCACCGAAGTCAGTCGTCGCATTGCCCGTCGCCTGGAGCGGTCGGTCGAAGCGGTTCGGTACACGATTAAAAATCATGACCGCCGCTTTCCGGAACACGCTTTGTTTCCCAACCGCACCGGTCCGCTTAATTCCGCGGCCAAACAATTGATCTATGACTCCTACTTAAAGGGGATCACCGTGGATACTCTCGCGAAACACTACAACCGCAAGCGCAACACCGTCTACCGCGCCATCAACGAAGTCCGGGCTCAACGGTTGCTCGAACAGCCTTCGGACTATATCTATCACGACAGCTTCGACGATCCGACCATGGCCGAGACCATCTTGGCTCCCATGCCCGAGGTCGAACGCTTCGAACGGGAACGACGCATCAAGCGGATTCCCAAGGATGTGCCACCGGAGTTCTTGTCTCTTTACGAGATGCCGCTGTTGTCCAAGGAGCAGGAACAGCATCAGTTCCGCAAGATGAACTTCCTGAAGCATCGCCTGGCCAAACTCAAAGAGACCATCGATCCGGCCCGCGTCCGCGCCCATGAGCTCGATCAGATCGAGGCCCTGGTCCGCCAGATCGCCGAGGTCAAGGATATGCTCATCCAGTGTAATATGCGCCTGGTGGTCTCGATCGCCAAGCAGCACGCTGGCCAGACCGACAGCATCTTTGAACTGGTCTCCGACGGCAATGTCTCGCTGATCCGTGCCGTTGAGAAGTTCGACTATAGTCGTGGCAACAAGTTCAGCACCTATGCTAGCTGGGCGATCATGAAGAATTTCGCCCGTAGCATCCCCGATGAGAAGCATTATCGGGAGCGCTATGTGACCGGCCATGAAGACCTCTTCGAGGCCAAGGCCGACGCACGCACGGATGAGCAAGAATGCCTGTCCAAGGCCGAGCAGGCCAAGGATCGCATCCATAAACTCTTACAGGGACTTGATGCTCGAACCCGTGATGTCATTCGCATGCGTGCCGGGCTGGATGGGACCGAGGAAATGACCCTCGAACAGATCGGACAGCACTTTGGCATCACCAAGGAGCGTGTCCGTCAGATTAATGTCCGCGGCATGAAGCTCCTACGCGAGCGAGCCGCCACCGAAAAGATCGACCTCCCCTAAGATCCGATCGCTTGATGGAGCCCGGGCCAAGGGAACGTCTCTTTCCCTTGGCCCGGGCCCACCTTCGCCATTTCTTCTGGGCTGGGAATCGACTCAAGGAGGCAATAAGGGCACCCGCCCGGCATCGCGAAACGCCGCGTAATGATCCTCGCGAATATTCTCCGCCACCTGACGAATGGTATGATGAGGAATTTCAAGTTCCTCTAAGACCCGACTGAGCACCTCGACCGAAGTCTCAAATTCCTCTGGCACCACCTCGTTGGCACCGATCTTGAGCAGCTCTGCAATTTCGGTCTGATAGCGCGTGCGCACCACGACGCGGACTCCCGGATTCAAATGACGGGCAATGCGGACGGCGCGCCGCGTGGCCGTGGCATCCGAGATAGCTACCACCAAGACTCGGGCATGCTTGATCGCCGCATGCTCCAACACCGCCGGTCGCGTACAATCACCAAACTCGATCGATTCGCCCTCACGTTTCCGCCGCCGGACCAGTTCGGGGTTGGTCTCCAGGACCAGATAAGGAAAGCCTAGATCACGCAGCGCTCGGGCCAGATTCCGGCCATTAAAGCCGTAGCCGGCAATGATCACATGATCATGTAGGCCGGGAGGAGTCTCCCCTTCGGCAGCGGTCAGCGAACGACCCAGCCAGCGACCCCAGCCAGAGTTGATCAACGCATCGGCCAACCGGGGACCGGCCGCAAGCAAGAACGGCGTGATCGCCATGGTCAGCACCGCCGCTGCCAAAAAGATCTGATACTGATCGCCATCTAACAGCCTCGCGTCGCGTCCAGACTCCGCCAGCACAAAGGAGAATTCGCCGACCTGGGCCAAGGCAAAAGCGGTGCGGATCGTCGGCCGTGCGGCCAAACCAAACCATAAGCCCGGCAAGGCTACCGCCAGCAGCTTCACGAGCATCAACACTGCCACCACCCCGAGCACGGTGAACGGCAACTTCAGCACTAGCTGCAGATCGAGCAACATCCCAATCGATACAAAAAATAGGCTGGCCAACGTGTCGCGAAACGGTAACACTTCAGCCATCGCTTGATGTGAATACTCCGATTCCGACAGCACCAGCCCCGCCAAGAATGCCCCCAGCGCCAGCGACTACCCCTCCCCCTTCTTCAAGGCCGCCTTGCCATTACATGCAAGAAAATTGGTGATCAAAAACAGTTCCCGGTTCCGTGTGCGGACCACCTGATGCAGTAACCAGGGGAGCAGATAGCGTCCCGCCACCAGGATGCCGGCAACCACCACGATGCCAATCATCAGGGCTAGCCAGGGCGACTGCTGGGGATCACTCGCCGCACTTAACAGAGGTACCGCCAGGACAAAGATAATGACCAGCAGATCTTGAAGCAACAGGACCGCCACGGCCATGCGGCCATGCGGCGTACCGAGTTCTCCCTGATCATTGAGCAACTTGATGACCACGGCCGTACTCGACATGGCCACCAACATCCCGGCAAAAATCGACGCATTAAGAGAGGAAAAATACCAACTTGACAGCAAGACGGTGGCGGCAATCGACAAAAGCACCTGGGGCAACCCCAAAAGCAGCATCAAGCGCCCAAGCGCTACCAACCGCGACAAGGAAAACTCCAGTCCCACCGTGAACAGCAGGACCACCACACCCACCTCGGCCAGAAGGTTGACCTCTTCGCTATTCTCGACCAGACCCAGTCCATGCGGCCCAACCAGCATCCCGCCGGCCAGTAACCCCACCACTGAGGGCAGACGCAGGCGCTGGAAGGCGTACACCACCAGGCCGGAAACGGCAAATACAATCAGCAGGTCGTTTAAGATCATTGGCGGTCGGGGGTGAGTATTTGATTCGCTTGGTGCCGGAGCAGGTCCGCGTGGCGACCACCCAAGATGGTCAAGCCGCTGCGGACCGCTTGGGTTGGCATGCAACGATGCCACTACTGCACGGCAAAGCCATGCTGTTGGCGGTGATAGGGCCCATCATGGGCCTGCGTCGACTTGAAGGTCTCGTGCCGGCCGTCGCTAGCGACCTCTTTGACCTTTTCGCGTAGGGCTTGCTGTTCCTCGGCGGTCATCGGCCGAAAGTCCCGGGCCACCCCCAAATCCTGTTGCAGCACACGCATCGAATCGATGCCAACCACCAGCGAGGCGATCGGCTCAGAAAGGGCGTAACGACGGGCCTCTTCGGCCGTGCAGATCTGGTTGGCGATGAATTGGGCGCCCGGGTCCGCCTGGCCACCGCCCAACGACTTCATGCCGATGCCGGCGATGCCCCGATCCAGACACTCGGTCAACACTTCGCCGGCAAAGCTCCGGTAAAAGTAGTCGCAAATATTAATGGGCATCTGCACCGTATCCCAGGTATGCACCTCGAGCATGCGCAGGTGGATTTGCGGCGACTTGTGCCCGGTGAAGCCGAGGTAACGGATCTTGCCTTCTTTTTGCGCTTTGAGGGCTTCATCCAGGGCGCCGCGCTCAACGATCCAGTCGGGATCGTTGTCGTAGTTGATTTCGTGAAATTGCCATAAATCCAGGCAATCGGTCTGCAGTCGGCGCAGACTATCTTCGAGGTGTTTGCGGGTGCCCTGGGCGTCGCGGGCGCAATTCTTGGTCATCAGGAAGACCTTGTCACGATAGCCCTGCATGGCCAAGGCCTTGCCCATAAGCTCCTCCGAATGGCCCTCATGGTAGTCCCAAGCGTTATCAAAAAAGGTGATTCCTTCATCGATGGCCCGATGCATGATCTTGATGGCCTCGGCTTGGTCCTTGACATTGCCAATGTGCCAGCCGCCTAGACAAAGGATAGAGACGCGCTGACCGGTCTTGCCCAGAGGACGCGTGGGCAAGCCTTGTCCGCCGGCGTTGTCTTGGTCCGCTAGCAGCTCCATCCCCAGCGCCGTCAGGGCGGCCGTGCCCGCAAAACGGGCCTGCAGGAAATCGCGGCGGCTGTGGTTGGTATCGGTCATGCTGCCCTCCCTCAGCAAATCCAGATCCGAATGCCAGATGAAGGAGGTTACCTTACCACAGCCGGGGGGCGGCGAACAGCAAAACGCCCGTACCGGGCAACTGCTCAAACCGCAACCACTGGACTTTGTACCCCTGCCTTCGCCCCCCTTGGCCGGCCCTCAGATCAAGCCGCTGCGCTGGAATTCCGATCCATCCAGAGTCTCATCGCCAGCGCCGCACTCCCCCGCGGGTGCGGTGCACCCTGGGCCGAGGAAAGTTGCCTGGCCAGATGTCCATCGCGCAGGGTCGCCGAGAATGTAGGTTTCGGATGAGGGGGATTCGATGCTTGAGGTGCCGTTGGGCCGATCGTTGCCGCGACCGCATGAGGCCGCAACCCGCCGAGAGTTTCTTCGGCTCAGCGGGCTCTCCTCGCTGGCGTTGACTTGGGGTGGCCCGCCCTGCCCCCAATCTGCCGCCGCCGAACCCACTCCCGGCCCTGCTCGGTCGGTGATTTTGCTGTTCCTCGGCGGTGGCCTGTCCCATCTGGATAGCTTTGATCCGAAGCCTGAAGCTCCGGACGCCATCCGCGGACCTGGACGCAGCATTGCCACCCGCCTGCCCGGAATTCGCATCAGTGCCCTGCTACCCCGACTGAGTCACTGGCTGGACCGCCTGGTCTTGGTCCGTTCACTCTGTCATGATTGCCAGCATCATGAGACCGCCAGCAACTGGCTGCTCTCCGGGCGACGTGGCTCGGCGTTTGGCGACCATCCCGCCCTCGGAGCCGTGCTGTCGGCCTTGTCCCCGTCCAGCTCGGTTCCCATCCAAGTCGCCGTCCCACGCAACCCAGCCTTTACCTGGGAACTGGGGACCAGCGCCTACTTGGGCCCTTGCCATGCCGCGATTCCTTCGGGATCGCCTCGACGAGCCAATGCTCGTTGGGATCAACACTTGTCCGCCCAGCAGCTGGCCCAACTCCAGGATCGCTACGGTTCCAGTACCTTTGCTCAATCCTGCCTACTGGCCCGACGCTTAGTGGAGACCGGTGTTCGCTTTGTCACCCTCGCCGACCACGGGTGGGATCACCATGCCCAGTTGGGTCCCGCATTGGAGGGAAAACTGCCACCACTAGACGCTGGCCTTTCCGGGCTTCTCGAGGATCTGCATGAACGCGGCTTACTGGAGCAGACCCTGGTGGTTTTAGCCAGCGAATTTGGCCGCAGCCCCCAGATGAATCGCCAAGGAGGTCGCGATCACTGGGGACGTGCTGGTTCGCTCCTGTTGGCAGGCGCAGGAATTCAAGCCGGCCAGGTGATTGGCGGCACCGACCGCTATGGTGCCCATGTCTACGACCGCCCGGTGCACCCGGCTGACTTGGCCTGTACCATCTTAAAAACGTTGAATATCGCCCCGGAAACTCCCCTACGAGCCCCAGACGGCCGGACACGTGCGATCCTCGACGGTGGGACGCCGATCCATGAGCTCTGGGGTGGGCGAAGACAGGTCTGCAGCCACCCGGAATCCCGTCGATCAGGGGAGCATCGGCATCGGATGTAATACCGCCACGGCGGCCAGCAGTTGCTGAAACTCGGGATGCTCGCGCAGCGGCTCCAAATCCGAGTGAGCGGTTAACTGATCGGTGCCATGGCCTTGGGCCAGCGCATCGCGAAGGTAGCTCACCGCCTTGGCTCGGTCGGCAGGCTGGTCCACACTGGTCAAGGCATAGATGCAGGCAACCTGAAATAACCGGGCAGGAGTTTGCTCGCGCTTTAGCGCCTCGGCGGCATCACGCAATGCAGCGTCCCGCTGACCCAAGCGGGCATGATAGCGACCGCGATCCGCCCAGGCCCACGCCAAACTTGGCTCGAGATGTAAAGTCCGGTTGAGCACAGCGATCGCCTCCTCGGTACGGCCAAGTTGTTCTGCCAATATGCTGGCCTCCAGCCGTCGTCCCACGCGTTGTTGCGGATCCAGCCGTTGAGCTGCAGCCAGATCTTCGAGGGCGGCCTCGGGATCCTGCTCCCTGCGGGCTTCGGCCCGTGCCAGCCAGCTGGACACATCCCCAGGCGTACAATGCAGGCCTTCCTGCTGATCCTGGGCAGCAGCCAGTAGATCACCCCGTTGCAAATGGATGCGAGCACGCAGAAAATAACCGCGCGTTTGCTTGGGATAAGCCTCGAGCACTCGGTTGACATCGGCCATGGCACCGCTCCGATTACGCTGTGCCAGTCGCGCCTGAGCCCGCTGCAGTAAAAACTCCAAAAAGTTGGGGTGGCGGGCCAGAGCCTGGCTGAAGTCCGTCTCTGCCTGGTCATACTTGCCTAAGCGAACCCGAGCCAACCCCCGGGCAAAATAGATCCACGGCGACTCCCCCTGCAAGGCAATCGCGGCATGAAATGCGCCAATCGCGCGTTCCTCCAGTCCCAGACGTAAGTAGCAGTGCCCCAACAAATACCAGGCCGGAGCCAGATCGGAGCGGGCATCCACCGCTTCTTGAGCCCACTGCACGGCTTGCGGATAGTCCTGTCGGCTGGCAGCCAACGTCGCGCCCAGAAACCGTTCGCGTGCACTCGGCTTGCTTGCAGCCGAGTCCAGCGTCAGCTTGGGCAGCTTCACCTGCGGGCAACGCTGACACAGAAGTTCACGTTGCTGCTGCAATGCCCCCGGAATGCGACCCGTCGGATAAACCTGACAGGCCAATTGATGCCATTTCAGCGCTTCCTGAGCGGGCTGGTGGACCGGGGTGGGCAGGCGCGACAAATGGGCCTGAGCGAGCAACAACAGCAAGTCCCCAAGCTCGATGCGTAACGCTTCTTGTTGACTCGGGCTGAGTTCGCGTACGGCAATGCGTTGGAGCCAGTCGGTGTCTTCAAGGACCCCATAGGGCCCCAACGCGGCCCGGCCCAATGCCAGCCCCTCCTCCAGCAAGTGCCATTCATTCACCGGTACGCACAACAATAGCTCGATCTCTTTTTTCGCTGCACGAAAGGCTTCAAAGGTGCGTGTGGCTTCTAAGTGATCCAGCCGCTGACGTGTCGCCCAAAAGGAAACGGCGGCCCCGCCGAGCATTAACAAGCCCAGGCAGGCGATGGTCGTCGAGGAACTCAGGCGTGGGTGACGGCGACACCACTTGCGAAAGCGCTCGCGACGCGACGGTTCTGGGGCATAGCGTAAGGGCAGATGATGGAGTTGGCGTTTAATATCTTCTTGTAATGCCCGAGCGGAAGCGTAGCGGTCGGCGGGATGGACGGCCAGACATTTGCGCACAATCGACTCGGTCGCCGGGGAAATGGCCCGGTTGAGGGCACGCATACTTGGCAGCGGTTGCAGCCGCTGACGCAGAATTCGCCGCAACATCGCATCGACGGGCCCCTCTTCGATGGGAAAGGGATGGGTGCCGGTCAACAGCTGATAAAGGATCAGGCCCAGCGAATACAGATCGCTGCATTGGGTGACCTCCGCGGTGAAGCCCAGTTCGATCTCCGGGTCCGAGTGGCGGGCCAACGCCTGATAGAGTTGCTCCTCCGAGCTCAGCTTGCGGCTCTGGCGGAAAGCCTCCAAGTGCTCGGGAGCCATGTAGGCAAAAGTGCCGCCCATCCCGGTCGTGGTCGACTCATTGTGGAAACGGGCATCGGCTGCCAGGTTAAAGTCTAATAACAGCGGTTGCCCCTCGTCGGTGAGCAAAATATTGGCCGGTTTGAGGTCACGATGCAAAATCCCACGCTCATGGGCATGGGCAAGGCCATCGGCCAGGCGGGCGACCAGCCACAAGATGGCTTCGATGTAGCTGGCACTTTCCAGCCGTTTGAGAATCTCGACCGTACGACCGATTGGCCGCCTGAGCGCGGCCACCGAAGCCGGTTCCCCCGACGAAGACGGTGGAGGACCAGCTAAGGTGGTCTGGTCGCTGGTAGCCAGTCGAGTCTGAGCTAATCGCGAAGTCCGCAGTTGTTGCAAACTCTCGACGATGGCCGCACCCGAAGCCGGCAGATGTCCAGGGCTGCCTAGATGCTGAATCAGATCATCCAGCGTAACCGCGCCCAAATAGGGCATACAAACCGCGTGGAAGGGGCGAGCATGGTGCACCGAGTAGATCGGGACGATATTCGTATGTTGCAGTTGGGCCAGCGTGCGTGGTTCACCCATTAGATCGGCCGATACCTTGAGCACTACCTCGCGATCGGCCAGTTCCCCCTGGCGCGCCAGATACACGCGACCAAATGCACCGCGGCCCAATTCGGCGAGCAGATAAAAGTCCAAATAACGTGTGCCAACCGCGGGAAATTGTGGGCGTGGCTCCGCCACCATCGCTTCTCCTGTGGTGCTGCGACGTCGCCCGGTTACCGTGCGTTCGTTGCTCACCGGTAGGTCTCGATCGACAAAAGCGGCCGAACTGCCCGACAACGCTTCACCCCGGACCGGCCTCGACGCAAAGCGGGCCGGATCGATGATGCACGCAGTCGGCGACGAATCCTCGACCGGCCAGTCCTGCGTATCCACAGCGAAGCATTCGCGATATTCGGTCGGGTGCACCTTTTCACCCGCTTCACGCCGCTGCAGGTATTCTTCCCGAGCTAGTAAAGCCAGCCCCGCGGCATCGCCATGAAGCTCAGGAAACTCGGCCAGATAGTCGCCCAGTCGGCGTGGAATCTGGGCTTGCCAGCGCGCCCGCAGATCGGCGCGGATCAGTCCCAGTAGCGCCAAATTCCTTTGGGGATGCCCTGGAGCAGGCAACCAGCTCCGCGGGTCGGGCCAGGCCGTTGCTGTCGCTTGGTGTAATGCCTTCTGGTGTCCGTGTAAACGCTCGACTACCGAATGGGATAATCGCGAGATCGGTTCGGTCATCTCAGCCTCCGATCTCCAGCAGGCCACACAAACACTGCAAGCACAGGAGCATAGCCCGAACACCATTCGCTGGTGGCGTCGTCAGTGCCCAGATGCTCTTGGGCGCCGACAACGCTGTCCGGCAGGGGGGAAACCGAACCAAGCATGATGCCAAAACCTCCGCGAAGGCCCGGAGTCCGACGCGCGTCGATTGCGTTGCGTGGAGCAAACGCAGACGTCACTCCCAGGTTGGCCGATGATTCGTCCATTCCCTTCGGTAGCCTGGCAATCTTCGCCGACCACTTCGCGCAGCCAACCAAGACCCAATAGCTTTGCGTCCCCACCTCACGATGGGTTTGCCCTTGTCGAGGAAGTTCTCTCTAGCTCCGGCCCACAAGCTCGGCGGCCATTGCGTACCTCCAACTTAGAATGAATTCCTCCGCGTTACAAATAACTCTACGCACTAGAGGAGAATATTTACGCCTTATACCATATTATTCTGTAAGATGAATTCTCGGCTTCCCAACCAGCCAGCACCCGAAGAATCGGCAACCCTGGCCTCATCGGCCCGGACGGGCTTCCATGCCGGACCACCGCCCCAGATAGAGCCACCGACACACCGCTTCCCGAAACGAAAAGAGCGGCCAACAAATCGTTTTGCTTATATGCAAATATAATATGATATTGACGCGGGACCGTTTGGTCTCGCCAAGCAACAGGAAGGCTGTGGAAATGCACTGGGGGACCAAGCAGCCTTGGTCCCCCGAATATGATGCGACTGCAACGAGTACGACGACTTCGGCCAGCTTACCGCTTACTCGAGATTGAGGACTTCGCCACCCGAGCGGCTAATGATCGCGTTGAGCACGAGCGGTTCGAGGGATTGTCGCACAAAGCTCACATGGCCATCGCCCCAGAGCAGGTTGACGCCGCCGGTGTGAAACGAATAAATTTCATCGCCGTTGTTACAGTTGATCGACTGGGCGCCGCCACAGACGTCATGGACGTAGAACTCACTCTGCATGTCATACCAGCTCGCCCCGACGGCACGTTCCAGCGGGCCTTCCAGGCGGCCCAGCCGCCACAAGTCTGGACGGCCGGCATCTTCCCAGACCGCGGCGGTGTTGGACAAGCCGTCGCTGGCACTGCCAATGGTCGGCCGTTGCGTGCCGGTCTCGGAGAAGTCAAAGCGGATCAGGCCAGTCTCCCCGCCCTGGATGCTCGAGTCCAGCGATTGCAGCAACGACAGATAGGCTCCGCCGATACCATCGCAAATCGCATAGTCATTGGGCCCGGTCAGAACTTGTCCGGGGGGAACGCCCAACGCCTCGCCCAAATCGACCGTTTGACGGTCGGGGGCCGAGGGGCAGAGGAAAATCTTGATCTTGGTCTGCAGCACCGGGTTAAACAGATTGACCGGGTCGATGCTAAAGCGATTTAAGTCGATAGCGTTCTGCACATTCTCCTGCTCGATGAACGGCAGCAGATAAGTGTGGAACGAGTGGTAAGGCGTCGACTGGTTGCCGTTGGGCACCCAGCCGGCCGGTGGAAAAGATCCATAAGTGCTTTCGTGGTTATGCATCGCCAAACCAATCTGCTTGAGGTTGTTGGTGCAGGTCATGCGGGCCGCGGCCTCACGCACCTTTTGCACTGCCGGCAACAGCAGCCCAATCAGAATGGCAATGATGGCAATCACCACTAACAGCTCAATCAGGGTGAAGCCACTACGCTTGCGCAGCGGGTTGTACATCAGTCATCTCCATACGTAAAAGAGAGTCATTCAAGCAACAAGGGGGAAGCATTCCGCTCGGTCAGGGCAGACGAAACGGTTCAAGTTCCTCGGTCTCGGTGGTGATGGTGACCGTACGTCGAATTTGGTTCGGGGGTAACAGATTGGGACCAGGACCCTCACCTGCGCCTCCCTTGAAACGGCTTTTCTTGCTGGCCGCCCCAGGTTGCCCGGCCCAGAAGAAGGTCACTGTGTACTCCCCAGGAGCCGCCCCTTTCTCCCCTTGGGTCATGACTTCAAAGCTGCCGTCTTCGCCAACCTCCGCCGCGGGAGCCACGGTGTTCACATCGGCCTTGACCGCCTGTTTGGGAGCAAAAAAGACCTTGGCTCCCACCATCGGCTCGCCCTTGTACAGCGCCTTACCCGTCACCGGGACCAGCTCGGTACCTGAGCCACCACAAGCGCTAGCCAGCAGGCAGCCCATTCCAGCGAAAAGCATCATCGAGCAACGTCCACAGATATGCATGCAGCAGTTCATAGTCAGAGGCATTTCTCAGCGTCAGTCCGCTGGTCAAGATCTTGGTGGCCTGCAACCGCATCGATGGGTGTTTGAACCTCTCAAAAAATCTGCACCACCACGGGAGGACAAGCACCTCGATCGGACCAAGCCTCCGATCAGATCGCATTCCATGTGCGATACACGGTGCAAGTGATCCTAGGGCAGAGCAAACTCGGGAAAGGAGAGCATGCCCAAAAGCGATGAACACAAAAACTCCTCTTATCCATATACGCGAACTGAGCCGAGATCGACATCGAGAATGAAAATTCTTGTAATCTTCTCAATTGACCGCAGCTCGTTGCTTGCTGGCACCCGGCAAACGAGCTACAAGAGAGGACGAAGTCGGGCTTCGCTCGGTCTTTCCTTCAACCTTGGTGGTCGCTTGCAGGGAGAATCGACCTTGAACGCTTTCTTTCGCCTGTCCCTGCTGACCGCAGGGCTGCTCGGCGGCGAATGGCGGGCCGTTGCCGAGTCCCACCCCCAGCCCAATGTCATCGTGATCATGGCCGATGATTTTGGCTATGAATGCGTTGCAGCCAACGGCAGCACCAGCTATCAGACCCCCCACCTGGACCGACTCGCCCGGCAGGGGATGCGCTTCACGCACGCCTATGCCCAGCCTTTATGCACCCCGACCCGCGTCCAACTGATGACCGGCCAATCCAATGTGCGCAACTATGTCCGCTTTGGACACCTTGCCCGTGATCAAAGGACCTTTGCCCACCTGCTCGGTGCAGCCGGGTATGCGACCGCCATCGTTGGCAAGTGGCAGCTGGGCCGAGAGGTCGATGCCCCAAAACACTTTGGCTTCACCGAATCCTGCCTGTGGCAGCACACCCGGCGGCCGCCGCGCTATGCCAACCCCGGTCTGGAAATCAACGGCAAACCGACCGACTTCCAGGACGGTACCTATGGTCCGGAACGGGTGACCGAGTATGCCCTGGACTTCATGACCCGCCACCGCGACCAGCCGTTCCTTCTCTATTACCCGATGATCCTGACCCACGGTCCGTTTCAGCCGACCCCAGATCACCCTGCCTGGTCACCGCGGGCCCGCGGCGAAAAACGCAGTGACCCAAAATACTTTGCCGCGATGGTCCATTACGCCGATCAACTGGTTGGCAAGCTGGTGGCCAAGGTGGCCGAGCTGGGGCTGAGCGAACGGACGCTGATCCTATTCCTGGGCGACAACGGAACGCATCGCCGCATCACCTCGCGCCTCGGCAACAAGACCATTGTCGGCGGCAAGGGCAAGTTGACCGATGCCGGCACCCATGTCCCGCTGCTGGCTGCCTGGCCAGGCACCATCCCTGCGGGCCAAGTCTGCCACGACCTGGTCGACACGACCGACTTTTTGCCCACGCTGTGTGCAGCGGCAAGAGTGAAGGTGCCCGACAATCGGCCGATCGACGGCCAGAGCTTTTTGCCCCAGTTACGCGGTGAAGTTGGCTCGCCCCGGAAGTGGATCTATTGTTGGTACGCTCGCAACCCCGACCGAGGCGAGGAACCTCGTCAGTTTGCCCGCGACCAGCGCTATAAACTGTACAATAATGGCAAGTTTTTTGATGTGATGAATGATCCGTTCGAGCAGCGGCCGTTGCCCCTCGCCGAACTCGACGACAAGGCCCAGGAAACCCGGGGCATGCTCCATAAAGCGCTCCAGCAGTACCAGGATGCCCGGCCAACCGCCTTGCGCTAGACACCAGGTGCCTGTGCGTCGACACCACGCCCTGAGCTTGCGAAGGGCGTGCCACCCGGAGGCTTCGTCTGTCTAAAGTTCGACTCTCTACCCTCGACGATCGGCCGTCCAAAGGGCTTTACTCCGGGCCCAGCAGCAGGGCGGCCGGTTGGCGCAGGTAGTGGGCTAGACGATTGCCAAAGTGGGCCCCGACCGCCCCATCAATCACCCGATGATCAAAGCTAAACGATAAGTAGATTAGATCGGCCGGGCGGATCTGCCCATGCTCATCGTAAACCGGTCGCTTGACAATCTTACCCAACCCCAGGATTGCCGTCTCCGGTACATTGATGATCGGGGTCGAGATCAGCCCGCCGATATTGCCCACCGAAGTCACGGTGAAGGTACTGCCGCGTAGTTCCTCGGGCCGGGCCCGGCCGGCCCGGGCCGCCGAACTCAGGCGATCGATCTCGCGGGCAATCGTCAACACGTCCTTGCGCTCGGCATCACGAACCACCGGGACCAACAGCCCTGCTTTGGTGGTCACCGCCACGCCGATGTGATAGTGCGTATGCAGCTGAATCATCTGGCTGGCCTCGTCAAGTGTGCTGTTGACGATCGGCACCTCTTGCAGCGCTCGGGTCGCGGCCTTGACCACAAAGGCCAGGTAGGTCAACTTGACCCCACGCCGCTCCGCTTCTTCACGCAGAGATTGTCGCATCTGCACCAGCTGACTGATCTCGACTTCATCGATGTAGGCATAGTGCGGCACCGTCTGGACCGAGCGGACCATATGCTCGGCAATGCTGCGACGAATGCCGCGTAACGGGATGTGACTGCCCGCCTGACCCAGTTCGAGCAATTCACGCACCCCACTGCCGGCTTGGCGCGGTTCCGGGGTGCCATCCAATCGGGCCGGCTGCAAGTGGGGAGTCAAGTCTTCTAGTAGGATGCGCCCGGCTGGTCCGCTGCCGCGGACGCGGGCCAGGTCGATCCCCAGCTTGCGAGCCAAGTGTCGGACGGACGGAGCCGCGGGCGGCAAATTCGCGACCGAGGGCGTCGAGCTACCGTTGCTGGGTACCGGCCTGGCCGAGACGCTAGGCCGAGGAGGCGTGGCCGAGGGCGTTGGTTCAGCGGCAACCGGAGCGCTGGTGGCCGGACTCGCCGAGCCGTTGCCGTGAGTAGTCGTGGCTTCGTAGGCCAGCACCACCTGCCCTACCTTCACCGGCTGTCCTTCCGCAACATCCAGGCTGGTAATGGTCCCCGTAAACGGAGCGGGCACCTCCATGGTCGCCTTGTCGGTCAGCACCTCCATCAGCGTTTGCCCGCGTTTGATCGGATCGCCTACCTGGACCAACCAGCGGACCAGCTCTGCCTCGTAGACACCTTCGCCAAGCTCGGGGAGAGGGAATTGCATGATTCAGTTCCTTTCACCAGCGCCGGGGGCTGCCCACCGGTCATGCCGGCTCACTGGCTACCTCGTGCAGCAGGCGATAAATCGCCTCGTACTGCGGCACGGTATTGCGTTCATAGACCTGGTTGAGACCGATGCCCGGGACATGTTTGCCCTGTAATAGCCGAGGTTTCACCAGGAGATCATAGAATAATTCCTCAATGATTCGCCGCAACAGATGCTCGCCAAAGTTGGTCACCTCGGTGTCTTCGTTGATCAAGGCGACCCGCCCGGTTTTCAGAATGCTGTTGCAGACAAGCGGCCAGTCATACGGAAAGATGCTTCGCAGGTCGATCACATCGAAGCCCCAGTCGTATTCCGCTGTCAGAGCATCCGCCGCCTGAACACACAGCGGCAAGGTACGACCATAACTCACTACGGTCACCCGATCCCCTTGCCGGACCTGTTCGCCACTGCCAATGGGGATATACATTGGCTCGAGCTCCGGCCAGCGCGGCTGCCAGCTCGAACGGTCGCCGACCGGGGCATCGATCCGCTGGTTGAGCTCGGCTTGTTCCATCTCCTCCCCAGGCAAACGGCGAACCGAGGGTACCCGCAGCAACGCTTTGGGCAACAACACCATCACCGGGTTGGGATCCACAATCGCCGAGAGCATCAGCCCATAGGCATTGTAGGCATCGCTTGGGATGACGATTTTCCAGCCCGCCAGCCGGCTGGCCCAGCTCTCAAAGGAATGCGAGTGATACAGGCTGCCACGAATCCCGGAACCGGTCGGCGTCATCAGCACCAACGGCACTTCGACATTGCCCGCGCTGGCCCAGCGGGCGTTGCCAACAATCTTTAACATATCAATTATATTAAACCCATAGTCGCAAAACTGAATCTCGCACACCGGCCGGCCGCCCGCCAAGGCGATGCCCATCGCGGTGCCAATGATGCCGCGCTCATCGAGCGGAGAGTTCCAAGCGGTACGTAAGCCCTGAGTGGCGGTGAACACTCCGCCCAAGGGCGGCCCGACATCTTCCCCAAAGACATCGGTCACCCCGAGATGCTCTTCACCATAATGCAGGGCCAGACGAATCCCCTGGACGAGCGTCGCCATGGCAGTCTCTCCAGAAATGCACGGACGTGGTGGGTGGTAATGCGTACTCCGAGAAAACCTCCCGACGCGTCCGGGTACCGCACGCGCGTACAACGCTCGCTGGGCACAGCAGCTGCGTCCTGAGCTTTGCATGCTGCTTTCGCCCCCCACGACGCGCGAGCCGCCCAAACGGCGGCGGGTTTTGGGGGGGTTGTGGCCTCAAAGCCTCAGTGAATCGTCTACCGCACCGGGCAGACCGGTGTAGTCCTCAGGATAGATGGCGTCGACTTGGCTGGCGGCATAGGTAAAGCGTTCGACATCTTCGGGCCGCGGTTCGGCCTCGCTCATGACCTGCTCGACCGCGGCTTCGATTTCCGCAGTTGCCTCAGCGTGGATCACCTCGGCGAGCTCGCGGTGCAACAACCCCGCCTCAATCAGCTGCTCTTCAAACTGCTGCACACAATCGACTTCATGCTCAATCCGCCGAGCCCCGCTGGAGGAAGAATGTCCATGCAAGCGCGCCACCTTGGCCTCAATCATGTACGGCCGACGCTGGCTGCGGCAGTAAGCCAGGCCCCGCTCCAAGCAGCGCCAGGTGGCTACGGGGTCATTGCCATCGACCAGCTCGCCGGGGATGCCAAACGCCTTCCCACGGTCGATGATCTGCTCCTCGGCGTGTTGCTCGTCGGCAGGTGTGGAGATCCCATAGGCATTGTTGGTGATCAGCATCAGGACCGGGAGTTCCTGACCCGGACGTGTGCTCCAGATCATGCAGCTGGCGAAGTCGCCCTCGGCAGTCCCTGCATCGCCACCAACGACAAGGCTCACGCCTTGGCCGCCCTGCCGCTTTTGCATCAGGGCAGTCCCAGGAGCCATCAGGTATTGCACCTCGATCACCGAGGTCACTGGCAGCACATTCCAAGCCGGCACTGCATAGTGACCCACGAAGTTGCGGCCACGCGAGTGCGGATCCGTGGCCCGCATCGCCAGCTGCCGCAAGTGATCGGCCGGCGACATGCCAAGAGCGAGCATGAGCCCGGCATTGCGGTAATGCAAATGCAGATAATCAAAGGCGGGCCCCTGGCCACGATGCACCTGCATGCCCAAGCAGACGTTGAACGCCTCTTCGCCAGGACCGCCGATCCAAAAGTAGGCCTCGCCCGATTTACTCATCTTGATACTACGCTCTTCGAGCACCCGGGTGCGGACCATATGCCGAAAGATGGTCTCGGCCAGTTCCGCAGGGATCGCCTCGGCGCCCGAAACCACTTGCCGCTGGGCAAGCGCAGTCGAGCGGTCTGGTTCTGAACCACCACCGTGCGGGTTGATGGGATACCGCATGTGGGTTCCTCCTCGAAGATGCAGCAACGACACGCTTGCGCGCAGGCTTCCTAGGATGAGGATACGCCTACCGCCCGGCCTGCTCCAGGGAACGTTCCCATGAAAAGCCGATGAAGATCCGGCCAATTCATTATACCCCTTCGGATCCCAGAAAGGAGCCCACGCGGGCAAAATGGGCGATCGGTCGCCTTCCGAGGATCGATGGGCATTACCAGTCGCACAGCTTTCCTGAATCACCCACTCCGGGCTGACCCGTCGCTCGAGGCCGCCTTGCGGACATGCAACAGATAGGTTGGGTTGACGGCATCAAAGCGTAAGGTCTCGAGCTGCTCAACACTCCGCGCGATATTAACGAGTGTCACTTCCACTTGGCTCGCCAGCCGCTTCAGCGTCTGATAGACCGCCAGAAGCATCTCCAGGGTGGCGACATTACTGACCAAGTGCCCTTCCGGGCGGAGCCGACGGTAGGCGGCCTCGAGCAGCCGGGCGACTTCGCCGCCGTTGCCGCCAATAAAGATGGCATCGGGGGCAGGCAGCTCGTGAAATACCGCCGGCGCCATCCCATGAATGGCTTTCACATTGCCAATCTCATAGGTCTCGGCGTTAGCGACGATCAAGTGATAATCCGCAGCGTCTTGTTCGACGGCGTAGACCATCCCTGGCTCCAGCAGCTGGGCAGCTTCCAAGGCCACCGATCCCGAGCCCGCTCCGACATCCCACATCACCCGACCGGGATACAGATCCAGCTGGGCCAGGGCGATGGCGCGGACCTCGGCTTGGGTGATCAACCCAGTCTTGGGCTGACTTTGCGCAAACACCTCATCGCGGTTGCCAAACCGCTTGAGTCGATGCACCGGCAGCGGTTCATCCGGACGCCCCTCTTTCCGCTTAAGAATCATCACATTAAGCGGGTCAAAACTGAGCTGTTCCAGATCCGCCAGCTCGCCCTGAGTGATCCGCTCATCTTTGCCACCGAGGTTTTCGCAGACATACACGCGAAAGTAATCGATGCCGCGGGCCAGCAACTCTCGGGCAATCCGTGCCGGTGGATAGGCATCACTGGTAAACAGACCCACCGTCGGGGCGATGCGAATCTGATTGAGCACCGCCTCGAGGGGGCGACTACTCAAATCGGTCAGAAATGCCTCCTCCCAGGTCTCCTTGATGCGTGCAAAGGCCAACTGCATGCTGCTGACATGCGGCAGCACCTCAAAGTGTTCCTTGCCGAGTCGGTCGCACAAAAAACGAGCGATCCCATAAAAGAGTGGATCCCCGCTGGCCACCACCACCATGCGTCGCTGGCTCTGCCCGTCGCGCAAAATCTGGGCCACCTCATGGAGATCGGTGCCAATGCGATACCGTTCGGCGTGCATCTCCGGCAACAGCTGGAGCACCCCCTCCGAGCCCAACACCAGGTCGGCCTCCGCCAGAATCGCCTGGGCCCGCCCGGTCAGTCCGGCCACGCCATCATTGCCAATGCCGAGAATGAAGATTTTGCCCGCTTCGTTGTGCACGGTGGCATCCTCGCACTTGCGCCTTTGCTCAAAGGTGGTTTCCGCCTATCCTGCCGCAAGCCCTTCCACTTGACAAGCCAACGACGGTACGAACTTCAACTTGCAAGCGGCTCTTGGAAGTGAAATAGTAGATTCAGAACACCCTTCGCGACTTCAAGGAACCTCTCCCATGCGGTTGGACGAACTGCTGTTTATCGGGCTCAATGGCTACGCCCTGGCGCTACATCGCGACACCGGTGAGATTATTTGGTCGAACGATCAGATGCATTCAGGATATGTCACGATCTGCTTAGATGGGGACCGGCTAATTGTATCTACTAATGGGTATATTTACTGCCTCGATCCGTTCACCGGGGATATCCTTTGGCATAACCCGCTCAAGGGTTATGGCATGGGCTCACCTACCTCGATTGTGTCCGTACGCGGCCAAACACCGCCTCTGATGCTGCAACAGGCCGCGGCGACCGCCGCTCAGGCCAACGGCGCTTCCCCCGCCGGTGGCTAACCCATCTCATGTACTCGGCAACCCCGCCCGACCAAGCCCCTCGAGCAAGCCTTGCTCCAATTCCGGGAGCAACCACCAGCGGCGCAAAGTCCGTGGCAATTCTCCAAGAGGCTGGGCACATAACTGCGTATATTTGTCCAACGCGGCTTGGGCAGCCGACCGATTGCCAAGTTGCCCCTCGATCGCCGCTCGTAACAGCACATACCAGGGGTTATTGGCCACACCAAGCTCGCGGGCAAAACGTTGTGCTTCAGAATACTCACCACGTACATACGCCTCCAGCAAGGCAGGCACATGATACCACCCCGGGGCATGATGCGGGCACAAGCCTAGGGCTCGCTTCGCAAGTACGCTGCCCCTTGCGAAATCACCCCGACAGGCGAATAACACACCTAGATTTGCCAGTATGTCGGTATGGTTGGCGTTGAGCTCAAACGCCCGTCGTGCCGTCCGCTCAAAGTTGTCCCAGTGACCCTGGTGATATTCCACATTACTTCGCGCCAGAAACGCAACTGCGTTGTGGGAATCCAGTTCGACGGCCCGATTCGCCGCCTGTGCTGCACGCTGCAAGGAGTCTTCCGGCGCGGCGCTGATGCCAAAACGAAAGCCATCAACCTCCATCTGGGCGACCGCTGCCCAAATCGAGGAATCCTGCGGGGATAGCCAGACCGCTCGATCCACCGCATCCTGAGCCACTCGATGAAACTCCAGCGACAGCTCACGTCGATAAGCATAAAACGCCAGCAAGCCTAGATAGCCCGCCGTCGAGATCTGTGAAATCGGCTTGTTGACCGGCCCGCTTCGCTGACCAAATACCCCGGTCGGCAACGCCAGAGCCGCCACCAGCTTACGACTAAGGAATTCCTGGAGGCGAAACGGAGCATGACTGCCGAGTCGCAGGCTGTAAACTTGCCCCCAGATTTGCACCCCACTGCGAGCATCCATCAGGGCCACCGCGATCCGCAACCGCTCTTGGAAGCGGCGTAAACTGCCGACCAGCAAATGCCGCACGCCAAGCAGCTTGCCCAAGGCCCGCGAGCCCAGGCCGCGTAGCCGCTCTGGATCCAGATTGGAGCGGGCCAACACACTGAGCTCACGAAAGCGAGCCAGATCGGTGATCACAACTTCCTGCAGACCGTCGCGAAACTGCTGGTCCCAGGCCTGCTGCTCAGGCGTCTCACTATGCACCTCAAACGGCAACACCGCCAAGCTGAGTGCCGGGGCGGGCAGTAGACGAATGGCCCCCGACAAGGGCAGCTGGGCCCGACGCATGCTGGTCTCAGGCAGCCCGACACTGCCCTCCAGCACCGCGTTCAGATCTTGATGGAACGCATCGATATTGGGGTAGCGGTCATCCGCCCGTTTGGCCATGGCCCGCCGGACGATGGCCGTACAGTTCTCTGGGATCGTCGGATCGACCGTCCGAGGATCCGGGATGGCAGCCTCACTATGAGCCTGGAGAATCGCCAAGGGAGTTTTGGCTTCGGAATAAGGTCGTTGACCGGTGAGCAGCGTGTAATACGTCGCACCTAACGAATAAATATCCGAACGATTATCAACCGGTTCGGAGCGGCCCTGTTCCGGACTCATGAAGTCCGGGCTGCCCACCAACTCGCGTTGAGGCGAGGACTCAGCATCCACCAACTTGGCCAGGCCAAAATCGGCCACCTTGAGCCGTCCATCGCTGGTCAATAACAAGTTTGCCGGTTTGAGATCCCGATGCACAATTCCGGCCAGATGAGCCGCACGCACGCCTTGACAGGCATCCAGCAACAACCGCGTCGCATCCATCCACGGCAGCCCGCCTCGTTCCTTCAGCAGATCGCGCAGACTGCCGCCGGGGGCGTACTCCATCACAATAAAACATACATTCTCTAATTGGCCGATTTCATAGATGGCAATCACATTCGGATGATTCAGCCGGCCGACCGTGCGTGCCTCGCGGAGAAACCAGGTGCGGATCTGTTCTTCCTCGTGCAACCAAGAGCTCGGCAACAGCTTGATGGCCACTTCGCGTTCCAGCACTGTGTCGAAGGCACGATACACAAACCCCATGCCCCCGCGTGACAACAACTCGCCAACGCGATAACGACCCAGTTGGCTGCCCGCCAAGTTGTCGATGCCAAGATCCGGGGAAGAATCCGTGTTGGGATCGCTGTCGGCAGTGGGGCTTGGATTGGCATGCTGGGTCAGGCCATTGCCAGCACGCGTCAACCCGGTCGGACTGGCAAGCGCTTCGGACCGGCTTTCATCATGGGCAACAAGCGGTTCGGGCGTGTCCCGGGATGGATCGCTTCGAGAGAGCTGCTCGCGGGCAAACGCCAGCAGCTCGTCATTGGATTGTGGAGGAACCATCTTCGGCGTCATGCGATGCTCGTGGGGGGGAAAACAAAAGCGGTCGCCTGCCGCAGCTCATGAGCCTGCCCGAGAAAACTCGGCTCCTCAACCGGTCATCCCTCGGGTCGCAGATTGAACAAATGATTGCACTCAAGAAAATATTCTGCGCACAACGAACAAAATCTAGTCGAACACGCGTTTATTGTCAAATCTTTCTCTTGATAGCAAAACACACCAATAGGATCATTCCTCAAATCGATTCCGTCGCATCGTGCAAAGCCGCCGGCGGTTTACCTTCCACCGCGACAATCTGTAAGCTGGTACCCACCACCAATCTTTGGACTTGGCTGCGAAACGCGACCATATGCCCTGCCTGTAAATGTGCTTGCAAGGCTTCCAAGGTGGTCCATTTCTCCACGATCAAAACACTATCGGAGCCAAGAAGCTGTTGCGGCGGCAGTTGCGTCACCACATCCCGAGCCGGGCCCGTGTACTCTAAACAGCCGTCCTCGGCCTGGACCTGGGGGATCAACGCCGCAAAGGCCTCAGCAAACGCAGCATAAGCACCCGGTTGGAGATGCACGGTCGCAAGGACATGAATCATGGCAACTTCCCATGGCCTTCGGTCAATCGCTACTAGCCTACTGCACCTCCTACGTCTGACAACCTCTTACCTTGGAAAATTCCTCCTATTCGCCGTTCGCGGTCTGCCTGCGGGCAGCCTGGTTGATTTTCTCCATGCTCCGTCCATAGAATTGATGAATTCCTGAAGTGGCTCAACACCAATATCCTAACAGTTGGCCACTTGTGTGGGTTGTTCCTCCGCCACCTAAAAAACAAGGAAAACTTTCACATGCTTTCCTCCACCACACCCGCTTCCCAAGCCTCCCACGACGATCTGGATCTGGTCGCTGCGATTAAGCGACTCAAAACCGAGCAACAGGCCACCATCCTCGCGCATTATTATCAAGACAGCGAAATTCAAGAACTAGCAGATATTACTGGCGACAGCCTGAAACTCGCCCGGGCGGCCACCCAGGTCGACTGTCCCGTGCTAGTGTTCTGTGGCGTGCATTTCATGGCCGAGACCGCCAAGATTCTCAACCCGTCCAAAAAGGTGCTGCTGCCCGATTTGCAAGCCGGCTGTAGCCTCGCCGATAGCTGTCCAGCAGATAAGTTGGCCCGCTACCAAGAAATGCTCCGCATTAATGGCCGTGTCTTTCAAACTGTCACTTATATCAACAGTTCTGCAGCGGTCAAAGCGTTATCCGACTGGGTTGTGACCTCCGGCAATGCCCTGGAAGTTATTCACAAGGTCCCTGCCGATGTCGAAATTCTGTTCGTCCCTGACTACCACCTCGGACAGTACCTCCAGGAGGTATCCGGGCGGCCCATGATCCTGTGGAATGGCTCGTGTATGGTCCATGAAATCTTTAGCGTCCAGGATCTGCTCAAAGCCAAGCGTCGCTTGCCCCAGGCTAAAACTGTGGCTCACCCAGAATGCCCTGCCAATATCCGTGAACACGCCGACTTCATCGGCGGCACCGAAGGCATGCTTGGCTATGTGGCCAGCTTTTCCGAGCCCAGCGACTTTCTCGTCGCCACGGAAGCGAACATGCTCTGGCAGTTGCAAAGCAAACACCCGCAACACCGCTACCACCCAGTGCCTGGGATCACCTGTGCCTGCAACAAGTGCCCGCATATGGCCCGCAACACCCTGGAAAAAATTCGCGATTGTTTGGTCCATGGCGAGCCCGAGATCCACTGGCAACCCTGCTTTGACCAGGCCCGCGAAGTGCTCCAGCGAAGCCTGTTGCAGTAACCCTTCCCGCAGCGTTTACGATGCGGGAAGAAGCGGCAGAGGCGATTGCCATGCGGGGAAAGCGGCAGAGGCGATTGCCATGCGGGGAAAGCGGCAGAGGCGCTTGCGCTGCGGGGAAAGAGGCAGAGGCAGTTGCGATAAGTCAGAACCCCCGGACT
>CAYPIE010000066.1:0-32776 GCA_964410665.1 uncultured Alcaligenaceae bacterium
CCGCAACCGCCTCTGCCTCTTCTTATCGCAAGCGCCTCTGCCTCTTCCCGCACCGCAACCGCCTCTGCCTCTTTCCCCGCAACGCAAACGCCTCTGCCCGCACCGCAACCGCTTCGAAGTTTTGCGTGTTGCTGCAAGCGGATGCAATTGCAGCGACAAGGCAACCATCCTACTCCCAGCTTGGATGGAGGGCTCGACGGATCTGCTCAGCGACATCGCCGCGAGGGACGCGGCGTTGTTCTAAGGAATCGCGGTCACGGATGGTGACCGTATCGTCCTTGAGGGTGTCGCCGTCGATGGTAATGCAGAAGGGAGTACCGATCTCGTCCTGGCGGCGATAGCGTCGACCGACCGCTCCTTTGTCATCGTAGTTGACCAGGAACTCTTGTTTGAGTTCATGATAGAGCTGCAATGCCTTTTCAGGCATGCCGTCTTTGTTGACCAGTGGGAAGATGGCCGCTTTGATCGGGGCGAGGCGGGGGTGAAAGCGCATCACGACGCGGGTCTCCGCCTTGCCTTTCTCGTTGGGGACTTCCTCCTCGGCATAGGCCTCACAGAGCACCGCCAGGGTGAAGCGGTCGGCGCCGGCGGAGGGTTCGATGACGTGAGGGACGTACTGGTACTTGCCGACCCTGGCGGCGTTGGTGGCGTCGGCGATCCACTCCTTGAACGAGTTGGTGGTTCGCTCAGCTTTGTCGCGTTCCCAGGCGTCTTCGTCGAAGTAGGTCAGGTCCTTGCCGGAGTGCTGGGCGTGGGCCGACAGATCGAAGCTGCCACGGTGGGCGACGCCCTCGAGTTCCTGGGGCTCGTCAGCGAAGGGGAAGAGGTACTCGATGTCGGTGGTGCCGATCGAGTAGTGGGCCAGCTCGTCCTGGTCCTGCTCGCGGGGCCTGAGCCGTTCCGAGGCGATGCCGAGGTTCTTGTACCAGCGGATGCGGCTATCACGCCACCACTGGTACCACTTCATCGACTCGTCGGGCTGGCAAAAGAACTCGATCTCCATCTGCTCGAACTCACGGCTGCGAAAGGTGTAGTTGCGCGGGTTGATCTCGTTGCGGAAGGCCTTGCCGATTTGGGCGATGCCGAAGGGAACTTTGACTCGGGAGCTGTCGAGGACGTTGCGGAAGTTGGCGAAGATGCCCTGGGCGGTCTCCGGTCTCAGGTAGGCGACGCTGTTGGGGTCCTGCAGAGCGCCGACGTAGGTCTGGAACATCAGGTTGAACGTGCGCGGCTCAGTGAGCTCGCACTTCTCGAATTCCCCAGGTGCCTTGCTGGGCTTGAGCGGGCAGGTCATGCCAGCGATCTGGTCGGCGCGGAAGCGGCCCTTGCAGCCCTCGGTCTTGCAGTCGACCATGGGGTCGCTAAAGCCGCCGACGTGGCCGGATGCGACCCAGACCTTGGGATTCATGACGATGCTGCAGTCGAGCCCGACCATGCTGATGTCCTGACCGTCCGGGCCGGGGGGCGGGTTGCGGACCATGTCCTGCCACCAGACGTCCTTGATGTTGCGTTTGAGTTCGACGCCCAAGGGGCCGTAGTCCCAGAAGCCGTTGATGCCGCCGTAGATCTCGCTCGACTGGAAGATGAAGCCGCGTCGCCGACAGAGGGCCACCAGTTTGTCCATATCATCCAGCATGAGAGGGCTCCGTGAGCGTCCGCGGCGGCTCGGGCCGGGAGTGGGGTCGAACAGGGCAGAATAGGTACCAACGCCACCATCATACGATTTGGAGGCGAGATTTTCCGCGCGGTTTCGGGCTGGCCGGGAAGGGTAGGGGAGTCGGGGGCGACGTGCTCAGGCAGGATGAAAACACTTTGCATTCGTCGCCAACATCGCGATATGATAGCCGTTATTGTTCTTGTATGCCTCTCACTTGGCTCGACCACTCCCGCCATGCGCGAATCGAACCACAGCTACATGGGGAGAACCTTAGGATATGGCCGCGACCTCCTTTAAAGTCGAGTGCCCTAGTTGCGCCAGTGCCGTGCGCATTTCTGATCCGAAAAAGATCGGCAAAAAGATTGAATGCCCCAAATGCACCTATCAGTTTCTGGTCGAAGCTCCGGAGGAAGCAACTGCCGCTGCCGGAAAGAAGACTGAAAAGTCGGCTAGGCGTGGCAAGGTCGGGGCAGCCCTGGACGGGGCGAATGCGGGTCCAAAAGGGAGTAAGCGGTCTGCCAAGGAGAATGGAGACGCTACCCTGGCCAAAAAGGGCAAGGGCAAAAAGGCGAAAAAATCCAGCGGTGGCTCCAGCAATCTGGTGCTCGGTGGCGGAATCGCTGCCCTGGCCGCGATCATCCTAATTGTTGGCGGGATTTTCCTGTTCGGAGGCGACTCCGAGCCCTCAAATTCCGCTTCGACCACGCCCCCAGCATCGTCAAGAAACGTCACTCCGACCGGCCCGTCGAACTTTGCCTTGGGTGGCTTGGGTGGAGCAACGAGCGGCCAAGCAGACGAAGCACCCAAGTCCGAACAGCTCAAAGTCAAGGAAGCGGAGGCACGCAAAGACCTCACTAACTTGCTGCCCAATGATTCCAACTTTGTGGTGTCCCTGAAGGTGAGCGACTTTTTGTATGGGACCATTGGCACCAACATTAAACGGGCAGCGCGGGACTTCCCGAAGTATCTGGAAAGTCGGCTCGGGTTCCCTCCGGATAAGCTGGAACGTTATCTGCTAGCGGGCAGCTGGAGCAAGAAATGGCTGTTCCATGTCTTTCGCCTGCATGATCCCATTGATATGGCCGCCTTGGAACGAGTGATTGAGTTCCAGCCGGGGAACAAACGCGCCGGTGGTCGTCCTTACAAGCTAGTGACCCATTTCCCTCTTGCCAATGATATGGTGGCATATCTGCAGGCAGAAATGACCGCCCAGGGCGGCCAAGGGTTGCCGGTTGGAAAGACCGGTCAGCCGCTCGGAGTCTATCAGCTCGATCCCAAGACGCTCATTGTGGCCCATGTTCCGGTGCTGGAGCAATTCCTTGAAGCTGGGGCTCAGCCGAAGTTTCTGTCCCGACTCGATCAGCCAGCTCCGCCGCCTACCTCCCAGCCGCCTGGCTTGCCGGGTGGTGGCTTCCCGGGTGGTCCTTCGGCGGGGGTAGGTTCGCCGCCCGGTGGTGGCTTCCCAGGTGGTCCTTCGGCGGGGGTAGGTTCGCCGCCCGGCGGGGGCGCGGCTAGTCCGGATGGTCCTGGTTCTGAAGAAGCCTTTGGTGGGGGTCCGCGGCCTGGACTTCCCGGGGCGATCGCCGGACCAGGCGGAGGTCAAGATCCCGCCAACGATGCTCTGTTCACGCGTAATCCACACTATCTGACCATCGACCCGCGGATGAAGGCCTTGTTCGATCAACTGGAGGATGAAGAGGATCCGCCCATGATGGTCACCGTACTGGATCTAAGGCCGCTGTCTCTGGGTCTCCAGACGGTGGCTCCGATGCTTGAGGAGCAAGTCAATGCGTTGGAGCTGCAGGCTCCCATGGAGGTCAGTACTTTGGTAAGCAACCTCCGATTACTGGGGGTGGCGTTGAACACGGTCAATCGGTCCAAAGTCACCGCCCGGGCGGCTGTCGAGTTAACCAATGCAAAGCTAGTGAGTGATCTCGCTCAGGGCATACGCATCAACATCAACCCAGTGCTCGAGGTGTTGACCGCGTTTGTGGAACACACGGTGCGATTGAAAGGTCAAGTGGCCCTGAACCAACCGGGCTTCGGCCGTCCTGGCTTCGGTGGTCCCGGTGGTCCCGGTGGGTTTGGCCGCCCTGGTGGCTTCGGAGCTCCTCCGCCGGGAATCGGAGGTCCTGGGGGGCCAGGTGGAGGCCCGGGTGGCGTGGGTGGCCCGGGTGGTCAGATCCCGGCGGAAGGTCTTGGCGGGGTTGCCCCGGGTGGACCTGGGTTCGGGGCTGGTCCGGGTGGACCTGGCTTTGGCTCGCCTCCAGGTGGTGGTCTCGGTGGTGCGAGCCCCGATGACGGCGAAGGCAGTGGTGGTTTCGGTGGTGGTTTTGGCAGTTCATTTGGGCAACAACCCAGGGTGGTCGAGTCCCGTTCGTGGATCGAATTGAAAGAAGCAGGGACGCAACTGATTGCCAAGACCGAACTCGACTGGTCGGATGTGTACTCGGTCAAGGTCTCTCCGGTCGTGTATGGCTTTGTCGTCGAACAACAGGGCAAGGCGGTGATGCGTACTGGCAAGTTCAGTCCACGTGAACTCGCTGACACCATCCGTCCGATGACCGAGGCTCATGAGGGTAGTTTCCCCGAGGGCGCCTATCCGCGTTCGAGTTCACCAAGCCGGTATAGCCTTCCCTACCCACCCAGCCAGCGGATCAGCTGGATGGCAGAGTTGCTCCCACACCTGGGCTATGAAGCAGATTATCGGCGACTGGAGATGAATGACGCTTGGGATAATCCGGACACCAACTTGCCGATCGCACAGACCTGGGTACCGCAGTTTCTCAACCCCCGATTTCCGAACTCAAGCTGGCGAGCGCAAATACCGGGTCAAACAGCCCGACTCGGGGCCACCCATTTCATCGGCCTCGGGGGCGTCGGCACTGATGCCGCTTACAACCCGCCTGGGAATAAGAAAAATGGCATATTTGGCTATGGCCGGACGACCAAACTAAGCGACATCAAAGATGGGACGCAAAATACCATTTACATGATCCAGGTCCCACCAGAATTCGACCGCCCCTGGATCCATGGGGGTGCCACCGTTCAAGGGGTGCCGGAAACCCAGAGTGTCACTCCGTTCGTCACGGACATCGAAGGCAAGAAAGGCACTTTTGTGTTGATGGCGGATGGAACAGTCCGCTTTATCAGCGCTGACATTGATGATGCGGTGTTTCAAAGCCTGGCCACCATCCACGGCCAAGAAACGCTTCCGGTCTTGGACAGCTTCGCTCCGCAATATACGCCCCAAACACAACAGTTGACCGCTCCAGCTGCAGCGGAAGGGGAGTAGTCGAACGACGTAGTGACGGGTTGCCCTCATGACGCAGGACGAGTTTGCCGCTTCCTTTTTGTGGCAGACCCGTCCTGTGCACTTTTTGCGCGTGTGATCGACTGCTCACTGGGCAAGCTCGCGTGGGTTGTCTGCTGACCCGAAACGACTCCCACCTGAGGGCAGATGGGCAAGAGTGAGCACTCGCTGCAACGAGGCTTACGGGCGGTACACACCCGCCGCCCATGAAAGATGAGTCGATGGCTGAAAGGTGTCCACTCCTTGCGGGGAATTATCTGCATTAGGTCCGCCTCGACCTTCACAGGATCTTGCTTGGTGCTTAGTCCCAGACGGCGGCTCAGACGCCCAACATGGGTGTCGACGGTGATCCCAGGAGTGGCAAAGGCATCCCCAAGCACGCAGTTGGCAGTTTTTCGGCCAATCCCTGGTAACTGAATCAGTTCTTCCAGTGTGGACGGTACCTCACCCGCGTACTTCTCACACAGGATGCGGCAGCTCGCCTGGATATTCTTGGCTTTGTTGCGATAGAAGCCGGTCGGGAAAATCACTTCCTCAAGCTCGGCTCGATCCGCTTCGGAAAAAGCCTTGGCGGTCGGGTATCGAGCAAACAGCTGCGGCGTAACTTGATTGACTCGGACGTCGGTACACTGAGCAGAAAGAATGGTGGCGATCAGCACCTGCAGTGGGGAGTTCGTTTGGAGTTCGCTGTACGCCTCGGGGTAAAGTCGCCGTAGAGTACTCAACAGGCGGTGGATTCGGACTGGCAGGGGGGGAAGCTCTGGCATGGTTGACGAACTCATCGGGCACAAAGATTTCGGGGACGATCTTATTGTTGGTGGCTCAGTTCGTGGTTTCCAACCGAATTCGCTGTGCCGGATGTATTGTTGAACTCCCGTGACGGAATTGAGTGTAGAGCACTCCCCTGAGGATAGGACTAGCGCTGATACAACACAATCGGGGTTTTGCGACGCAGCTCGTTGATTAGTCGGCCATGTTCCCGTTCGCTGACCTGTTGCCTGAGTTTACGGCGGACTTCTTCTTGAGTCGCAACGTTGAAGGGACGCCGCCCCGCATATTGCCGTTCGTCGACACGGACAATGTGGATCCCCGAGTCGATTTCGATCAATGGTCCGATTTGGCCAGTTTTTAAGCTCAGCAAGATCGATTCGAGTTCGGCAGGACGGATCTCGCCTGGGAGTTCACCGAGACCGTAGCCGTTGCGAAAGACACTATCACCTTGGTCAAACTTGTTGGCAAGTGTGGCAAAGTTGGCTCCTTGCAGCGCTTGTTGGCGAATGTGTTCCGCATGCTGTCGCGCTTCCTCCCAGGAGGCAAAGTTATCAACGCGTAAAAAAATGTCTTGCCATTTGACTCGATCCTGGGTCTGAAACTCTTGGGGATGCTGTTCGTAGTAGGCACGAATTTCGCGCAGACTAATGTGATCCACCTTCGGGTGAATGAGGTTGCGTAGGTACTGCATCATCATAAAGTTTCGGGCAATATGGCGACGAAGTCCTTTGAGCGTGAGTCCTTGAAGCGAGAGGTATTTGCCAAGCGTCTGCTGATCGGGGAGGCGCATGCGCTTTTGCTGCTCGGCGAGCCGTTTATCGGCTTCCTTCATGGCCGCTTCCTGAAGGTGTTCAAGGGCATGCTTGGCATTTTCTTCAAGCTTGGTGGTGAGATCGTGGAGGATCAACTCGCGTTCGATAAGTCGGCTCAGCTCTTCTTCGTAGATCTCGGCTTCTTTGACTTGTCGATCAGAGTCGGAGAGGTTGGCAAACTCTCCGAAGCGGAGGCTGACTGCTTCACGCACTTCGTGCTCGTAGATGTCAGTGCGGCCCACAATCGCCACAATCTGTACCTGAGGGGTGCGGTTCAAGGAAGCGGTCGGAAGGGAACGGGCGGAACCTGCCGGTTTGCGAAAGGTGGTGGACCGGACCGGATGAATGCCTGTTGCATCTTTCCGCGAACGATCTTGTTCAGTGGGCAAGCTGCGCGGTGGAGGCACGGTTGGAGTAACCGGCTCGCTCAGGTTACCGGTAGGATCGAGCGGATCGACCACTCTGGGTGACTGACTTCGCTGGACACTCGAGGAACGCGTATCCCCTCGACTGGCACAGCCTAGGAGGCTCACAGCAAGGAGTGCGATCAGGGCAAGGTCCCGATAACGGCCTTGCCGCCGAGGCGGTGTGCGGGGGTTCCGTCCCATCCTTGCCTCCGTTGTGCATGCGTGCCGAGCGTTGCGAATCGATGGCCCATGAGCTTCCTAGGGGATAGAGTCGCTTATAGCGGCTTTTGTGCAGACTGCAAGAGAGAGATTCGTCGCTTTAGGCATGCAAAGCGGCACCAAGGTAGGCGGAGCGGGCGGCTTCGGCCACTGCCTCCGAGAGGGTCGGGTGACTATGGACAATCCGGGCAATATCTTCAGCGCTCCCCGCAAACTCGATCACGGTTACGGCCTCGGCAATGAGTTCACTAGCCTTTGGGCCGAAGATATGCACTGCCAATAGACGATCGGTGCGGGCATCGGTCAAGATCTTGACCATCCCCTCACTCTCATCCATACACTTGGCCCGGCCGCTGGCCAGGAAGGGAAACTTCCCGACTCGATAGTCTCTACCGAGTTGAAGACCCTGTTCCTTGAGGTGTTCTTCGGTTGGGCCGACACTGGCGACTTCCGGCCAGATGTAGATGACACTGGGAATCGTGTCATAGTGAAGGGTTATGGGCTGACCGGCCAGCCATTCCGCGAAGGCTACACCTTCTTCCATGGCTTTGTGAGCGAGCATCGGGCCGTGGATCAGGTCGCCCAGGGCGTAAACACCAGGTAGATTGGTCTCAAACTGGGCATTGACCGCGACCCGGCCGGTCTTGGGATCATGGTCTACGCCTGCTTCGCTGAGCCCTAACCCCTCAATGCAGGGTTTGCGGCCCGCAGCGACCAGTACCTTGTCACTCGTAAAGGTGACCGGCCCTTCTGCGCCCTCGGCTTGCAGGGTGACCTGGTTATTTTGGACTTGGGCACCGGTGACCTTGACCCCAAGATGGAATTCCAGACCTTGGCGAGTTAGCGACTTTTGTACCTGCTTGGCAATCTCCAGGTCACTAAGCGGCATAATCCGCTGGAGATATTCAATCACGGTCACCTTGGCTCCCAGGCGACTCCACACCGAGCCCAGTTCTAGCCCGATGTAACCCGCACCAACGACCAGCAGGTGTTCGGGAACCTTGGCGAAGGACAAGGCCTCAGTCGAGCTCACAATGGTGTGGCCATCGAAGGGCATAAATGGCAGGGTGGTCGGTTCGCTGCCGGTGGCCAACAGGATGGACTTGGCATGGAAGATGGTGTGATGACCTTCCGGGTCGATGACCTCCACTTCACCGGGTTGCTTCAGACGACCGAGGCCGTGGATGCGGGTTACGTTGTTCTTTTTGAACAACGAGGCGACGCCGCCGGTGAGACCCTTGACAACCTCATCCTTTCGTTTGAGCATGGCCGGCAGGTCGAGTTCGACCTTTGCGAACTTAATGCCATGCTTGGCAAAGCGATGGCGAGCTTGCTCATAAAGTTCGCTGGAATCCAGCAGTGCCTTGCTGGGTATGCAACCCACATTCAAGCAGGTACCGCCCAGGCTGGCTCGCTTTTCGACACAGGCGACTTTGAAGCCCAGCTGGGCCGCGCGAATGGCAGCAATATAACCGCCTGGCCCCGCACCGATCACCATCAAATCAAACGGATCAGCCATACCTTCGACTCACAGGGGAATGATGGGGAAGCACACCGGTTTTGACCTCCGCCACGTGGATCAGGGCACACCTGGCCAAGCCACTACAAACGCGGCCGATCGGTGTGCCAAAAACACACCGGAATTAGATGTCCAGCAACAACCGCTCGGGGTGTTCCAGACATTCCTTGATGCGGACCAGGAACAAAACCGCCTCTCGCCCATCAATGATCCGATGGTCATAGGAGAGAGCTAGATACATCATCGGCCGGATCTCGATGCGTTCGCCGATAGCAACCGGCCGCTTTTGGATGGCATGCATCCCCAGGATGGCGCTTTGGGGTGGGTTGAGGATCGGGGTCGACATCATCGATCCGAAGATGCCGCCATTGGTGATGGTGAACGTCCCGCCTTGTAAATCGCCGATACTAATCTTGCCTTCGCGTGCCTTGCCGGCGAGCTGAATGATTTGTTGTTCGATCGTGGCAAAGCTGAGCTGATCGGCGTCTCGGATGATGGGCACCATCAAGCCTCGATCCGTGCTAACCGCCACTCCGATGTCATAAAAGTTCTGAAAAACGATGTCTGGCCCATCGATGCGAGCATTGACCCGTGGGAACGCTTTCAAGGCATCGACACAGGCTTTGACGAAAAACGACATAAAGCCGAGGCCGACTCCGTGTTTTTCCTTGAACTGTTCCTTGTATTTGCCGCGGAGGGCATTGATTCCGGTCATGTCGGCTTCATTAAAGGTCGTCAAGGTCGCCGTGGATTGCTGCGAGGACACCAATCGCTCCGAGATCCGTTGGCGGATACTCGACATCCGTTGGCGGTGGGTCCGTTCGCCGCGCGACGGAGCGGCAGGGGTCATGCTGCCGTTGGTAGGAGTGGTCTCAGCCTGGGTAGGAGGCGGGACCACGGGCGGGGGTGTCGCTTCGGAGCGGAGTATGTCTTCTTTGGTAATGAGGCCGCCTCTCCCGGTTCCCTGGAGTTGGCTGGGATCGAGCTGCCGTTGGGCGACCAGACGACGGGCGGCAGGGCTGAGTCTTGCCTCATCGGTCTGCCCTTCGACCGGCTTCTGAACCGCGGAATCCGGGCTTGCTGGGCTGGCTTGTGCGGAGGTCGGCGGCGCCGAAGCAGAGTTTGGGGGAGCTGCGGGCTTGGAGGCAGGAGAGGGGACCGACGCCGATTCGTCAATACTCCCGACCACTGCACCGACTTCGACGGTTTCCCCCTCAGCGACCTGGATGTGGAGTTTCCCGTTGGCGGGGGCCGGCACCTCGGTGCTGGCCTTGTCGGTTTCGAGTTCGAAGATCGGTTCATCCTGCCGCACTAGATCGCCATCCGATTTGATCCAACGGGCGAGTCGACCTTCGGTGATCGACTCGCCCACGGATGGGACCACAATTTGCATGGCCATGAAGGGGTCTCACCTAAACAACTGCAAGGATTCTCACTGTCCGGTCGAGGTCAGGACACCATTTTTCGATTCACTTGGCGTCGTTCCGGCCATCTTGTGAACGCGGTCGGCGTCGCGGGTGGCGTGGATCACCCGGATCTTGGACAACCCAAGGGCGGCCAGCACCACGGCTTTCTGTTCGGCATTATGGATTCGCAGCGAACCGGTCGCCGGACTGGCGCTAGCATCCCGACCCACATAGTCGAATGCATAGCCCATCGCCCGGAGCCGGGGTTCCATAAAGGTCCACCCCCCCATGTTTTGGGGTTCTTCCTGGACCCAAAGATGCTCCTGGACTGCAGGATAATGCTGCAGGATGCTGGTCAACTGCTTCTCGGGATAGGGATAGAACTGCTCGACTCGAACGATGGCGGTATCGGTGACGCTGTGCTGTCGCCGGCCCTCGAGCAGGTCATAATAGACCTTGCCGCTACACAGGATCACGCGACGGACCTGCCCACGCTCGGCTGCCTGGGGGTCATCCAGGACTTCGTGGAAACGGCCGGTAGTGAACTCTTCCAAATTCGAAACGACCTCTTTGTGCCGCAACAAGCTCTTGGGGGTCATGATGATCAGGGGCTTGCGGAACGGGCGTCGAACCTGCCGGCGAAGCACATGGAAGTACTGGGCAGGTGTGGTCAAGTTGCATACCTGAATATTATCCTCAGCGCAGGCCTGGAGAAAGCGTTCCAACCGTGCGGAGGAGTGCTCGGGTCCCTGCCCCTCGTAGCCGTGCGGCAACAACAGGACCAGTCCGCTGGAGCGTTGCCACTTGGATTCACTGCAGACAATGAATTGATCGATGATGCTTTGGGCGCCGTTGGCGAAATCGCCAAACTGGGCTTCCCAGAGCACGAGGGCATGAGGATCATCCAGCGAATAGCCGAACTCAAAGCCAAGCACCGCGCCTTCAGAGAGCATGCTGTCAAAGATGTCAAAGGTCGCCTGGTCTGTGCGCAGGTGCTTGAGGGGGATAAAATCGCGCTCGGGCTCGGCGTGCATATCGGTCAGCACACCGTGGCGTGAGCTAAACGTCCCCCGACCACTATCTTGCCCGCTGAGCCGGACATGAGTGCCTTCGATCACCAGTGTCCCGAAGGCGAGTAGTTCTGCGAAGCCCCAGTCGAATGGGCCTTGATTCTCAAGGATCGCGCGTCGATGCTGGTGCAAGCGTGCAATCTTGGAATGCAGCTGGAAATCCTCGGGGACGTCGAGGAGGCCTTGACCGACTTCGAGCAAGCTGGCCAGAGGAACTCCCGTTTCGACAGGGGCGTGCGAGTATTTGGGCGTAAATCCTTGCCAACGACCGGTAAAGGATTCCATCGGCGAACGGGGCTTTTTGGAGGTCTTGACCTCTTGTTGGGCTTGTTGGAGCCGCTGGTGAAAGTCTTCGTCGATCGAATTCGCCTCATCTTCGGTCAGGGTGCCTACCCCGACCAGGGCATGGGTGTAAACGGTAGTAATCGAAGGATGTTGTTTGATCTTGCGGTACATCGTGGGATGGGTGAAGGTTGGCTCGTCTCCTTCGTTGTGTCCGTGCCGGCGATAGCAAACCAGGTCAATCAGGACATCGCGGTGGAAGGTTTGGCGAAATTCCAAGGCCAACTCGGTGACGAAGACGGCTGCCTCCGGATCCTCCGCATTGACATGGAAGATCGGCGCTTGAATCATCTTGGCGATGTCGGTGGGGTAAGTGGTTGAGCGCGCGTCATAGGGCGCGGTGGTGAAGCCGATCTGGTTATTGACAATCAAATGAATGGTGCCACCAGTCCGGAAGCCGCGCAAAGCCGACAGGTTGAATGTTTCGGCGACGATTCCCTGGCCGGCAAACGCGGCATCCCCGTGCACCAGCACCGGCACGCCGCGGGTGCGCTCGGTATCGCCAAACAGGCGTTGTTTCGACCGGGTACGGCCTTCGACCACCGGATCCACTGCTTCGAGGTGGCTAGGGTTGGGCGACAGGGATAAGTGCACCAGTTGACCCTGGCTGGTCCGGACGTCGCCGGAGAACCCCAGATGGTACTTCACATCGCCATCACCATCGACGGAGTCTTCCAGGAAATTGTCTTCAAACTCCGCGAAGATTTCCTCATAGGGCTTTTGGATGATGTTCGCTAAAACATTGAGCCTGCCTCGGTGAGCCATGCCCATGATGTATTCCTGAACCCCCAGATCTGGCCCCTTCTCGACCAGGGCGTCCAGCATCGGGATAATGGTTTCGGCCCCTTCTAAGGAAAACCGTTTTTGCCCCAAATAGCGTGCCTGCAGGAAGTTCTCAAACAGCTCGGCAAAGTGTAGCTTCATCAGGATACGGTACTGCTGCCGACGTGATAGGTTGGGATGATTCCGCCGGGGCTCCATGCGCTCGCGGAGCCAATTGCGAATGGTCAGGTCCTGAATGTGGGTAAACTCAACACCGATGGTGCGGCAGTACGTCTCTTGGAGGGCACCGATCAGTTCCCGTAACGTCGCCCCTGGCAAGTTATAAAAGGCACTGGTATCAAACACCCGATCCAGGTCGTCTTCGGACAGTTCAAAGCGGTCTAGTTGCAGCAACGGGTAGGACTGAGGAGGCTGAGACAAAGGATCGGTGTGAGCCAGGAAATGGCCCAGATCCCGATAGGCGAAGATGAGTCGGACCACATTGGTCTGTTTGTGGGCATCGCTCCCGGCCGTGCGGGGAGACTGATCGGCGAGGGCAAAGCCCTCAAAGAAAGCCTGCCAACGTTCATCAACCAGAGAGGGATCGGTTTGCCATCGCTCAAAATAATGCTCGATCAATTCGAGATTGTAGCGAGTGGTGAACGGCACATGCTTCATGAGTGGGTATGCTCCGAACTGGCCGTGTGGATCTGCGGCCAGGGGGGGATCTATTGCTATCCTAGAAACGCACCTTTCGCCGACAAGCGACGAAGGTGGCACAAGGGAGGCCTTTACGGTTATTTTATCATCTAGTCCGGACTCTGCCGCCCCAATCGGATCTTTACCCGACCATCCAAGACCCGTGCTTCGTCAAGCCGGTAAACCTCACGAGGAGGCAGACCAACCGATGGACCGTCAACCAGCGGCCGAGGCGAGCCTGGTTGGCCCAGAGCTATGATTGCTTTTCCGGGCAAACCTGCTATGCTTTGATTGATTACTATACAACGGTCAGCGCATCCCCCCTGAGTCGGTGCCGCGAGATTTGCCCATGACCGCGTTCGGACCGTCCCCTTCTTCCTTCGCACGAATCTATCGCCGGTTGCACGCTCGTTTGCAAGTGGAATGGCTTGAGGACCGTGCTTCCCCTGCCGTTTATACCGTGGATCTTCTTATCGATGCGGGGGACGGTTGCCTGGATGCCCACGAGCAACTTGTGCAAAACACATGGTGCACTTCCGATGGCGTCTCACATGGCCAAGATGACCGAAATGCCACGTTTGATTGCATCAATGACGGGGATCCAATCACCTACATCGTCCGTACCCCCGAGGGGGCCAAGGCGACCGCCACGATCTCAGTGGCCATCGCACCGCTCGCAACCCGACAGGTCGTGGACTTGACACCCTCCCCAGAAGGGATGGCGATCCGTCTCAGTGAGCCCTTGGAAGTTACCAGCCCGGATCGTCAGGGTCCCCAGGTGTACGGCATCGTTACTGGCTCGAATGGGAAGGTCTGCCAACCATCGCTCCACGATCTGGATCAGACGGAACCGCTCGATACGCTGGCTGGCTGGATGCTTGCGGCTCCCGAAGTCGTCGTTGGGGGCCCCGATGTATCTCAGGGGTACGGTCCAGAAGTCGACGTACCCATGCACTTGGATCAGGGAATACCATTGACGATCACGAGTGCCATGGGGGTCACCTCCCTTCGAGGAACGATTCTCTATGACCCGATTCTTCTGGCGGTCGATGCGGTGACGTTGGCAGATGGCTTACCAGAAGGGGCAACGGTAACCGTCACTCCAAGCATGGCGGGTGAACTACTTGTTGAGTTCAACAGCCCAATGCCTTTGCGTGGTAACGATCTGTGGTTACTCGATCTTCAAGCCCGTGTCCCAGAGTCGGCGACCCTCGGGGTGAAGCAGCTCCTGCGCTTTGATATCGAGGAAGTTGAAGCGACCGCAAGCCTTCTGCGCATGGGAAGCGAACAAGCGACCGACCCGGTGGATCGCCATGGGAATCGTACACTCTCAGACCATGCACTGAGTTTACTACCCTTGCCGAGCGGTGGGTGGACGGCACTGTTGCCCCACGAGCCACCAAACTCCCCTCGCCGGCTGGGGGAGCTGAGTGAGGCCGCCGTGGTCCAGATGGAGGATATTCCGCTGTTGCTCCAGGAGTTTGCCGCCAAGCTCGTTCCGGAGTTCCCGGTGCTCTCAGAGGGCAGTCCACTTCCGGCGATCATCGTCATTCAACCCGATCCCAGCCAAACGTCGCCCATCGATGGGCAAACTCCGCGAGGCGATGCTCAAGAAAGCAGCCGGGAAAACTCCGGAGAGACGCCAGCGCTTGGCCCAGGATCCTTCCTTCGGGATCGAGGAGCCTAGCGGAGCAACGCTGCGATCACCCCATCCGCGACACACAGGCCAGTCCGAGTAAGTGACACGTTTTGACCATCGTCGGCTAACAGCCCCAACTCGAGTTGCTGCTGCAGTTTCGGGCTCAGCAGCGCATCCAATTCGAAGTCGGTTTGCAGCTTAAAGCGTTCTCGGTCAATCCCCGCGCGACGACGAAGTTGAATCGCCACGGTCTCAAAGGCCCGTTCGAGCGGCTCGAGTTGCTCACTCTGGAAGGTCGCCGGTTCGCCACTGAGCGTCCGACGTAGATAGGTGTGCAGGCTACGCGTGTTCAACTCGCGTCGGCCCTGGACATAGCGCGCGGCACCAAGCCCGAAGCCAAGGTAGGCCTCGTTGGCCCAGTACACCTCGTTGTGTCGGCACCGTTTGCCGGGTCGAGCAAAATTCGATACCTCATAGTGCTCAAACCCTGCTTCGGGTAACCGGTCCAGGACATGTTCGTACATGGCACGTTCTAGTTCTTCATCCAGTGGCTGTGTTTGACCACGCTGCACTTGCTTCCACAGCGGCGTCCCCTTCTCGAAGGTCAAGCCGTAGGTGGACAGATGATCTGGGGCAAAGGCTAACGCTTGCTCGAGGTCTTTCCGCCAATCCAACAGGGTCTGACCAGGAACGCCAAAGATCAAATCGAGCGAAAAATCGCCGATCCAGGAACGCACGCGCTCGATGGCCGGGGCAATCTGGTTGACCTGATGCTGCCGATCCAAGGTGTAGAGATGGCTGGCGGCGAACGACTGAACGCCAATACTGATCCGCTGAACGCCAAAGTCCGCCAATACTTGCAACCGAGCCGCGTCCAAGGTTTCTGGGGTGGCCTCAAGTGAGAACTCGGAATCGCCGGGATCGTACCAAGGCAACCAACGTTGCACCGCGGTCAACAGTCGCGTTAATTGCCTTGGCGTCAGGTAGGTCGGCGTACCCCCGCCGAGGAAGATGGTGCGCACTGGGTGAGGCTCGACCAGTGAGCTCAACTCGGCTTCTAGTGCGTCCAAGTAGAGCTCGACGCGATGGTCTTGCCCCGTGACGACGGCAAAATCACAGTAGCCACAGTGGTGGGCGCAAAATGGAATATGCAAATATGCCGCCTGAGGCTGTCGCCACGGCGGATCGACAAAAGGGTACCGCGAGGGAAGATTTTTCATTGTCACAATCATGAACTAGGCTTGTGCTGCCAGCGGCAATCTGGCTTGCTGATTCCCAGGGTTCGAGTTGAAATACGCTCAGGTGGGCAAGTTCGGCAGTAAGCCATCGTCTAGTAACCAGGAGCAGAATGACCCCCTCGCGCACTCTTACCTTCCTCGGAACGGGGACCTCTGTTGGCGTTCCGACCATCGGCTGCGACTGTGCCGTTTGTCAATCCGATCATCCACGTAATCAGCGGACTCGGGCATCGGTGCTCCTCCGCACGCCGGCGGGCAACATCATTATTGACACCGGCCCGGAAATGCGCATGCAACTGTTGCGCGAACAGGTGAAAGCCATTCATGCGGTGCTCTACACCCATTTTCATGCGGACCATCTGTTTGGCCTGGATGATTTGCGGATTTTCCCGAAACGCATGGAACGGAACCTGCCGGTCTATCTCTCTGAAGAGGTTGAAGAGGTGATTCGCCGCGCGTTTGCTTATGCCTTTCATCCGCAAGCGAATGACCTCCCCGCAGGTGTCGTTCCCAAACTCGACTTTCACCGAATCTCCGAGGGCTCGTTTACGGTCTTGGATCAAACCATCGTGCCGATTCCCCTCATCCATTCACGCTTCAATTGCCTGGGCTTCCGCATCGGCGACTTAGCCTATTGTACCGACGTGAGTAGCTTTCCGCCGGCAAGTCTGGCGAAATTACAGGGTCTAAAGATCTTTATTGTCGACTGCTTGCGTCGTCAGCCTCATCCCGCGCATATGTCCTTGGATGGCGCTCTGAGCGTGATCGCGCAGTTGCAACCCGAACAGGCGTATCTCACCCATCTGAGTTGCGACCTGGATTATGAGACGATTTCTGCAACGTTGCCGTCGCATGTCCATATGGCCTACGACGGCTTAACCATCCCGTTTTAGTCACCCTGGATTCGCCGCACGATGGATATTCCTGCCGATCTCGCTGCCTGCCTGCATCAATACAAGCAAGAGCATGTCCTCAAGGACTGGGACCGACTCGATGACCACCAGCGCGACCATCTCATCGCTCAACTTCGGGCCATCAATCTGGCGGAATTACAAACCCTGTTTGCCGCCAAAACGGTCGCCTACGAGGTCCCTGCCCGCGAACGGATTCAGCCTATCCCGGTCCAGAGTCTGGATCAGGTTCCTGCCGACATTGTCCAGCGCGGCGAGGACGCCCTCCGTCGTGGCGAGGTGGCTGCACTTGTCGTCGCAGGCGGTCAGGGAAGTCGTCTAGGCTTCCATTATCCCAAGGGAATGTTTCCGATTGGTCCGGTGTCCCAACAATCGCTCTTTTATTTTCATGCCAGCAAGGTGCTTGCCCTATCACGTCGCTATGGCAAAGCCGTGCCGCTTCTGGTGATGACCAGCCCAGCTACCCACCAAGAGACCTTGGCTTTTTTCCAACGCGAAAAAAACTTTGGGTTGAAGCCTGAGCAGATCTCTTTCTTTCAGCAAGGCACCATGCCTGCCCTGGATCTGGAGACTGGCAAGTTGATCATGGAGAAGCCGGGGGTGTTGTTCACCAGTCCGAATGGGCATGGTGGGACGCTCAAGGCTTTGGCGGACTCCGGGTTGCTCGCTCAACTAAAGGACCAAGGGATTCGTCAGCTGTTTTACTTCCAAGTGGATAATCCTTTGGTCAAGATTGCCGAACCGGCTTTCCTAGGCTTGCATCTTCAGCGTGAAGCCGAGGTGAGCGTCAAGGTCATCGACAAGGAATATCCTAAAGAAAAGATGGGTGTCTTTGTCCTCATCGATGGCAAGTGTGCGATCATTGAGTATTCCGATCTCTCCGACGAACTGGCTGAACTGACCGATGCCGATGGCCGATTAGTCTATCGAGCTGGCAATCCGGCGATTCACCTGTTTGATCTGAATTACCTCGAGCGGATTACCCAGCAAGGGGCTGGCCTGCCATTTCATGTCGCGCGCAAGAAGGTGCCTTATCTGGACGCCCGCGGAGAAACGGTGAAGCCGACTCAGGAAAACGCGCTGAAGTTTGAGATGTTTATCTTCGATGCCTTGCCCTTGGCCCAACGCTGGCTGGCAGTCCAGACCACCCGCGACGAGGAATTTAGCCCGGTCAAGAACGCCGAGGGGAATGACTCGCCGGCGACGGCCCGCCAGGCCATGCGGAATCTGGCTGGCCGCTGGCTGGAGCATGCTGGCGTGCCGGTGGAGCGCGACAAGCAAGGCAATGTGGTCTTCGATGTAGAGATTGCCCCGACGTTCGCCCTGAACCCTGCAGAGCTGAAGACCAAACTTCCGATGGGCTATCAACTGCATCGACCGGCCTGGTTGAAAGAGTAATCGGCGGAATGGTGCTGACACCCTCGTTCGGCACGCAACGCCAAGCAAGGGGTGGGCCCTGACCAGGGCACAGGGCCCAAAACGCTCGTATCCCGCCGACCCAAGCGACGCGATTCTTGGAAAGGATCCCCTCATGCTGCACGCGCTGATCATGGCTGGTGGTGGTGGGACGCGATTTTGGCCACGCAGCCGGCGACAAAAACCCAAGCAATTTCTGTCACTGACGGGTGAACGTAGTCTGCTACAAGAAACTGTCGATCGCATCGAAGCGCAAATTCCCCTCGCGCATACCTGGATCATCACCGGTGCTACCCATGGAGAGCAGGCACAACAACAACTGCCTCATCTGCCAGCAAACCGGATCATTGGGGAACCGGTCGGACGCGACACCGCCGCTTGTATTGGTCTTGGCGCGGCCTTGATCGCCCGGGAAGATCCCGATGCCACCATGATTGTGATGCCGGCCGATCATGTCATCGAGCCCGTCCAGGAGTTTCGCCGCGCCATCCATGCCGCTGAGCAGGTGGCCCACGAATACCCCCATGCCTTGATCACCTTTGGCATTGCCCCGACCTTTGCCTCGATCAACTATGGCTACATCCACCGCGGGGCTCACATCACCCAACGGCAAGGAATCCATGTCCACCGCGTGGAGGATTTTCGGGAAAAACCCAGTCTCGAGCTAGCCGAACAGTACCTTGCTTCCGGGGAATATTATTGGAACAGTGGCATCTTTGTCTGGAAAGTGCAGACCATCCTCGAACAACTGCGGCAACAGCGACCGAGTCTGGCCGGGGCCATGCAACGCGTTGCCGAT
Source organism: uncultured Alcaligenaceae bacterium (assembly GCA_964410665.1). Classification (GTDB taxonomy): domain Bacteria; phylum Planctomycetota; class Planctomycetia; order Gemmatales; family Gemmataceae; genus CAYPIE01. The sequence goes on from CAYPIE010000066.1 coordinate 18,981, forward strand.
GCCTGGACGACGCCTGGAGCACAGGAGATCTTTCGCCAAGAATACGAACATGTCGAAAAAATCAGCATTGATTATGCCGTGATGGAGGATGCCTCGGATGTCCTGGTGATCGAAGCACCCTATCAGTGGGACGATGTAGGGAGTTGGTTAGCCCTGGAACGACGCAAGCCTCAGGATGCCCATGGCAACACCATTCAGGGACGTCATTGTGGCTTGCATACCCATGATTGTGTGATCGTCTCGGACAACCATCACCTGATTGCAACCATCGGGGTCAGTAACCTATTGATCGTCCAAGATGGCAATGCCACGCTGATCGCCGATCGCCGCGACGAAGCAGCGGTCAAGCAGCTGGTCGAACGCCTTCGCCAGGCTGGGCTTGAGGAATACCTGTGATAACTCCCCCAGGGCGGCTTCTGGGTGTGGACTACGGCGAAGTTCGCATCGGACTGGCGATCAGTGACCCTGAACGTCGGATCGCCTCCCCGTTGCAGACGTACACACGTCGTTCCTCCAGCATTGATGAGGGCTTCTTTCGGCTCCTTGTCGCTCGCGAGCGGGTCACCCGCTTGGTGGTGGGCCTCCCGTTGCACACCAGCGGACGCGCAGGCATTAAGGCTCAAGAGGCGCGGGCCTTTGGCCACTGGCTCGCGGAGAGTACCGAACTCCCTGTCTCCTTCTGGGATGAACGCTTCACCACGGTGGAGGCCGAGGCAGCATTGTGGCAAGCAGGCCTGACCCACCAGCAACGCAAGCAGCGTCGCGATCGGGTGGCAGCTCAGCTGTTGTTACAGGGCTTTATCGACGCAGGATGTCCCGAGGACGATCGATCGCCGAACGATTCCTCCGCGGACCATCCTTAACGGCCAAGCAATCGAACAGGAGTGAGCTTCCCCTAAGCCCCGGGGAGCTCGACCACATCAATCATTCGATTGGTGTAGATGCAAATGTCTCCAGTAATCTCCAGAGCCGCCCGGACGATCTCCGGAGCCGACAGTGAGGCATGGGCTTTGAGGGCGCGGGCCGCGGCCAAGGCATACCCTCCCCCCGAGCCGATGGCCAGCACCTCATCGCTGGGTTGAATCACATCGCCTGTCCCACTCAACAGCAGCAGGTGCTGTGCATCCAGGACGATCAGCATCGCTTCTAGCCGACGCAGGGCTCGGTCCATCCGCCAGTCCTTGGCCAGTTCGGCGGCCGCCCGCGGCACCGAGCCTTGATGATCCTTGAGCTTGGTCTCAAAGCGTTCCAGCAAGGCAAAGGCATCTGCGGCTGCCCCAGCAAAGCCCGCGGCGACCTTGCCCTCGGCCAGTGTGCGGATCTTGTGCGCGTCATTTTTCATGACCAAGTTACCAAGGGTTACCTGGCCATCGCCGCCAATGGCCGCCCGACCTTGATGACGCACCGCAAGGATCGTCGTGGCATGGATGGCTGGTTGTGAACGGTTCATCAGTGCATCCTCACGATTGCGGAGCCGCAGCCCACTTCGGCACCGACCAAAGGCTATGAAAACTCCCCGGAACATTCCGGATAGGTCCCGGATAGGTTCGACGAGAACCAACACTGTCGCCGCGATTGGACAGTCTACTCGCCATTGCTCGTCTCGACCGTGATTGCCATGACGATCGGCGCGGTGCGGTCACGCCCCTTAACCAGTTCGATCGTCTCGATCACCTGCTCCGGTCTCTTCGGCTCGATGGCGAGATAGCGTAGTTGCTGGCCGCCCAGGCTGAAGGCAAACTCCGAGCCGGGGACATCGACACGGCGGATATAGTCAGCGAAATGGACCCCGTTGCGTAGCGGGTGATCCTCAACGGTCCGGTTGGCGTATCGGAGCCGCACAATCACTGACACTGACTTCTGGCCGGCCGCTGGATAACCCCAGCCGCTGATCCCGGAGAGTAGGTGGATTGCCTTTGCCGGGGTGTTGCATGGAATACTGACCGACCGTGGCATCTTCGGCGGCAAGCTGCCCAGCGGGCCGTTGAGCAGGATAATGTTCGGCTGGGATTTGTCCCGCGGATCGACGAACTGGAACGGCACCCCGGCCACCGTCCGCGGCTTCCAGTCGGGCAGCACCAGCCGGTCCGGGCCGTTGTCGCCTTCGTGGAACAGCCCCTTGGTGCTGATGGCGGTGGCCACCCGGTGCAGCGGCAGCGGCAGGTAGCGGCCTTTGGCGGTCAAGAACGCCAGCAGATGGCTCATCTCGTCGACCGTCATCTGCTTCTCAAAGCCTTCCGGCATCAGCGACTTCGGGGAGGCGATCAGCTGATCGATGTCGGCCCGTTGCAATTGAGTTCGCTTGGCATTGGTGTCGATCAGCTCGATGGTGGTTCGCGACTCGCCGGCCAGCATGCCATTGAGAATGCGGCCGTCCAGCGTTGCCACCGTATAGGTGCGGTAGTTGCCCTCGACCGAGCGGCTCGGGTCGAGGATGTGCACCAGCAGTTCCTCCTTGGGATGCACGGCCATACCCGTCAAATCCGGACCGATGTTCTGGCCTTGACCCGAATGCATATGGCAGTTGGCGCAGTGCTTGCCAAACAGCAATTTGCCCGCGGCGACCTCGCCGGGCTGTTTGGTCGCGGCCAGGTAAGCCTCGACTACCTTCACCCGGTCGGGGTTGGGGATGCCGCCGCCTTTGGCCATCAAGTCGCGGGCCCGTTGCCGCAGGCCGGCGTCGGGGTAGTTCTGTAGCAGTTGTTTCTGGTCCAGCTTGAGGTCGCTGAGGCGGACTTGGCCGTCGGCGAGCCCGTCGAGCAGAGCCCCGGTGCTGGCCGGCCGGGCCAGGAGCAGGCGGAGGCCCGCCTCCTTGGCACCGGGTGTCCAGTTCAGCATCTGCTGTACTACCGAGGCGCCGAGACTGCTGGCGGTGCTGCTACGCAGGGCCTCGAACAACCCGGCAGTCAGCCCCGGGCTGTTCTGTGGCGTCACCTCAGCCAACACCTGGTTGACCACCTGGCCGTCGGCGGGCCGGAACTCGATCAGCTGCCGCGCCGCGGCGAGTCGCGCGGCATCGGGTTGTGCAAAGTCGGTCAGAGTCTCCCGGAGGTCGGCCAGGATTTTTTCCTCATATTGGGCCAGCCCGGTGCTGCTCCACTTCTGCGCCAGTTGCAGCAGTTGGCTTTTTGCTCCAACATCGATGCGCTCGAACAGAGTCACTAGCCTAGAGTTCGCGGTGGCCCCCAGGGTGATGCGGTGGTCCGCTGGCCAGCCACGCTGTAGCCCGGCCAGCACCTCCTCAGTTACCGCTGGATCCGCCTTTGTCAGGCCGGTGAGTAGCCGCTCGAGGGTGGCAGCGTCCGGTTTGCCGCGAGCGATGTGCTCGGCCACGGTAGCGATGAGCTGTTGGCCGCGGGTATCCAGGGTCGGTTTCTGGACGGCTCCGAGACCCTCCAGGAAGGCGACCGCATGGCTGGCAGCGGCGCTGGTCAGGGCATCGGCTAGCCACCGATCCTGTGTCACGGTGCCATTTCGGGCCAGGACGGCCAGTGTTTTGCCGGCGGCATCATGGGCCGGCTGATCGGCCAAAGCGAGTAACGCCGCCAATTGCACTTGGGCGTCAGGATCAGTGCATACCCCCGTCTGTAGGATCGCCTGTGTTGCCTCCGGACCGGCCGGCAGGGTCAGCGCTGCATTGCGTCGCACTCCTGCCGAGGGGTGCTTCAGCGATTTGACCACCGCGGCAAACACCTCGGCATGATTAAGGTCGATCACCCCCAGGCCGTGCAGCGTCCAAAGAGCGTGGATGGCACCGACGTTTAAGCCGATCGCATCAGTCGACTGATTGGCCAGTAGTTCGAGCAGTTGCGGCACTGCCTCGATGGCATGCTGCTCAACTAGCAGCCGTTGCGCTTGCTTGCGCCACAACAGGGTCGGGCTGGTCAGTGCTTGGACCAACTGCATCACCGCGGCGTCAGCCAGTGACACCGGCATGGCGACATCGTTGCCGGTGTAGACTAAGCGGTAGATGCGGCCGTGCTTTTTGTCGCGCAGGTCAGACTCATAGGCGTTGCCCTTGCCAGTCTTGAAGCCACGGGGCGTCGGGTTGTGCTGGACGATGAAGTTGTACCAGTCCAGAATCCACACGTTGCCATCGGGGCCCACCTCGGCCATGATCGGGGCGGTCCACTCATCGTCGCTGGCGACCAGGTTACAGGGACTGGTCGAGCGGAAGTCGGCGCCTTGACCGTTCAGGACAAAGGTGCCCACCAGGTGGCCGGTCGGTCCGCAGACGAAGGCAGTGCGGTTCCACCAAGCTTCGGGGTAGTTGCGTGCGGTGTACAGGGCATGGCCGGCGCCGGCGGTGTAGCCGCCGTGGTGATCAACCTGGCGGATGCGATCGGTGACCGGGTCGAACTTGTGCGTGTCAGCGATGGTGCCTAGCTGATCCGGGCCCCAGCCGCGGACCCGTTCGTAGTAGCGGTTCGGAATCGGCATGTAGACGCTGGGGTTGCGGTTGGCGGTCGAGCCGAAGACGATGCCCTCCTCGCTAAAACCCAGGCCCCAGGTGTTGTTGTTGGTTGAGCGGATAAACTCGATCGCGGTCACACTGGGCGGGTCCTGGTGGTCGAGCTTAAAGCGGAAGAAACCCATCCGGAACCCGGGCTGAGCTTCACCGTTGATTTCTGGACGGGACAGGTTGTAGCCCTGCATGCCCCAGACCCAGTTGTCTAGCCCGTAATGGAAGTTACTCACTCCTCCGTGCGTGTCGCCGAGGGCCCAGCCGGAGATGAGAACTTTGCGCAGGTCGGCCTTGTTATCTCCGTTGGTGTCCTTGAGGTAGAGCGTCTCGGTACCGTTCTGGACAATGACGCCGCCGCGGTAGGGGAGCAGCGTGGTCGGGATGCTTAGGCCCTCGGCAAAGACGGTAAAGTGGTCGGCTTTCCCGTCGCGGTCACGGTCTTCGCAAATACGGATGCGGTCGCGGCCCTGGTTGCCCGCTTTCAGTTCATTGGGATAGTCGACTGTCTCGGCGACCCACAGCCGGCCGCGCTCATCCCAGTTCATACAGATCGGCTTGCCACCGAGCTCGGGTTCGGCGGCGAACAGCCGCAATTCAAACCCCTTTGGCACGTGGAAATGCTTGTGCGATTCCTCGGGCGGCAGGGGCCGCTGCATCTTGGTCAGCGGCTCGGCCTGAGTGCCCCACTGGCGGCTGGGCGGGTAGTTCGGGATCTTGGCGCCGACGTCGACATAGGTGAACGGGGCCACATCCTGACGGGCTTCGGTCAGCTTCGGGACCGGGAATGGCGTACGCTCCGCGAAGTCGCCGGCTAGGGCCGGGTTCTGGCCACAGGCCCAGCGGATGCCGCGCTCGAGCAGGTTGTGAAAGCCGGGCTCACCCCAAGTCCGCTGGTCGTGGCCCCAGGCGGTGTAGAAGACGCGACCTTTGCCGTGGGTATGGACCCAGGTCCAGGGCTCACGCTGCTGGCCGTCGGCCTGCTCGCCCTGGACACGGTACTCCAGGACGGTGCGGTTGTCCGGGTGGTGCCGCCGGTGGACGTAAGTCTCGTCCCAGCTCGTGAAGCCGCCAAAGCCCTGCATGATCGGGTGGTTCGGCGCGGCGATTTCGGTGCCGAAGGTGCCAGTGCCGTGGCGGGCAAACTGGGCGCCGACCAAGCGCACATACGCATCGGAGTTCAAGAAACAGTACGAGGCGCAGTGCAGCGGAATGAAACCCTTGCCACCAGCGACAAAGTCGAGCAAGGCCTGTTCATGCTCCGGCTCGATCTTCGGATGGTTGGCGTAGATGATCAAGCCCTCGAACTGCTTGAGTGCCTGCGGGTTGAGCAGGGCGAGTTCCTCGGAATATTGCACGTCGATGCCGCGGGCGGCCAGGACTGGGCGAATTTGCTCGAAGCGGCGAGCCGGTTGATGGTGGCCGTCGTCGCCGAGGAAGAGCAGCTTCAGAGGTTCATCCGGTTCGGCTGCTCGGGTCGAACATGGCAGCACGAAAACCAGCAACAGGAACACCCATCTGAACATTCAAAGCTCCTAAGCAACACGCCAGATCTGTAGAGGTAAGATTCTGTCCAGTATCGCCCATGCCGACGGCAAGATCCAGAGGAGGGCACGGGGAGGCAACCCGGGTTGCTCCGGGCTTCCAGGTTGGGGTATAAGGACGCGGCGGATCAGGGATGTTCCGATCAGTCAGCGATGGATCGATGAAAAACTTTCTCCGCGCGTTGCGCTACTCCTGGACCTATCGCCATCGGCTGCTCATTTCTGTGGCCTGTGCGGTGATTGCCGCCGCCCTCTGGGGCCTGAACTTTACGGTCCTGTATCCGGTGCTGCAGGTGCTTTCCAAGGGGGTGACTCTGCAAGAATGGGTGGATCGGGAGATTCAAACCACTGAAGCGCGGATCACGAAGCTACAAACCTTGCTCAATGATCCTCAAGGTGCCTATAAGCAGCTTGAGAATATTGAACAATGGGCTCCAAGCTCACTCCGGGACCGCGAAGAAACAAAAGTCACTGGTTTTATTGCCAAAAAAGAGAGTGAGCTTGATAGCGAACGCACCCGGCTTTATCGCTACCAACTGCTACGCCAACATGGCATCCGCTACCTTCCAAATGACCGCTTTGAGACCCTCGCATGTCTGTTAGGACTGGTGCTGGCGGGGGTTCTGCTCAAAGGACTCTTTGAGTTCATCCATGAGGTGCTCGTCGGCGATGTGATGAATCGCACTTTATACGACATCCGCAACCGTTTCTTTCGCAAGGTCATTCATCAGGATCTGAAGCAGTTTAGCGACCATGGCTCACACCAACTGATGGCCCGGTTTACCAACGATATGGAAACTCTGGGCTATGGTGTGCGGTTTCTCTACGGCAAGGTGATCGCCGAACCGCTGCGTGCTTTGTCGTGCATCGTCATTGCCATGCTGATCTGCTGGCAGTTGACCGTCCTGTTTTTGGTGGTGGTGCCCTTGGGCTTGGTCATCATGACCAAGGTTAGTCGGCTGATCAAGCGTGCAACACGCAAAGTTCTCGAAGGCATGTCGCAGATCTACAAGATTTTGCAGGAAACCTTTAGCGGCATCCGGGTGGTCAAGGTGTTCACCATGGAGCCTTATGAACGTCGCCGCTTCAAGGACGCGACACATGACTACTACCGGAAGGCGATGCGGGTGGTCCACATTGATGCCCTATCGGGTCCGGTCGTGGAACTGCTTGGCGTCGCCGCGATCTCGTTGGCGTTGCTAGCGGGGTCCTATCTTGTCCTGCGTAATGAGACCCATCTGTTTGGCATGCGGATGACGCATACCCCGCTGGATGCAGAGGAACTATTGCAGCTGTATCTGCTGCTGGCGGCGATTGCCGATCCGGTGCGCAAGCTGTCACGCGTTTACACTAAGATCCAATCGGGAGCGGCGGCGGCGGATCGTATTTTTGGCTATCTGGATCTGCAACCGCAGGTAAACCTCAATCCCGACGGGCCTCGGTTGCGGCCACCGGCTAAGTCGCTGGAGTTTCGCAATGTCTGTTTCTCGTATGAACCGGGTCGGGATATTCTCACGGGCATTGACCTGACCGTGCCCGCGGGAGAGATCATTGCCATCGTTGGCAAGAATGGCTCGGGGAAGTCGACACTACTCGGACTGCTGCCGCGATTGTATGATCCGGACCATGGTTCGGTGCTGATCGATGGGATTGACATCCGCATGGTGAACCTGCGCAGCCTCCGTCGCCAAATCGGCGTGGTCACCCAGGAAACCTTTCTGTTTGACGACACCATTTACAACAACATCGCCTACGGGAACCGTTCGGCCACCCAGGACGAGGTCGAGACGGCGGCTAAGCGTGCCTTTGTCCATGAGCAAATTGTGGCAAAGCTGCCCCACGGCTATGCAACGCCGTTGGGCGAGACCGGACGGTTGCTCTCCGGCGGTGAGCGACAAAAGCTTGCCCTGGCCCGGGCCATTCTGCGCAACCCTAGCATCCTGATCCTGGATGAGTTCACCAGCCAGTATGACAGCGAATCGGAAGCGCAAATCCATCAGGCGCTACATTCGTTTATGAAGGGCCGTACCACCTTTGTCATCACCCATCGACTGAACACCTTGCAGATCGCCGACCGAATCGTGGTGCTCGATGCGGGGCGGATTGTCGCCGTCGGCACGCACGCCGAACTCCTGAGGATCTGCCCGCTGTATCAACGGTTGCATGAAGCTCACGATACTCCTTACGAACGGAAAAGTGCGTGAGGTCCCTGATCCTTCGGTGGTCAAACAGCCTGGTTCCGCACATCCGCCTGGCCGTTCCTGCTATATGGGTTTGCGGTACGCTGGTTGGGCTCTATGCGGCCGTCCTGTTTTTCTGGCGCCTTGAGGATCGGGGTTTATGGGCCAGCCATGAGGCCCGTGCTGCCCAGCACGCGCAACGGATGCTCGATAGTGGCGACTGGGGGCTGCCAACGTTGTACGATGGTCAAGTCGATCTGCAAAAGCCCCCGGGCTATTACTGGCTCGTTGCTCTGTGCTCCTTGCCGAACCAGGCCACGGTAACTGCCTGGACGGTTCGCCTGCCGGCAGCGTTGGCTGGGTTGGGCTGCGTGCTCCTCGTGTTTACCACGTTAGTCCAGCGGCAGCGGCTGTTGGCGGCAGTAATCGCGAGTCTGGTCCTGGCTACCATGGTGCGCTTTACCGGCATGGCCCGCGTTGCCCGGATTGACATGTGCCTAACCCTGGCCATCAGCGTGGCGATTGTGTGTTTGGCGAGTCCGACCGGGAAACGTCTGCGACAACAATTGCTGCAGATGCTTGGTTGGGTTGCGTTGGCCGCGGCGGTACTACTCAAAGGGCCGATCGGGCTGATCTTGCCCGGGGTGGTGCTTGCGCTGTATCGAGTAGTCACCGGGTTTCCACGCTTGGTCGGCTGGTCGTGGCTGTTGGGGCCGTTGGTGCTGATTGCCCTCGCGGTACCATGGTTTTGGTGGGCTAACTTGGTGACCGAGGGGGCCTTGGTCAAGACCTTCCTGTGGCAGCACAACCTGCAGCGAGCTCTGGGCGGCAGTACGACGCTGGCCGGCTATCCGTGGTGGTATTATGTGCCCCGCTTGCTGGTCGATGCACTCCCATGGACTCCTGTGGCGGCATACCTCGGCTGGAAGGCTTGGCAACGACCGGCAGACACTGTCGATCGGGATGCCTTATTGGGCCTGATCTGGTGGGTGAGCATGCTAGTGGTCCTGTCGTGTATGCATTTCAAACGGGCAGATTACCTGTTGCCTCTCTATCCGGGCTTGGCTTTGTGGCTTGGGTGTCTGGCCGAACGTTGCTACCTCCATATGTCACCCAGCTGGCAGCGGCTTGGGCGACGCGGTCTGGCGACGGTTGCCCTGATGGTGCTGTTGGGCTGGTGGGGATATGACCGCTGGCTGGTGCCACAGCTGGAGGCTCCCCGCCAGCAACGGCGCTTTGCTGTGGCCATTCGGCAACAGGTGCCGGTGCCGGAGGTGGTGCACTTTTTCCGAGTCGAGGAGCACTTGCTTGCCTACCATCTAGGTCGGCCGATCCATACCCTAGTGGAATGGCCGGATCTGTTGCTGGCCCTGGCAGGGCCGGGACCGCACTGGCTGCTTGTGTCCGAGCCAACGCTGGCCGAACTCCAAGCGACGTTGCCAAGCTTGCAGATCCGCCAAGTGCTTCGCAATATCGACTACCTAGCGGCAGAGCCGGATGAGCCGCTCGTGCTCATCGCGGCCAAATTCGGCTCCTGAGATGAACTCCATGGCGGCGGAAGCGACGTTAGACGGGCTGAGTATTGTCATCCCGATTCAGGGACATATCGATCATCTGCACCATGCCCTGGACGCTTGGCGGCGAACCCTGGAGCAGCTCAAGCGACCTTATGAAGTCTTGCTGGTCACTGATCGGCTAGAAGCGTCTACCGACCAAGGGATTGACACTTTTCTGAAGAACGCCCCGCAGTTTCGCCGCCTCGAGCAAGGCGAACCCGCGGGGATCGGCGCGGCCATTCGCCGCGGCTTGGCCGAGAGTCAGCAGCCGTTGTTTGGCTACAGTGTGTTGCATCCGGACTATACTCCGAGTGATCTGTCGCAATTGCTGGAGCGGCTGGAACAGGATTTCCCCGGCTTGGATCGCAAGCTGGATCTAATCACCGGCCACCGCACGGGGTGGTCGACGCCACTACTGCCCCGGGTGTTCGGCTGGGTATGGCGGCGGTTCTGGAATCTGGTGCTGGATCTGGGTCTGGAGCCATCACCGAGCTGGTTGGGTTGGCGGGCCATGGGGTACGCCTGGTTCAACCGCTTTCTGTTTGGTACGCGCGTCCATGACATCGACAGCTGCTTGAAGCTGTTTCGCCGCGCGATTTTCGAGCGGATGCCGATCCAATCGCACGGACCATTTGTGCATGCGGAGATCTTGGCCAAGGCCAACTTTTTGACCCTGTATCTGGACGAAGTAGCGCTCAGTCCGGTTCGCAACCCGACCGCGTTGCCTCCGGCTTGCAACCAGGGTGGCATGGGTCGTGATCTGAAAAAAGTCCTCTCCAATCCCCGGTTTAACCCGTGTACTCCCGGCAAAAAGCCGGACAATACCCTGGTCGGGGTCCCTGAACCTGTTCACGCACCTGCGGAGGCTCCTGCCATGACTGTCCGTATCGATGCTCACCATCATCTATGGCGTTTGGACCAGTTTGATTACTCGTTTCTCAATGCCGAGCCCCTAGCACCGATCAATCGCAACTTTTTGCCCGAAGACCTCGAGCCACTGCTCAATGCACAAGACATCCAGAAAACGATCCTGGTCCAAACGCAGCACACTCTGGACGAGAACCGCTGGGCGCTCGGCTTGGCTGAGAAGCATGACTGGATTATCGGCGTAGTCGGTTGGGTTGATTTAAGTTCGGAAGAGTGCGAGGCTCAGGTCGTTGAGCTGAAGAAGCACCCCAAGTTTGTTGGCATCCGGCACATCGTCCAGGACGAAGCCGATGATGACTTCATCGTTCGCCCGGATATCCTCCGCGGTCTGGGCGTTCTGGAAAAGCACCGGGTGCCCTACGATCTTCTGTTCTACGTTAAGCATGTCAAGCACGCGCCCACGGTCGCCAGCAAGTTCCCCAACCTCCCGCTGGTGATCGATCACCTTGCCAAGCCGGAGATCAAGCAGAGCCATATCGACAACTGGCTACCCCACTTCAAAGAAGCGGCCAAGTTCCCCAATGTTTACTGCAAACTGTCCGGCATGATCACCGAGGCGGACTGGAAGCATTGGAAGCCGGCGGATCTCAAGCCCTATGTGGCCGCGGCCCTCGAGGTATTTGGCCCGGATCGTTGTATGTATGGCTCGGATTGGCCCGTTTGCCTGCTGGCTGGGAGCTATGCCCAAGTCTATGAGGCCCTGGTCGAGGCGCTGGGGCCGATCAGCGACGAGGATCGGGCCAAAATCTTTGGCGGTACCGCGGCCAAGTTCTATGGCGTTTCCTAAGTCGATCACCTCGATCGAGCTGACACCTGGTGGTCAAAAAAGGCAGGTCGAGCCAACTTCGGGTGGCAGGCCCGTTGGAGACTCCGGGCGTGGCTGAGGCACAGGTCAGGTCATCCTCGTACGGGGCTCGACGCGGATCCCACTAGCGCTTACGGCTCTTGCGCCCCCGGTTGCGTGTCGGTCGCTGGGGCAGCAGGCGTCGTCGATTGGGGCCAGGTCAAGTCCCACTGCAGTTTCGGCAAGAGCAGCATGATGCCAATGAAAAAGCCCAGCCCGCCGACCGTCAACAGAATGCCTTGCTGTCGTGGGTAGATGGCTGCGCTGAGGGTTACGGCCAGGATGACCGTCCCTGGCAGGAGCACTCCGAGCAAGGTCCGGCCGAAGCCGATCAAGGTCGCCGAGCGGATGCCGATGATCGCCAGGGCCAGCCCCGAGGACAGCAGGATCGCCGCGGTTAAAGGAATGTACTCCTGGGCGAAGTACATCAATGGATAAGCGCCGGCAAAGGTGCCCAAGCTCAACAAAAGCATCCAGCGGTCAAACCTGGTATCGACGAGGGTGTGCACGAACAAGCCGACCAGGAGACCGAAGGCGACCACGCTGGCCGGCCCCAGCCAAGTCAACTCACCGAGACGATCGATTGGGGCGATGCCGAGCACATCCAGGCGGACCGGCTGGCCGAACAAGAGCCGCTGGTAATCCCAGATGTAAGTGGTTTCTCGCGAGTAAGACTCCAGGCTTGTCGGTTGCAACGACAGCTCGAGGAGCCGCACATCGGAGCCCTCGGCAAACAGCTGAATGTGGAACTCATCCAGGATGCCGTCGGGAGGAATCGACAATTCGTAAAGTCCCTTGCCAACGGCGGTGTAGGTGACCTGCAGCTCGGTCGGTTCCTCGGCCAAGGTACCACGCCAGACCATTTTGCCGTCGCGGCGACCAACGTTATCGCTGACGTCGTTTCCACCACTGGTGATCGACAAGTCGGCCAAGGAGATGGTCAACGGCGGCAAGGGGAGCTCGAGTTCACATTCGCCTGGGTTGTTGGCGGGCTGGTGGGCCCGGATCGTGCCCTGGAACTTGGCCTCGTAGATCGATTCCGGAGTTGCTGTGCCGATGCTGAGTTTTGGTGTCAGCCGGATGTCGGCGTTAAACGCCTGCACCCGAGCCCGAGGTGTTGGCAGCAGGGGACCTGCAGGAGGCGCGGCGGGTGGCGTTGCATCGGCCATCTGTGATTTGCTGAACTGGATCGCGACTTACGGACCTTTTGGACTGCTGGCAACAGCAAGCCGATGCAAAAGGCGATAATGATCACGACGACCAGTAGCTCTACCAGTGTGAACGCCCGACGTGGCAACGGTGACATGGGAGTGAGACCTCCGGTTGACGATGCAGAGAGATGGGTGGGGGAGGATCTCCCCCGATGTAGTCTATCTCGTTTTTGGTCGAGAGAGAATTGCACTGGCGGTCCTGGTACCCGCAACGTTCATACCTAGTGAACACCCGATGCTATCCACGGCCTAAGCACGCTTTTTCGACCACGGGTAGAGTCGTACAATGAGTTCAGAGTAGTTGGAGTACTCGATTGGCTCAGAAACCGCTCAACCAAGGCTCTCGGAATCGTGACATAAAAGAGTTATATATGATGAAATTTACAGACGATGAAAGAAAATTGATCGAGGTCTGGGAGGCCCATACGGCTGCGGAGTTTGACCTCAAGGATGCCGATGCCGCCATTGCGACCATGACCGATCATCCTGTTCTGATCCATGTGCCGGTGAACACCGGCGCAACCGGGCGAGAAGCGGTCCGCAAGTTCTACGCAGAAATCTTTATTCCTCAGGCGCCCCCCGACCTTGAACTCCAGTTGCTCACCCGGTCGGTCGGACAAGACCGTATCATCGATGAATTCATCCTGCACTTTACCCACACACTACGAATGGACTGGTTCGCACCGGGCATCGAAGCAACCGGTCGCAAGCTAGCCGTACCGCATGTGGGGATTATTTCCTTCGAAGGTGGCAAGATCAGCTCGGAGCACATCTACTGGGACCAGGCCTCAGTGTTAACGCAATTAGGCGTTTTGAACGATGCGTTGCCTGTGCTTGGTGTGACCCAGTGCGATCGCCTGCTGGACGTCAACGCCCCGGTCAACCAGCTGATACAGCGGGTGACGCCGCGGGCGAGCTGACGGGATAGGGTTGGCTGATCCCCGAGTTACCCCCGGACGTGCGTTCGGGGGTAGAGAGACAGACGAAAACAAGAAAGCGTCTGCGGTAAGTCAGAACCCCCGGACTGACGTCCGGGGCTCGCCTTTCGGAGGCGGTTGCGACGGCGGAAGGG
>CAYPIE010000067.1:0-32497 GCA_964410665.1 uncultured Alcaligenaceae bacterium
CTGAGACGGACATCCACTGCATGTTCGATGACATTCAGTGGCCGCGTTCCCGTGTCCCCGTGTCCCACCTGTGTCGACGGTAGGCGGACATCGGGAAATTTGCTCTGATACAGCAACGAGGTTTGGATTGCCTGGAATCTCGCCAACTCCCACCACGGTGAATGCCATGATCCACCCCCACCGTTCACTTCGGAAGCGATTACAGGGTATTCACTACCTCGTGCGCGAACTGCGGGACGTCATCCAGACGGGCGTCGTCCCCGAGGAGTACTTCATCGCCGCGAGCGTCGACTTGAACCAGGTCCATGAACGCCTGGCCGAACTGATCGAACGGTTACACGCGGAGCGGGACGCGGAGGAGAAGTTGTGAACTCCGAACGGATCTTCACCCGGCGCACCTACGCCATCTACCGCCACCAGACCCGCCGGGCCCGCGAAGCCGGGGTCGGCCTGGACTACGACTTGACGACCATGCGGCAACTCATCCGCCGCGCCCTGCTGGCCGGCCACTGCACCCACTGTGGCGGCCCTCTGGGTGTGCACAACTTCTCGATCGATCACGCAGTCCCCTGCTCGCGGGGCGGCCCGCACGCTTGGACGAACCTGACCGTCTGCTGCGACGATTGTAACACCGCCAAGGGGATTCTCACCGAGCAGGAATACGTGCAGCTCCTGGTACTGATCGCCTGCTGGCCGTTCGAGGTACGCGCGAACCTGCTCGCCCGGCTCAAGGCCGGAGCGCAGAAGGCCCGGTTCCGGGCGGGGTTGCCCCGGTAAAGTGTCAGACAAACGCTCAAGCGTCGAATAAGCCAGGAATAAGCCGGGAATAAGCCGGAATAAGCCGGGAATAAGCCGGAATAGGGCCGCTCAGTGACCGACCAGGAACCAGGATGCCCCACGACCGTGGCCCGCGTTGTCGACCAGGCCGAGCTGTTTCATTAGGCCGAGGTCGTCACGCACCTGGCGATTTTCCAGGCCAAGTCGGTGTGCGATCTCACGCACGGCCATACGACCCTGAGTGCCAAGCAGATGAAGAATGCGTTGTTGCCGGTTGCTGACATCATGAGCGACTTGTTGCGGCGGAACATACCCCGTGGGGAAGAATCGAACGCATACACCACCGTTGCTTTCTTCAATCTCGGGTCGGGGTAACCCTGCTCGTGCGGTGAGCTCGGCGATTTTGAGGGTGCCCCGACCCCAGGACTCGATGAGGCCTCGACGATGAAAGACCCTCGCGATGAGTGGGTTCCACGGCAAGGACTCGTGGGGCTCGAAAAGGTTTTCAGCGGTCAGCCCAAAGTGAAGCGTCCCAGACGAGGTAATCTCCAGGCGATCCTGATAGATCGCCACAGCAACCGAACCACCGCCGATGCTGTAGTCTCGGTGACAGAAGGCATTCGCCAGGGCCTCGCGAAGAGCCTCGGGAGGATAGAGTGGATCATCCTGACGCGGAAACCGATTGGGGACTACCCGCCCGGCGATCGGGAGATTCTCCCGCAAGAACTGCTCGGCCAAGGGCAGCAGTCGAAAGACATTCCCGTAGAACTGGCGGCTATCGAAAAACTCGGTCTTGTCTGCGCCTTTGAACTTGGCCACACGAAGCAGACACTGGGGGAATTCAGCCTCAACCCGCTCGCGTTCCCCGAACAAAACCACGGCAGCACGAAGCACCTGTCCTTCCCGGAGCAGGCCAAAACCGCGAAGCAGTTCGTTCGGATCACGCGTGCCAGGGTCGTTCATGCGTCCCCGTCGAATGGCTTCATCCAAGGTGCGGGTCAACTCAGTGATGTCCAGATCATCGACCGACCAGGTCGGAGCGGGTTCGGTCTCCCAGCGTCGTTCGCCGTGGACCCGCTCAATCAGAATCCGGTTGTACTCATCTCGGCTCATCTGGAGGCTCGTGTTACCAACGCGTTTGTAGGCCTGCCCTCGGTAACTGTACGGTCGGTTCTGCCCTGTCGCGACCTATATGACGATGACCTGACGACCGGGATGGACATCCACCCGGTCGATCTGAGGAAACGCCGGGGGATCAAGCAGCTGAATCTCCTGGGCCAGTTCTTCGATCGTTCGGTCCGCTACCTGTTGGCCAAGCACTCGTCCGTTCGGGTCGACACCAAAGAGCACGCGCCCTCCGCGATGGTGAAGCATGGCACAGAGGGTGTGCAACGCTTCTCGCCGCTCTCCAGTGATTTTCTTGAATTCCAGGGTTTCCGATTCGCCAGAGGCGACCAGAGCTTGTAGTTGCGTGGGCTCCATCAAACACACTCTTGTCCATCACCATCGCTTGACAGCCGACAAAAGCTCCATGAATAGCCGAGCGCTCCGAAATGAATGTGTCTCTACAAATTCCGTCCGCACAGCATGGCAGCAGACACTTCTTGGTTCAAGGCAGTCCAAAGCCCGGCTCAGCTCCATAAAGGCTTTCTGTAAGGTTCTCCTATTTGCACCTATCCAAGGTCCGACAACAACCGCCATGGATCAAACCGAAATGGAAAGTAGTCGATGTTCATCCGCAATTGTATTTGAGATGCTATACTATCTCCATGTTCACTAACCCGCTTGATACGCTGACCCTCGCCCTCGACCCGGCCGAGATCCTTCGTCGCCAGGGCATTTCGCCGGACCCGTGGCAGCTGCGTCTGCTCGCTGATCCCGGTCGGGAGACTCTCATCTGTGCCACCCGCCAGGGCGGCAAGTCCACCACCGTCGCCGCGCTGGCCCTGCATACCGCTCTGTTCCAGCCCAAGTCGTTGACCCTCATTGTCTCCAAGGGTCAGCGGCAGGCCATCGAAACCGTTCGCAAGGTGGTCGATGTCTACAACAGCCTCGGCCGGCCCATCGCACCCATCTCCGAAGCCGCTACCCAATTGGAGCTGGCGAACGGCTCCCGGGTCATCGGCCTGCCTGGCAAGGAAGGCACCATCCGCTCTTACTCCGCCGTATCACTGCTGATCATTGATGAGGCCGCCCGCGTGCCGGATGACCTGTACCGATCCGTTCGACCAATGCTGGCGGTCTCGCAGGGAAGGTTGATCGCGGTATCGACCCCGTTCGGCCAGCGTGGCTGGTTCTGGCAGGAGTGGACCTCCGATGCACCCTGGCAGCGCGTCCGGGCCACCTGGAAGGAGTGTCCGCGGATCACCCCCGAGTTCATCGCGCGGGAACGCTTGGCGATGGGTGATGCCTGGGTGGCCCAGGAGTACGAGTGCAGCTTCCAGGCGCTGCACGGCCTGGTCTACCCCCACTGGCGTGACTGCCTGGCCGACTGCATCTCTCCCATTGGCCGGCGGGTCGGTGGCATCGACTTCGGCTTCCGCGACCCGTTCGCAGCCGTCTGGGGCACCTACGACCCCGAGCAGGACCTGCTTTGGGTCAACGGCGAACGCTACCAACGCGAGCGCGGACTGGCCGAGCACGCCGCGGCCTTGCCCAAGGGGGTGACCTGGGAGGCCGATCCATCCCGTCCGGACTCGATCCGGGAGCTGCGCCGGGCCAACTTCGCGGTCCGCAAGGCGTGCAACCGGCTGGAGGCAGGGATCGCCGCGGTGCGCTCGCGGATGGAGCGGGGCAAGCTGAGGATTTACCAGCACGGCTGCTTTAACCTGCTGGCCGAGCTAGCCTACTACCACTACGACCCTGAGCGGTCGGGAGAGGAGCCGGTGGCGGAGTCCGACCATGCCTGCGATGCACTGAGGTACCTAGTTGCCCGCATCGACCAGGGATTTATCGCCCGCTACCTGCGGGAGAAGTCCGGCAAACCCGCCGGGACCGGTCCCAAAGTACAATGGAAAGGTCCACCGAGCTCGCCGGAACCCCCAGAGGTCCGCGAGCCGGCAGTGTCACAGGTGCCGGCCCGGCAGACAGTCAACTGGCACGACCCGCGGGTGTGGGAGGAGCTAATCTGATGTCCTGGCTCGCACGGCAACTACACTCTCTGGCCAACATCCTCGAAGTCTCCCGAAAAGCTTACGCCGGCCCCGCGAGCTACTCGACGGGACTGGGAACCATCGATGCTTATCGCCGCCGCCGTGAACCCGCCGCCCATGAGCTACTCCGCGAGCTGAAGAGCACGGCTTACAGCTGCGCCTCGATCAACGCCTCGGTCTGTGCCGACTTCCGGCCGCGGCTGTACGTGTCCACGGCTCCCGGGGAAACCCAGCCCCGGGCCGTGATCAAGGCGGTCCGCAACCCGGCCACCCTCGACCGGCTGCAGGCAGTTCGCAAGGCGGACACCTGGCAGGAGGTGGTTACGCATCCGCTTCTGACCCTGCTGCACACGGTCAACCCGGTCCATAACGCTTTTGACCTGCTGGAACTGACGACGCTGTATCAAGAAGTCACCGGACACGCCTACTGGCTGCTCGAGTATGACCCCCTGGGGGTGCCGACCCGCATTTGGCCCCTGCCCGCCCACCTGGTCCGCCCGGTGCGGCTACCAGGCTCGGCCCAGCTGGTTGACTACTATGAGTACCGGGCCGGCCCGCAGCTGGTCCGCTTCGACCCGGAAGATATTGTCCACTTTCGCTACCCCGACCCCGCCGACCCTTTCCTGGGTGGCCTGTCCCCCTTGCGAGCAGCGTTCGAGCAGGCGTCGCTGGCATCGGAGTTCGTCGCCTTTAAGACCGCCCTGTGGCGTAACTCGGGCCTGCCGGGGGTGATCCTAAGTCCGCAGGATGTGGTACCCGCCGAAGAACGCCAGCGGCTGGAGATCGAGTGGCAGCAGAAGTTTCAGCGGGGTGGCCAGGGCCAGGTGTTGGTGGCCGAGTCGAACCTGGACGTGGACGTGATTGAGCAGGCCTTGGGTGACCTAGCCAGCCTGGCCGAACAATCGTTCAGTAAGGAGGAGATTGCCAACGCTTTCGGGGTGCCCCTGCCATTCCTGACCAAGGAGACCAACCTGGCCAACCTGCAGGGTGCCCGACGTCAACATGCCGAGCTGGCGGTTCGGCCGCGGGTGCGGCGTCGCGATGAGAAGATCAACGAGCAGCTGATCCCGAAGTTTGACCCCAGCGGTCGGCTGTTCGTGCTGGCCGATGACCCCGTCATCGACGATGAAGGTACGCGAAAGCGGGAGGAGCTTGATCTCCGCTACGGTCTACGGAGCATCAACGAGATCCGGGCGGTGCACGGGCTGGACCCGGTGGCATGGGGCGAGGTGCCGTGGCTGCCCCTAGCCTGGGTACGAACAGACTCTGACAGACGCCGGGACTCCTCGACGAGATTCGGGGAAGGCTCACCTACGCTGAATGGGAGCCGATCCGAACCCCATCAGGAAGAGGAAGACTGAATTCCGATGCCCGTGCCATGGTAGTATGAACGCATCGGTTCGCGAGCTACCCTGCGAGGAATGCCCATGACCACCATTCGTCCCGTGATTCATGATCGAAGCATCGAGGTGCCGGCACCGGAGGAGTTCCCCGATCGGACCGAGGTGGTACTCCGTATCGATACGGTGAACTCCGAGGGGTCTGCATCCCCTGAGGAGATCGCCCGGGTGCTGGCGGGCATGCAAGCCCTCGAGCCACTGAACACCCCGGAAGATGTGGCCGCCGACCTTGATGCCTGGGAACGCAAACTCGAACAGCACGGCATCGAGCGTGGTGAGGAGGGCATGGAGGATGGGTTCTCATGAAGCGATTTCTGGTAATTGGCATTGGAAAAAAACGTGACGGACAGCTGACGAACAAGAAACCACCAGAGTATCCTGCCACCCATCGCTTAGTCGATCAATCATGCAGATCTGCATGCAAATCTTTTTGACCGTTTCCCACCGCCCCTCGATCATGGAAGCGAAGGAGGCACGAGGAATGGCGACAAAACCGTCGAACACCTCAGCAAAAGCAGGCAAAAACCTCGCCAAAAAGAGTCCGCGAACCGTCACCAACCGTTCGGCCGCCGTCCCCGCGGCCCGGGCGGTGCGTGAGCGGCTCGGTCTCAGCCGCCAGGCTTTTTCCCGGCTGACCGGCTTTTCGGAGCGGGCCCTTGCCGACTGGGAGAGCGGCAAACAACTGAGCGAGCCCGGCAAACGGCGCATCCGGGAGATCGATCGCTTTCAGCAGCGGCTGGCGGAAGTGGTGGAACCCGAAGCGATCCCCACCTGGTTGGAGACCCCGAACCTCGCCGTCGAAGGCCTCAAGCCACTGGAAGTCATCGAGCGCGGCGAGATCGATCGACTCTGGAACATGATTTTCTACCTGGAATCGGGAACGACCAGCTGAGCAACGGGACTCGCTTTTTCCCGATTGGTTCGCCGCGTGACCCAACAGGCGGCGTCGTGCACGTCGTTCAAGCGAGGGAAGCGAACAGTCCTCGAAGCAGCGTCGTATCCGCTGGCGGTCGGGCTGCCGCTGCCCACCTTACCGCTGTGGCTGACCGACCGGCTGGTGATCCCGCTAAACTTCGAACAGAGCTACGAACAAGCGAACTACGACCTGTGGATCTCATGAACAAGGGACTTGGGGTACACGATGTAGGCCGACTTCTGGAAGCTGCCCACCAGGGCGACTGCCAGGCCGCCGCAGAGTTGCTACCGCTGGTCTACGATGAGTTACGCAAGCGCGCCGCCGCCAATTTGGCCGCTGAGAAGCCGAGCCAGCCCCTCATCTCCAGAGGCTTCGTAAGGCGCTGGAGGGGTGGAAGCGTTGGGATGGCTCAGGGTACCGTTCGGCGCAATGCTCCTAAGAAGGACCGATTGGTTCACACGTTCGCGAGCTATCTTGCGAGGCCTGCCCGTGGCTACCATTCGTCCCGTGATTCATGAGCGACGCATCGAGGTGCCGGCACCGGAGTTCCCGAACGGGACCGAGGTGTTCGTCGAGATCTCTGCGGTCAGCGTTCGGATTCGGTTGAATGCGTCGCGACGCTGGGACGGACCCGAGCCCTTCGCTGCGAGAAGGAGCGCGGCAAACAACTGAGGGGGTCCGGCGAGCAGCCCATCGTGCAAATCGAGCCATTTCTGCAGCGCCTAACAGCCGACTCCGGCCCGTTTACTTCAGCAGCCGTTCTAGAAGCACCAACCCACTGCTGCCGAGTGGCACGATCAGCGAGGCGAGGACGGGGTCACGGTAGAACCCCGCGTACACCCCGCCGTGCAAGTCGTCGATTTCTTGCTTCGCCGCCTCGAGCCGCTGGCGGGTGTCGGGCTGGGGATGTTTCGCATCCGCGAGTAGAAGAACCACCAGGGCGTCGACGGCTTTTTCCTTGGCGCGGCGGGCGACTCGGTGGAGCATCAGGGCGCAAATCAGCGCAGTGAGGGGGATCACCAGCCCGACCAGGACGACCGGTATATCCCAGTGCCAGTTGTCGAAGAGGCTGCTGTGCGCCACGACCAGTACCAGTAGCACAACGAAGGGGTAGATGATCATGCCGGACTCGACTTCGGTCGCGTCGCGAATCAGCTTGACCACCTTGGGTAGGCGGTAGGCCCGGTTGAGGTTGTCTTCGGTCACCTCGCCTTCGGGCCAGGTGTCCGGGGAGCGGATGACCCCCATCACGAAGCGATACGCCAGCATGGTCCGGTCCATGACAAAAACCAGGAGGAAGGCGATCACCAACCCGGTGCACCACAGGACCGCCTTGTTCGTCCACCAGGTCAACAGACCTCGCGGTTGAAGCTCGGTGCGGTCAAAGAAAACCCAGACTAGCACGATCAGGAGGGCGTAGATGGCTGTCAACACTGTGCAGCGGCCGAGCCAGCGTTCGCTGAAGTTCGCGAACTCGTGCCAAACCTTCATCTGGGGTCCGCGCGGCCGCCACCACCACGCGGCCAAACCACGTGCCGCAGGTGCCTGGTCCGAGGAGGGCGAGGCTGTGGAGGAGGCCGGCTGGATGAGGGTCGCTTCCAGCTTCCGATTCCGCGAGCCAATTTCGAGCACACACTTCACCACGAAGTAGACGCCCAGGGCCGCCGCCAGGTAGCGCAGGAGAATGGTCGGCCAGACACTGACACCGGCGAACAAGACGAACGGCTCCTCTGCTTCGAACTTCTGCAGCACGAAGATCCACACCCCCAGGAGCACGCCGACGGTGATGACTACTGCCAACACGAGTGGGGTGACCCAGTTGCTCTGGGACGGCTTGGCCGGGTCCGCGGCCGGCACCAGCCGGAACAACCGCCCCAGGTCGACGAAAAAGTCCTGGAACGGGCGGGACAGGGGGAGGATGAGCAGCCCCACCAACAGCACCATCACCCCCAGGAGCACCCCGTCCCGGGTGTTTACCTCAGACGGGCTGAACCGGTCGGTGTTGGGGTGGACCGGGAGCGGTGGATCTTCGTTGGCAAACGGTGCGAGTTGGAACCCGCCGCGACTGCTCACCTCAGTCAGAATCACTGGGAGTCGTCGGTCCGTCCGGTCGTAGGGGTCGCTTGCGGTTTCGGCCTCCCTCAACGGCGTCGGGGGCCGAAACCGCAAGGCTTTCAAGTAACCGAGGTAGCTGGCGGTGTCATACCCGCTTCGGAACGGCGGGATCCTCCCCTGGAACTGGTCATGTAGGCATAAGCCGTAGTGCGAAGCGATCAACAGGTTTCGCGTCACCCCGTAGTCGCCGGGCTGCAGGAGTCGGGCGTCCAGGTCGGTGGTGAAGAAGATGGCCCCTGGAAAGTGTGGCCGCAACGCTTTAAGGATCAAATACTTGTCGTAAAAGTCGCTGCCCAGAACGCCGACGGCCTCATACGGCTGGCCCGATGCGGTGTCCGCCTTCATGTTCTCGACGAGCCGCCGCAGGTAATCGACCTGCGAGTCACCGACCGCCTCGTCGAGCGTCGGGCGGGAGGGCTTCTGGTCTGCGGGGGCGTCGGCGGCGAACATCGGGCGTCGACTGGCCGCGGGGCCGATGGTCTTCCCATCCAGGCCGCGCATGTAGGAGTAGGTTATCGGAGAGAGTTTCTGAAAGTAGTTCGGCATCTCCCGGCCATAGGCGGTGTCCCATTCGGCAATCAGCGCCACCCGGGCGGGCCGCTTGGGGCTACGGTTGTTCAGTTCCCGGATCAGCACGTCCGCCAGACGCTGGTCGTCGCCGATGACGAAGTCCAGGATCG
Organism: uncultured Alcaligenaceae bacterium; assembly: GCA_964410665.1. GTDB lineage: Bacteria > Planctomycetota > Planctomycetia > Gemmatales > Gemmataceae > CAYPIE01. The sequence continues at coordinate 9,041 of CAYPIE010000067.1, forward strand.
GCCCATATCCGCGCCACCAACCGCCGACGAGAAGTTGCAACGAATCGTGGTAGGATCGATACGCGGTTCGGACCCTCGGGGAGGTAGAGAAGGTGACGTAGAGCGGACATCCGTCCAAGGCCCGCTGCCCCCGGGAGACGTCTGCGCGAGAATCGCCACGGCACACCTCAAGGCCCCTGGTGTCAAGGCCCCTGGTGTAAAGGCCCCTGGTGATCACCGCCAGGTTGTCGGAGCCGATGCGGCCGGTAATGCCGACCTCCAGTGGACCCGCAAGTTTCGCATCGAGGCAGGATTTGAACACGCCGACGGTCTCTAACCGCTTGGCTCCCGGAGCAGCCGACAGACGCAAATCGGGGACCCAGAGTAGGCATACACTCTCGTAGAAAGGGCGGTCTTGATCGGGGTTCCGGGGAGTCTCGGCTGTCGACGACTGCCTCGGGCCCTCGTTCGGCTTGAACCATTCGAAAGGGACTAACACCGCGGCACGTCGCGGCCCAAGCCGAGTCGACGGCTCGAGAACCTTTAGGTACTTGATCTTGGAACTGAGCTGCGCCGGGACGTACCCGGCCGTGTTCATTGCCGACAAGGCGGCGTAGCGCTCACGACGGCGTAACTCGGACTCCTTGAAGGTGTACCCGGCGGGGATCCACACGAACAGGACCAGGGTCCGCCCACCCCCCGCCGGCTTGTCATCGATCAGCTCCCCGGCCGCGCGATGCAATGGCTCTTCTTCCCCGGATTGCGTGTTCGTCCAAAGCGGCCCCGGTCGAGGGCCCTGGGCGCTCAGGGCCGATTCGTGCGCGCGGACCGTACCGAGCGGGTCTTGCCACAGCCGGGCGCGCGCCTCAGGGTCCGCCCCGACCTCCACCGGGGGGCTCTCGTCCCCGAGCGGCCTCGGGCTGTTCAGCGACGGCTGCACCCCCACAAACACCCCAAAGCCGACGACGAAGAAGCCGGCCAGAAACGGCCAGAAACGGCCGATCGCCAGCAACGGGTTGTCACTATCTCGACTCATGTTGCCCTCCGCGCCTGAGCGGTTGTCTGTGTTCGAGAATCCCGAGCGGGCTTAGCTGTACGCCCCCCGCCTTCTGTACGGACTCCCGGGCTTATTCCCGTGGCACTAGCCGTTTAATCGGTTCGGGCCGGGGCACCCGGTCGTTGTCGAAGTGGCCGTCGTGGCCGGGATAGTCCTGTTGCAAGAACGTGCGGATCGCGCTGATCAGCTCCCAGGCGCGGGCGCACCAATCATCTCCCTGGGGGAACGGGAACCCTGCGCGTTGTCCCGGGGTAAGCAGTCGCTCGTAGTCCGGTTGGGTCGCAAACGACTCGAGCATCTCCTTGAGCTCACGCTCGAGCTGGGCCATGATAACCAGAAAGCGGACCCAGCGGTGGTGATCGAAGCAGAATCCGCTGGCCAGCCGCCGGCCCGCCTCGGCCCCTTTCTGCTGCACCTCGCGGATAACATCGCCGGGCATGCCTAGGTTTAGACTCCCCTCGTTCGCCCGGAGCCGAACGGTGACGATGCGTTCGCGGTAGCTTGGCAGATCCGACTGGGCGTTGTCGCGGTGGTTCTTCGCGGTGTAGAAGATGGCCTTGGCCAGCCCCAGGACCGTGTGAAAGTCGCGCCACTCCGCCGCGCCCGGCTCATCCGCGCGGGGCAAGTGGACCGCGTCGAGCCCTGTCGCGTCCCCACTACTCCCGGTTGGGTAGGTCAGGTAGCCAGCCTGCACCTGCTCGCCCGGGGATGCCGGGTCGGCTTCGACCACCTTGAAGGCCTCGGGGGGCATGTCGGCGAGGTTGATGCCGAAAGTCGGCCAGGGCGGGAGCCAGCTGTCGAACATGTGGATGGGGAAGTTGCTCACGATGCCCCCGTCGCTGAAGTAGTTCCGCAACACGTCCCCGGGACCGACGCGCAACACTCCATCCCGGGGGCCCCTCTGCAGGGCGCTAACTTTTACCGTGTACAGCGGCACGGCGCTGAACAGGACCGGGAAGCTCAAACTCATGCGGACCGCCACCACCACCGGCAGCCCGGCCCCGCACGGCAGGAGCCGAAGCGGACCCTCGGGGGCCACTTCGAGGGTCCGCCCTTCTTCCGACCGGCCCGTCTGGATCGACGGCGGCGCGTTCCGGGCCAAGGCGTCCATGACGCGGGGGGGGAAGAACGCCGCCAGCTCTTCCGGCTTGTAGAGCAGCACCTCCTCCTCGTCCGGAAAGCGGACCGGCCGTTTGATCGACAGGTTGCACGTCATCAGGGCGAGCTCGATCCCCATCGGCTCACCGGCTGGGTCGGTGTGCCCATGCAAGTGGCGAAAGGTCAGCGGTCCCGCCGCGTCCGGCAAACCGGCCAGCTCGTCGAGTTGTCGGGTCAGGTACTCGGTGAGGGCTTCCGAGCTGCCGGGGCTCGGACTCAAGCCGGTGCACATGCCAAAATGATTCTGCCTGACCGCCTCGACGAACCCTCGGGCGGACCTCCAGAAACGGTGAGCGGCCAGCCCGAGCCAGACGAGAACAGTCATCAGGCCGAGCAGCAGCCCGACGGCCGCCGCCCCGAGGGTGCTCATCGCCCCGACCAGACCACCTAGCAGCCCGACCACCACGCCCAAACCCAGACCGACCAACCCCGCCCTGACGAGCACGGGCACCAGCAGCGAGCGGGCCCACCGGCCCGCCGTGGCTTCCCCCTCCTGTTCGACGTAGTGTCGCAGCAGGTCGAAGGCGGGCCGGGTCTCAGGGTTCGGCTGGAACAGGCTCAACAACCGGCCCGGGCGTGCCAGATCTTCCGCCAGGGCGGCGAGCCTGGTAAAGCCGCCCGCATGGCGGCCGTACTCGGCCGCGGCGGCCGCCGCGGCTGCGATCCCGCCGGCACTGGCACCGCCGATGCTGCGGAAGCGGTACTTGCGGGCGAGTTCCAGGATGGCCTGCGGATAGACCACCCCGCTGGTGATCCCGCCTTTCATGACCAGATCACAAAAATGCGTGGGCTGGGCGTAGGGGTTGTTGCTGTCGGTCATGGTTGGGACTTCCTCGCTCGACCAAAGGGATTCCACACTCCGCCGTTCGGGCCAGGCGTGTCGGCCCCACCGAACGGAGCCACCGCCCCGCCACGAGACGCTCAGGGCCGTTCTTGCAAAGTACGTACCTCCCTGCGTAACTGCTCCATCTCGGCGGACAACTGATCCAGCCGTTGCAGGATCGCCGCGATCTGCTCGTCCCGGGTTCGGCCGTCGCGGCGTGGTGTTCCCACGGCGTCGGAGGCGACCCGATCCGGAAGGACGAAGACGGCATCGACGGGGCGGTGGTCCATGGTGACGTCATCGTCGACGAAACCGAGCGTGTCGGCCACACGGTCCCCGGTCCGTTTCAGGATGCGGCTCTCACCGGTCCATCCGAGCGGCGGGTTGGCGACGAAGACGAAGTCGAGGACGGTGGTATAGCGGGCGTTGTCCTCGGTCTTCACTAGGGCCAGCGGCCGGACCCACTGCACGAACCCGCCCTCGGTGAGGTTGTTGTACCCCCGGTCCCGGTTGCCCGCGTCGCCCCGGAAGATGTGGTAGTCGAAGTTGTAATCGCCGACCATGATGACCGGCTCCTGCTGCCGCATCGCCCAGTCGCGGAGGGCGGACGCCTGACGATGGCGCAGCGCTGCGTCGCCGCGTTGCAGATGGTTGACGACGAAGAAGAACGGCTGGCCGGAGGTCCTGCCCCTGAACCGTGCGACCAACGGGGCTCGCTGACGCTCGATGTCGGCCAGTCCGCCGAACTCCTCGGTCAACTCTCGGTGCGCGAGCAGTTCGAGCTTGTCCCGGTCGTACAGGATTTGCAGCCGGATCCCGCCACCAGTGGTGCCGAGGATGGACTGGAAGGTGCCTGGCTCATCCGCCCCGACCGCGGCCAGGTAGTCATTCGCCCGACCCGGACGGACCTCACTCAGCCCCCAAAGATGCACCCCGTCCTTTGCTCGCAACTGCTCGCGGATGAACGACATCGATGCCTGTCCGTTGCCTTCGAGATTCCAGCCGAGCACGCGCAACTCGACCGGGGCGGCGTCGACCGATGCACTGAGCCCGAGCACCGAGACGACCAGGGTAAGCACGTTTCGAACCATCGGGTGAACCCTCTTCTGTCAGTCGTGCTCGCACCGTTGGAACAGGTTCGCGAGCGCGAGGTTATGGGGAAACGAAACCGATATGCTGGATAGACAGAAACGACATCAGAACCTGTCCACCGGCCCTCTTCATAAGATAAGCGAAGGGAAGAACGCGAACCGGAAAAAAAAATGCGGGAAAGTCGACATGATCTGCTCCGATTCAGCTCACAGTCGACAATTCTGAGCCAACAATCAAAAAGTAGCTCGATATTTTTCTTTCGTTTGATATAACAACATTATTATAGTTTAATTGTTCTCGCCGAATACCCCAAACAAGCGTGGTTTCCGTTCACCTGTTGGTTCCTTGCGCGCCCCGAACTGCGAGGTGGATCGCCGAGGTTGCGACCATGACTGCTCTTCTGGAACCCTGTAGATCGCGGAGTCAGATTGGCGGGAAGCTAGCCTGCAAGAGGCAGACGGGCTCCCCCTCCCTGGGCAACGTGCGTGTGAGGGACGATGACTCTCCTCAGAAACGGGAGGCACTGGCCGCCCGCTACGGCCTGCGGAGCATTATCGAATTCTGAGCCTTGCACGGGCTATCCGGTGGAATGGGGCAAGGTGCCGTGGCTGCCCCTAGCCTGGGTACGAACAGACTCTGACAGACGCCGGGACTCCTCGACGAGATTCGGGGAAGGCTCACCTACGCTGAATGGGAGCCGATCCGATCGAGGGCAGGAAGAGGAAGGCTGAAAAGGCTGAATTCGGGTGCCCGTGTCATGGCAGAATGAACGTATAGGTTCGCGAACCATCCAGGGAGGACTGCCCGTGGCTACCATTCGTACCGTGATTCATGAGCGACGCATCGAGGGCCCGGCTCCGGATTCGTCCGCAAACAGATATGCGGGGAAACGCCATGAGGCGGTCCCCCCTCAACACGGGCCGGCGCCGGCGTTCATCAACAACCGCCTGAAGCAGGACGGCGGCCGCGGCACCGACGACCGGTTGAACCTGGTCCTCGAAGTGTCCGGGCAACAGAAGGAAAAGGACGCCAAGGTGCAACCCTCGCGCACGGTGTGGGTGACGGGAGTGACCTACCTTGGCACGTACGGCGGTGGGCGTTTCAGGAGAACGACGGCAACGACCTGCATTGGACACAGCCCGAGATCGCCAGACTGGTGACGGGACGACAGGGCTTAAGTTACCCTTGTTGCCATCAAGGTAACTTGGCTTGCGGGCAAGTTCCCCTGGAGAGTACTCGGCGATGGATTGGTTACGCTTTCGGTGAAAAAGGTAACGAGCTAGGGCGAGTCCGCATGCTCCCCGGAGACTTCGCGGGCCGTTTCCCGGGGCGTGTGATTCGGTCGGTTTAGGGCCACTGGACGTTCCAACTCGATCCTTTCCCCCCCCTCGTTCACCCGGACTGGGTCACCATTCCACGGCTGACCGAGGCGGAGCAGGTGCTGGGCGAACTGGTCGGTTTGGGGCGTCAGCGCCTGGCGGCTCATCGACCTCTGCTAGAGCTACCACCACCGCACCGCGGCCGCGGTGCGCAGCCCGGCAGCGCTGCGGTTGGTGGATGAGCTGTTCGCCAGCCCCTACAAAACTCTGTGGCGGGCAATCCCGGCCACCGGGGTGGCCAAGAAGTCTGCCCAGAACACCATCGACAGGCTGCTGGAGGTCGGGCTGATCCGCGAGATCACCGGAAAGCAGCGGACCGGATCTATTGCGCGGATGAAATCCTCTGCCTGCTCGACGAACCCCTGACCGACCTGCCTGCAACTGGACGGTACGTTCATCACTAAGAAGAAGCTCAACGCGAAGCCCGCTTTGGTTTCGGTCGCTGCCCACAAACATGTGGCTGACCGCCGGCCGAACTTCACCACTCGGGAACTCGCCGACTTCGCCGCCGACGATGAAGCGCCGCCGTTCAGCGTCCTCAGCGACCAGTCTCTCGACCCACACCTCGTCAGGCAAGGGAAGAACGAGCCGGACGCCAGGCCGCGGAAGAGCCCGGCCGTGCCGATCTCCACCCAGCGAGTGATCCGGAAATGTAGGAGGGGGACTCTGCCATGTTTGATAGCAAAACACCACCAGATGTGCAGGAGAGTTACTTCCCGATGCTGATCTCCAGTCCGAACGCCTCGGTCGATCCTGGTTATCCGGGCAGAGCATTATCCATGGCCCTTCAAGCAGATTCGGTCAGCTTGAAGGACCGCTGGCGTTGTCGCGCTCGACATCCCTGCGACCCGCGGCTACTCCCACCGGATCTCGGTCGAGTAGCGGCTGATTTCCTCCCGCAGCTGGGGGATCGACAGCGAGAAGAACATGTTATCGCCGTCCGGGTGTCTCAACGTGTTCAGGCCCACCACTAGCCCCGCCTCGTTCAGCAACGGACCGCCAGAGTTCCCTCCACTCAGGCTGGCATCATGCAGCACCCAGCGACGGCCTTCAGCCTCCGTTGTGACTTGGCTCACCACCCCCGAGGTCACCGAAAACTCAAAGTCCCGGTCCTTAAACTGGGTTTCGATCTTTGGCTCAACCCGCTTGAACGCCCCCTTCAACCACTCTTCCTCGCTCACCGGCATCCGGGCCGCTCCCGGGAATCCGTAGGCGTAGACGGGATCCCGCCGTCGTAGACGTTCCTCGGACGTCAACGTGAAGTAGGAGCAGTCATTGCACGGGATCCGGAGCAGCCCCAGGTCATGGTTCTCGCTGACATAAACGATCTCCGCCAGGAGCTTTTTCCCCTTGCCCAAGAATACCCAGACCTGCGGCCGCAGAATGACGTCTTTCTCTCGCTCGAGGCGACGGAGCCGGGGCGAGCGTTGGGCGTTGGCGATGTCCTCGATGACATGGGCGTTGGTCACCATGAGGCCGTCAGCGGTCACGCTGAAGCAGGTCCCGGTGCTCAGCAGCTCCTCAACGATCTCCCCGTCCGGAAGGGTGACCTCCATGCCGCAAACGACCAGCCCCAGCGCCCGCTTCAGCCGGTCCTCGTCGTTGAGCCCGATGATCCGTTCGCCGGAGCTGTTGTTGCCGAACTTCTTGAACAAAAGGATGCCACCGATCCCGCCCACCAAGAGAACCAGCGCGATGCCGAGGACTACCCACTGAGCCGCGGGCAACCTTGACCGGCGGCAGGCTGGGGCCGGTAGGTCGAACTCGGCGTGCTCAGGCTGCTCATTCGGCCGTCCTTCCCGGACTACTTTCCGGCGCCCGTCTGGCCCGATCATTGTCGCAGCGGGCGACCAGGACTGCCCGTCGGTGGAGACTTCGTGGAAGGGCTGCAGCTGGCCGGACTCCCACATCCGACCGATTTGATCGGAAGATAGCGGGCCGACCACCGTCCCGCGAACCCGCACATACATCGGGCTACTCATCAGCATTGTCCTCAAGTACTACTCTCGCGAACACCAGACACCCTTCCCGAAGCGAGGGTTCCATCGTCGCCAAAGCTGTCTTCCCGTTGTCGTGCTCCCCGACCCCCACCCATTCTGCCGGCTCGCCTCCATCTCCAACGGCCAGTACGCCTAGTTCGTACCGCCGGACGGGAGAAAGCTTGCGAACCAAACGCACCTGCCAGCCCTCCTCCGGGTCTTCAAGGAGCCAGCCGGCCAGGATCCACTCACTGCCGGTTGTGGCGTCTCGTACCAGGTCACGCTTCCGCGCGACTTTCTCGGTCAGATTGGTGAAGTTCGGCAATCCATCCAGGAACTTGCGGGCCGCAGTCCGGACGCGCTTGGCATCGTCTCGGATCGGTTGCATCCAGGGCACGGTAAGGTCGATTTTGAGCTGTTGAATCTGGGGCTCCAAAAATGCCAACTCCGATTTCAAGAATGCGCTCCCTTGGCCAGCCAGTCGCGCGAACTTTCGTAGCAAAATCACTCCGAAGATGGGATCGAGGTTTTTCTTGTTGCGAATCACTTCCATTGCTAAAAGAACCGCTTCCTCCCAGGTCTCGTCCCGGAGCCGAACAAACGCCCCCCGGACCTCGTCCACCAGTTGGGATTGTGGGGCCGGATTGACCCGAGCGATCTTCTCGCGGCGGAGCAAATCGGTGCGGATACTGCCGTCGAAGCCGCTGACATAATCAAACTGGACGAAATCGATCGCGCCCTTGAGGTCCAGCTTTTCTGGCAGGTAAAAACGTTGCCCGTCGGTGGTTTCCATGAGCCAAAGGTTTTCGACCAGAGGCCCGGTCAGAGCTCCACGAAGTTCCGCGTTCACTCCAGAGTCTAGGTCGGCTTCCCCCTGCCGCATGCCGACGGCAGTCAACGCCTCATGATAAGCCGCAAACTGCCCGGCCCCGAACAGGTGCGGGTGTCTTTGCACCACCTCCTTGTGCTCCTTCCAGAACGAGGCCAGCTCTGGGAGGCTTCGTCTTGCTGAGGGGACCGTCAGACTTGCCGTATTTAAACCTTCCCAGAGTGTGTGCCAGGCGACCATTGCCTTCCAGACCGAGAAGTCGTTGAGGGAGTCCGAGAACCGGATAGCTCGGAGCGATTCCCGGTGCACATCGACAAACGCGCGCATTCGTTCACGATACTGGTCCAGATCCCAGGCCTGCAGGGCTCGATGCATCTGCTCCAGGTCCTCGACCTGCTGCCTGCTAGTAGCCAGTCGTTGTCGCGCCGATGTCAGCGCCCGCCGAGTCGACTGGAGGACCTCTTCCACATGGGGTTCTAGGCGTTCGACCTCGAGGGGGACTTCTTCAATGGAGGAACGTAGGCGGGCGAGAGCCTTGCCGTTGGCCTCGACCCGCCTAGTATTCACGACCGACAGCGGAAGCTCGTCCAGCTCATCCTTGAAAGCTTGGAGCCGGCGGAACACCTGTTGGTTCTGCTGCTTGAGGGCGTTCAGGCGGTGAAGGGACAATTCACTACGCAGTTCCTCTACCGCGGCGACCTCCTCAGTGGTGACCGCAGCCTGCCGCAGACCGTCCAGGCGTGCTTCTTTGACCGGCTCATCATGCCCCAGGGCGAGGACCGCACGGTGGTCCTGCCAAAAGCGCACTGCACGGACACCTTCGGCTTCCTCGGCGTCCTCAAGTTCATGACTCAGCTTTATCAACCCAGGGTCACCGGCCAAGGAGGGGTCATCCCGTCGAGCCTGGTCGAAGCGTTCCCGTGCCTTGGCAAGCCGTCCATCCTCAAGATAGGTGCGGACTTCTGTTTCAACTTGCGTGACCTGGCGGAGGTGGGTCTCGGTCTGGTACCAGTAGACGGTAGCGGTGCCGAGGAGTGCCAGCAGCAAGGTGGCCGCGCCCGAGACGAGGAACCGGGTCTGGCGGTGCTGCTTGTAAATCTGGTCAAGCCGCTCGACGTAGCGCACTTCGACATCAGCCGGTAGTTCGCCGTAACCGCGACATTGCTGATACTGGGCTTGGAGCTCTGGGAGCGGTGCCGAAGCCTCGAGTGCCGCTTCGAGCTGTCGGACCGCTTGGCGGAGTTGTTTCCGTCGCTCCTCGAGGTGTTCTAGGTGTTCCACCCAGTCCAGCGGCTCCTTGAGGCGTCGAACCACCGGGTCGTCGTCGGGCAAAGCGGCCTCGGCGATCGTCTGCTCGACCTCCGCACAGAGTTGCCGCGACCGGCGGAGGTCGGAGGCCGAGCTCGCCTGGGCCAGTTCGGCCTCCAGCCGGGTGAGCTGTTCATGGGCGTCGGCGACGATCAAGGTGCGAAGGGACGTCTCGACCCGGTTGACGAGTGCCGGCGGTGGCGTTACCGACCAGGACGCCTGGCTTAGCTCACGGTTCATCGCGTCCAAGGCGGCGAGGTCCTCGTCGCGTTCGGCCCAGGCCGCGGCGGCTTCCATCTCCTTGAGCCGGGCCTGTTCGAAAACGCGGAGATCCTGCCACCACAGCGGGTTCGCCGGGTCGAGCTCGGCGATGCGGCGGAGGATGCCGAGCCGCTGCCCGAGCGGGGCCCTCCCGAGGGCGGCCAGGCGGTGCTGCTTGAGGACCTCTTCCAGAGGTTGTTCCAGGGCGTAGGCGTGGTTGAGCTCCTGGGCCGCGCTGAGGTCGAGGGACGGGGCCGCGGGCAGCTGATAGTCGGCCGCCAGGGCGTCCCAAGTGCCGCGGGAACGGAAGTTGAGCTGGGCGAGCTGATCGAGCAGCTCAGGCCCGGTCCGGGCAAGCTGCAGAGCTTCGCTACGCAGCCCGCGGCGGAGCAGGGCGGCGCAGCGGGCCAGCCGCTCGTTGGCCTCCTGGCACGCCTGGGCGTAGTCCGCGGCGGCCTGAACCAGGGGCGGCGTCGGCTGGGACGTCGGCATGTCGATGAAAGTGCGGATCTCGGACACGATCCGGTCCAGGTCGGTTGCAACCATTATTTCGCTACCGGAAAGAGTATATAAATCATTTTTGTATTTGTGTGTCTGGTGTGCTTTTCGGATTCTTGTCTGGCTGCCCCGCCCGCTCGAGAGATTTTGCTGCTCAACGGCCTGCGGCGAGCAGGTAAACAGGCAGCAGCACCTCCCGGTCACCCTCGAAACGCTGTCTCTGATACATCTCGAGCCCGCGAACGCTGAATTCCAGTAGTGGCGGTGGCGGGGGATCCTTCGTTTCCTTGAGAGGTTTCTTTTCTCCTTCTACGGTGACCGAAGCATGGAGCATCCCGGTCTTTGGATCAAAACTCATCGTGAGCCTGTTTATCCCATCTGGGAGGTCCTCCGGTTCAGCAACAAGCTGGTTCTGCCCAAAACGGAACACCTCCGTAACCTCGGAGTCTCCGACTCGAAGGGCCAGCTTCACCTTGTCCAGGAGCCAGTCATCCACTTCGCCTTGCGGTTGGGACGGCAGAGGGATGCTGCCTTCATACTTGGCTTCATGCCAGTGATTCATGTCGTCCTTACGTACCTCATGGGACCTCCTCTTAAGCGAAAGAACAGGCAATGGCTCTTTAATTCGGCCGACCGGTCGGAAAACGAGATAACCCCGCAGCTTACTGCTCCCAGTAAGCTCCAGAACCGCTTGGTTTCGCAGGATTTTGAAGGCTTCGCGAAAATCAGGGTTGTTCGCAGCCGCATTCTCACTCGCCATAAACATGATCCGATCGTCCTTGATTGCGAACCTTCCTATCTGTTCCGCGGTCTCTCGCTCGGGCCCGAACAACAACGTGAGTTCTCCTGCCTTTCCATCCTCTACATGCACAGGTGTATGTGCGTCCCCTACAGATTCGGGGTAGTTCAAGAGCGTTAGCTTGGGGGTCTGCCCGCTCAGCCCCAAGCTGGCGAGCGGCACGTTGAGTTCTCCGAGGCCGGGCTGTCCCAAATCATCCGGGTCAAGGGGCGCGTACTTGGCCACGTTCAAGGGGGTCTCAAGCAGAACCTTTAGCTTCCGAATCTCTTCCTTATGCTTCCGAATCTCTTCCTTATGCTTCCGAATCTCTTCCTGTAGTTGACGATTGTCTTCCTTTGATCGACTCAGCTTCTCGTTGACCGTTTCCAGCTCCTGCACGAGTTCGGAGATCTTCTTTTTTGAGTGTTCGGACTCTTCTACCAGTCTCGCTTGCTCTTGGAGCTTTTTCTTTAGTTGATGATAGTCTTCCGTTGATCGACTCAGCTTCTCGTTGACCGTTTCCAGCTCCTGCACGAGTTCGGAGATCTTCTTTTTTGAGTGTTCGGACTCTTCTACCAGGTCGCGGTTGAGCCGTGCGACGGCGTTGGACAAGCCCGGTGCTTTCTGGTGCGTTGGGAGGCCCCGAGGCTCTCTGGGGTGTCGGTCGAGAAGTAATGTGGCGAGGACACCCAGCACTACTCCCACCAGCAGAAGAGCGGCCCACACACCATACCGGGACGCTTTTCCTTCGGAATCCTCTCGGGACCGCAGCTTCCGAGCAACGGATTTTGGCCCATCCCGGCCGTTCTCCATGGAGCCCGCCGACTCTCGCACCCGGTACGTCTCACCCACCGCACCACTCCCCGCGCCGTGCGTCGGCCGCGAAGACCGTACGGGCGAGATCGGGTTTCCGGACCGAGCCGCGTCGACCCACGCATTTTCCGGAGCCCCGCCCACCTCTCCGGTCAAGTCGATCAGCATCCCGTCCGGGGCCGCGCGCGCGTACCTCGCTTCCTTCGACCCGGCCACCACGCCGCGGAGTTGACAGGGCACGTCGGGCGGCAGGCCGGTGAAGTAGGTGCTGAAGGTTACCTGCCAACGCTTTTCCGGGGGTAACAGCGTCAGGACTTCCGCGAAAAGCGGCAGGACCTTCTGTCCGGGCTCGTAAATCATGCTCACCACACGACGCGGCGACTGGCAGAGGATGCGAGCGATCTCCCCCGCCCAGCCCGCGTCGCCCGCCACCTTCTTCCATCCCGTGCACTCCGGTGAGACAGGGGAACGGGCGGGGATCGCGCGGCTCCGCAGCTTCTCCACCCGCCCGCGCCAGTTGCCATGGACGAACTCGGTGTCCGACAGCAGCCACCCAGGCCCGCCCTCGGGCCGCTCCTCGGGGCCGAGGACGAGATGATGTGCGAGCTGGTTCGAGCGGCCCGTGTAGTCGAGCCCGGCGTCCGCAACCCGCGACAGGACGCTCAACCTGCGGCCGGCGTGGCTGACCAGTAGGTGGCTGTGGCCGACGGGGTTGACGCCGCGATGCCGAGTCGACGGCGGGTGCAGGTGGCGGTACCCGCTCAGGGCTTCCAGCGGCTGGAGTAGGCCGGGAGGGACCCCGTCGGTGGCGGCGACGATACACAACCCTTGGCTACCCGGGAACAAACCCCGTGGCGCGGAGGTGTAGAAGACCTCGTGGGGCACGGTACTCTCCCTTCGGACTCAGGCGGAAGCGTTCGAGCGTTTCTTTGGCTTGAGGCGGACCGCCGGGATCAGGCCCGGCGCGGCCCGGGCCAGGCTGTAGAGCATCGGGGTAGCGACGTTGACTGGGCAGATGTCGCGGGGGCGGATCGCCAGCGGGCCCCCTTCCGGTCGCGGTTCGGGCCGGCCACCCAGAGCGCTGACGCCGACGAAAAGGACCTGCTCCCAGAATCGCTCGGCAGTGTGGACCACCTCGGGCACGTGCTGCAGGCACAGCTGCCGCAGCCGGTCCGACTGCTGCCGGATCAGCCCGAGGTTCAACCCGGCGACGCCCCCCCGCACAGATATCCAGAACCGCTCGTCCCGGGAGGCCTGAGGGAGGAGCGGCTCCCACACGTCCCGCTTGGTAACGATGACGACCAGCGGCTTGCGGTGGCGGTCGAACTCGCCGAGCTGGGCGTACCGACGGATCCGGTCGGCCGCCTCTAGCAGGACCAGCTCCTGGCGGGAAAACCGGTCCGCCTGCCAAGACCGAGGTCGTTGGCCGGCCGCCTCCAGAGCCGGGCGGAACCGCTGGTCCTGGGTCGGGTCGAAGAGGAACAACAGGGCCCCCGACTGGGCCAGGTGCCGGGTCACGGGGTTGTTCGGCGTGTCCTTGCCGGAAAGGAAGGACTCGCCTGCGTTGTCGTACAGGCACACCACCCGGGATAACTGCCGCATTAACTCGTGGCGCGGATGCGACGCTAGGGGCTGCACGGTGAACAGGAACGGCCGCGGATAACGGACCGCCTGGCCGCCTTGCAGGACCACGTCGTACTGGTCGCCCTGCTCCTGGGTCTTCAGGATCAGGTCACAAAGCGGGACGGGTCCGTCGGAGGACGGGTTGAGGAACAACCGCTCCTCGCTCTCGCGCAGGAGGAGGTTGGCCTGTGTGTCGGTGTCCTCGAACGACAAGGAAAACTGGGACCCTAGGAGCCTGCGTAACTCCCAGACCATGGAGGTCAGGTAGAACGATTTCCCCGAAGAAGGGGTGCCGAGGATCGAGACGAACAGCGGCTCCGTGGTGAGCAGGGCACGGGGGACTGTCAGATGACAGTAGGGGCAGGCGAGATCGCGACACAGCACGCCATTGGCGTCCAAGGCGTTGCCGTCCAGGTCGAACCGGCTTGGCAGGAACCGTGTCGGTTGCTCGGGTCCGAGGAGGGGATCGTCGAGCAGCGAGGCGTGGGTGGCAACCCAGAGAGTCTCCTCGGGAGGGAAGCTGCTCCAGCAATGAGGGCAAGTCACGAGAGGGAGTAACGGGCTAAAATCCATCACATGCTCCTGTCAGCAGATCGAGTGAATCGGAGCAGCGAGCGCGATTGCACAATTGTTTGTGTTAGAACTTTCGGGTAGGTATCAGGTATTTAGTCCACTTATGTTGAGTTGACAAAACGAAACCAGAGAGAAGTACGCGTTTCTGTTCCGCGTAAACCAAGTTTCTCAGCCCAGGGCCACATCGGAGAGATCGCATTGTCCCAAACTCGGTGACGGTCAATGACGAGAAGCACCACAAAGTTCCGAGGTCTTTGACCTGAGGTGGGTTCTTGTAGGTCGGTGGCATGATCGCGGCAGGTGGAGCCGTGGTCCCATGCCCACGGCGAGCAGGTTCGGCGGAGCCACGAATTACGGCTGCGGCGGAGCTTCAAATTGCTTTAACGCGTATTCTGTGGCGGCGCGGACCCCTTTATCTGTGTTGAACTTGTATGCATCTACAAGGCGTTTCGCGGCCCCGGCGGTGTCGATTGCAGTCAGGGAGGGGATTAACCGGATCGCCTGAGCCCGAACATCGGGGGACGTCATCGGGCTGCGGATGATGGCAGCCACCGGCCGCAGGGCGCTCTTCTTGTAGAGTAGCTTCGGTACGAGTTCCAGTCCGAATGATCGCACGGCTTCATGGCGATGAGCGAGCATGCCGATCACCCCATGGTTGACCGCATCGTCACCAGAGCCCAGCACGACGATGCAGTTTCCTAGGTGATGGATCCGTAGCAACAAGCGGCCATATTCGTATGATCGAGAAGACTCAGAAGCGATATTGGTGCAGTTCAGGGCGGTCATCTTCACCAGGATGGGAAGCAGGGCTCTGGCGCTGGGACCTATAGCCGTCGCTTTCTGAACCGCAGAAATATCCCGATTGATCCGCAGATCAATCGCCAATTCAGCGAGCGAATCGTCGACCTTGCGTAGTGAGTCCCCGGCTTGCTGGGCCACAATTGGGTGAGGGTCCATCATGCCCTTGACCAACAAGTGGGCAACCGGCCGGGCCTTGGGGCCAAGGGCTCCTAGAGACCGATGGGCGGCTAACCGCTCGGCGTGAGCACGACTGGCAAGGTCCACCTCGATCTTGGCGACCAAAGCGCGAAGCTCTTCGGAGAGCGCATCTTTTGGGTCTTGACTCTGGGCGATGTGCGGAAAGGTCAGAAAAGCAAGCAGGCTGATTGGAAAAAAGTGTAAGGGATTCATGGAACAATCTCCGTGGACGCGGTAAATTCTGACGCTGATCTCCTCTAAGAAAAAGCTAGTACAAGCCAGAGGGTTGTGCAACAAAACTGATCAAAGCACGACATTTCTTATAAAGACAACTTTTTAGCGTTAACAAGAACAATAACACCCTTCTGATCCATCCATAAAGTCGGAGTTGGAGGACCGAAATGGGATTGTGGCAGCAAGAGGAAGAGATAGTCGGTAGGCGGCCAACACTCCTCGACCTGATCTTGCTTAACGGGTTGCATTCGCGTGCCTTGGACAGAGGGATGGCAGCTGTAGGCGACTGACAATGGTTGTTCAAACAAATTGGGGAGGTAGTTTGCTATCCTAACCCCTACGGTACATTTGTATTCTAACCGTAGAGGATCCCCTCCATGTCTGCCACCGTCCAGCCACCGACCACAACCGGGCCACTCGGCGTACCGATGACTGATGACCAGGCCCGTGCCCTCGACCTCTTGCTCGCCGACCACACCGGCGAGCCCGAAGTCAAGCGGATGCGGACACCGACTCCCGCCGTTACCGCCATCGACCCCGAGGAGGACCAGCGTTCGGAGACCTCCTGGATCTCGACCGAACTCCCCGATCGGCACCGAGACATCGTCCTGGCCAAAGGCATGCGGGCCGGGCTCTACCGCATGAACCCGATTGTCACGCTCAACCACGCCTTCGCCGACCACCCGATCGGCATCAACCGCTCGCTCGAGCTCAAAAAGCACCCGCTTGGCGGCCAGGGAATCCTGGCTGAAACGCACTACCCACCTCGGCCCGAGCAGCACGATGGAGATTGGCAACCCGATGAGGTCCTCGCCCTGATCCGGGCCGGGCTGCTCAACGGCAAATCGATCAGCTTCTTGCCGCTCAAGGTGCGGCCCGCCAATGACACCGAGCGGACCCAGGGCGTCCACCGTGTCATCGAGCAGTGGGAGCTGCTTGAGTACTGCGTCTGTGCTATCCCGGTCAACCCCGCCACCGTCGTCGTTTCCAAGGCGATGCGCGAACTCCTCGACGGGACCTGGCCGGCGGAACCCGATGACCACACCCCAGTGCCGCCTCCGATGTCAACGCCGTCACCACCGCCCCTCTACCCCCATGTCCGGCTCGGCACCCTGCGGGACGAGCTCCAGCGCAGGCTTCAAGCCATCGATGCGCAAAAAATCGTGCGGGAGCTCTTGAATCGCCGCGTGGGTCGTGTATAAACCCGTTCATTAGGACGGGTGAACACGTCGACGATGGGCAATGTCGGCGTCCCCGGTGGTCCGGTCGACTCAGGCCGGGCCACCTCTCCCCTTGCCACCTTGCCTGCCCACGGAGTCGCTGACTCATGGCCATCATCACGCTGACCAAGAACTGGCACGAGCAAAAGGCCGGCGAACAGCTGTCGATGGACGATACCCATGCCGACCTGCTAGTCCAAGGCGGCTACGCCGAGTACGTCCGGCAGCCCGGCCTTGACGCCATGTTCGGCGATCTGCTGGCCCGGACCACTGGCAAGCTTACCGAGGGACTCGATTCCGCCATCGACGCTGCGTTAAAGAAGTTTGCCGCGGAGAACACCCGGAGCAAGGCCTCGCACAACCCCGCCATCTGGGGCTCCGGTCGGGATGGCGACCCCGACAAGTCGTTTGCCAAATTCTTGTTGGCGGTGCGGACCAATGACCGCAAGGCGATCGATGGCTTCGGCTCGCACTGGGTCGATGGTGAGGCCAAGGCCGACCTCACCGGCCAGTCCGGGCCCCTGGGCGGCTACCTGATCCCCGAGGTGTTCATTCAACGCATCCTCGAGCCGATGCAGGAGCTCAGCATCGTCGAGCCCAAGGCGTTTACGCTGCGCTCCCGTACCGGCCGCACGTTTACGCTACCCGCCCTGGACATCACCCAGGACCCACCGGCCGGCGGCTCGGCCATGTTCGGCGGCATGGTCATGACCTGGGCCGAGGAAGCCGCTTCGATCACCCAGACGAATCCGCTGCTCCGCAACATCAAGCTCGAGCTGCACGAGTTGTCCGGCTACGTCGTCAGCTCCAACGCCCTGATCGAGGATGAGGCGATCGGACTGGAAGATATGCTGGTGCGGCTGTTTTCCAGTGCTCTGGCTTGGCACAAGGACTACGCCTTCCTGCAAGGCAACGGCGTCGGCAAGCCACTGGGCATCCTCAATAGCCCATCGTTCCTGACCGTCTCTCGCTCGGGATCCGCGGCGTTCGCTCTGCAAGATGCGGCCAACATGCTGGCCCGCCTCATGCCCGGGAGCCAGCCGTCCTCGGTGTGCTGGGTGCTGCACCCGTATCACCTGGCCAACCTGATCCGCATGCTGTCGAGCTCCACCGGCGGCGAGCTGGTGTTCATGCCCAATAACAACGTCACCGGTGCTCCCGGGATGATGCTGCTGGGCCATCCGGTGTTCCTGACCGAAAAGGTGCCGGCCCCGGGCACTTCGGGGGATGTGCTGCTGGCCGACCTGTCGCGGTACATCGTCGCCAACAAGGTGCTGGCCTCGGGCACTGCCGAGGTAGCCATCGCCTACTCCGAGCATGTCAAATTCCTGACCAACCAGGGCGCGTGGCGGGCGGTGGTGCGCGTCGATGGCCAGCCGTGGCAGAAGAGTACGGTCACCCTGGCCGATGGGGCGAGCACTGTCAGCGCCTTTGTCGGCCTGACCAGCGCCTGAGGAGGAACCGATGAGCGAACGACCGAATGAACAGCTGGCCCTGGCAGGGGTGTTCCCACCAAGCAACATCGCCAGCACCCCCGGGACAACCGGAGCCGTGGACATGAGCGCGTTCCAGCAGGCCCTGGTGGTGTTCCTGGCCGGGGCAATCGACAAGGACATCACCCTCAGCGTCGAGGAGGCAGAGGATGACCAGGCCGCCAGTTTCGCGGCCATGACGCCGGTCAAGTCGGTGACCATCACGGCAGCCGCCGGCGACAACACGCAGCAGCTGATCAACGTCCGGGCCGATGAGCTGAGCCTCGGCAAGCGGACCATCCGGGCCACCGCGACCGCCGTCGCCGGCGGCTCGACGAGCCTGGTGAGCATCGCCGTGCTGGGCGTTGAGGCCCGCTACGGCCCGGCCAGCGATGCCAACGTCGCCACCGCCAAGGTGGCCACCGTGTGAGCGGTCGAAGGGATCGAGAGGAAGCGATGTACACTGACACGCGGACCCAGCCGTTTGCCCGCCTGCTGGTGCTCAACAGCAGCGAAAGCAGTTTTACGCCGCCGCTGGTCACCGACGCACCCCCCATCGAAGGGGTGATCGCCTTTGCCGACTTCGAGCTGGGGGCGACGCCGAACCACCTGCTGCTGGTTCCGTTCGGCGGCGATGCTCCCGATCAGACCGGCGAAGTCCGCATCTACGGTTACCGCAAGTTGAGCCGGATGGGTTTTGTCAGTCAGTGGGTGCCGTGTCTGCTGTGCGAGCTGGCCGTAACCCTGGGAAACCGGCCCGGCTCGGCCGGTGGGGTTCTGGGCGGTGGAGAATACCTGGCCGACACGCTGGCGGTGACCAAGGGCACGGCCAACGTCTCCGTCGAGGTGGTCAGCCCCGAGGAAGATCTGCCGGCCCACGCCCTGATCGACATCAAGGGGTTCCCGCGGGTGCAGGTGCGGTTCGCGACCGGCGGCAGTGCCGCTTCCTTGAACACGCTGTGGACGGTGCTGTGATGAGCTGGCCCAACCGCTGGCGGAACCGACCCGAACGTCTCCGCTCCCAGGGGCCGACGGGGTCCGTATTCCCACCACCGCCATCCCTACCAACCCCGACCTCCCATCTCCTGGCCGAGGACCAGCAACGGTTGCTCACCGAGGCGGGAGAGACGTTACGCAAGGAGCATGAAGGCTGATGGCCGACCGCAAGATCTCCGAGCTGCCGACCCCAGGCACGCTGAGCGTGTCCGACACCGATGTCCTGCCCATGGTCATCGCCGGGACTACCTACCAAGTCGCGGCCGGAGCGATCGCCGCGTTGACCGACCTGTCGAGTACGCTGGCCGTCGATGGGTCACGCGACATGACCGCGGGAGTGCCGTACCGGCTGGACTTCAGTGTCAACGGCTCGGATTCGATCACCCTACTCGGTGCCCAGCTCTATGACACTGGCACGCCCAGCGGCTCGCCCCTTGACCTGCTGACGCTGGACGCCAAGTTCGATGGCAGCACCCTCGGAGCCTCGACCATCTCCTACCAGGGACACCTCAACGTCAGCGATGACACGCCGATCGGCTTTGACTTCGGTCATGCCAAGCAGATCAGCACCGACTTCGTGAACACGCGCCATGGGATCCAGGGCCTCGAAGGGACCTACCGACTCGGCGTCGTGCGTATCGGCGATGGCAACTCCATCCCCGCCCAGGGCCCATCCCTCGGCAAGACCGGGCACGACCTGTTCCAGATGGTGACCAGCGACGGCAAACTGTGGGACCTACTCCGGGCTGGTGTTTTCTACGGCTTCGACGGCAACGCCATTGGGGTGAACCTGCTGCTCGAAACGGTGCCGTCCTTCCAGAGCGTCACCGCGGCCCAGAACGATGGCTGGCCCGAGGGGACCCTTTACACGCTCGACGATGACAGCACCCTGCGTCTGATGCGCGGTCCGTTCGCCTACCCCAACCGACCAACCACGGTGCCGGCCCGCATCGACGTCGCTTCCGGCCAGGCCAGCACCATCCCGCTGCACCAGGTCGAAGTCTACGCTAGCAGCCAGCCGACCGGGAACGTGTTGGACATCGTCACGCTGTCGGCGGAATTCGACTTCCCACAGAACACCATCACGGCCAGCACCATCACCTTCGCCGGGTATCTGGACGTCACCGATGCCAACGCGAAGGGGACCATCGAAACAGATTTCCTGCGGAGCAACGCAGGGATGATGTGCGGCGAGGGTCCCATCCGTCTGGGCCCCGTGCAAATCGGAGCCAGCGATGGGACCATCATCGCTCCCACTTCCACCCCGAACGCCGTCCTCGAGTACGACTTCGTCACCATCGCCCGCGGACCATTCTACTCCGTGAATGCCCCGCTGATGAAGGTGGCCGTGGCCTTTGATGGGTTCGGCACCTTCGCCGGCAACAGCGTGGTGCTCTCGAACGTGCCTACCTTTGCCACGACCACCGATGCCCAAAACTCGAGCTATCCCGCCGGCACGCTGTACCGCCTGACCAATGACAGCGTCTTGCGGATCAAGACCTGACTTTCTCACTTGGGAGTGAAACACCATGTTTGGCCCACTACTCGCCTTGGTTGCGCTGCTGCTACCCAGTCCACGCACATCCATCGACTTTTGGGTCGATGATGAGACCTATGATGGAGAAACCACCTCGGTCAGCCTGCCCGCTGAGCTCCACCTGCGTAACCGAGGTGGCTCCGATGGCGCGGGGCTGTGTGTGTTCGCGTCGCTGAGCCATGCCGGCCGCTACCAGGCGGTGCCGGTGGCCGAGGCGATTTTTGAGTTCATGTTCCGCTACCCAGGCGGTGGATACCCCGAAAAGGTAGATACGATGATGCGCCGCTGTGCCCGCGAGCTCGACCGCCCGGTGCCCGAGTATCTGCAGCACACCGGCGGCGATGCCAACGTCCTGGAGCTGGCCCTCGCAACCGGCCGGTACCCCTGTGTCACCTACGCCGGCCGGGACAGCCAGTTCTACCGGTCGCGGATCGCGCACATGGTCAACTTGATCCACCTGTCCAGCCAGCTGGCGTGCATCCATGACAACAACTTCCCGGGCAAGTACCTGTGGATGAGACGTCGCGACTTCCTGGACCGCTGGCGCGACATGGGTGGCGGGTGGTGTATCGTGCTGCTCGACAGCCCGCCGCCCCCGGTCCCACCGGCCACACAGACGACGATGCCTTCCCCGGAAGGATGCCCATGTAGGCCTGACTGTTCCTGTGACCCCTGTCGTTGTGAGCCTGCTCCTAAGGATTGGCTCCAGGTCCAGTGCGGCCCCGAAGGTTGTCCGGGCGGCTGCCCCGGCGGCTTTTGCCCAGCGCCGGGACCGCTCGACCTTTCCGCAAACCCAAGGTTTGTTCCCCAGACCCCTACCTGGGTCCCATCCAGCCTGCCACCGCTTCTCGTCCCCCAGATAGTGGGGTGTGACGAATGTGAACTCCGCCGCGGCACCGGCACCGATATCCACCGCATCTACCTATACCAGCGTGGGCAGCGAGTGCTTGGCTACGATTGCCGCGACCGCTACATCCGCTTCTACGACCCGGTTACCGACCGTTGGGGCCCGGTCCACCGTTTTGATGCAGTTCCTGCGAACCGCGTGCTCTTCACCAAGCTCGCCCGGACTGCGGACCCGCAGAGCGAACAGAAGCAGCGCGACCTGAAGTTCCAACCCACCTTCCAGGCTCCCATCGAAGCGGTCGAAGGAGCCAACGTCCCCAACTACGGCCTGGACCTGGGCCGCATCCGGCAATCTCCCGGCTACTCCAAAGACGGCCAGGCGATCACCCGGCAGCAGGCCTACGCCATCCTCGAAGGCCGGCTAGTCGATGACCGCACCCACCCGTTCGTCACCGTCGTGGGCAACAATCGCCAGCTCGAAAGAGCACGTGAAGCCTTCAAACAGTCCAAGTACCTGGGCAAGGTGCACTTTAACGCCCTCCCTGCGGACCATTGGCGGGTCCGCCAGGCCGGCTTCACCTCCGGGCTGGTCATCCAGGATCCGCAAGGGAAGGTCCTCCGCACCGCCGAGACGATGACCGACCTGGACGCCGAGATCGACTCGGCCCTGGCACCGTCGCCGCCCCCGAAGCCACTTCCGAAACCTCAACCAAACCCGGAGCCTGCCCCAACCAACCGAATGTGGCTCCCCTGGGTGAGCATGGGCCTGGTCGCCCTGCTGTTGATCTTGGTCGCCCGCGACATCACCTACCGCCATCGGCTCCGCTGAGCCGATTCCCCAGCTTGAAGGAGACTGCCCATGAAAACGATCCTGCTCTGGTTGCTCGGCCGGTTGGTCACGCCAGAAATGCTCCTGGTCTTCATCAACACCCTCGCCGACTACTGGAAACGCTACGCTGTGCAAACCGCCACCGATCTCGACGATAAAGCCGTCGAAGCTTTCCGCACCTTCGGAACCGGCCATGCCGTTCAGCTGGCCGAGGAGCGCAACACCCTGATCCGCCGCTGGTAACCCAATGCCCGCTCTGCCCCTGATCACGCTGACCCGAGCCCGCGACGCCCTGGACTCCCAGGGCATCGCCCTCAACGCCAACGAGACGGCTACCCTCGAACGGCTCATCGATGCGGTCAGTCAGGCGATTGAGACTTACTGTCAGCGCGTGTTCGCAGAACGCCACTTCGACGAGCAGTACTCGGGGACGGGCGACCACCGCCTGGTGCTGAACCACTGGCCGGTGACCGAACTGGTCGGCGTCTGGGGGCCTCCGCAGGTCGTCTTGCGCCTGCAGAACACTGCCGCGAATACCGTCCTCGCTGGGATCCGCCTTGGACAATCCGCCCCTTTCCAGTTGACGATCCTTGACACCTCTGGGGCCGAGACGATCGCCGAGCTTGACCTGGGGAGTTATCCAACAACCACCACTCTGGTGGCCGCCATCAATGCAATCAGTGGCTGGACGGCGACGGCCGTGCTTGCGAACTGGCCGAGCGCATATCTCTTACGGCCCATCGGTCGCACGCTGGCTCGCGGTCGTGAGCTGCAACTGTCCGCATATACCCAGCTGCTGATGGACTATCATCTCGACGCGATCTCGGGGGTCCTCTACCGCTCATCATGGAGTGTGGCTTGTCCGCCTGAGGGGTCATTTCCAGACGAGCAAAGGGAATGTGGGGGCCAGATCTGGGAACCCGGCATCCAGAACTACCGCGTCGAGTACACGGCAGGGTTCGCGACGGTACCCGAGGATGTCCAGCAAGCTGCTGCCGAATGGGTGGCAACCCTATACTGGCAAAGCAAGAACAACCCCGGTCTTGCACCGGGGCATCCGCCCTTGGGTGTTCGCTGGCTGCTCGAGCCGTATCGGTCGCGGCGGTTGAACTGACGAAAAGAGGCCGCCTCAGACGCTCTCCAGATGCCCTCCCGCAACCTTAGGAGTTCACATTTTGCACCAGCCTAGGTGCTC
>CAYPIE010000068.1:0-32240 GCA_964410665.1 uncultured Alcaligenaceae bacterium
TTCCCCGCACCGCAATCGCCTCTGCCTCTTTCCCCGCACCGCAACCGCCTCTGCCCTCCCCCGCACCGCAATCGCCTCTGCCTCTGCAGGTGAGCCCCGGACGTGCTGGCTTACCCCACACTGCGGGGCAACAGCCCGACGGCGGAGCGGGCCAGTTCTAGGGTGGCTTGAGCTTCGGCCCGCGCTCGTTGCGCCCCTTGGCGAAGAATCTCCTCAACTGTCTCCGGGTCAGCGGCCAACTGCTTGCGGCGTTCCCGGGCCGGGGCGAAGTACGCGTCAATCTTCTCGAGAAGCTCGGTCTTGGCCTGGCCGTAGCCCATGCCGCCGGCGCGGTAACGCTCGGCCAGGTCCGCCTTCTCCTCGTCGCTGGCGAATAGGCTGTACAGGGCGAAGACGTTGCAGGTCTCGGGGTCCTTGGCGTCCTCGACCCCCTTGGAGTCAGTGACGATGCCCATGACTGTCTTTTTCAGCGGTTTGCCCTCGGCGAAGATGTCGATGGTGTTGCCATAAGATTTGCTCATTTTCTGACCATCGGTGCCGACCACCTTGGACTCCTTGTCCAGGCGGTATTCGGGGATCGGGAAGATCTCTCGTTGATAAGTTCGGTTGAAGCGGTCGGCGATGTCGCGGGTCATCTCCAGGTGTTGCACCTGATCCTTGCCCACCGGGACCAGGTGCGAGCGGTAGATCAAAATGTCCGAGGCCATGAGGATCGGGTAAGTGAACAGCCCGACGCTGGCGTCGATGCCCTTTTCCACCTTCTCCTTGTAGGAGACCGCCCGCTCGAGCAGTCCCATGCCGGTCACAGTGGACAGGATCCAAGTGAGCTCACAGACTTCGGGCACATCGGACTGGCGGAAGAAGGTGGCCTTGGCCGGGTCGAGACCCAGGGCCAAATAGTCCAGGGCGACATCTTGGGTGTAATCGAGCCGCTTGACGGCGTCCTGGATAGTGGTCATGGAGTGATAGTCGGCAATGAAGTAAAAGCAGTCGGCCTCATGCTGCAGGGCGATGTGCTGCTTGATGGCCCCGAAGTAGTTGCCCAGGTGCAACTTACCCGAAGGCTGGACGCCCGAAAGGATCCGACGCGGTGTCGATTCTGACATAGCTATTCATCCGTATTGAGGATGGCTTGGCAGGCCGGTCCGATCCGGCTTTCCCTGTGGTCTTGATAGGGTTAGACTACGCCGGGTTCGGCCCTCGGAAAAGCAGAGATGTTGTTCATGGATGGCCCTTCGACCGACAGCGACCGACACAAGCAGGCAATTCTGGAGGCCTTGAAGCAAGCCGCGGGTGATGCCACGGCGGAGCATCGGTTATTCCGCGCGGGCAAGTTTGCTGGACTGTTTGCCAGCCGCCATGGCACGGCCCATGCCGCGGCAACTCTGGCTTTGCAGTTGCAGTTGCTGGAAACCACGCGCACGGAGGTCAAGGGCAAGACCACCACCGAATGGGTGCGGCTGACCCCGGCAGGCGTCGAGTACTTGCACCATCATGAGAACCCACAAGCGGTGTTTGAGGAGTTGCTCCAGACCCTGCGGACCACCCGTGAAGGCGTTCCGCTTTGGCTCGAGCAGGTCCGTAGCAGTCTGGACAAGTTTACGCAGCAGTGTACCGAACAAGTTCAGCAACTCCTGGAACGGCTAGATCAGCTGGAAAGCCGCGTGACGGCGGCGTTACGTCGGGCCGAGAGCGAACGGCCGGAGCTATCGGCGACGATGACGGATCTGGTCCCCTGGGGACTCGAAGCGCTGACGTATCTGGATCAGCGGCAAGAGGCGGGGATTGGCGGAGATTGTCCGTTGCCCGAGCTGTTTCATGCCATCGCGCGAAATCTGCCCGAGTTGACCCTGGGAGCCTTTCATGATGGTTTGCGGCGACTGGCGATCGCTCGGGCTGTGCGTCTAAGTCCGCCGGAGGATGCCGAGGCGATCGAGCCCGAATATGCTTTGCTCGATGGTGGTCACGTGTTGTATCGCGCGGGTCGGTAAACCGGTCGCGATCGCTGGCGTCGCACCCGAGGTCCCGCCAAGCGAAGCGATGGAGCCTGACGTCGCTTTGACACGGGTCTAGCTTGACACTCCCCAGGGCTTAAGCCTGTCCAACAAAAGCATTTCAGGATGTCGCTGCCTGGTTGCTCTGAGCGGTCCTCAGGCATCTGAGGAGGCAGATGGGGTGCCGCCACGCCAATGGTTATGAAACCCGGCGGGAATGCGCATGCCACACTTGACCGTCGCGAGCGGACCGGCGTTGGGGTCGCGAGCATCAAGAACTAGAAGTTCTGATTCATTGATTTTAGATCGCCAGACCAACCCCAACAGGTAGCCGTCCGCTTCGCCCGTACTCCCTTCGCGCGGCACAAACACTGGCTCGAGAAAGTAGCCGTCCTCGACGGAGTGAAAATTGCTCGTGCCGGTGTGAATGTCCATCCAGCCGATTTGGTCAAAGCCGACGTCGCGGCCCGCTTCTGGGCGGGCGGTGGCGTTGACAAACGCCTTGGTGTAACGGCGGCCTGTGAAGCGGTCGTCGATACGGGTGAACTGGACGTTCTCCGGGTGGAGGGCATCCTGGCCGAACGCCCCACCGTTGCGCGGGATGACCCAGCGGGTGAGTTGGAAACGGGTCTCTTCGGGGGAGGGCAGCGAGCCGTCCGCCCCGGGGAACAACGGAGCGCGGGCGGCGCCGGCGACCTCGACGACGATGTCCTCTCCCACCTCATAGGCGTTGGCGATGTGGAACATGAACTGGCCGGGGATCTCCACCCAGCGGAGCTCGTTGCCCGAGCCGTGGCGGGGGATGATGCCCATGTAGGCCGCCCGGTCGCCCTCCCAGGCGATGGGGGGCTGGCCGCCCATCATCCGTTCGACGCTGAGCACCAGGGGCATGCACGGGAACACGGCAAAGTTCTCGGTCAGCATCATGTCGTGCATCACCGAGGCGTACGGCTGGTCGAACCACTCGATCCGCTTCGCTTTTCCCGCGCCATCGATGACGTTGTAGCGGATGGTGGTGGAGCCGGGGCCTCTGGACATGTAGCCGAAGGCGAACATCTCGCCGGTGAGCGGGTCGACCTTGGGGTGGGCGGTGAACGGTCCCCATTGCCCACCCATCAACTGTAGGTCATACTCCTTGGTTTCCAGGGTGTCCGGATCGATCTCCGTCGGCGGGGCCGCCTCGGCCAGGGCGAACAGACGTTCGGCGTGTGGCCAAATGTGCGTGTTGGCGGGGTTGGCGTCACGCGGATCGACATCGGGATCGTTAAAGCGCGGGTTGCCAAACGTGCCAAACATGCGGCGCCCCGCCGCCCGCTCGGCGAGAAAACGGGGCGTGCGCACCCAGCGGCTACGGAGATTGACCCGGCCATCGCCAATAAACTTGAAGGCGTAGATCATCCCGTCGCCGTCGAACCAGTGCGGCACGTCGCCGTCCTTGGGCGGGTACTGCGGATCGGGCCCGTTGCGGTAGAAAGTACCGACCAGGTCACCGGGTAGTGTCCCCTCAACGATCAGGTCGGGGGCATCGACTTCGGCACGGAACGGGGCATAGAAGCCCTGATAATTGGGATGAGCCGGGAACGGGGATGCCATAGGAAAGACCTTTCGGGGAAAGCGGCGAGCAACCGTGCGATAAGGAACCGCCTCGAGCAGATTAGTGTACGGGCGAGATGAAGCCGCGTGAAGGAGCGATGGTCGGGATCGATGACGGGCAGCCGATGGCATCCCAACCGGCGACGTGCGGGGAATGGCCTGACGTCCCGAGCGGAGCTTTCGATATGAATTAAATAGTACATATAGATTAGTGATGACCGAGAACATCACGGATGGCCGCGTCGTTCGCCAACTCGGGCATCGACTCCAGGCATTGGAGCAGTTCCTCGCGGCTTGCCTTGAGTTTCTGGAGCCGTCGCAGGCAGCCGACCAAGAAATGCTTGAACTCGTCGGTGAGTTGATCCCCCTTCTCTTCTTCGGATCGTTCGAGGGCGGCGATCCGGTCCACACACGCCCGGGCGGCGACCATATTCTCCTGCTTGCGGTAGGGGGACACCTCGCGCAAGATCACCAGGGCTTCGGACGGCCGCTTCAATCGGGCCAACGTCTTGGCCTTCGAGATGCAGATATTTTTTCTTTTAAACTATTCTCGGCAGAGGGAGAAGGCCCGATCCCAGTCGGGGTCCAGGCCGGGGAAGCGGTCGGCATACGCCTGGGGGTCGGGGGTTTCGCCGGCTTGGCGGCGGTAGGTCAGGTCGAGCAGGACCAGCTCGCGGGCGAGTTCGTCATGCCCGGAAGGGTCGATCTGGTCGAGGAAGTCGTTCATGTCGGGGCGTTGACCGGCTTGCCAGGCGGCCTCGAAGGCGGTGCACAGCCGCTCTTGCTGGCGGGCCAGGGCCATGTCGAGTTCGCTCACGGGCTGATCTACTTGAATCGGTAACACATGGGCGGCTCCTTCCAGAAGAGAATTGCCAAGCAGGGCGGCTGGGGGACACCAAGCAGTCGCCGGTTCGTGTCGGAATATCCCGCACGGGCACGACCCAGCAATTTTTTTCCGGAAGTGTGTCCCCTGGGCGAACGATTCGTCAATCCCCCTTACGCGGGCAGATGCTTGGATTGCTCAGCCCGAGGCGAACAAAGTGTTCAGGTTCGTTTGACTTCTAAGGAGCAAACCATGGCAACTTCTATTGATCGTAAGAATATTATCGACATGGCGAAGGTGATGCGGAAGATGCGATTTTGGTGGAATGGGCAAAAGATGCGTGACTTCCGCCAGGCGTTAATCCAGGCGCTGGCCGCGCCAGCTTCGTAATCAACCCGAGGTCTTCGAGACCATTCCGTCGGGCCGAGAGGACTAAGCAAACGTCTCGGCCTGGGCCTCGACCGAGCCGCGGCGACGTGCTTGTCCGAGTAGATCGGCGGCTTGTTCCCGGTTGCCCAGGTGATGTGCGGCGCGGGCCAGCTCGAGCAGGGTGATCTCGTCCCAGCCCCACCACAGCCAGCCGAACTCCAGCGGCTCGGGACGTTCGCTGAACAGACGCATTGCCTCGGCGAACGCCTGCTCGTCCTGGTTGAGGCGGGACAGCCCGGCGTGCGCCTGGACCAGCAGCTGGCCGCTGAGGCGGAAGCCCGGGCGGCCGTGGACGAGCTGGATCACCTGGCGGAAGGCGGACCGGGCCGCGTCATGGTCTGCTTGCTCGAGCGTGGTGCGGCCGAGGACGCACAGGCCGACGCCGCGGAAGGAGTCGCGGTACATGTGGTCAGTCTTCTGGGTGGCCTCAAGGCCGCGGAGGCACTGATCCCGGGCGGCGGCCAGTTTGCCGCAGCGACGGAGGCACTCGCCGAGGAAGACGGCGACGCCGGCGGTGGGCAGCCGGTTGGTCGGCTCGAGCTCGACGGCCTTCTCCAGGCACCAGCGGGCCTCGCGGGTGGCCCCCAGGTCCAGGTGCACGAAGCCGATGAATAACCATCCGAAGCCATAGTTGGGGTTGACCTTGAGCGCATGCTGGAGCAGCCGCAGAGCCTCGCGGCGTGCGGCTTGCTGCTCCTGGGCGGTGGTCAGGTAGAGACAGGCCTTGAGCACATAGGTGCCTGCGAAAAAGTACCCGGTAAAGGGGTTGTTCGGGTCCAGGGTGTAGGCCCGCTGCTGAGACTGGGACATCTGCTCAAAGAACGGACGCGCAGCATCGGGCCTCCCGGAAGCGACGATGTCATACACTTTCTGGCTGACCGCATATCCCAACCACAGGTGGCCGTCGGCCAGGTCCGGGTCGGCCGCGGTGGCCCGATGCCCCAGCTCCAGGGCTTGCTCAAGCCAGTGTGTCCCTGGCACGTATAGATGACGCATTGCGTAGTACTGGGTCAGTGCGGCCAGTGCGGCGGCGTAGTTCGGTTCCAGGGCGATGGCTTGCTCGAGCAGTTCGCTGGCAGTCTCCAGAGTGTGCTTGCTTGGGCCCTGCTTGGCAAAGAGCTGTTGCGCCTGCAAGTAGAGCTGGTGGGCGCGGGGGTCGAGCTTCGTTCTCGAGGTGTTGGCAGCCCTGGCCTCGGAGCCGAGCATCGTCCCGACGGCATCGGCCAACTGGCCGGGCAGCTCCGCGAGCTGTGTCCGTTCCACTTCCCACTGGCCCAGGGTTTGCTCCTGTCCAGTGGCCACCTCCAGCGCGCCGAGCTGGACCGTCAGCCGGTCGCCCTGCCGTCGGTACCACCCCTTGACCAGCCAGTGGCAGCCGAGAAATGCTCCGAGGATCAGGTCGGCCTGGGGCAGCGATCGTTGCGCGGCGGCCACCTTAGCCAGGGGTACGAGGCTCAGGCCGGGGATGGTGGCCAATGACGCCACGAGACCCTGGGTCAGGCTGGCTCCGATCCAGCCATCCTTCTCCGCGGCGTTCTCGTCGTAGAAGGGCAAAATGGCCAGCGAGTAAGACAACCCCGCGGCGACCTCAGTGGCCGCGACCTGCCGCAGGTCGCGGAGCAGATCGCGGGCCGAGGCGTAGCGGTCCTGGACATCTTTGGCCAGGGCCCGGGCTAGCACCGGCCGGAGCCGGTCCGGGATGGCGTCATCCCCCAGGTTGACCGGCTCCGGCGACAAGAGTGCACGGATGCGGTCGGCGGCGAGCTTGCCCGGGAAGGCGCGTTCGCCGGTGAGCAGCTCGTAGAGGACAACGCCGACGGCGAACAGGTCGGTGCGGGCGTCGACCGGGTCGCCGCGGAGTTGTTCGGGGGACAGATAGCCCAGGGTGCCGACCACTACCCCGGTCTGGGTCAACGGGCCGGTGGAGCCAAAGAACTCTTCGCCGGCCAGCCGGGCCAGGTTGGCCGCCACGTAGTCGACGGTCTGATCGGGCGGCCCGTCCTCACCCGATCCACCCTGGGTGGTCCCGGCGGCACCCCGTGCCGCCAGCGGTGACGGTTCTTCGACCAGGACGGGCTTGGCCAGGCCGAAGTCGAGCAGCTTGGGCTTGCCGTCGGGGGTGACCATGAGGTTTTCCGGCTTGATGTCGCGGTGCAGGATGTCGGCGGCGTGGGCGTGAACTAGGGCCTCGAGGACGCCGGCGGTGAGGGTCAGGGCCTGGTCGGCGGGGACTGGTCCGGAGCGGAGGCGTTGCCGCAGGGTTTGGCCGGGGACGCGCTCCATGGCGATGAAGCAGTGGCCGTCGGCATCGCCGGCCTCGTAGAAGGTGGCGATACAGGGGTGTTGCAGCTTGGCGCTGGCCCAAGCCTCACGGAGCAGGCGGTCACGGAGGGAGTCGGCGAAGTGGGCGGGTAGGAGCTTCAAGGCGACGTCGCGGTCCAGGGCGGTGTCATGGGCACGGTAGACCGCGCCCATGCCGCCAGCGCCGAGGGGCTCGTCGATGCGGTAGTGACCGATCATCTGGCCCGCCAGCTCCGGCGGTGCCGTCGGGGCAGACCCGGCCCCGGTGGTCTGGGAATCTTTGGTGACGATGCTGTCGGCGAGGGCGTCGAGGTCCAGGCCGGGGAAGCGATCGGCATACGCCTGGAGGTCGGGGGTTTCGCCGGCTTGGCGGCGGTAGGTCAGGTCGAGCAGGACCAGCTCGCGGGCGAGTTCGTCATGCCCGGAAGGGTCGATCTGGTCGAGGAAGTCGTTCATGTCGGGGCGTTGACCGGCTTGCCAGGCGGCCTCGAAGGCGGTGCACAGCCGCTCTTGCTGACGGGCCAGGTCGATCTTGAGCTCGCTCACTGGTCGACCTCCTGGAGCCAGACCTTGCGGATCAGGTTGAGCCGGCGTTTGACCGAGCGGGGGACGCAGTTGAGCTCCTGGGCAATCTCCTCCACCGAATACCCCTCCATGCGGCGTACCGCCACCTGGCGTAGTTCCTCGCTGCCTAGCATCGCCAACAGCCGGTCGTATTCCTCGGTCGCAGCAGTGACCGCTTCCGGGCTAGGCTCCTGACTGAGCAACTCCTCGATCACCGGCGGCGCCGAATCTTCGCCGGTCTTCGGTGCCAACCCGCCCCCACGTTTCTGGCGGTTCTCGTGGCGGAGCAGCTGTCCGGCCTTGCGCAGGGTGATGGTCATCAGCAGCCGCCACAAGCCGTCCCGGTCGAGCAGTTCGGGGAAGTGCCCCTTCTCGGCGTTCAGGCAAAAGCTCTTGAACGCACTCAGGGCGATGTCTTCCTCATCGGCGACACGTCGGGGTGCGGCGTCGAGCCGCTTGCGGGCGAGTCCGACCAGGCGGTGGAAGTAGCGTTGCCACAGCTGCTCGACGGCTTCGGGATTGCCGAGGTGGAGGCCGTCGAGCAGACGGGTGACCGAGCCATCGGAATGCATGGGCGAGCGCCTTCGACAGGAGATTTGCCAAGCAGGGCTTCCAGGGGACACAAGGAGATACAGCTCTAGTTTAGTCGATTCCCGCGCGAACGCGACTCGAAATTTTTTTTCGCCGCAGGTGTCCCCTGGGCGAACGATT
The DNA here is from genome assembly GCA_964410665.1 of uncultured Alcaligenaceae bacterium. Taxonomy (GTDB): domain Bacteria; phylum Planctomycetota; class Planctomycetia; order Gemmatales; family Gemmataceae; genus CAYPIE01. The sequence goes on from CAYPIE010000068.1 coordinate 8,416, forward strand.
CGTCAATTCTCCCCACGTCGGCGGATGCTCGGAGCGGCACTCGTTCAGCCACTCGCCGACCGCGCGGCGGCCTCATCCCGTGGCGAAGCGGGGCCGAGTCTCAGAAATCTCACGGATCGAACAGGAGTTGATTGTGACGCGATTGATCAAGTGTACTTTGCTATGCACCGTCCTTGTCCTCGGGCTGCTCGCTGACGCCCGGGGTGATGGCCCCCCGTTCCAAGGATTTGTCGTCACTGAGCCGACGGTCATTCCGTTGGAACAACAAGACCTACTACCGGAAAAACTCAAGGCCACGGTGCAGATCGCGGGCATCGGCCGGTCGAACCGAATCGGTTCGTTCACGACCGATGATGAATTCCTCTCGGTCGTGGACCTGGCGACCGGGAGCGGGACCATTGAGGACGGCAGAATCACCTGGGTGACGGTCCTCGGTGCGGAGTTACACGGGACAACCGAAGGGTGGAGCGAGCCGCTGCCGGACAACGAACTGTTGATCGCCGGCACTATCACCTTTGACGGCGGGACCCGTCGGTTTCGCTTCGCCCGCGGTCAGGCCAAGTTCATCGGCGTGGTGTTCTCCGCCTTCGACGCCGACGGGAACCCTTCGGAAGATGCGAACGGCATCTATTTCTTCGATGGGGACTTGACCCTGAAGAAGCGGCCGTAGCTGCGGAAGGGTCCAGCTTGCGGGCAAGGTTTCCCGGCGGCGTCACATTTCGCTTGCCACGTTGACGAACAAGCCCCGGACGGATCGTCCGGGGCTTGTTCATTATCCTTAGAATATCGCACGTCTCGCGATTGCCCTGGGTGGGACTCGAACCCACACTCGCCTTACGGCGAAGGGGATTTTAAGTCCCCTGCGTCTGCCATTCCGCCACCAGGGCCGGTGCTTGGGTATCTTCGCAAGCGCATTGCCTGACGACAAGATTCTCCAGTGAGGAAAGACACCTTCCCGTTTCGGCGGGTTCGCGGGCTGACTCGCCGATGGAGGAGACCTTGCCTAGGATAGCCATGAATACCTGGCGTTCGTTTTTGGCAGGTGATTCTATGACGCAAACGATTTCCCTCAACCGTTGAGGAGTTTTTTACGATGTCTGTGCGTGTGCAAAGCGAAGCCCCCGATTTCGTGGCTCAAGCCGTCGTTGGCGAAGAATTTCAGCCGGTCCGTCTGTCCGGCTATCGTGGCCAGTATGTGCTGTTGTTCTTCTATCCGCTTGACTTCACCTTCGTTTGCCCGACCGAAATTATCGCCTTTAGCGACCGGGCCAAGGACTTCCAGGATCGGAAATGCCAAATCCTGGGCGTGTCCATCGATAGCCATTTTACCCACCTGGCCTGGATCAAGACGCCGCGCAACCAGGGCGGGCTGGGGAAGCTGAACTATCCGTTGGTCTCGGACCTCAACAAGGACATCAGCCGCAACTATGACGTGCTCCTGAGCGACAACACCGTGGCCCTGCGCGGCTTGTTCCTGATCGACAAGTCGGGTGTGTTGCGGCACATGCTGGTCAACGACTTGCCGCTGGGCCGCAGCGTCGATGAGGCACTACGTGTGCTCGACGCCCTGCAGCATTTCGAGCAGCACGGCGAAGTCTGTCCCGCCGATTGGCACAAGGGGGGCGCTACGATCAAAGCCGATGTCAAGGGCTCCAAGGAGTACTTCTCCAAGGCTTACAGCTCTTAAGTGACGAGACGACCTGGGCCGCAGGGTCACGCAACCGCTTGACCCGCGAATCTTTCGGCCCAGGCCAGTAAGATCTCATCCCGCCACCAACTGCCGATCACCGACAAACCGATCGGTACCCCCTGCACCTCGCCGACCGGCAGCGACACCTGGGGCAAGCGCGCCAACCCGGCCAGGCCCGTGTAGCCCAAGGTCCGCGCGTAGTAGCCCTCAGGACCGGCGTCTCGCCGCACGATGGTGCCCTTGGGCAAGGCTAGGGTTGGCGTGGTCGGCAGAATCAACACTGCCGTTGCCCCGAGGAAGGCATGCATGGTCCGGGCGAACGCCTCACGAAAGGCGATGGCCGCCGGCAGCTGCCGGCGGTCGTAGTTGCGGATCATGGTCATGCTGTCGGTCATGAACGGGCCGAACTCGGGGCGATGCTCTTCGACCCAGGCGCCCAGACAACTCCATGCCTCGCACGCCTGGATGGTGCGATAGTTCTCAAACCACGGGATCAGGTCCGGCACCGGCCGTTTGAGGATGTGCTCCAGGGCAATGGTTTCGACCTGGATTGCGCTGGTTTGCCGCAGACGATCCACCGTCGGGGCCAGAGCCTGAGTGACCTCGGCATCCGCGAGTCGAAATCCATCATCAAGTAGATATGTTCGAGTTGGAGGCTCCACTCCAAGGTTCGCACCCGTTGCACCGAGCAAGACCTCGGCGATGCGCCGGAGGACCTCCGCGTTCTGCGTAAACACCCCCACGGTATCCAAGCTCGGGGCAAATGGCATCAACCCCGCGACCGAAATGCGGCCATGACTGGGGCGCCAGCCCAAGATGCCGCAGTTGGAGGCGGGGACGCGGACCGAGCCACCGGTATCGGTGCCCAGAGCAAAGTCCACCGTACCTGCCGCGACCGCCGAAGCAGAGCCGCTCGAGGAGCCGCCGGGCATGCGGTCGGGGGCCTTGGGGTTCAGCGGGGTGCCGTCAAAATAGTTTTCGCCCAGCAGGCTAAAGGCCAGCTGATCGGTGATGGTTTTGCCGCGACAATGGGCTCCAGCGGCGAGCAGTTGCTCGACACAAACCGCATGGCAGACCGCTGGTCTATGGGTGGCTCGCCAGGTGGGGTTGCCTGCCCCAGTACGGTGGCCAGCGATGTCGAAAAGATCCTTGACGGCAAACGTCAAGCCGTCCAAGGCTCCCGAGGTGGTCGGTGGTAAGTCGAAGGTTTCGACAAAGGCGGCGGTGGCAGTGGACTGGCTCATGGCTCATCTTCCTCGAATGGTACTCGAGTTTCTTGGTCACCGGCATGGATTCTTGGCCGATTAAGTTTACATATTTTTGTTGGATATGTTGAGGGGTGGCCAGAGGGTTGCGTCCGCGGTAGCAAGGGTTCCAGGAGGCTCGACCCAGTAAAGGACACGTTTTTGCGTGTTTAAATTTAGATCTACGCTTCCTCGTCGCCGAACTGTTCCAGGATGCCTTCGCCGGTCATCCATTCGGCACCGGTGGCGGGATGGTAGACGACATACATGCCGTGTTCGAGCTCCCAGTCACTATCGACGTGGACAATGCAGTAGGCGAAGCCGCCCTGGTGCTCGGGGCGGATGTCAATTTCGGTCAGGTGGCAAACCAGCCGTAAGTCTTCGGGTTCAAGGATTTCGGGCTCGCCTTGAGGCTGCCGTTGGCTATTGAGGTCGTAGGCTTCCACGGAGTCGAGCAGAGCCTGGGTCAGGTCGCTGCACACGCGCAGCTCATAGTCGATGAGGAAACCGAGGGTCGCGTTCTGCCAGCGGGACGGGGCGGCTTCGGGCGGCGTGGTGATGCGCACCGGGAACAGCCCTTCGCGACGGTAATGGGCATCGCGGCGTAAGCGTGTCTGCTCCCGCTCCCACCAGAGCTGTTCCTCCTCATCGTCCCAGTCCGTTCCTTCGAACCGATCCTCCTCGGCATCGGCGAGATCGTCCTGCTCGAGCGGCAAGGCTTCGAAGGGCTCCAAGCCGGCGTGCTCCTCGCCCAAGAACGGCTCGCCGGCTGGATCGCGCACGGCATAGATGCCCAGGGTTTCCAGCGGTAGATAGGCCTCCCAGCAGCCAAAATCTTCGTCGTAGCGAAACTGATCAAATGCTGGGTGATGCATGGTCGCCCATCTCCGATGGAAGCAAGGAGGCGGCAGGGTGTGGAGTATTCGCGTGCGGAGGGCTGAGCCACGCTCGCACGCTTACGCGTGGCGTTTTCAGCCCGGAACCAAATGGGTTCCTAGCAGACGGTCATGGGGGGGCCGCTGGGGAAACAGCAAGCCGAGCACCAGGTACAAGGGTAGCAACAACGCCGCGGCCCAAAACAGCAATAGCCGCAATTGGACATACTGGGGGAATGTGGCTTGCACAAAGATCGAGGCCGAGAGCAGCCCGGCGAATGGTGTCCAGAGCAGCAGTGAGCGTAAGGTGCAGCGTCGACGCGTGGCCTTGCGGCCATCGGTACGCACGATCTCGATCCCGGTCAGCTGCATCGATAAGCCACCGCGGAATACGTAAGCGCCCATGGCCCAGATAACCGGCCACACCCAAAGCAAGGCCACGGTTTGCATCCAGAACTCGGGCAAGATCGGTCGTAAGCGGACCACCCAGAAGTCATCCTCGTTGTAGCCGCGCTGGGCACGATGGGCGACCTTGACAAAGGTTTGTTGGTCGGAGCCGGGATCCTCGCCCGTTAAATCTTCGACCATGAAGGCAGAAAAATCCTTGGCGAATTTCCGTTCAGGAGGTTTCAGACTCTGCTCAAGTTTGCGCCTTCGCAGTTTATCGCGCTGCTGCTGTAGCTTGATTTGCCCCCTGAGCTGGGCATCGTTGGGGTCCAGCGCATCGCTGGCCTGGAGTCGTGAGCGCGCGACGGAGTCGTCCAGGATGGCCAGCATCCGATCGGCTTGTTGGCAGTAGGCATCGCGTACCCCGAACTCAATGATTCCCCCGAGCAGCCAGAGGCTGAGCATCATGGCCAGCCCGACGCTCCGAATTAAGCTCTGCAGGCCGAATTGGGTGAGTCGGGTGCCAAAGGTCACCTCGCTGGGTGAGGCGTGGAGTTGCTTTAGCTCGGTGTGCACGGCGTGTGGCCCAGAATAACTCTCCGGCTGTACCAGCAGTCGGTTGACAATACGTCGCGCTGGCCGGGGCAGGGGGGTACGCACCCAGTCGCCGGGTCCCGTCGTCTTGCGGGGCGTTCCCTCAAGTACAAGTGTCGTGACGGCGACGAGAAAGCCCAAGCTGTGCTGGGCGGTGTGCTTCGGAGTGTGGTTGAGGTTTAAGGGAAAATCGAGCAGCATCAGCTCGCCGGTCGGTTCGATCCAAACTTGATCGAGGGTGAGCTGGTTGGGCAGGTTCCCCTCTTGCTCCGCCGTGGCCAGCTCCGCGGCCAGGCTTTTCAATAGAGGAGCGGCGGTTTTCCAGTCCAGGCGGCCCTGCGAGGCGATGACATCCTTGAGCGGAGAACCCGTGGGGGCAACGAACGCGTGCCAGCAATAGCAACGTGCGGCAAATTCGAGCTGGCCACGGGCCAGGGCCCGAGCCCGGCTAGGCCGGCTGACATCCATCCGTGGGCTTTCCAGGCGTGGCACCTCGGCGGGCCCGATCCAGATCAACAGACGCCGGCCCAAAAGTGGATCCTCACCGAGCAAGATCCGCTCACCGGCTGCATTGGCCGGTGTTGCCGCCCGGATCGAGTAGGCGCCGACCTGAGCAGGGAGGTCGCCGCTGGGTCTGGGCAGCGTTTCCAGAGGATTGGGCAGGCGGCTATCCAAACGGACCGGCCGGGCTCGTGGCGGCAGCTTCATCACGCAGGTGCCGCTCAACCATTCATGCAGCCCACGATAGTCATTCCGCCGACGCATCGGCACAATGAGCACGAGCAAACCCACCAGAAAAGGGAGGACGGCCTCAAGCAGATGCGGGCCAAAGCCGTCTTCTTCCAACTGGGTGATCAGGATTCCCGGCTGCTTGAGCGTGACGAGAATCAGCAGAAAGAAGATCAGGGTGCGAACGCCTGCGCGCAACAATCCGGGCGGGTCGGTGCTACCCGCCCGACAGACTCGCAACCGTAGCAGCCGTTTGCCGAGCGAAGTTCCGGTCAGCCCCTCAGACAGCACAAAGTAGACGGCAAGGACCAGCACAAACAAATATCCTCCCCATGCTGTGCTGGCGACTCGTGAACCAAATAGCAACCACACCAACAGATTAATCAGGAGAAAATCGATCAGATAGGCCCCGACGCGGATCCACAGTCCACCAAAGCTTAGGTGGGAGGGGACCAGGGCGACCAGAGCCTCGCGTAGCTCGTCGAGATTCCGATAGCGCCGGCTGCGATCTCGCTGCAGCCCGGTGAGCACCACTTTTTCCAAGGAACGCGGAATTTCCGGGCGTAAGGAACGCGGCTTGGGGGGATCCTCGGAAATAATTCGGGCCAGGGCGGCGGTTGCACTATCATGTTCAAACGGAGCTTGGCCAGTGAGCAAGTAGTAAAGGGTGCCGGCGACCGAGTAAACATCGGAGGCGTAATCGACGCGTTCGCCGCGGATCTGCTCGGGTGAGGCATACAAGATGGTGCCGAGGAAAGCTCCGGATTGGGTTAAGTTCTTCTTGGTGCCTAAAGATCGAGACAGTCCAAAGTCGCCGACCTTGACCTGACCATCGGCGGTAAGAAAGCAGTTGGACGGCTTGACGTCCCGGTGAATCACGCCGAGGCGATGGGCTTCGCGGAGCCCGGCAATGACATCGAGGATCAGGTGCACAGCCTCCTGGGGCGGCAAGGGCCCTTGCTGCTCGACGCGATCCTTCAGGGTGGTTCCAGGCATGCGCTCCATCACAATATAGGGGCGGCCCTGCTCGGTATCGGCGGCATAAACAAAGACACAGTGGGGGTGGGCAATCTGGCTGGCGAGCTTGCCTTCCTGGCGGAAGCGTTCCAGCGACGTGGCCGAGGTGGTAAATTGATTGGACAGGATCTTGATCGCCACCTGGCGATGAAAATGGGGATCCTCGGCCTCGTAGACGGTGCCCATGCCACCGGAACCGAGCAGGCGAAGGATGCGATAGCCGCCAACCTGTGTTGGCATCGAAGTTGGCGGCAGCGACTGGGTTTGCTCCAGCTGGTCGGTGCTGTCGTGTGGTTGGGGCTGGAAGTCGGCGGTGGCGGAGGTCGGCAGGGCCGCGGACTGGGTATGCGGCAAGCGTTGGCCACACCAGCTGCAGAACAACGGTGGTTCGGCAGAGTATTCGAGCACACGGTCACAGCGCGGGCACACCAGTGAGTTCATGGGACACCCAGCTTACCACGATGCCCAGGCGGCACGCTTCCCAGGCGGTGCGAGCGGAAAAAAACGGATTTCCTCACGCAGGGAAATCAGGCATATTGTAGAATTGTAGCGTGGACGGGAACCATCCCAGGAGTGGAGTCTTTTTGCGGATCCCCACCCGAACGCAATCGCTAACCCTTCCAGGCCGCCGGTTGACCGCGGGGTAGGAGTGCAAGCGCATGCCGTTGGATACCTCCAGGCCGGCAATCATTCATATTGGGAATTATGAAATTCTCCTGCGGATTGCCGAAGGTGGGATGGGTACTGTCTACAAAGCACGCCATCAGCAATCCGGAGATATTGTGGCCATCAAGGTGCTCAGCACCACGGTCCGCAATCCGGTCATCTTACAACGCTTCAAGCGTGAGTTTGATGCCGCCCGAATGGTCGATCATCCCAATGTGGTCAAGGCCATCGAATACGGCGAGGAAAACAGTAACCCCTATCTGGTCATGGAGTTCGTCGACGGCGAATCCCTCGGTCAGCGGATTGAACGCGATGGGAAATTGCCCGAGTCGACGGCGTTAGAAATCATTTCCCAGGTTTGCCAAGGCCTTCGTCGCGCGCACAAAGCCGGGCTGGTCCATCGGGATGTCAAGCCGGACAACATCTTGATCACCCGCGAAGGGCAGGCCAAACTGACGGACCTGGGCCTGGTCAAAGATGCGGACAATGAACTCAACTTGACCAAAACAGGACGCGGTTTGGGCACCCCGCACTTTATGGCCCCCGAACAATTTCGGAATGCAAAAAATGCCGACATTCGCTGCGATATCTATTCCCTTGGCGCGACGCTGTATTCGATGCTGACCGGCGAGATCCCCTTTGATAAGTGCAGCCCGCTCGATTGCTGGATGAAGAAGGTGCACAACGATTTTGTGCCGCCCCGGCAGCTCAACCCCGAGATGAGTGAACGGGTCGATTGGGCGATTCGTCGATCGATGAGTGCGGAGCCGGACAAACGCCCTGTCTCTTGCCGTGAGTTTGTCGAGGATCTCTACGGTCGCAGTACCCGTCCGCCCTTACCAGGCGCAGAATTTACGACTAGCGGCGAAGATCTCTGGTACCTCATCTACGAGGATGAGCAAGGACAAACGCAAACGGTCAAAGGAAATACCGAAGCCATTCGTCGGGCCATTCGTGAGGGCTATCTTGGCAATGCGGCGGCGGTGCGGGCTTGTCGTTCCAAGCATGGCCCGTTTCAGAAGTTGCATGGCTTTCCCGAGTTTCGTGATCTCATTGTGCAGCCGGCTCCCTTGCGACCGACACTGCCGAATCCCCAGACCTCGACGCCCCTGCAACACACCCATCTTCCGGCGGAGGCGCTTTTGGAGGCCAGTTCAGGGCTGGCCGATGACACCGATGGCGATGCGGTCGAGCTGGGCCGAATGCCCAGCGAGCGCGGCTCGACTGCCGGTCGCAGTTTGGCCGGTCGCTCAGGCAGTCGCTCGCGGCTATCCAAATCTGGACCGACCTCCTCTCCCACCACGACCCGCTTACCTTCCTCCAAACCCAGCTATCCGCACTATCCCCACGACGAGTCGAACTCCCCCACGGGTCGCTTACCACATATCCAAATGCCGGATCCAGGCAGCGATGACGCTTCCTCGGACTGGATCATGTGGCTGGTCGTGCTCATGATTGCTCTGGGCTCGGCGCTGGTGGGTTTCATGTTCTTTGGCGGCTGAGCACGCCGAGCAGCTGACAGTAGCGGATTGCCGAGAGCGTCTGGCCGAGGAAGTCCTCCGGCGTGCCCTGGCGTTGTCCAAGCGCAAAAGCAGCCAGGTAATTGGCAATGGTTGCAGGACGTGCGCCGGTAATTTGTCCAATTGCCTCGGGGGACTGGCCATCTTGAGCGAGGGCGACCACGAGTTGCGGTCGCGCTTTGCGGCTACAACGCGCCTCGCGAAGGAAGCGGTAAGGTTGGCCAAGAAAGCGGGCATAGCCAGGTCGCTGTCCGGCACGTTTCAGGGTCAACCCCACACGGGCTGTCGCCAACACTGGTGGATGGGGTCGCGGCGAGATCCAGTGAAGATGCAGGGGATTCTGTTCCTCCCAAGCCCGCCGTCCAGCAATCTGAGCATCCAGCGACGCCACACTGGGCTGACCGGTGGCCGCCAGCAGGGCGTCGACCAGTCGCGAGGGACCATCAATGAAACGTTGGTCCGCCCTTTCAGCACCGCGCAACAGGATCCCCGCATAAGCGTGCGGCTGACCAAAGGTCAGATCCAGGCCCTTGAACGACCCCCCCCGGTAACTCGAGCCAATCCGATGAAAGTACCAGTGACCGCACTCGCGCTGGATGGGCTGGCGATGGGCAAAGGGGTCAGGATGAGTTTGGCTATACAGATAGAACTCCACCTCGGTAAGTCGAAAGTGCTGTGTCCCGGCGATCAACCAGCCCTGGTGCAGTAGTTGGGTGGCAACGCTGGCAAACCAGGCAGGGGCTGCCTCCGGGGTGAGTTGCTCGGGCAGCCTTAGCACCCTGTCCAGGGACATCAGGCGTGGGGCGAAGCGGGTTTGGCGACGCCGAGTTGCTCGAGCCAGCCCATCTGCTCAAATTTCGGCTTACAGTTTGGACAGCCCAACACGTGTTGCTTGAGTTGGCGGACCTGGGCTTGGGCGAGTTGACCGCGTTTCCAGGCGTCGAGGGAGGCCATCACTTGCGTGCAAGTCATCCCAGCGAAGTGATAGTTGCGCGGCCGGCTGGCTACCGCCCACCAAGTCCCACCCACCGCCACCAAGCCAACCACCAGGCTCGCACCGGCTTTGAGAAATTGTCGTCGCTGTTTTCGGCCGCGCAGGGTGCGGGTCAGACGAAGCACCTCGCCCTGCTGAGCCGGTTGCCAGTCATCACGGGGGGAAGTGGGGTGTGGGGGTGGCTTGATGTCAGTCATGGTAAAGGCTCGTCGGACTCGTCGTGCGTGTCGGCATGGCTGGTGGCTCCGCCGCAGGTTGCTCCGCCTCCTGGCGTAATCGGTCGAGATTGGTCACGACGACCCGGCGTCGTTCGATACCAATCAGTCCTTCGGCTTGCAATTGGCCCAAGGTTAGGGTGACGGTCTCCCGCGTTACCCCAATCAAGCTGGCGAATTCCTGATGGGACAGCGGAAAGCGAATCGTGACTTGCTGCCCGCGCGCTTCGCCATGGGCTTCGACCAGTTCCAATAGGAGGCGGACTAATCGCTGTCGGCTGGGCAAAAACAAAATATTACGCAAGCGAGTTTCGATGCGTTGGCGTCGCAGGCCGATCAGCTTGGTCACTGACAGGGCCACATCGGCACGCATCTCCAAGAGACGCAGAAACTCCTGGCCCGGCAGGGCCAGCACCTCCGAGTCGACCACCGCCTCGGCAAATTCCTGGCGGTGCTGACCGTCGAGGGCGGCAAGTTCGCCAAACAATTCCCCCGGTTCGACAAACGCCAGGATGGTCTCGCGGCCATCACTGGTCAGGTGGTAGATCTTGACCCGACCGCTGGCCAGGACCAGAACGGTTTCGCCAGTCTCGGCGGGGGCGTAGATCACCGCGCGTTTCTTGAAGCGACGGACCAGAGCACGCTGATTGAGGCGTTCGGCCTCGGCATCGGAGAGCCGTGCGAATAGGTCGCACGTCTTCAAGTACCAGATCGGTCCGGGCATCCAGAATCGGGTGGCTGTCGGGAATCGGGAAGTTCGTGCACATTTTACCCGCTTACTGCCTGGAACGCTTCCCCGTTTTCACCTTCGAGCATCGTCCCTGAGTTCCGCTCTGGAAAAACCGCACATCGCGAGGAACCGAGTCAGCCCGTCGCGATGTGGGACGCGAGTGAACTCACCGGCTGCGACGTAAGGCGACGGGCTCGATCCAGACAAATTTGCCCTCCGTTTTCTTCACCTGGCCCTGCAGTTCCACGGTCAGCTCGTCAAAACGAGCACGAAACAGTTCGGGGTAGCGGTTTTCGGTTCCCTCGACCACATAAACTTTGTCCGGGGTGACGACCGCCAGGCCCAAACTGTTGGCATCGCCAAGGGGGCGGACGCCGTAGGCACAACCGGCGCAAGCGGTGGTACCAGTGACCCGAACCAGTTTGGCAGCTTCGGCAGGGGCGACCATGCTAATCCGGTTCGGGTCCGCAAACTTGGCTGGGTCCGCGTCAAACATCGCCTGCTCTTTGGCCGAAGGGAACAGGTAGCGTTGGCCTTTGTACACCGAGGTGAACAGGCCTTTTCCAGGGACTTGCTTTTGCATCATGGCTTCGCAGACCACACAGTTGCCCTGGTTGGCGAAGTCGGCATCGGCATAGGCGCTGGGATTGGCCAGGAACTTTGCTTGCGCTTTGGCATCGGGGAAGAGATAAACGCGTCCGTCATAACGGGCGGCATACTCTGGAGTGCCGGCCACGTGTTTGCCGGCATCGGTGAAACAGACGATGCATTTACCATCCAAGCCGGGGACAAACGACGCCGGCTCAGCATCGAACACGGCTTTCTCCTTGGCGGAGGGGAACAGGTAGCGGCGGCCATCGTAAACACTTACATGCTCTGGCTTCCCAGGCACCCACTGCTTCATCTTGGATAGGCAGATGGGGCAATAGCCAAACAGGCCCAGATCCGCCTTGGTGTAGCTCGCCGGGTCGGCCTGGAACAGGGCTTTCTCCTTGGCCGAGGGGAACAGGTAGATCCGGTCGTTGTGGACCACGGCATACTCGGACTTACCGGGCATCCGTACCCCCATTTTCACCTGGCAAACGACGCAATCACCACCAAGTGCCGGGGCGAACCGGGCGGGATCCGCGGCGAACATCGCCTTCTCCTTGGCCGAGGGGAAATAGAAAACTTGTCGATCGAAGGTGATAGTGTGCTGCTTGGAACCGGGTACAAGCTTGTTCATCTTCACCAGACACACCGGGCAGTTGCCATCCAGGGCGGGTTCCGCCGCCGATGCGGTCAACGGGATCAGCACCAGCGTGAATGCGGCCAGCCATCGCGTCATCATGGGAAAATGCCCCTTATCATTCTTTTAAGTCAAAACTCCGCACCGTACCTGAGTCGCATCGACTCGGTAGATGGTATGTCAAACGAAATTCCTAGTCTGTGAGCTAGCTCACAAGCACTCGTCCGTGCGACGGATGCTTGTGAGCCGACGTGGTTACCGTGTCAAGGTGTGGGAAGGTGCGAGGCCGTCGGCGGAGCACAGCTGGCACACTCGCCCGAAGCGGGAGAGGCTGCCCGGGAGCAGGAGGCGCAACCCCCGGAGTGGCGACAACCGACTAGGCTGAGCAGGAAGCAAACTGCCAATAAACTCAAGCAACGTGTCCACGCCATCTTCCACATCCTCTTTAGCGGGCCCAAAGGCCTGCCTTTCCCATGGAACCAAGCCGCAGCCGTCCGTGGCCTGCGTTGACATTCTCTATCGGCGTTTGGCCAACGCGATTGTGTGAGCTGGCTCACCCGAGGGGATTTTTTCACCATATCCCGAGTCAGCCAGCTGCTGAGAGGGGCTGGGGTTGTTCCAGAAACCAGCTCGCCCCTGGTGAATGCAGGGTTTTTTTGCTAAACCTAACCACCAAGTTTCTTCACCCACTATAAAGGCTCTTCTCACCCGCCGGTACTGTCGCCTCGATGGACCATGAACGTAGCAGTCCGCAGAGAAACTCAATCAATCAAGTAATATAATATGATCATGAATACACTTCGCCAAGTGCTTCTGTTGCTGGTTGTGCTCTTGAGCCATCCCTGGGCATGGGTGAACGCGGATGAGTCGGATGCTCCGCTGTCAACGCAAACGCTCGAGCAACAGTTGGTCCGTGAGGGCGCGACGGCTCTGGCCCAGGCAGCGCGAGATCAGGGCGATCCAGTCCGTGGTGCGGTACTGTTTTATCAGCCGTACCTGGCTTGTGCGAAGTGCCATGAGCCGACCGGACAGGCGCCGCGGCTCGGCCCGAATCTCGCACAACTGGGGGACATGAGCAGCGACGAGCACCTCATCGAATCGGTGCTACAGCCTTCAAAGGTCATTCGCAAGGGCTACGAGAGTGTCACGGTCACTACCCTGGATGGCACCATCCGCACCGGCCTGCTGGCCGAGGACCGACCCGACCGCCTGGTGCTGCGCGAGGCAGCCCGCGACTTTGCCCCGGTCACCATCGCCAAAAAGGACCTCGACACCCGCTGGCAGAGCAAGGTCTCGCTCATGCCTGCCGGCCAGGCCAACCAGCTGGCCACGCGGCAACAATTTCTCGACCTGGCCCGCTATCTCATCGAGGTGAACGAACAGGGGCCGACCCGCGCTGCCGAGTTACGACCGCAACAAATCCTGCAAGCACGCATTGAACCGCCTGAGTATGAGCAGGATATCGACCATCCCGGCATGATTGCCGACCTGGATCGTGCCAGTCTCAAGCGGGGTGCGGAGATCTATGCCCGCACCTGTGCTAACTGCCACGGTACCAAGGATCAACCTGGATCGATGCCAACCTCGCGTCGCTTCGGTGAAGGGATGCTGAAAAATGGATCCGATCCCTACAGCATGTACCGCACGCTTACCTATGGGTTTGGCTTGATGCCTGCCCAGACCTGGCTGGTGCCGCAGCAGAAGTATGATGTGATCCATTACATCCGCGAAACCTACTTGAAGAGGCACAATCGTTCGCAGTACTTCGCAGTGCAAGATCGCTATCTGCAGCGGCTACCCAAGGGGAAAACCCGCGGACCGAAGCCGTCCAAGCTGCGGCCGTGGGTGGTGATGGACTATGGCCCCAGCCTGAACAACACCTATGAGATCAGTCGGAATGGCTCCAACTTTGCCTACAAGGGCATCGCCGTGCGTCTGGATGAGGGCCCAGGCGGGATCTCTCGTGGCCGTTACTGGATGGTTTATGACCATGATACCCTGCGGGCTGCAGCGGGCTGGAGTGGCGAAGGGTTTATCGATTGGCAAGGGATCCACTTCGACGGCCGGCACCAGGCACACCCCCACGTGGCAGGGCAGGTGCACTGGACGACGCCTGCTGGTCCCGGCTGGGGCCGCCCGCACGGGCAGAGCTTCGACGACCCACGCTTGCAGGGCTTGGACGGGAAGCATTACGGGCCGTTGCCGCGCGACTGGGTGCACTACCGCGGCCAGTACCGTTTCGGCAACAAGGTGATTTTAGACTACACGGTGGGCAGCACCGAAGTGCTGGAGATGCCCGGGCTGATGGCAACCCGCCCGACGCCGGTGTTTACCCGGTCATTCAACCTGGGATCTCGGGCCGAGGAGTTGGTCCTCCAGGTGGCCCAACAGACGGCGGCCAAGCCCACCCTCAAGACCCGTCAGACGCCCGAAGCTGGTGTGGTGGCCATCGTCGGTGTGGCCAACACGGCCGAGCAAGCTGCTGCGGCTTCAAAGCCGCTAAAATTTAACGGATCAACACTCGTCGAAATAAAAAAGCCCGATGACTTTGACCTTAGCGGTCGCGACTTTACCATTGCCGCCCGGATCAAGACCCGCCGCGGCGGCACGGTGTTCGCCAAGACCGACGCCGGGCCGGAGTGGGTGCCCGACGCCAAGGCGTTGTTCGTCCGCGGCGGCCGGCTGGTCTATGACATCGGCTGGGTCGGGTCGGTGGACTCGAAGGTGAGAGTGGCCGACGGCCGCTGGCATGACGTCGCCTTGACCTGGGACCACGAGACCGGCCGCGTCGCCCTGTTCGTCGACGGCAAGGCCGACAGCGTGAGCACCTTGAAGCCGAAGGGAGCCGCCGAAGACCAGGTGGTGCGGCTCGGCTATGCCGCCCCGGACTTCCCGAACCCGTCGGGCTTTCGCGGCCAGATGGCCGAGGTCCGCTTCTACCAGCGGGCCCTCGGGGCGGACGAGCTGGCCGCGGGGTTTGACCGGCTGCCGGAGCAGGATCAGTCGCTAGTGGGCCGGTGGCAGTTCGAGGACGTTGAGGGCGAGGTGGTTGCGGACCGAGTGGCCGGCAAACACCCCGGCCGGGTGCGGACGGGGAAGGCGGACAAGCCCTTGCCCTCCGGCGTGCTGATCGCCGGGGTGGCACCGGCGGTCGAAGGGGTTCACTGGAAGCTAGGTGCCAAGGGCGAACTAAGGCTGCAGCTTCCTGCTGGCGAGGATCCTCTGAAGTTTACCGTGTGGCTTAGCCGGGCGGACTCGGTGGCGGCGGTGGATGAGCAAATCGCCGCGGTCGGTGACAAAAGCATGGCCATCGACCTGGCGCCGTTGACTCGGGGCGGAGCGACCCAGTGGGCCAGCGTGCTGAGGACGCCGGTGCTGGCAGGCGAGACCAACAGCCCGTTCGTTGTGGACACGCTGACCTTGCCGCAGAGCAATCCCTGGTCGTGCCAGATCCGGGCCTCGGGGTTGGACTTCTACCCCGACGGCAAGCAGCTGGCCCTGTGTACCTGGGATGGCGATGTCTGGCGCGTCGGCGGCATCGACGGTGGTCAGGAGCTGACCTGGCGACGGATCGCCTCGGGTCTATTCCAGCCTCTGGGCCTAAAAATCGTCGACGGGCAGATTTATGTTAGTTGCCGCGACCAGATTGTGATTCTGCGTGACCTGGATGGCGATGGGGAGACGGACTTCTACGAGAACTTCAACAACGACCATCAGGTCACCGAACACTTCCATGAGTTTGCCATGGGGCTGCAGACCGACGCCAAGGGGAATTTCTACTACGCCAAAGGGGCTCGCCACGCCAAGAAGCCGCTGGTGCCCCACCATGGCACCCTGCTCCGGGTCAGCCCCGATGGCTCCCAGACCGAGATTCTTGCCAATGGTTTCCGCGCCCCCAACGGCGTCTGCGTCAACCCCGACGGTAGCTTTTACCTGACCGACCAGGAGGGGCACTGGACCCCCAAGAACCGCATCAACCACGTCAAGGTTGGCGGCTTCTACGGCAACGCCTGGAGCTACCGGGACAGTGAGGACACGTCAGATGCGTCCATGGAACTGCCGGTGTGCTGGATCACCAACCGCATGGACCGGTCGCCGGCCGAGATCCTGCGCGTGCCGGAGGACACCTGGGGGCCGTTGGCCGGCTCGTTGTTGAGCCTTTCCTACGGCTATGGCAAGGTGTTTGTCGTGCCGCATGAGACGGTCAATGGCCAAGCCCAGGGGGGCGTGTCGGCTTTGCCGATCCCGCAGTTCCCCACCGGGGTGATGCGGGGACGCTTCCACCCTGCCAATGAGCAGCTGTATCTGTGCGGCTTGTTCGCTTGGGCCGGGAATCAGCAAAAACCCGGAGGGCTATACCGGATGCGCTACACCGGTCAACCGGTGTGGGTCCCGCTTGCCCTAAAGGCACGCCAGGGGGAGGTGGAGATCCGCTTCAGCGGCCCGCTCGATGCGAAGGCCGCCGCCCAGGTGGGCAACTACCAAGTGAAGGTCTGGGACCTCAAGCGAAGTGCCAATTATGGCTCCAAGCACCTTAACGAGCGACCGCTACAAGTCCGCGAGGCCCGCCTGCTGGCGGACAGCTCGACCGTGCTGCTGAAGCTGCCCGATCTGGAACCGACCTGGGGCATGGAGATCCAGCATCAAATTAAAACGAAGGACGGTAAGCCGCTGGATGGGACGATCCACAACTCCATCTACCAACTACCAGAGTAGGTAGGGGAGTTCGAGCGTCATGCTGCAGAAAGCGTGGATGAGACTCTGAAACTGCCTGAGCGAGGCTTCCTTCTATGCAAGGCTATTGGATGATGGGCTGGGTCACGCTGGTCGTGGCAGGTTTTGCTCCGGACGGTGGCCAGCGACCGGCTCCCAAAGAAGCGACGGAAGCGAAGCGGACGAGCCCAGGCTCGACCGCTCGGTTTGACCCGGTGGTGCGTGACATCGAGGGGTGGACGGTCCACGTCGATCCAGCCTTACTCGAAGGTGAGCATCAGCAGGAGGGGGCAAAAGCCCTACAGATGTTGGCCAACCACCTGCAACGAATCAAAATCCTGGTGCCCGAAACGCCGCTGGCGGACTTGCAGAAGGTTGAGATCTGGATCGAGCGTAAGCATCCGCGGCTCGGGGCGATGCAATATCACCCCAGCCGGGGCTGGCTGGTCGAACATGGTCACGACCCGAGGCTACACCGCAAAGTGCATATTACCCGGGCCGCGGCGCTGTTGTCGCGTGGTCAGATGCTCAAGCACCCGGCGGTGATTTTACACGAGCTGGCGCACGGCTATCACGACCAGGTGCTTGGCTTCGACCACCCGGAGGTCAAACTGGCCTACGAAGCTGCCCGGGACGCGGGAATCTACGAGAAGGTGTTACTCTACACCGGCAAGCCGGTGAAGCATTACGGGTTAAGTAACCACAAGGAGTACTTCGCCGAAGGGACCGAGGCGTACTTCTACCGCAACGACTTCTACCCGTTTGTACGGGCGGAGTTACAACGCCACGACCCCCGGCTGCATGACCTGCTAAAGAAAATTTGGGAGCCGGGGGATTAAGCCCTGACACCTCATGCCATCATTCCCGTGGATGGTGCCTAAGGACTTCCACCGAGCTGCGGCCGCTCGGAAAGAATCGCCGATTCCCAACTGCTCCACACACGAGCTTGGGGATCGAGCGTTCGGCGGGGTGTCTGGGGCTTCGCCCCAAAAATGGCATGACGGGTCAGGCTTAAGCCCGGTCGCAAACGGTTGCTCTCGGTCAGGTGTCTGAGTTCAAGAGTTTGAGCATCGCTTCGCCCATGGCGTGGCCGATGCGGGTAAACCAGATGGCGCTGCCCAGATAGTGGTAGGGGTGGTCGCCGCCGACCTTTTGCCATTCTTCGAAATTCTCACGCCAGGTGGGGTAAAGTTTCTCGGCCGCCTGGTCCACGAGCACATCGGTACGGATCGCCTTAACATTGCCCTTGAAGGCAGGGACGTCATTCATCGACAGCTGGGCCTGCTGGATGGTGAGCATGGCGTTCTTGGCTGGCTTGGAGCCGTTCTGGCCCATGGCGGCGATGACGAAGGGCAACTGGGGCTTGCCAAGGTCCTTGCGAACATCGGCAATGAAGTGCTTGAGGTTGGCGGCGTAGTTATCCTCAGCGCCGTTGTATTGGTCATTCCAGCCCTGAAACCAAACGAAACCGGCCAGGTCGACCGGCTTCTCCTTCAAGGTCGGGAACAGGCTGCCGGCGTCGGCGAGGGTATCTTTGACCTCTTTGATCATATTTCGATATGACTGGCCATAGACCTGTTTGATGTCTGCCATGGTGGGCAGCGGATCGTTCTTCTGGTTTTTCTCGTTGTTTCGCTTGATCCGTTGTTGAGCCCGGGACAGTTCCTGGTCGAGGAGTTCCTGCGGCGGATCGCCTGCCGAGGGGGAGCGGAACTGCTTGTACAGCGCGTGGCCGCCCCAGGCGGTCTTGATCAGGAGCACCGGCTCATCGAAGTGATTGCCCATGACGGTGCCAAATTCCAGCTCCGCGCCGGTGCGGCCTCGAGAACCATAGCCTAGCGTCAGCGGGCCTTTGCGGTCGAGGTACTTGATCAACACATCGTCGCGGACCACCCACTGGCCATCCTTACGCAGGTGGTCGAAGAACTTCTGAGTCTTGGGGTCGGTAGCCTGGTGTTCGAACAGGGCATTCGGGGCCTTGCCCTCCATGTTGGACTGGCCAGCGAGGATAAACACCTTGACCGGCTTGTCGGCGGCTTCCGAATAAGGGACTGCAAACAGGACGGGACACATCAACAGGATGAAACAACGAGGCATCACAATCAAGTTCCTTGAACAGTTGGCATCGCGATCGGCCCAGCGCAGGAGACGGCAGAGCCGGCCAGGGTAGCGGGGATTTTTGTTTCTAACCCGAAGCGGAGGGCTTAGCAAGCAGAAAGCCCCGGCAATTCTGTGCGGACACGCTTCAGACCAAGCAGGGAGATCGGGATGCTACGCTCGAGATTCTGCGCTTGCCCAAGCGTTTGGCTTAGCCCGCAAGGGACCGCCATGGCTTGGAGGTGGCAGCGGCGCTGTTGTCACGAAAAAGACCGCCAGGCTCAGGGGGAGTTGGGGGGCATGCTCGCCAGGGCAGTGAATTCCACCTGCCAGCGTCGACCAGCCACGGGGAGCGAATAGGTGGCCTGGGGCCCGTTGGCGACCGCAACCTGGGGGCTGTGGTAGATGGCCGGGCCACCGGAGGCTTCATCGTAGATGGTAATGGCGACATCATTGACCGCCAGGTCGCCGAGTACGCGGTCGACGAGGTCCTGGATGCGAAAGGCGGCGGTGGCAAACCCGAGCAGGGAACGGCGGCGTTCGGCCACCGTGCGAGTAGGTCCCCGGTAGACCGGCCGGAAAACCAGAAAACCCATGCGGCCGGCTTGTTCTTCCCCCAAGAGCAGCGGGGCAGAAGCCACCATCTGGCCAGTGTCGCGTGCCTGATACAGCGGTGGCATTCGAGCCAAACTACTACTGCTGTCCATGCCAAGGATCCCAGCATTGCTGGAGGTCAACGGTTCGATGTAGAGGATGGGGAAGTGCTCGGCGCGGTCCGCGGCAAGGACCCCGGTGTACGAGCCATCGGGGTTAAAGTCGCGAAAAGCAAAAGCGGTGAGTCCATCGTTTCGGGCAGCTTGCTCGACGGCGGCACGCTCCGTATCGGCAATGCGGGGGACCCAGGTAACCGAAGCAATCTCGGGGTGCTGTTGGAGGATCCGGGCGACAAAGGAGTGAAACTGACGGCGGCTGAGCTTGGGCCAGGTTTCGAAAGCCGCGGCCACGGGCACCAAGACCTCGGTGGCCCGGAGAATCCCATTCGCCAGTAGTTGTTGGCGTTGACTCGTGAGCCGGCGGAAGTCGGCCGCCGCGGCGGCCTCCTGGGCCTGGTGGGCGCGATCTCGGGCGGCTACGGCACGCTGTTCGGCCGCCATGGCACGGACCGCCTGCCAGATGCTGACCGCTAGTCCGGCCACTAACAAGAGCAGGCAGGCCGCTGGTGCGGCCAGAAGAGTGCGATGGCGGCGGGCAAATTTCCGCAAGCGATAGCCCCACGACGGTGGGCAGGCCTCGACCGGCTCATCAGCCAGATAGCGGCGGATATCCTGCGCGAGGCTCATGGCCGTGTCATAGCGGCGCTCGCGATCTTTCTCCAAAGCCTTCAAGACGATCCAATCGAGTTCGCCGCGAAGCATCCGAGGCAGTCGGACAGGATCGGTTTGCCGCGCGGCTGCGATCAAGGGAAGCAGGTTTGAGCCGAGGAGCTTGCTGCTGGGGGGTGCTGGGTCGCTGTCACGGATCAACCGCAACATCTCGACCAAGCCGGTGTTCTGCCGCGGATCCCAATCTAATGGCGGCGAGCCGGTCAGCAGTTCATAAAGGAGCACCCCCAGTGAGTAGATATCGGTCCGCGTGTCGATACCCTGAGAACTTCGCTCAGCCTGCTCGGGGGACATATACTCCAGCGTGCCGATCACTGCACCGAATTGGGTGAACGGCTCCCCTTCGCTTCGGTCTGGCTCGGTGGCTCGAGCTAGGCCAAAGTCGATCACCTTGGGCCAGGGCTGTCCATCGGCCTCGGTCACTAGCACATTCGACGGTTTGAGGTCGCGGTGGATAATGCCTTTTTGATGGGCGTGTTGCACAGCCAAACAGATAGGGATAAACAACTCCAAACGCTGGCGTAAGGTCAGGCGATGCTGGTCACAGTACAGGGTGATCGGGACGCCGCGAACGAGTTCCATAACAAAGTAGGGGCGTCCGGATGCGGTAGCGCCCGCATCGAGAACCCGGGCAATGTTGGGGTGATCCATCAGCGCCAAGGCCTGCATCTCGGTCCGGAAACGGGCGACGACCTGTGCCGAATCCATGCCGCCCTTGACCACTTTGAGGGCCACTTGGCGGCGGACCGGGTGCTCTTGCTCAGCGAGATAGACCGCACCCATGCCCCCTTGGCCCAGCAGTTGGCGCAGGGTGTACGGACCGATCGTCTGGCCGCTATCATCGACCGATATAGAAAGATCGATCGGATCGGCGGGGTGGGTGTCCGCGAGTGGAGGGTTGGTTGGATCCTCAGCAGTGGTCATCGTCACTCTCACGGGGCTGGGTATACAGGGAGTTTAGCCGAATTTGCGAAGATCAGCGAGTGGCAGGGACGCGATTGAGCCAGGTTCGCAGCATTTGCGAACGGGCAGGGAGAGTCGCAAGGCAAAGGACTCCAGCAGAAGACGAATTGCTCGGATGGCTGCTTGAAGCTGAGAGTAAGACTTTGGGAGTGGGGAAACCGCCCGATTACAGACCAAAGCGATCCTTCTTGGCTGGATGTTGAAGTGGAAATCGGCAAAGTGCGTAAAGGTTACAAGCTTTTACACGAGTGGGCGGATGCTCTGCTCGGTTGGAGTGATGATTCGGTGTTTTTGGATGGAACCAAGGCCGAAGAATCGAACACCATTGGTGGCCAATTGGGCGTTTCGCGAAGGAATGCGGCAATGATCAAACGAATCGTTTTATTATGGATGTGCTGGGGTAGTTTTGCCAGCACTGTAGTTGGTCAGCAGGAGATACCGCTTTCCGAGCAGGTCCCCATCGAAGTACCAGCCGAGAGTCTATGGATTGAGGGTGCGTTTCCAGAAGAAGGGAGGCTGGAGACCGATCCTGCGGATTCGGACATCGCTCATCTGTTCCCGCAGGATTGGCCGGTCACCTTTCGTGGCTGGATCAATGGTGGTTATCTTGGCAACACGCAATCGCCAGCAAGTTTATTCCATGGGCCATACAATTCCGTGGACCGCGATGAGATCATGGCCAATCAGGTCTATGGCATCTTCGAACGCACACTTCCAGAGGACCAGTTTGGCTTGGGCGGGCGAGCAGACATCTTTTATGGTCTGGATTACAATGTCGCTGCCTCATTAGGCTGGGAACTCCGCCCCGATGGAACGCCTGACTGGAATAGTAATCAGTTTTATGGATTGACCATTCCTCAGCTGTATGCGGATTTTGGCCGCAGCGATCTTCATCTGCAACTCGGGCACTTTTACACCATCGTCGGTTATGAAGGAGTCCCTGCCACCAGCAATTTCTTTTATTCTAAGGCCTATTCGTATCAGTTCGCTGGCCCATTCACGCACTGGGGCGGCTTAACGAACTGGGCACCCAACGACAACTGGGCGTTTGCGTCGGGTTTGGTCAATGGCTGGAATGCCTTAGATCGTCTGGACGATGATGTTAACTATCTGGGGAAGGTGGTCTACTCCGCCGACGAGCGAGCCTGGGAAACCTCGTTCGCCATTATTACCGGTGCAGGCACCAATGACGCGCTCACCAGCACCGGGACCCAGACGCGTTACAGTTGGATTGTAGATGTCAACCCGACAGGCAAACTGGAATACGTGTTCCACCACTGGCTCGGCGTACAAGACCAAGACCCTACCCGGGCCGGAGGGACCGCTCTATGGTATGGAATCGATCAGTACTTATATTATACTCTAAGCGATAGTTTGCGTTCTGGTCTACGCTTCGAATGGTTCCGGGACGAAGCCGGTACACGCGTTGGGATCAACCGAGTGGGCAACCCGGTATCCACAGGCTTCAAAGGGAGTTTCTATTCGACTTCCTTCGGATTGAACTGGATTCCCAACCCCAACGTGCTATTTCGCCCAGAACTTCGCTGGGATTTCTTTGACGGGAGTGGCGGCAAGCCCTTCGATGACGGCACCAAGGATTATCAACTTCTGCTTGGGCTGGACCTGATCGTGCAGTTCTGAAGCGACTGAGCTGGATGAACAGTCCGACAAAGTGCCTGCAGGTTGCTTTCAGGAGCAACCTGCGGATCGTTGATTGGTATGGGCGCTCCCCGAGCATGTGTGTGGAGCGTTGAGCGTGGCCCGCCTTTCCGAGGTTCGAGTTGCGGTAAAGACTGTTTATTCCTTGGGGTCGTATCTCAGGACCCGGATGCCGCCCCAGATGGTTCCAGGATTGTCGGGGTCGGGGTTTGCCAGAGACGACAACATGCCAACCTCCGCGAGGGCGGGATATTTCTGCTTCATCGCATCGATGCCACGTTGGACCGGCTCGTAGTAGGCGTCGTGAAACAACAGCAACGAACCTGGGAGCATCACCGGTAGGGTACCTTCAATGTCACGGACGACGCCGTTGTAGGAGTGATCACCGTCGATCAAGGCAAAGTCAAACTTGGCGCCAGCCAGACGCTCTGCATCCTGCAGGGCTTCGGGAGATGGGTGGGCGATGATGGTAGCGCGATGTTCGATCGCGGCAGCGGTCTCGGCCGTCATGCGTGGGTTTGGGTCAACACAATACAATTGACCCTTTCCGGCGTCATCCATCGCCGCGGTAATGATTCGCGCCGAGCCACCCTGGAACGTACCAATTTCCAGAACGCGTTCGGGACGGCTGGAATAGATCAGGCCATAGAGCAACACCCGCTCTGGAAAGGTCATCCAGCTGATCCCCTCGACTGCGAACACCGTTGCAAACGAGTCGGGTCGATCGTCTCCTGGCGTGGTGCTGCTGAGGTGGTTTTGCTGCTCCAGATTACGGATCCGCTGGGCCATGACTTGGACAGCGGACAAGATGGAAAGATTATAGGCTTTTTGACGCCGGGTCAGACCCTTGGCCAGTGTGTTTACCATCCCACTAGCAAGTTGGGCCATCCAGCGGAATGGTACCGGGAGCGAGTGGAATCGAGACACTTGGTCACCGACTGCAGCATGGGTGTCAGCGGGGGCAAGGACCTCGTCCATTCGCTCCCACCGAGCCTGGGCATCAGTTACACGGTAGGTTTGCAACATACAATTTCCTTTGAATGAAGCTTTGATCTGGCCCAGCCGCTCGTCACGCGGAGCGACCCAACGAGTTGCGGGGAAGGTTACCGAACTGCTCCATTT
>CAYPIE010000069.1:0-31438 GCA_964410665.1 uncultured Alcaligenaceae bacterium
CCTCGCAGGGTTGCCTTGGTCCGGGTGGCACGCCCGGACCAAGGCAACCATCGTGCCGAACACCATTGGCTTCCCACCCGCCGCTCGGGAGGAAGACCCTACACCTTCCGTGCCACGCACTTGCTTGCTGTTCGAAAAGCCCCCTCACCTGCCAGTCCAAATACTACAAACACGTCAGAGATGCGTGTCAGGTGCTTGTGGGGAATTCCCTGAAATGGGAATCGCAATCGAACGCGATCCTTGAATCCAAGCCTCACAAAGATCTGGCAACCGAGCGATGGTCTCAGTCGTTAATAAGTTTACGGTTTGAAAGTCTTAGAGCTCTAACTGTCCCTGGAGTGAGCCCATCGGCACTCTAATCCAGCCAATTTCACGTTTTGCTCGGCACCATCGCCACAACTCCCAAAACCCACAGCTGGACCATCCATTTTCCTACAGTAACAGCTCGACTTATTATAAGGTTCGTGAGCAGAATCACTAATCAAGGCTTTATGTCACCCATTTTTCCCATTTTTTGCTTTGACAACATGTTGACAAGGTCAGTATGATCCCCTTCTATTGTATTTTAGTTCCCCTCTCACCCACCCGAGTCACTTATGAAACGGCCACCATTGCGTTTGTCGGCGGAATCATTGGAATCGCGTCTCGCCCCAGCAGTCAATTTTCAGTTTAATTTTGAGTTTGATCAGAGTGGTTTCTTTAATAATGTGACGATCCGAAATATCCTCGAGGCCGCGGCCAATCAACTCGAGCCCTTCATCCAAGATCAGTTGCTCGAGATACCCGCGCCCACGGTCGGAACCGATGGGTGGGCGGCGCGCATTCGGAACCCGAGTGGCAGCGATTTCGTCGAAATCCCCAATTTGGTCGTCCCGGAGAACACCATCATTGTCTATGTCGGAGCGAAAGAGCTGGTCAACCCGACCCTGACCGAGCCGTTCTCGGACTTGACTGTTTCGTCCACCTCCAGTCAAGATTTTCGCGACCTGGTCACTCAGCGTGGTCAAGAAAATGCCATTGGGGCGGGTGCAACCGACGTCGGACCCTGGGGGGGATCGCTCTCCTTCGACCTCCCGAATACATTCGAACCCGATTGGTACTTCGGCTTTGCTCCGCCTCCGGCAGGAAGCAACCAACCCGACTTTTATTCCGCAGTGCAACGCGGCCTGTTCCAAATCCTGGGGTTCGGCACCTCCGACGCCTTCGGTAGGCTCTCTCCCAATGCTACCTTCGTCGGCCCTAATGCGACGGCGGTGTTTGGCAGCGCGGTTCCCCTTGCTCCGGGCGATCCGCCACTTCGCTGGCAGCAGAATGTCGGATCGCCCGAGGGGACTGGAGCGGCATTCACTTTGATGGAAGATTCCATGCGTCGTGGCTTTCGGATCCCGCCGAGCCGCCTCGATGTGGCAGCGATGGTCGACATTGGGTGGGAGGTCGGTGATACTCCGACGACTCCACCCCCTCCCGCCGCTCCGCCGCCACCGATGGTACCCCCTCAGACGGTGCCACCTGGCCTGAATATGCATCTGGTCGGTTCGGGCGAAGGAGCGGGGCTCGACGCCACGATTACCTATAATGAGTCTTCGACATTCACTGAGGTATCACGCCAGGTCGTCCCGTTCTCCGGTGCACAAGGGGGCAGCTTCACCGGTGGTGCTCGGGTGGTCACGGGTCAGATTGACTCCGACGGGGTACCGGACATTATCGTGGGCCCTGGGCCCGGCATCGCTACGGAGGTGAAGGTCTACAGCGGTGCCAACTACCCGGTCGACCCGAATGGCTCCCTCCTGCGCAATATCACCTCGTTCGAAGCTAGCTTCACCGGAGGGGTCTACGTCGCCGCGGGCGATGTCAACGGCGATGGCGTGGATGACATCGCCTTTAGCCCCGATGAAGGTGGCGGGCCGCGGGTCCGTGTCTTCGATGGCTCTACCTTCGAACAGCTCGCCGATTTCTTTGGGATTGACGATCCCAACTTCCGGGGCGGGGCGCGCGTGGCCTTGGCCGATATCAGCGGCGATGGCGTTGACGATCTGTTGGTCGCGGCGGGCTTTGGCGGTGGACCACGCTTGGCCGGCTTTGATGGCAACAGTCTGCGACCAGGCATGACGCCGACTAAAATCTTTAGTGACTTTTTTGTTTTCGAAGAGACGCTACGCAACGGCATCTTCATCGCGGGTGGGGATGTCGATGGCGATGGCAACGGCGATGTGATTGCCGGCGGCGGTCCCGGCGGTGGTCCCCGCGTTACCATCTTGAGTGGGCTCAACTTGGTGGCTTCCGACTCCCAGGCCACCCTCGCCAACTTCTTTGCCGGCGACGAAAACAACCGCGGCGGCGTCCGGGTCGGAGTCGAAAACATTGACTCCGACGGCCAGGCCGACTTGCTCACTGGCGCTGGCACCGATGCCCAACCGGTAGTAACCACCTACTTGGGCCGTGATATGACTCCGACGGGTACTCCCCCGGTGAACCAACAATATCTGATCTTTGATGCTTCCTTCCTAGGTGGAGTCTTTGTGGGCTAAGGACTTATGCCCCAGCCCGACATGATGGACGGCATCCGGTGACACGTCTGTGCTTCACCGTCTGTGCTCCGCCACTGCATCTGCTGGCGATCGGGACCATCTCGAGCGCCAGCAGGTGTTGCGTCATCCCCTTCGAAGCTTCTCTGAATCGACGGTTCTTTTGGACACCGATGCCTCACGAAGCCCGCGCGTGGCAAGGCAATTCGCTCACATATTATCAATGTGTTGAATAAGCAGAATTTATGAATGGGCCCAGATCCATTCACGTCGACCTGAATCCCCAATAAGCTGTTGCTTCGCGGTTGCCTAGACGTCCGACAATCGAGACCATAGGCAGGACACCGAGACGCTCTGGACCGCACACTCAACGCGAGCCAATCCTCCACGCTGAAAAAGAGATTCACCATGTTGTTACGCCGCACCTGGTTGTTCACCGCTCTGCTTGGGGCTGGGGCTTTCATCGGCGACACCGCCGTCTCTCGCCCTCTTGGAACGTTACTCAACGCCCAACAAACCGCCTCGCCCATGCGAGGTTCTGGGAACGAACAGGAGCCTGACCCATCCGCGGCGGCCGCTGCGGAGTCCGCCCTTCGGGATGCCACTGCTTCGTTTCTCGCCGCCTTGGACTCGGGCGACGCGAAGAAGGTTGCGGGCCATTGGACCCCAAGGGGTGAGTATGCCGGCCCGGAAGGACAGACGATTCGCGGGCGACAGGACATCGAGGCCAAGTACGCTGCCAACTTGGACAAACTTCGCAAGATCCGCAGTTCCTTCGAGGTGGATTCGGTCCGTTTTCTGGCACCAGGTACCGCGATTCAGGAAGGCTATTTTCGGGTCCGTCCGGGCAACGGTGAAACGCCCGTGGTCAGCCGATACAGTGCTTTATATGTCCGCGACGGAGATACCTGGCGAATCGCCCTGCTCCGCGAATGGCCCAGTGACGGCTACTCGCTCCGGGAACTCGACTGGCTGATTGGCACTTGGGTCACTACCCGTGACGGCACCGAGGTCCGGACCACTTATGCATGGGCCCTCAACAAGTCTTTCCTTCAGTCCCGTCTACGCATCACGCGCGACGACGAGGTGATTTCCGGGACACAGATGATCGGCAAAGACGCAGCCACTGGCTTCATCCGCATGTGGACCTTTGAAAGCCAAGGCGGGTTCGGTGAGGCTACCTGGACCAAGGACGGGAACAAGTGGGTGGTGGAGACCAACGCGACTCTACCGGACGGGTCGGTCATGACTGCGACAAACATTTATACACGACTTGGGGACAATGCTTTCCAATGGCAGTCGATCAACCGCACACTGGATGGCGAACCGTTGGAAGATGTTGCCCCGATCAAGGTGATCCGGGCCACGACCAACCAATAACAGAAGGCGCTGGCCGACCGACACCCTGTTGCCAGGAGCAACCATCATGACACACACAGCCAAGCTCACCGTCTTCTTGTCGATTCTGCTGTTCACCCACGATGCACTCGGGCAACGTGGCCGGGGGCGAGGTGGGTTTGCCCGCGGGGCCTCGGCCGGGCACTTCGCTGGAACTCCGCGCGGCACATACCGGTCCACTCCCGTACTCGGTCCGCAAGGCGGATATGGGACCAGAACCTCGGTCCGAACCCCGGTCATGCCCACCTACGCCGGAGGTACGCGACAAGCAGGTCGCACATCGGGATCCTACACCACTCCGAGAGGGACGACGATCGACTACGGTGCCGCCGGCCGTGGAGGAACTACGGCCCGAGGAACCCAGTACGGCAGGGGCGTCGGTGGGGTTCAAGTTACCACTCCAACAGGACAGACCGCCACAAAAGTGGGTCGGGCTGGCGGGGCCGTCGGCCCCGGCGGGGTTGCCGTGGGCGGACGTTCGTCCGCTGCCAGAGCCACCGGTCCAGGTGGAAGCGCTAGCCAGGTATCGGGCAGTCGAACCGTTGCCGGACCCGGAGGCAGCATGTCGCGATCCTACCGCGGCGGGGTCGCGGTAGGACCGAACGGCGCCGTCGCCGGCAAGAGTCGCGCCGCCGTGAGGACCGGCCCTGGAGGTACGGTTGCGGCCGGCAGTCGGGGTCGGGTCGCCGTTGGACCGTATGGCTCTTCTGCCGCGGCGTCACGGACCGTCGCTGGGAGGACTCGGTACGGTACCTACTACCGTTCGTCGGCCGCCTTTGCAGCACAGGGATCGGTCGTGCGGAGAAACTTCCGCTACTACAACACCTTTACCCCAGGCTGGTACGCAAAGTATCCAGGTGCCTGGTTCGCAGCGGGGTGGGCAGCCGGTCGGGTCTGGTCCGCGGCAACTTGGGGCACCGTTTCCTCTTACTGCGGCTACCCTGCCCAACCCGCGTACTACGATTATGGCTCGACCGTCGTGTATGAGGGAGACTCAGTCTATATCGACGGCGAATCGGTTGGAACCACAGAAGAATATGCAGCCTCCGCCATCGAGATCGCTGATGCGGGCCGGAACAGCCAACCCCCTCAAGAAGAGTCATGGCAACCTCTCGGAGTCTTCGCCATGGTGCGGGATGATGAGGAGACGTCCGACAAAATCTTCCAACTCGCGGTCAGCAAGGACGGGGTGATCCGCGGGAATTACTACGATGCCATCGCCGACAATACCTTACCGGTCTATGGCTCGGTCGATCCGCAGACGCAGCGTGCCGCCTGGTCAATCGGTGAGAAGAAAGAGATTGTCTACGAAGCCGGGATCGCCAACTTAACCCGCGATGAGGCACCGGTCTTGGTGCATTTCGGTGAGAACCGTACCGAACAGTTTACCTTCGTTCGGGTCCAGCAACCGGAGGATGCTAGTAACCAACAGCCTTGACCAAATCGATGCTTGAGGAGCCAGAGCGGCTATCGGGTCATACCGCTCGAACGGTCGACCCGCGTGACGAACCAGGCCTGGCCCTCGGCGAAGGGAGCCCTGGAGGAAAGACCGTTTCGACCAGCATTCACCGGCAAGGTCGCCCGTCAAAGACCGCGGGGTTGAAAACGTACGCCCTACTACACCTGCGAGTCTCACCAACACTTGGGAGATCAGTAGCTCGCGCGAAGTCCGCGACCGGCATGTCACGCCCCGAGCGACGCAGGAGGCTGATCACACTCGTAGGAGACCCAGGGCCCGCACCATCGAGCGACCAGGTAGCCCTGAGGACCAGCCCCGGTCGCAGGCCGCTGGTTGCCGAGTCGTGGTTGGGCGACTGCCTCTGTCCCATCAAACTGGGTATAATAAATGACTTGCAGCCTGGACCGACGGGTCCAGACGCAACTTGATTCTTTCGTCCCAACCTCGTCGATCCGCCAAAGGGTAGCTTCTTGTCCGGAACGAACACCACGATCGACCAAAGTGGGGAACGGCCTGTCGTCCCCTCCACCGGTACTTACATCACCGCTTCTTTTGAAAAAGAGCATCTGGACTTAGCCTTCGCAAGCGAACTGCTTGGGAAGGCTCGGTTTTCCGAACGCCAACTCGCTTTGGCCATCGCCGACTGGAGCCTCTACGGCGACACTTCTCTCGGGGCGCGTTTAATCGATGTCGGGCTCCTTTCCGCCGAGGATCGCGATCATCTCGAGACCGCCGCCCGCGCCCGTCTCGAGCGCGTCCTTCCAGCGAACACGGATCCGGATCAAAGCAACGTGGCCGCTCTGTTGGAGCGGCTGGATCCCACCGGGCGCGTCGCTCGGCTGATGGGATCGGTGACCGTCAGTAGCTCGATGAGCAAGGGGGGATCACGGACATCGCTTGGGCACTATACGCTGATCCGCAAGCTAGGACAGGGGGGCATTGGTACGGTCTGGTTGGCCCGCGACGAAAATATCAAGCGCTATGTGGCCTTGAAAGAAGTCTCGCTGGGCGCGGACTCCGCCGGACACACCATGGCGAGGTTTCGTCGAGAAGCCGAGATCACCGGCCGACTCGAGCACCCGAGCATCGTACCGGTCTATCATTTTGGCGAAGATCAGCATACCGGACGGGCGTTTTATGCCATGCGATTTCTGGGGAAACAGACTCTGCAGCAGGCAATCGATGACTATCACGAGCGGCGTTCGTCCAACTATGATGATCCAATGCTGCTGCGCAATTTGTTAAGTGCCTTCTATAACATCTGTAATGCTGTAGCCCATGCCCATTCACGCAAGGTGATCCACCGCGATCTTAAACCAACCAATGTTGCCATCAATACCTTCGGCCAAGTGATTGTGATTGACTGGGGCATGGCAAAGATCCTCGACGAAGCCGATCCCGGGACCACCGGGAGCGAACTCGCGATCGAAGCCGATCTGCAACAAACCGTTGCCGGACAAGTTCTCGGGACACCGTTGTACATGGCCCCTGAACAAGCGGCGGGGCGTATCGACAGTATCGATGAACGTACTGACGTTTATGGATTAGGTGCCATCTTGTTTGCCATTCTGACGGGTGCCGCGCCACACGAGCGTACGCATTCGTTGTCGACCACCAGTGGTGCCCGCAGTTTGATTCGGGCGATTGCCGAGGGGCACACCCCGGTGGTCAGTGAAGCCAACCCCGACATCGATCCAGCGCTCGCCGCGATTTGTGAGCGGGCTATGGCCAAACGCTCTTACGCACGGTATCAGTCAGCATTCGAACTCGGCGAGGAGATCCAACGCTGGATGGCTGGCGAGCCCGTCGCCGCAGCCCCGGAATCGCTACTACAGCGGTTGGGCCGTTGGATCCTGGCCCACAAGCGACTGTCGCACACCCTCGGGGCGTTGCTAATCGTGATCCTGGTCGCCGGGAGTATGTTTGGTGTCATGGCCTATCAAGCTCAGGAAGCCGTCCGGCAGACCGAGTTTGATGGGCTCCGCGCCGCCGGCCGCGAAATCAAGGTCCGCCTGACCGATGCGGGTCAGGATCTCCGTAAAGATGTTCGCTTCATGTCAACCCTACCGCCGATCCAAGCGCTCATTGCTACGCAATCCGGCTCACCAATGAAGCCTGGGGAGGAGAGTGAGGATGTTTGGCGTGAACGTCTTGAAACGATCTATGCCGGCTTACTCCGGGCCAACCCGAACTATCTCTCAGTCGCCTACCTTGCCATGAGCAAGGAAGATGCCCAGGGGCTGGTTCGGGTGGAACGCTATCGGACTGACCCGGCGTACCTACGCCGGGTACCCCGGACGCGCTTAGGCTCCCAAAGTGTGACTCCCTTCTTGAAGGAGGTGCTTGCCCTTCCCCCCGGGGAGGTGAAATTTACCTTGAGCGAGCAGGCCCAAGGTGGGCATCCACGTCTGCTCGGGGCTATCCCGGTGTACAGTGATCTGACCGGTGACCCGTTCGGGTTGGTGGTGATCGAGGCAGGTCTGTTCAACTGGGTACGTCGTACCCTCGATGGCCTCTCCGTCCGGGACTCTGAGATCTATATTACCCGAGCGGATGGTCAGATCTGGTTAACTTCCCTCCCCGAGGTGGGGATCCGGGAGCGTTTGCACAATGCCAATATCGACTCGATCATCCCTGAGTTGGCTTCGTTCTTTACCAACACCAATATTGAGGAAGTGCATTCGGTCCCGGGCAAGTACATCGCCCTCCATGTCCGGCTAGACCCGGATGATCCGCAAACCGCGATCGGTGTGGTGCTACGACTGAACGAATAAAGAACCTCGAAGGGACCTCCACGGTATGCTAGCCTCCACAGGATTCTCCTGGTGATCAAGCGGTTGCCAACATTCTCCAAGACGAGGATCCGAACGCATGGTATATCGAATCCAATCCACCGCCAATTGTCTCCGTTTCCCATGGACACGACTCCTCGGGGTCAGCCTGTTTGCCTTACTGACCTCGGGTGACATGGCCACTGCACGCGGAGCGGATGATCCACCGGTTCCGGTGTTAGACGATAACTGGACGGTGATCGCCCACAACCCCGATCTCGGCAAGCTGACGACAACGCGTCAACAGCCGGTCGACTTCGCCATTTGGCAGGCGCAGGATGGAACCTGGCAACTTTGGTCGTGTATTCGTCATACCGCCTGTGGTGGCAAGACACGCTTATTCTATCGCTGGGAATCCCCCAAGCTCACCGCTGCCAACTGGACCCCCAAGGGGATTGTCATGCAGGCAGAGCCCAAATACGGCGAAACACCGGGTGGGATGCAGGCACCGCATGTCGTCAAGATCGACAACCTCTATCACATGTTCTACGGGGACTGGGAGCATATTTGTCACGCAACCAGCCGCGATGGCAAAACCTTCCAACGGGTCATCCAACCCTCCGGCAAAACCGGCATGTTCACCGAGGGCCTCGGAAACAATACCCGCGACATCATGATGCTCAAGGTTGGCCCACGTTGGTACGGCTACTACACGGCGTACCCGGAACGACAGGGTGCCGTCTTTGTGCGGACCACAAACGACTTCCAAACCTGGAGCGAGTCGAGCGTGGTCGCCTTCGGGGGTGTCGCGGGAACCAACCCTTACTCCGCGGAATGCCCCCATGTCATCGCCCATGCTCGCGGCTACTACCTGTTCCGCACCCAACAATATGGTCCTGACAATATCACCTCCGTTTACTACTCGGCTGGACCGGGCATGTTCGGGGTCAATCAGGATCGTCGCTATCTCGTCACCCGACTGCCCATCGCAGCCCCCGAGGTGATCCGCCACAACGGCCAGGACTATCTCGCTGCCTTGAATCCACAACTTGACGGCATCCGACTGACCCGACTGCGCTGGGGGAAGATGCCTCAACCGGACCAACCCATTTTTCCGCTTGATGACCCGGAGCATCGAGCCGCTTGGAAGTGCCAGGAAGGAAGCCTACGCCCGATCTTTACCCAGTCCCAACGGACCAGTTTCTATCCGCCACAGAGGTTTTTCATCGGGACGGCAGAGGTGGACGGACAGATTGTCGAAGATGACCGGACTGGGGTGCTGGTATCCCCAACGTTTACCATCCAGCATCCGCAATATGTGGTGTACCTGTCCGGCGGGACTGACCCAAGACTTCGCCTCGAATTGGTCGATGCGGAGAATTCCGCCATCATCGCCAGCATCCGCAACCTGGTGCAGAGTAATCGCTTCCAGCCCCGGCCGCTAGACGCCAGCAAAGCCAAGGGTCGACAGGCCTACCTACGGATTGTCGATTATGCAATGGGGGGCTGGGGACACATCAACTTTGGTGGCTTGTATACCCCCCGCTCGCCCTGAGCGTCACTTGGCCCAGGCTGATCCCTCCATCATTCGCTGGTACTTGACGATTGAGCAACACCCGCTCCGTTCCCAGGTTGTCAAGGAGTAACTGAGTGAGCAGTTGATTTTGAAACACTCCGCCCGACACAACGAATCGCTGAGATCCGAATTGTTCACCCACCCGCTCGGCTAGCCGGGCACTCTCCGTCGCCACGGCAGCATGAAACGCATAAGCAATGTCGGCGGTTGGACGCCCCTGGAGTCGATCCGTGACTACTGCTGCCAGCAGGGGGCGATGGTCCAGCTCGGGAAACGGATAGGGGGCTTGCGGAGTCGCTTGCAGGGCCAAGGTTTCCAGCCAGATCGCCGCCTGCCCTTCGAATGTGATCGCTCGATCGAAGCCACACAATGCGGCTACCGTATCAAATAACCGGCCCATGGAAGTGGTCGGGAAACAGCGCACTCCTCGGTGTACCAGCTGTAAGGCGTCGCGAAAGCGTCGCGGCCAGCGAAACGGAGCTTCCTCCAGATTCGGCAAGGTGCCTTGCTCCGCCAGAAAACCGGCGGCGGCTTGTACAGGAAATTTTGCCGCCGCATCCCCCCCGGGCAGTTGCACGGTGCGTAACCAGGCAGTCCGCTCGAAGCCGCCGCGCAGACTCCCCGCGAAGATCTCACCGCCCCAGATACTGCCATCCAATCCATACCCCGTACCATCATAAATGATGCCCACCACCGGCTCATCCCAAAGCTCTGCCTCGGCCAAGACACTGGCCAGATGGGCATGGTGGTGTTGCACCCCGAGACGACTCCTGGCCGGAAGTTGGTTAGCAAATTGGCTGGAGTGATAGCCCGGATGCAGATCATGTACGAGGTGTACCTGCTCGATGTCCAGGCCATACATGGCCAACAGGTCATTCACCGTCTCTGCGAACGCTCGACGTACTCCTGCATCCTCCAGATCGCCAAGGTACTGACTGACCAGGACCTGCCCATCGACCGCGAGAGCGATGCTATTCTTCAAGTCAGCTCCCAACGCAAGAATCGGCTCGTGACTTGGGATCGTGGCAACCACCCCAGGCGTATACCCTCGAGAACGTCGCAGGAATGCCGGTTGACCTGCCTGGACAGTCACCACACTATCCTCAACACGCCGGGCAATGGGTCGTTCTCCGACCAGAAAAGCATCGGCAATCGCACTCAGGGTGGTCCGCGCCTCGGCATCTTCATATGTAATCGGCTCACTCGATCGATTCGCACTGGTCAGGACCAGTGGGGCTGGTGCGCCGGCAGCAAATAACAGTACATGCAGTGGTGTATACGGGAGCATTACTCCAAGCGTCTTTGCATCAGGCGCTACCCCAGGCAGGTGCACCTGTGCCGTGGCAACGACGATGGGACGGGCCGGATCGGTCAGCAGTTGCTCGTGCGCTTCACCGAGCTCAACTAGCTGCCGGGCGTGGTCCAGGTTCTGGGCCATCAGAGCAAACGGCTTCTCCTTTCGGAATTTCCGTTCGCGAAGTCGTTGCACCGCGCCGGCATCTTTGGCAGAACAGGCCAGGTGGTAGCCGCCAATCCCCTTGATCCCCAGGATCGCTCCGTCTCGAAGCAGGTCTGCCGCCCGCAAGATGGCATCGTTCCCACGGATCACCACGGGACTGTCGAGCACTTCCAGCAGGTAATGGGGGCCACAAACGGGGCAGGCCGTGGGCTGAGCATGGTAGCGGCGGTCCCGCGGGTCGGCATACTCGCGTGCACAGTCCACACACATCGGCCAGTCGGCCATGGTGGTATGCGGCCGGTCATATGGGAGCCGCCGAATAATCGAGTAGCGTGGCCCGCACTGGGTGCAGTTGATGTAAGGATAACCCGCCCGTCGGTCGTTGGCGTCCGCCAACTCGCGGAGGCAATCCGTACACACCGCTAGATCCGGCGACATCAAGGTGGTCGGTCGTTCGCCCTGGGCGCTGGCCAAAATCACAAAGTCCAGACAGGATTGCTCGGCCACCGAGTTCACCCGAAAATCGTCAATCCGCGCTGCCAGGGGCGTTTCGCTGGTCAGTGCTGCCGCGAGTGCCTCCAACTGCCATGGATCGCCCTCAGCATGAATCGTCACTCCCGAGGGATCATTGAAAATCCATCCACGAATTTCATATCGATGTGCCAACTGATAGACAAACGGCCGAAAGCCCACGCCCTGCACAACACCCCGGATATGGATTTCGACCGCTGGCATAAGACCTGGTTAACAGATACGGGGTAGCGGATCTCCGATCAGCATATCGACGACGCGCGTTCCCCCAAAACTCGATCGAGCCACGACCCCGACCGGCGGTGCTGCGACGACCCTGCCCAGCAAACAGGCTTGCTCACCCCCTGCGATCGACTGAAGCGCCGTCAGGGCCGACTCGAATTCATCGGCAGCGACCACGGCAATAAATTGCCCCTCGTTGGCGACCTGTAAGGGATCGAGACCGAGCAACTCACATGCCCCACGTACTACCGGCTCCACCGGAATCGCCTCTTCGGACAGGACGATCCCGACGCCCGCGTCCCGAGCGAGTTCGTTCAGCACCGTGGCCACGCCCCCCCGGGTGACATCACGCATCCAGTGAATCCCCGAACCGACCGCAGTGAACAACCCCTCGACCAACCGCCAGAGCGAACGCGTATCCGACTCAACGTCAGCCTCGAGGTCGAGCTCGGCTCGAGCCGTTAAGATGGTAATACCATGTGCACCGATCGGACCCGACAGCAACACCTGGTCCCCAGGCTTGACCCGGCTACTCCCCAGCTCGGCTCGCGCATCGACCACGCCTAGACCGGTGGTACTAATATACATGCCATCCGCTTTGCCATGCTCGACGACCTTGGTGTCGCCGGCAACGATTGGCACTCCGACTGCCCGCGCAGCGGACGCCATCGCCTCCAGTTCTTGCCGAAGGATCGTGGTCGGCAGACCTGCCTCTAAGACCAAGGTCGCGGTCAGTGCCAGCGGCCGGGCTCCACTCACTGCAAGGTCATTGATCGTACCGTTCACCGCCAGTTCGCCAATCGACCCCCCAGGAAAACGCAGTGGTTTCACCACGAAGCTATCGGCGGTTATCGCCAATCGTCCCGGCGGCACTTCCAGCACCGCGGCATCCCCGAGCGGATCCAGAATCGGGTTGGCAAAGATGGGCCGGATCAAACCATCGATGAGTTGTCGCGTTGCCTCGCCACCAGCGCCATGGGCCATGCCGATCTGGGCCGCGTGGAAGCTTGGCCCACTCATTGCCCCCCTCGCACCGTCAGCGGGACGAACGAGGCATACTTGTACTGGGCTGCACACGCCCCTTCGGAAGAAACCATCAACGCCCCGATCGGATGCTCGGGAGTACATTGCTCACCAAACAGCGGACACTCCCGCGGTTTCCGCAAGCCTTGGAGGATCTCACCACACTTCGCTTCCTGCGGGTCAGCGATCTGAATTCCTGGTACCGCGTGCTGGGCTTCGGCGTCCCAAGCCGCAAACGCGGGTTTGAGCTGTAGTGCCGACCGTGCCAACGAGCCAAGCCCACGCCATTCATAGTGCGGCCGCTCCTCGAAGACTTCTTCAAGTACGTTTAATGCGGCTGGATTCCCCTCCCAGGGCACGGCACGTCGATACTGATTTTCCAGGCGGGCCCGGCCTTCGCGTAGTTGCCGCAGAATCATGATCAAGGCCTGCAAGATGTCCAAGGGTTCAAACCCTGCGATGACAATGGGTCGACCATAGTCCTCCGCGACAAAGGCATATGGCGCACAACCGATCACTGTCGATACATGCCCCGGCCCAATGAAACCATCCAGGCGGACCTGCGGCGACTCGAGTAATGCACGCATCGCCGGGATGACTAAGACGTGGTTGCAAAAGACCGCGAAGTTGTCGACGGATTCTTCTCGAGCCTGCAGCAACGTGAGGGCAGTCGCTGGAGCGGTGGTTTCAAAGCCTATGGCGAAGAAGATCACCTGCCGATCCGGATTCTCCCGAGCCATACGTAACGCGTCCAGGGGCGAGTAGACCATGCGAATGTCTGCCCCGCGTGCCTTCCACTCCAGTGGACTACCCTGCGAACCCGGCACGCGCATCATGTCGCCATAGGCGGTGAAGATCACGCGCGGGTCATTGGCCAGGTTGAGGCCATCGTCGAGCCGGCCCATCGGGAGCACACATACCGGACAGCCAGGGCCGTGGATCAGTTCGACATTCTCGGGCAACAAATCCTTGAGGCCAAAGCGGAAGATGGCATGGGTGTGTCCGCCACACACCTCCATTACCCGGAAGTGGCGGTCGACGGCGGCGAGTTGCTCGATCTCCTCAAGCGCTTTGCGAATCAAGGTGGCATCGCGAAATTCATCGACGTATTTCATGACTTGTATCCTCCACCTTGGCTTCCTGGGCCTCGCCTAGCATTTCCAGCACACGGATTTGCTCAGC
Organism: uncultured Alcaligenaceae bacterium; assembly: GCA_964410665.1. Classification (GTDB taxonomy): domain Bacteria; phylum Planctomycetota; class Planctomycetia; order Gemmatales; family Gemmataceae; genus CAYPIE01. The sequence continues at coordinate 14,147 of CAYPIE010000069.1, forward strand.
AGCATCGGCTTCGCTAATTTTACTCATGGCAAAGCCGACGTGAATCAGTACCCAGTCCCCGACACCTGGGGGATCGCTACGTAACAGGTCGACATTGACTTTGCGCCGAACCCCGAGCACATCGGCCAGTGCCATCCGTCCTTGCTCATCGAGAAACGCTTCAATCTTCGCAGGTATCGCCAAACACATCCCCGTCCCCTTCCCGAAGTGACTTATGTATTCAGTTGCCACAGCATGACCCGGTTGTTACCAGAGTCGGCAATGGCCAGTTGATTGCCACGCAGACTCAGGCCGTAGGGCCAACACAGAGTATCCGCACGCACCGACTCCCAACGATTCTCGCCACTTCCTTGTAAGTCGGCCTGACCGATGACGCCTCGCGCTGCCCGCCTGCCGTCCAGGACATCAGGCCAGTCGAACAACAGCACGCGATGGTTGCCGGTGTCGCTGATCGCCAGGATGTCCCCCGAAAGAGCGATCCCATAAGGGAAGCGTAGGCGTTGGGCACCGGGTGGTTGATAAGGCACCTCGCGGGCCTGGTGAAAGTCCTCTTGCCCGAGCAGCAGATCGGCGGGTTTGCCTGCCCAAGCCGCGGTCACCTCCGTCCAGCCCAGCACTCGGTGGTTGCCGGCATCCGCGACCAACAACCCACGTTGATCACCGGCAATCGCATGAGGCCAACGAAACGTATTGGGGCCAACGCCCGTACCTCGATTTTCTTCGCCCGACTCCCAGTCGGGCTGGCCGAACTGATTGTCTGGCGGTTGCCCAGATTCCGGCCGACCGTTCCAGACGACCACCCGTCGATTGCCCGTGTCGGTCACCAACAGCCAGTCACCGACGACGCCAATCCCATAAGGCCAGTTGAGACCATGCCGGCTAATCGTTTTGCCCTGGTTCGGCTCCACCTGAAGCAGATCGGGTTGACCAAGCACGCCGCTCGGGGGGGTATCTTCCTGCTGCGGCCACCCTTCCCAGAACAGCACCCGATGGTGCCAAGCATCACACACGTACAGCCGACCATGAGCCAAAAGGATGCCGGTCGGCAGATGCAACTGTTTGGGCCCTTCCGAGTAGAGATCGGGTTGACCGAGCACTTGCTGCGCGGGTGCCTGATCCTGTACTGGCAGGGGTTGCCAGCGCAGGATGCGATGATTTCCCGAATCGGCGACGACCAGACACTCCTGATCCAGATACACTCCACGCGGGGCATAGCACTGGGTGGCTGTCGCCTGAGCGCTGGGCAAAATGAGTCCCCCCTGGGCTGGGGCACCAAGCCAGCAGCACACCTCTGCTGCGCGCATACGCTAACCCTCCACGCGAACCCAGACCTGCCCATCCTGAATACGCGTCGCATAGGGAAGCAATTGCACCTGAGGAGCCGTGTGACACTCGCCACTGGTGACATCAAAGCGGAAGCCATGCCACGGGCAGGTCAGCATACAGCCATCCATCGCACCACGTTCCAGCGGCAATCCTTGATGCGGGCACTGGTTGCGATAGGCGAACAACTTGCCCTGGTGGAGCACCAACAGGATCGACTGTTCGGCCAAGGTGTGCGCCGCTGGGACATTCTCGGTCACGCTGGCCAGCATCGGCCCTGGGACCCAGGCATCGTCATCGCGGCGAAGCATCAGCGATTCCACCGGAATAAACCCGGCCACCACCTGATCTTTCACCTCTTCCACCGTGGTAATCTCGGGGACCCGATCGCGGATCGCCTCCTCGATCCCCTCCCGAAGTGTCGCCGCAGACATCGAACAGCCGTTGCAACTACCATGCAGCCGCAAAAAGGCTGTACCGGCCTCAACCCGGACCAGTTCCACATCGCCGCCATGCGACTGTACCACCGGACGCACCTGCTCAAGGGCTTGTTGCACCCGCGACTCGATCGGTTGCTTGATAATCCCCAGTACCGCAAACAAGGTGTGTACCAGCGGGTCATCCACCAGCTCGAACAGTAATTCTTTACCACGCGGGTCGGCCTTGAGTGACCGCACGATCTGCTTGAGCCCCGCGGCATGGAAATCTTCCAGGGCCTTGGCATATTTCTCTGCCGTGAGCCGCGCGATCTCCTCCAAATCGGCTAGAGCGGTCCGGGCGGAGTCGACAGCCTGGGCTAGTTCTTCGACGGAGGGTGTCTCGTGGCTGGTGCTTGGCATAGGCTCACTTACTCGGAAAAACTCATGGCGCGCTCGAGGGCCTCTTCGACCTTGCTACTGACAAGCTCAGCGAACGCCGCCTGAGCCAGTTGTTGCAGCAGCGAGCCAATGGTCGCTTCGGCAACAAACGCCGGCACAGGACGCCGAGCGAGGCCCTCAAGGAGCATACAGGACCCGGCCGGATTATCCAGAAGTGCCTCCTGAAAGAACGAGGTAACAAACTGATCCAGCCAGATCCCCTCACCATTGGGAGCAGCCCGCAGCTTGCTCAGGGCATGCTTGGCACCTGCGTTGCGATGGATGACCCGCTCGCAAAACCGGACCACAGCCACTTCTAAGAGCGAATCAACATATTGTTGTTCATGGGGATTCATCGACCGTCACCTCTGCTTCCCTTGACCGGGTAGCAATCTCGGCCAGCAGTTCCCCGACGGCTTCCGCCGCATCGTGATCTCCGTGGGCACTGAACTGCTTGCGTGCTTGTTCTAGCCGCGGCACTGCGTTGCGAAACGCCCCCAGGTGAGCGAGGGCATTCCCCTGGTTGGCCAGCACCCGCGCATACCCCAGCGGATCAGCTGCTTCCTTGCGGACTTCTAAGACTTGGTCATACAGCTGAATTGCTTCCCACAGGTTGCGTTCACGATGGGCCGAGGGGAGATGCTGCAAGGCGTTGGCCAGGTTCATGGTGGTACTGGCCCAGTAGTCGGGATAATCCTGTGGCGTAAAGATACTCAACGCCTCACGTAGACACTGCACCGCGATCGCCGGTCGAAGCCGCGCGGCATCGGCCTGCATCGGCATGGCCAGATAGGCCAGAGCCACTTGGACCTGCGCCAGGGCAAACGATTCGGGATAGTCCTCACGGGTAAACGTCTTGAGCGCCTGGTGGAAGCATTGCACCGCCCGCTGCAAGGCCCCCTTTCTTCCCTCGGCCAACGTGGTATGAGCCACCCCTAACTGCAACCAGAACTCGGCTTGGGTGCTGGCGAAGGCCGTCTCTTCTAAGAGGTCGATGGCCCGTTGAAACAGTCGAGTGCCCCGATGGCTCGGGCCGGTATGGACCTGTTCGAGCGCTGCGGCCTCCCCCCACAGTCTGGCAGCAAACACCCGATGTTCTGCCTCAATCGACTCCGCAGCTCCCTCGAGCTCAGCGAGTGCCCCGCCGAGATCGCCTGCGTCGATGCGTGCATGTGCCAGCGTGGCACGAGTATATGCTGCGACCACGGCATGCTCGGTCTGGACCGGTTCCGGGAATTGCTCACGGAGCCCATCCCGATAGGCAACCACTTCGAGTAAGTGGCCCAGATCTCCATGGAGCCGCTGGCAAAGTTCCGCATAACCCGTCGGTGAAGGTGCGAGCACAAAACGGTTGTACGCCACCACGGGATCATCGGAGCCCTTGGGGAGTCGATGCAACGCGTTGTCCGCATCGCCCTGCGCGGCGAGCCGATAAAACGCCCAAGCTTCCGGGAGCGCGTCAAGCTCGCCGCGTAAAACACCCGGCATCCACTGCGTTCCGTTTGGGAGCGCAGGCAGAAGCAGAGCACTCGCTGGGCCAGGGTGCACACCGATCGGTAAGGGGTTGGCGAGTGTGCTCACAGGTTACTCAAACTTGGGGGTATCGATTTCCCGCCGGGCTGCCCACTGGATCCAGCGTGCGGCCAGCCGGGCTTTGGCTTCGGTATAGTACGTATCAATACGATGCCGCCGCGGTCCATCGGCGAACCAGATTTCCAGGTAGACCACCCAGGCCCCATTTTCCTGAAGCACCTCGGCTTCCACCAAAAAGGCATCATCGGTGACGGCCAACTTGGCGTCCTCCAAGGGCAATATGCAGTGCCCGACCCTCAGCATCCCAGTGGCCGACCAACAGCCCTCCTGGGTGGTCGCCGACAAACTCGGTCACCAGCACACTACGATCACCCCGGGCATTCCGTTGTTTGAGTAATAAGCCGCCCGCAGTTCGATCATGGACCGGCATTACCAGCAGTTCGCCCTCGCGGTGCAGCACGATCACCGTCCCGGTGGTGAAATGCTGGGCGACCACCGCCGCATCGAGGATAAGATATCCTTGCGCGGTCAGCTCGAATTGCATCGGTACCGCTCCCGCAAGCGCTCGATCAGCCGATGCATGGTCGCCGTCACTTCCGGGGAGAGCTCCATGCTCGGTTCGGTATGGGCCGCCTCAATCAGATACACCATCACCTTGGCTGGATAGCGATCCTTGAGTAACCAGCGGCCGAACGCGATGGCATGGTCCCAGCGGAACGCATGCATATTCATCCCAGTCAGTGGCGGCGTCTCGACTTCTGCGCCGGGCACCTCATACAGGGTACCCGGCTCTGCCCCGGTCCGACAAGCGTCGATAATCACCACCTCGGGCATCCCGTCCATCCGGAAGGCCACATCCATGCCGGCGGTCCCGCCATCGGCAATCTGCACCTCGGGGGGAATCCCCTGTTCCCAGAGATGCCGGATCAACACGGGGCCAACCCCATCGTCGCCGCGGAGTAGGTTCCCACAGCCGATGATCAGTACCCGAGGCTCAGTGCAGGCCATCGACCCGGAATTTGGCCAGTTGCTGGTGCGTCTTGGCATCATAGGCATGCACGGTGCAAACCAGGCAAGAGTCGAAGCTGCGGGCCACATGTCCGAGTTCCACCGGATCCGACTGCTCCTGGACCGGCGAACCGATCAGGGACAATTCAATCGGCCCTTTCCCTTCATTGCCATCACGTGGGCTGACGTTCCACGCGGTCGGCGTGACCACCTGGTAATTCTCGATCTTGCCGTTTTTCAGCACGATCCAGTCCGCGAGGGCACCGCGAATGGCCTCGGTCGCCCCGAAGCCACGGCCCTCGGGTAACTCTTCCGGCTTGATATAGAACTTGCCATGGAGATCGAGCTGCCCCAGCCACTCCTTGACGCGGAGAAAATACTTGGGGGCTTCATGCATCCGTGACAGAACCCGGGTCATCACACTCGGGCCAATCGCCCGATGCATGTTGATAAACAGCGGATCGTAGTCCTGCCAGGGTTCCGCCCCCTCGCGGCCGGCAATGATTTGCCGCGCATAAGACCCTGCCTCCATCGACGACAGGCCATGACCAGGAATGTCGTAACGGGGTGCCTTGGCCCAGGTGTACTTGCCGTCGCGTTTCCCCTCTTCCGGATCAAGCGGCTCGGTGCGGCCATCAAACGGATGCAGCACCCCCGAGCCTCTGTAGAAAGCGTGGGTATGGTCTTCGTAGACGCGCGCCTGGTCGAAATCATGCCAGTGCTCACCGTCATAGATGCCACTCCGCGAGATCAGTGCACCGTTGCGGGCCTCAATGGTTGGATGTTGATACTTCTCCGGGTTCATAAAGGTGCCGGTGGCCAGGTACTTGCCAACCCCTTGGCCATACTTATCCAGACCAATGTCCATGGAATAGCGGATAAAGAAGGCGAGGTCGGAGTTCCGCTGACTATCGTTGGCGTCGATCCAGGCGAGCAGCTGGTCCCAGGTCGTGACCTCCAGGTAGCTCTCGATGGGACCCCCCAGCCAGACGCGCTCGAGCCAGTTCTCCTTCCAATACTCCAGGATCGCCGTCGCCCGGGTGACATCGGAAAGGACCGGACCACACATCACCCCACCGGGGACCATAAAGCTCGAGTGAGGCCACTGGCCTCCAAAAATAGCGTACACTTCGACCGGCTTCCCAGAGAGCTCCACGCCGATCTCATAGTTGCGGCCTACAAACGGTGCCCAACGGCGGACCGCTTCATCGTACATGCTGCTCTTGGCGTAGTTCTTGTTGACCAGATCGATGCCGAACAGGGCATAGAACCAACGCGGAATGCTCTGCATACTCTCCGCCGCTTGGGCGATCGAGCGTATCAAGTGGGCGTTGGCGGGCACCTCCGTCTTCCAGGCCACATCCAACGCGTAGCTCGACTTCGTGAGGTGGCTACCACCACAAATGCCGCAAATTCGCGGCGTCACAATCAACCCTGCCTGGGGATCCTTCCCCTTGAGGATGATCTCGAAGCCGCGAAACATGCTGGCCTCGGTCCAGGCATCGACGACACGATTGTCTTCAAGCATCACCTTGACATCCAGGTCGCCCTCGACCCGGCCTACCGAAGGGACGCGAAGTTCCTGTACAGCCATGGCGGTCGTTCCTTTGCGAGCACGGGGGAAATCGGGAAAAATATCAAACTACGAACATATCTTCTTTTGCCCATTTTGGGGAAGCCGCCCGCGCCGCCGCGGCATGCATCGTGTAGCTCAACGGGTCAGTCCCTTCAGGGGTTTCCTTGGGAATGACGCCGAAGATTTTTTGCGTCTTAAACACCGTTCCCGGCATCAGGTCAAAGTAGGGGAACTGTGGCTCGGTACAGCCGACGCAGGGCATGCCCGAACGGGTCTTCGACGACTGGCGATTCCACAGGATGCGATTGCACGGCGAGTGGGTCATCGGTCCGCGGCAACCTTGCTCATAGAACAGACAACCCTTGCGTGTGCCCTGGCCGAACTCATCCACCTTCTCTTTCCATTCGAAGTATTGCACTCGAGTACAGCCCGTCTGGGTAAACGTCTTGAAGAAGGTCTGTGGCCGCTGCAAATCGTCCAGGGCGACGTCACTGGTGCGGCCCGTGGCCAGAGCGACCAGGATCTGCGTAATCCAATCCGGATGGGCCGGGCAACCCGGAACGTTGATCACCGGCAGGCCTGCCTTCGAGCGGAAGTTGCCACCCAGGAAGCCGCCCTTGTTTTCCTTGAGGTACTGCAGCCCCATCGAATCGGTGGGGTTTGGGGCGGTGGCGGGGACGCCGCCCCAGCAGGCACAGTCGCCGATGGCCACCACGAACTGGGCCTTCGGGGCCAGATCGGTGATCCAGTCTTTAAACGGTCGGTCTAGGAAAATGTCATAGCGGCCACTGCCGTTGGGGCCCTTCATGATGGTCCCCTCAACCACCAGGATATCCATCGGCCGCCGGTCGCGGATGATGCTCTCAAGCAGGGCATGGGCCTGTGCGCCCATCTCGGGGACCAGAGCGTGGTGGTAGATCACCTCGATGCCAAAATCGGTGACCAGGTCGACCACGGTCGGCTCTTCGGCATTGAGAAACGATTGGGTGTTGCCGTTACACGCGCCGCCATGAAGCCAAACGAGCGAGGCCATGGGATTGCTCCAAGCGAAGTTGCTGGAAATGTTGAGACGACGATGGTTCGATGGAACAGAAGTGGATCGGGGCACTTAGGTTGGGGCCGAGAACACCCTCGAATTCCATCCCGGTGGATATTCACGTCGTCGTCCCGTTTGCTACTGTCTATCATTACGGCCCCAGAGCGGCCTGTCTAGGGACTTGTCGAAAAAAAACCAAGCGACTATGCTTGCCCTCAGAGGGATGCGTGTTTCCCGCTTCACTTCCCCCACCAAAGGACGACCCCGCTCATGGCCACCGCAACACATCCCGGTGACACCGCCAGCTTGCAAGCCCGCCTGGAGCAACCCGACACCCTGGCTGCCCTGCACATGCTGCTCGACCAACTGCCGGAACTGGTGACTTTCACACGTATGGCGGCCGCATTCCTGCAGCGTGGCCCCGAGCTGGCCGAGAACGCCAACGATATGATCCAGCTGGCACGCACCGCTGCCGACCAGAATGGTCAGACCCTGCTGCCCAAGCTGGACTGGGAACAGCTGCGTGACAAAGCACAACGCACTGCCGAGGTGCTCAACGCACTCCAAGAACCGCTCACCGATCCCGAAACCGTTAATAGTCTACATACCTTGATCGAACACTTGCCCAACCTCGCGCAATTTGTGGTGGCGGTGGATCAGTTGTTACGCCGCGGTCCAGAAATTAGTGACAATCTGAGTGATCTGTTCGAGCTGTTTTTACGCTCCGGCCAGGGTCGCGATGCCTCCGGCGTGACCCTGCGCGAACTCGCCTCGCGACTGGCAGAAATTGCCGGTTCCGAACAACTCAAGGCTATTCTTCGCTCCAAGGCACTCTCCCCCGAAGCGGTCGGGGTGGTGGATGAGGTCGCGAGCGCGATGATCGAGGCGCGCGATCATGTTCGCCGCGAAGATATTCGTGTGGGGGCTTGGGGAGTATTGAAGGCCGCGGGCGACCCCGAGGTGCAACGTGGGCTGGGCTTTCTCATCGAGATTGCCCGCAACCTGGGCCGCACCCACCACGCCGAACATGCATGAACTGTCGATCGCGCAGAGCCTGATCCGCATCGCCGAGGAAACCGCTGCCGAGCAACCCGGACGCATTGTTCGCCTGCGGCTTCAAGTAGGTCAGCTTTCAGGTGTCGTCCCCGAGGCCTTGCGTTTTTCCTTCGATCTGGCCGCGGAGGGGACACGCTGTCAAGGTGCCCGTCTGGAAATCGAAGAAATCCCGGTGACGGTGGACTGTCCTGCTTGTGGCGAGGAACGTACCCTCGAAACCCTGTACCGTTTTCGTTGTCCAGTTTGTGATACGCCCACTCCCGAGATTCGATGCGGCAAAGAACTGGATTTGGTGACGATTGAGGTCGATGCTGATGAACCCGCGCATCTTGGACGTTCGCACGAAAATCCTGAAAAAAAATGATGAACTGGCCCGTGACCTGCGTCAGCAGTTTGCCACGCTGGGGGTCTATGTGGTCAATCTGGTCTCGAGTCCGGGCGCTGGCAAGACCGAGCTCCTGGCTCGCAGCTTGGGTGGTCTCGCCCGAGATTATTCCATTGCTGTAGTGGTCGGGGACCTGGCCACCGAAAATGACGCCCAGCGCATCGCTGCCAGTGGCGTTCCCACCAAACAGATCCTCACCGGAACGATGTGCCACCTCGAAGCGGATATGGTGGCCGCGGCGATCGCGGCGTTCGACCTGGCCGAGCTCGACTTTCTATTTATCGAAAATGTCGGCAATCTGGTTTGTCCCGCGACCTGGGACCTCGGCGAAGATCTCCGGGTTTTGCTCACCTCCGTCACCGAGGGGGAAGACAAGCCACTCAAGTACCCCACTCTGATCAACACGGCCGACCTGGTGTTGCTGAGTAAGATCGACTTAGCCGAAGCCGTGGACTTTGATCTCGCCACCGCCCAGCAGAACATCCAGGCGGTCCGCCCGGGCATTCCTGTGCTCGAAGTGTCGGCCAAGTCCGGCCAAGGCCTAACCGCCTGGCGTGAGTGGCTAGTCGAGGGGTTGGCCCAGAAGCGTGTCCAAAACGGCGCCAGCGTCTGAGGGCAAATCCGGCCTCACTTCCGGTTTTTTGCTTGCACCGGTTCGAGTATCTGCGTATGACCTTCTTGGCTGATGGCCCAACCCATCTTCGCACGAGGAGCGACCCATGCCCATTGGCTTCCTTGCCCTGGCTAGTTTGCTCGTAACCATGGCCAGCCGCCCACAACCGGTGCCGGCTGCCCCGATCACGACACCGTGCCCGGCCACCACCCCGGCCGAGGCCCGCTTCCAGGTCCGCGTGATCACCTCTGTCACCGACGCCAGGAGCAGCCTGCCGCACGAGGCTGCCGCAGGCAAGGGGCGACAGACCATTCCGTACCGGATGTTGATGTCAAAGACGGAAGTGGCCGCGTTTGTGCGGCGGCTGAGAGAAGACTCACGCACCGACGTGCTCGCCTTGCCGCGGGTCACCGTGGAGCTGGGCCAACAGGCCCGGTTGCAGATCGCCGATCAGCATGCCTACACCGTCTGTGTACCACCACAGTACCCCGACTTACCAGACACCAAGGTCACGCTGGCAACGGGCCTGCAGGCAACCATGGTGCCGCACCAGATCAACGCTCTACGCACTGTCTTTCATTTTCGTCTGAGCATCCGCTCCCCAGTCGATCTGAACCGGCCAGAGGAAGTGACGTCAGGCCAATCTCCGCCCACGGTGTCGTTGTTCGGTGTGGAAAGCATCGAAGCGATCCCGGCCGGCAAAATCATGCTGGTGGGGGGATGGGTTATGCCACGAGTCCATCGGAGTGAAGACCACTTTCCGGTCCACGAATCCGCTGCGGGCAACGGCCCACCGATTTGTTGCGACCAAGAACGGCTTGAGATGCGCCAGTGCTGGCTATTGCTCAATGCCGAGATGGTAACCGCTCTGGAGGAGGAGGGCAAAGGGAGTTGAACATGGGCAACCCCAGTACACCGAAAGTTGTCGCTGGGTCCCTCCCTTGGAAGACGTGTCACCCAGCCCGAAGAACCGGCGTACCGGGGTACGGTCTACTTCTCTTCCCGGGCCCCACCTTGCGAATTCCTTTTGGCGGTGGAGCCTTCGTCAAGCAGTTCTTTGACTTTCTGCTTGAGCTCCTCACCTCGAAGTCCGGAAGCGCGTGGGCGGCCCTTGCGATCTAGCAGGATCACAAAGGGAATGGAACGCACATTATTGAGAAGCGCTGGCTCCGCCTGCCAGTAGCCACCGGTGTAAATGTGCGGCCAGTTCATGCCGATTTCCTTGACCACTTCGCGTACCCGGTCGCGCGTCCCCTTCTTATCCAGACTAACGCCCAACACCGCCAACCCATCTTCTTGATACTGCTTGTGGAGCTCGACCAGTTCCGGCGCTTGCTTCAAGCAAGGCACACACCAAGTGGCCCAAAAGTCAATCATCAGCACGTTGCCCTTGAAGTCATCGGTCGAGACCACCTTGCCATCGAGGTTGGGCCCCTTGAACGAGGCAAACGGCACCTGCTTGGGCGGCTCCTGCACGGGTTTGGCTTGATCGCCACGGCCACCTCGACCACGTCCTTGGCGAGCACCCCGGACCGGTTTGCCCCGATTCGGTGAACCCGGCTGCACCCGGCCACACAGTTCAATGAGCTTCGTGAAGCGTTCCTTGGTCAAATTCTCATCGCGCGCTGCGCGGCGAATCAACTGGGCATACACTTCACCCGCCCTGTCGGCTTCGGAACGCTTCAGCTCGACGCCGATCTGAGCATACACCGGATAGGGATCACCGGCCCCCGCCAACACCTTGGTGATCGACTCGACGTTGGTAAACTTGCCGGTGCGAATCTCCGACAGCAGCGGCCCAAGGATAAAGCGATCGGTCAGCCCCTCGAACTCCCGCAAGCTTGCCGGCGTTCGACCGAGCTTGACAAAATGCTCGTACATCTCTTTGACCCGCTTGGGCCGCTCCCGGTAGTCTTCGATGACATATCGGACCAACGGGATCAGGTAAGCATCCTCTCCCAGGTTAAGTTGGTTGTTGGTCTCCAGCCACTCCTTCAGCTTTTGAGAGCGTTCGCGCAACTGCTTCATCAACCAAACGTCGAAGAAGTCTTTGACGATGGCTTTACGCACGGCGTCGTCGATGGGCGAAGCCGCTGGCTTCGTTGGTTCTTGCTGCGTAGCTTGATCACCCTTGGGTTCGCCATAGGCTTTGATCCAGTCCACCTCGAGCTTAAACGGCCCCGCCTTCTTGTCGTAGATCATCAAGCCAAGTGTCTGCACCTTGTTCGGATCTACCGAGCCAATGCCGTCCAGGGTTTGACCGAACAGGGTCGGCTGAAACTTGCGAAACGGAATTCGCACCTCTTGCCACTTGCCATCAACGTTGGTTTCGAAATCGGCCCGATAGGCTACCGAAAAACCGCCACGCCGCTTGTCAGTCCGGATGTCGGCCTTGTAGGTCCGCCCATCGCCGCGAACGCGGAGAACAATCCCTTTGGCATTTCGCAGTTGGTAATCGGTCGGCTTGGTGCGGATCGACGAGAAGCCGCCACCCTGGGTGACCGTCTTACCCTGAAAGATTAACTTGCCGTCGGCAAAACTCGGCCCGCCTTCGGAACGGCCGCCCATGACGTTGTCATTCACCGTGATCCATTGATTGGCAACATCCTTGTCATCAAAATCGATCAACATCCGCTCGGCCGGCGTCGGCGATTCCTCAGCAACGCTCACCAAGCCCACAGTGGCGATGAGCCACAAGGCACCCATCCAATGTGCGGCACACAACATCATAAATATTCCATTTTATAAAAGATAATGATAAAGTAAACCTAGAGTCTGTGTTCTTGCACCTTCTTATTCGCGGCGGACCATCGGGTGGATGCAGATCGATGACAAAAATGGTATGGGATTGAACAGGTAGGAGGAGTCGGCCGGAGTTCACCAATCGTCGGTCCCCGGCGCACCCTTCCAAGGGCCGATAATTTCACCGGTCACCCAGCCCCCGTAGACATCGCCCGTTTGCGGCCGCACCCGTTCCCCGGCGACATAACAGTCGACTTTGGCCGGAAAGAAGCTGACGTAGCCAGCGATGCGCTCATATCCCGGAAACGGCCGGAGATAGGTCCAGGCTGCCCGTTCGATCCCCTTCGCCTTGGCGACGACGTCGAAGTAATTCGCGACACCCTTCCATTCACAGAGACTCTCGCCAGGTATTGACAACATGGAAGCGAAATGGACATCCGAGTTCGGCAAATAAAACACCGGCGGCCCGGCGGTCTCCAGAACCCGCACCGCTCGCTGGCTGCTAGCGATACAGTTCCCGTCGAAGAAGACTTCGACCTTGCGCCCGTCCGACCGAACCGCTGGAGGCCGCGGATAGTCCCAGACCGACTCCTGGCCCGACCTGGGTTCTGAGGCAAACGACGGCCGTTCCTGACCACGATAGTGCCACTTCGAGCGGCGGCGTTGCAGTTCGGCTTCGGACACCATGACGGTCCTCCCGGGAACGCGGTCGGCGGGCAGCGTTGTTACGCCGTCCATGATGACGCAGCCCGCCCCGACGCTTCCAGGGGAACTGCAGCATGCTCAGGCGGACAGGGCCTCCCGGCCTCAGGCCCGGCCGCCAGCTCCGCAGTTTTCAAGGGCACGAACGTCCCGTACATGTCGTCTCCCTCGTCTGACGCTTCGTTCGTACGCGTGAAGAAGCTCGTCACAAAGTCCACCGCGAACTTCCCTTCCGCGTGGTTTTACAACCCGCCCCCTTCACCAACACCGGCCGAGCCACCTGCTCCCGCGTCATCCCCACCGGACCCGTTCGCGTACACCAGGCTGTCACGCATCGCTGCCTCCGACGATGCACCCACGTACACGCCACCACCGTGGCTACCACCACCGTCTCCGCCGACACCACCGACGCCACCCAACGCAACATTCTGCGTGAACCACGAGCTGCGGATATCAGCGGTGCCACCACCATCCGACACCGCCAGCCCACCTCCTTGCCCGGCACCTCCTATGCCGGAATCCACACCCCCGGCACCTCCGGTCGCGACGTTGCCCTGCACGAAACTGTCGGACACTTCCACCGACGGGAGCCAGGTGGGGTTGTTGAAAAACTCGACGAAGACGACCCCAATGCCACCACCAAGACCGTTACCACCAGAGCCGCCGAACTGGCCGCCCGCACCACCGCGAGCTTCGTTGCCCGTTAGATACGCCTGAACCACCCGGACGCCGGCGTTGTACACGACGAGCCCACCCACAATACCTCGGAAAAATCCGGATATACGTCTATATGTACCCATTTGCTCCTATGCTGTCAATTAGATGTCCACCGACACGAGGTGTCGGTGGACATCTGACTCAAAGGAATCATCTCACGCCAGCAACGATCGCAACCCGGCCCCGGTTTGCGTAAAATACAGCCCTTCGACCGGTTGACGGTCCGAGGCCATGCTCCTGTACTTCATTGAACCCTGGCACCGAGGTCGCGCGTGTTCCGTACTCATCTTTTGGTGGCAAGCACCCTGTTGGCCTGGCTGGTCGCCCAGCCCTCCCGGGCGGCAGACAAGCCCAACTTCCTGGTCATCGTCACCGATGACCAATCGCCGGAAACCCTCAAGGCCTACGGTAATTCGATTTGCTTTACCCCGACCCTCGACCGCCTGGCCGCGGAAGGCATGGTCCTCGACGATGCCCACCACATGGGGTCCTGGTCGGGAGCGGTTTGCACCCCGTCGCGGACCATGATCATGACCGGCCGGACGCTCTGGCGCATCCCCGGGGCCAAAGGTCCCGGGATCAACCAGCCAAGGTCGTTCCGCGCCGAGGCGGCCATGGAGAGTATGCCGGCGGTGTTTCGCCGCGCGGGCTACGCGACCTTCCGCACCTGCAAGAAGGGCAATAGCTACCCCCAGGCCAACGCTCAGTTTGAGATCCGCAAAGAAGCCACCCGCCGTCGCGGCAACCCCGAGAACGGCTCCCCCTGGCACGCCGATCAAGTGGTTGATTACCTCCAGGAGCGGAAGTCACAAAAGGATGAGCGACCGTTCCTGATCTACCTGGGATTCTCCCATCCTCACGATCCGCGCAATGCACCTGAGGAGCTGGCCGCAAAGTATGGCGCCGACAATCAGGGCCCACCCTCTGAGCCGAACTCCAAGGCACCCCCGCTCCCGAACAACTACCTCCCAGCGCATCCCTTCCCCCACGGCCACCCACGCCTGCGTGATGAAGTCAATGTCCAAGGAGTGAAGAAACGCCGTGACCCAGCCACCATCCGCAATGAACTGGGACGCGAGTACGCCTGCATCGAGTCGATCGATCAACAGATCGGCCGCGTCCTCAAGCGACTCCAAGCCAACGGAGAACTGGACGACACCTATATCCTCTTTACGGCCGACCATGGGATTGCCGTCGGTCGTCACGGACTCACCGGCAAGCAAAACCTCTACGAGCACACCTGGCAGGTGCCGATGATCATCCGCGGCCCGGGCATCAAGCCAGGTAGCCGCGCCTCGGGGTTTGTTTACCTACTGGACATCTTCCCGACCCTTTGTGATCTGGCGGAGATCGCCACCCCCGATGTGGTCGAGGGCAAGAGTTTTCGTCCGGTGCTCGAAGGGAAAAAGGAACGCATCCGCGACATCGTCTACGGCGTCTACTGCGGCGGCACCAAGCCAGGGATGCGGGCGGTCAAGACCTCCGAAGGTTGGAAGCTCATCAAGGTCGAGGTGCTCGACGGCAAGGTCAATGAAACCCAGTTGTTCAACCTGAACGACAACCCGCGCGAGTGGCTAAGTCAGCACCACACCCCCGAGCTACGCGAACTGCTCAGCATCGACCCAAAACCTCAACAGGTCGACCTAGCCGAGGATCCCACTTATGCGAGGCGGCGAAAACAACTTGAAGACTTGCTGAGCCAGCAGATGCGAAAGTATGGTGACCCCTACACCCTTACCAACCCAGAGTGACGAGATCGTCCCAACTCTCCCCAGAGCGCCGACGCAACTCGAGGGCCGGTGACACGCGGGGTGCCCACCACGCCCTGAGTCTTCGAAGGGCGTGCCACCCAAATCTCGTCGGACACACAGTGGCTAGCAGAGTGGCTTCCAGCTGGATCCCGACGCTTGGGCGTGGGGACCAGATCCCCTCCTAGCCGCCGTGCTCAGAAAGAATCGCCGAAGACCAATTCTGCCGCCACACTGGCGGCTCGACCACACCCGTTGAAGATTCAAGCCTTGTCACCCATCCAGCGTCAGCGACATAGGTCGTTGACTAGCCACGACCAGCTCGTCGCCGCCAGCGCCGGCGTAGTTCGCGGATCTGCAACCATACCAGAAGCAAAAAAACGCCTCCCCCGATGCCTCCGACGAACAGCACCGTCTCCCAATCCGGCAACCAACCCAGGGTGTTGGATTGGTCGGTCGTTTTGGCAGGGTTGCCGCCGGAGCCTAACAGTTCGGGGGTGGTGATCTCCCGCGGCTGCTCTTCCCAGGCTTGTTTGACGATGCGCCGATGCATGCTCAGGGTCGGGTTCTGGTAGCGACGGGAGTCAACACACTCATTGAAGATGCGTAGGGCGGCGTCCAGGTTGCCTGAAGCGTTGTACAGTTCACCCAGCAGCCAATACAATCGTGTATCATCAGGCATCCACAGCACCAGTTGCTGCACGATGGCAATGGCGTCGGCAGGCAACTTCTTCTGCTCTTCGGTAGCCAGAGTACCCGGCTCGTATTCCCCTGAGGCGCCGACCAAGCGGATGGGTGGCGCGCCAGGCTCCGTGAACAAAGCATCGACCTCCTCGCTGACTCGGCCGAAGCCACCGCCACGGCGGTCGCGGTTCTCGAGGTCGCGCAGGAGCATTAACTTCAGAAGATAGTCGCGTTCAAGGTTGCGATACCAGGCCAGCTGCGCGGTCGTGTACTCCAGCATCTGCTCGGGGAACACGCTCAGTGATACCTGCTGGACGCTCCGTGCCTGGGCGTACTGCTGCTTCAGGAAATAGGTCAGTGCCAGCTGTGATTGCAGGGCGAACGGCGCCCCACGTCGACGGCTGGCCGGTTGCAGCAGGTTCAGCGCCTGGTCATAGCGGCGTAAACGGATCAGATCCGCACTATAGATAATCTTCTCTTCGGGCGTCAGCTGCTCCAGCCCCCGCGTCTGAAACGCTTCGACCCGAGTCATGGTTTCCTCATACTCTCGAGTCGGTCGTGGCGTAGCGACCGGCACATTCATCACCTTCGCCAGGGCAAACCGGAACTGGTCGAACGGCAGCGCGACTGCCTGTCCCTGGCTATCCACCTGGAACAATGGTGGATCTTCCGGTGAATAGATCCCCGCCCACGCCAACGAGGTCCCACCCATCGACAATCCGATCAGCCCGAGCATCAGCCGAAAATACACCGTTCCCTCCATGCATCCACAGCGTGTCAGTCGTGGGCGGCAGCCTCATAAGTACACGTCACATTGGTATGAATGCCGCCGCGGGGGGTAAACGAACCGACCACCTTGGCCCAGCGCGGCTTGCAAGCCCCGACAAAATCATCGAGCAGCCGATTGACCACCTGCTCGTAGAAGATCCCTTCGTTGCGGAAGCGTTGCAAATACAATTTCAACGACTTCAGTTCGACACACGCCGCCTCGGGCGTATAGGTGTAGGTAATCGTGCCAAAGTCCGGTTGCCCGGTCTTGGGACAGATGCTGGTGAACTCCGGGCAAACGATCTCGATGGTGAAATCGCGACCCGGCGACGGGTTCGGAAACGTTTCTAATTGCTCGAGCGACGGAACATCCGGACCAGGCATGCCAATCCTCTTCAGTTGCAAAACGCACGGGGAGAAAATCTACTCTTTGATAGTCCATCGGCGACGCTTTTGCCAGATGGGGACAGAAATCCGATGAGGAAGCATGAGGCAGAGGCGATTGCGATGCGGGGAAAGAGGCAGAGGCGATTGCGATGCGGGG
>CAYPIE010000070.1:0-30636 GCA_964410665.1 uncultured Alcaligenaceae bacterium
AGGTACTGAGATGTTTCAGTTCCCTCCGTTTGCTCGGGTATCTTGGGATCAATGCTCGTTTGACAGCTCCCCCAAGCTTATCGCAGTCTTCCACGCCCTTCCGCCTTCTGGCACCAAGACATCCCCCACACGCCCTTACTAGCTTGGCCACACTTTTCCGACCCTTCACTCGCGATCTCCCAAACACCCAACACCACGTCAACGCGGTGATCGCGGCATTTAGATCACGCCGATGTTAGAGAAGCCGAAATTAAGTGCTACCACTCTAGCCCAGCTGCCTTCAAAGCTGGGACATGTTGGTAACGATCCTGTTTCTAAGGCTCGTGTTTTTGTGCTCTTCAATCTGACTCGTTCAATGAGTAGGGTGCTCTTCAAGCCCTCGGAAGAACTCAAAAACCAAGCCAACCCATTAACGCATCATCTCGAAGATGCGACTTTCTTATCCACCAAGTTGTCAAAGATCGTGTCTCTTCTGAGATCAGTCCCAGAAGTTTGGATCATCAAAGTGTTGGCTCAAATCACAGTTTCGTAAAAGAAACTATGCAAAAACCTACTTCAACAACCCTTTATTAACCTTATCAGATCGTAAGTGCTAAGTATTAGACAACTTACGACCAAGTTCATCCTATTGGGCTTCCTTGCTGGTGTCAACGGCTCTCGGGCAAAATTCTTGATGATTTCAACCCGAGTTCATCACCGAGACATCCATGATCTATCCAAGCGCAACCGCTTGGATAGATTTTCCTGGAGATGACGGGGATCGAACCCGTAACCTACGGCTTGCAAAGCCGTCGCTCTCCCAATTGAGCTACATCCCCGTGATCCAGCAATGGACCCAACAGAATGGGCGTACCTGGGCTCGAACCAGGGACCTCAGCTTTATCAGAGCTGCGCTCTAGCCGACTGAGCTATACGCCCTTTGTCTACATGGTGCCGAGAATCAAGTCAGGCTTGTGAACATGCAGATCAACAATTGGTAGCTTAACCAACGGTTGGCTACCAGTCGTCTCTACCAGGCCGTCACTGCCAGGCCGTCACTGCCAGGACTTTGGTCTCGATTCGGAGTTTGTTTCGGTTCGACGCTTATTGCGATTCAAAGCTCGTTCCTAAACTCCAAGTTCTTGGCCAAGCTGGTGAACCAAAAAGGCCTTTAAGTCCCCCCAGAACGCAAAAGAGCCAAACCGGTTCGGTTTGGCTCCCGACGACTAACTTTATCACCGTCCGAGAGCTACTGTGATCGATTCTCGAAAGTGATAAATTGATGCATGTCGGTCCCCGTGCTTCTAGACACCACTCTCATCGGATTATAAAGGCAAGTCGGGTTGTGTCAAGGGGGCAGCTTGCTTCCCGATAATCCCGCAGCTCGCCATGGCTTCTGGGACTAAAGACAGAGCTGCTCCTTCAAGGTTCGCTTCGCTTCACATGGTGGCAGGAGACGGTCCTAAGCTCTGTCCTGGCTCTTGCTTGAACTTCTTCACAAAGATGGATTTCGGTCATGGTGCAATCGACACTTTCTCCCGGGCAACGCCTCCGCCAAGCCTGGACACACCCCCCACTGATCTTGCCAGGCGTGTTTGATCCGCTGGTGGCGAGACTGGCAGCCTCCCTTGGTTTTTCTGCGGTTTACCTCTCAGGCGGCGCTTTGTCGGCGTCCATGGGCGTACCCGATGTTGGCCTCCTTGGCTTAGCAGAGTTTGTCGAGCGTGCCGCTGCCATCACCCGCGTCTGCACCCTGCCGCTACTCTGCGATGCCGATACCGGCTTTGGGACGGGGATCCATGTCGAACGTTGTGTCCAGATGTTCGAACAAGCTGGCACCGCTGGGATTCATTTGGAAGACCAAGAAATGCCCAAACGATGCGGCCATCTGTCCGGAAAAGCGTTGGTTGATACCGCCACCATGGTCGGCAAGATCCAAGCCGCGGTGGCAGCACGCCAGGATGCAGCGTTTGTCATCATCGCCCGCACCGACGCCCGCGGCGTCACCAGTCTTGACGATGCGATTGCTCGAGCCAATGCATACCGCACAGCTGGTGCAGATGTCATTTTCCCGGAAGCCCTTGCAAGCGTTGCCGAATTTGCCACCTTTGCTCAGGAAGTGAGCGGCCCGCTGCTGGCGAACATGACCGAGTTTGGCAAGAGCCCGCTGTTAGACCGCGCAGAACTGCGTCAGCTTGGCTATCAGATGATTCTCTATCCTCTCACCGCATATCGCTTGGCGCTGGCAGCAACACGCCACGCCTTGCAGCAGCTGCGAGATCAGCCGACCCAAACGTCACTTCTGCCCGACATGCTGACCCGCAGCGAGCTCTACGATCTGCTGGGTTATGCGGACTATGAAGCACGTGATCGGGCCTATTTTGACCCGCCCTCATCATGACCTACGCCACTCAGCCCAAGGCTCGACCTCCTCGACCCAGCTTCGACTGGCTTGTCAAGGATCGCTGCGCATGTACTCAGCCCTCGCCGTTTTCGCTTCGCGCACACGCTAACACGCAGTGTGTGGACCATCAGCTTGATCATGGCAATGACCTGGTTTTGACGCTTGCAATTATGTGGACCCAAGTGAGCTTCGATGTTGAAACGCTTCACGGCCACCGACAAACCAAGTGCAGTGTTTTATCGGCAGTACTCACCCGGCAAGCAGGAAGATCGAGGCAGTTTCGATGGGTTCTCACTCATGTAGCAGGAGTTTCTCGACGAAGAACAGCCACCTGTGCCAGGATAACGAATCTTCGATTCGTTTTGTTGCGAGCCTATGGTAGGGTAGTAATTCGTTGGGCCTAGGCGTTGTGAGGAGTTGGTGATGCAGAGCGAATCGATCCCTTATTCTCCGGGCTTAGAAGGCGTTCTCGCTGGGGAAACTGCGATCTCGACCGTTGAAGATGGATTACGTTATCGGGGTTATGCGGTCAGCGAACTCGCCGAGCATTGCTCCTTTGACGAGGTGGCTTTTCTGCTTTTGTATAGTGAGCTGCCAAAGCCGACCGAGCTTCGCGAATTTCAGGAGCGTATCGCTGCCGCACGACGCTTGCCCAATGCCCTTAAAGATTTGCTCCAGGCCGTACCCAAATGGGCTTCGCCTCTCGAGGTATTGCGAACCGGCGTGAGTGTCGTCGCCCACTTCGATCAGGATACCCTCGACAACAGTCGGGAGGCAAATCAGCGGAAGGCCGAACGCCTCCTAGCCCAGTTGCCGGTCATTATTGCCGATCGTTATCACTATGCTCTTGGAGAAGCGGCGGTTCTGGCTCGGCCGGACCTCGGACATGCGGCGAACTTCCTGTATATGCTCCGTGGCTCGGAGCCCCGAGCCGAGGAAACACGGGCTC
This sequence comes from uncultured Alcaligenaceae bacterium, assembly GCA_964410665.1. Taxonomy (GTDB): domain Bacteria; phylum Planctomycetota; class Planctomycetia; order Gemmatales; family Gemmataceae; genus CAYPIE01. Next base: position 3,333 of record CAYPIE010000070.1, read on the forward strand.
TGGAGGTCTCGTTGATTCTCTATGCCGAACATGAGTTCAACGCGTCGACCTTTACTGCGCGGACGATTGTGTCGACAGAGAGTGATCTGCACTCTGCGGTGGTCGGGGCCATTGGTGCCCTCAAAGGCCGCCTGCATGGTGGTGCCAACGAACGGGTCATGGAGATTCTTCAAGCTGCCGGCGGGCCAGCGACGGCCGAGGCCTGGGTCCGTGACGTTCTGGCTCGTAAGGAGCGGATCATGGGCTTTGGTCATCGCGTGTACAAATCCGGTGATATCCGCGCGGTCATCTTGAAGGACTATGCACGCCGAGCGGCCGAGGCGCTTGAAAACACCCACTGGGAACAGACCGCTGACATCATCGAGCAGATAGTCCTGTCCGAAAAAGGCTTACATCCCAATTTGGATTGGCCAGCCGGCCGCCTCTATCACTCCCTAGGCTTGGAAATCCCCATTTATACGCCAATCTTCGCCATGGCTCGGGTGGCAGGTTGGGCTGCACATGTGATCGAGCAACTAGACCACAACCGCCTCATCCGACCTCGAGCCCGGTATATTGGCCCTGCCCCTCGTCCGGTCCCCCCTCGCTGAACGGAAAATCCTCATCCTTCGCTTTAGCTGACCAAGATCGGTTCTGCGGACTAGCGTAATGCCTGAGCCGCCTGGCAAATCGCTTGAAACTCCTGGTCATTGCGAAGTCGTTGAAAGCTCGCATCTTCTACGAAGTGCTGCCAGCCGTAGCCCCTCACCAGTGCGGTCCGCAGCAGTCGATAGGCCTGAGCGCGATCTGTAGGAACCTGAGCACAGGTCTGTGCGTACACCCCGGCCATTCGATACAGGACCTCTGGTTCTGGTTGTCCCCGCAAGGCCATGCCCGCATCCTTCAGGGCAGCTTGTCGCTGTCCCAACCGAGCATGCAGCATTGCTCGCTCCGTAAATGCCCACGCATCCTCGGGGTAAAGTTCAATAAACCGATCGAGTGTCTGGAGCGCTTCAGGTAGGCGCTTGAGCCGTTTAGAAAGCACTTGGCTTTGGCTGCGTAGAGCCCGTCTGGAAGTCGGATCCAATCGCAAAGCCGCCGCGAAATCTGCCAGAGCCGCTTCTGGATCCTCCCGTGCAGAATCCAACCCTCGTGCCAGCCAACTCGCTGGGTCCGTTGGCCTGCGCCGGCGACCTTCGGCCCGAACCCGATCTGCTGCCCGATGATCCCCTTGCGCACGGTAAATAGCGGCAAGGACGAAATATGGCCGCGTTTGACTCGTTCCTTGCTCGAGTGCTGTTTCGAGATCGGTCAGCGCCTGAGCATATTCCCGACGTCCGTGATAGGCCAACGCCCGATGAATCATCGCATCTATATTGACTGGGTCCCCTTCTAACACGACCGTAAAATCTTGAATCGCTCCGCTGTAGTCCTGGTTGCAGAGTCGCGCATAGCCACGGGCAAAGCGAACGAGTCCACGGTGCGTTGCAAGCGCTAAACAACGACTAAACGCCGCCTCGGCTTCGGCAAAGTTCTCCGCTCGTAGTGCGGCATTGCCCAAGATGAACCAGGCAGTCAACCGCGCCGGATCACGTTGCACTGCCTCACGGGCATACTCCCTTGCTTTGGCATCGTATCCGCGGATATACGCCCGGGTAGCGGCACAGTACCAGTCTTGAGCTCGTCGAAGGACGCGTACCGCAGTCTGTCCGCCACTGCAGGCGGTCTGCACGGGCAACCCCAATTGTTTGGCTTGCTGGTCGAGGGCAGGTGGTGCCAGTCCCGGTCGATAGGTTTCCCGAGCTTGTTGATGGAACGCTCGGGCCCGTGCTTGCCGGTTTGGCGGCGATGTCGGTTCCGCCTTTGCCTGACGAAGCTCCCATTCACTGAGCTGCAACAACAATTCCCCAACACCCGTACAGAGAGCCTGTTGATCCTGTGTCGACAACCGGGTCACTCGAGCAGATTGTTGCCACCTGCGTCTCCCAAATACCTCATAGGCCGCCAGCAAGGTGTGGGCCCTCGCCACCGCATGCTGCTGCTGTGCTGCATCGAGAAAGGCACTATGAAGGACCAATTCTAGCTGCGTTTTTTGCTCGACAAATTTTCGAAAGGCTGTAACAGCCTCGTGATTTTGCAGATGCCTTTGCCAGACGATGCTGCCGACAATGAGCAGGAGTAGCACCGCTCCGGCCAGCAGCATGAACGTCCGGGTGAATACACCCGAAGGGGTGCGGCGACCTAGGAGGCTTCTCGATGCCTCCATGGACGGCTTTGTCCCCTCGCTCCAGGATAAACAAGCCGCTCCCCCTGGCTCTGGTTCGATCCAATCGTGGGTATCAACGCAATAGTGTTGTTGATAAGCCTGGATATCCGGCCGGTCACCGTGGACCTGACGTTGGCGAAATTCTTCAAAGGCAAGGATCTGACGGTGTTCAGGAATCCGAAACAGGTTTGGGAACTGCTCCTGATAAGTTGCGAGCGGGGTCGGCTGTGCCTGTTCCCAGCCAAGTTCCAGATCGATGCGAATCAACGCACACAGGATCTCAAAATAGTGCGGGTGATTCGGCTCCGGCAAGAAGGGAGAAAAATCGGCAACCGGTCCCCGAAAGCGCGCGAACTCGAAACGTTCAATCCACCGTTCTCCACGGGTTGAATCGCGGAGCACTGACGGTTGCGTCATTGGTTTCATTCTCCTCGATGGTCCATCGTGTATCCCCATGGGACTGGATCATCGGGCTGGGAAAGGCCCTGGCCATTCACCCGGATCATCGATCCGCAGATTCCACAAATGTGCCACGCTTGACAAGCCAAATTGCTCAGCTGAATGGAACGAGAACACCATGGCCCTTAGCCAATGAATCGCTGCTAGAATGTGGTCGGCGTTACTCGGAGGCAGGAGATGAACCAAGAATGCGAGAGTGTGAATTGTGGACGCACAAGATGAAATTTGGAAAAGAAAAAATATAATCCGGGCTTCCGAAGAAGCCCGGATACCAAGCTTACTTTTGGGTCCCGTCCATCCCTTCGGTAGCTTGGCTGCCTTATCCGCCCCCCCCTCGGAGCGGGTAAGACCCTCAGCTTTGCGCCCCCACCTCACGATGGGTTTGCCGTTTCGGGTTCGGCACGGGTCGTGCCTTTCAGTCATGTAAGAGCCAAAACCTCTTACACCAACAACCTAGGCCATGATTTCCAGGATGCAAATCGTTTTGCAAAAAATCCCAAAAAAACTTTCTGCCTAGACGGTTGAATCGTTGAAATCGGACCGGATGGCTTAGCGACGCACGCGGAGGGGAGGTTCATCCTCCCAATCGGCAGGGATTGGACGGCGCACTTCCTCCCCGACGTAGTGCCAAAAGCCGAGCTCGTCCTCGTCCGGTTTCCAACAAAAAGCGGCCGGACGTCCATGAATCCGGGTTGGGAATTCCACCCGCCCCTCTTGATCATCCGCCAGCGACAATCCGAGCGATTTCAGCTCACCCATCGCGGCGGTTAAGCGCTTTTCCGCGGTTAGAATATCATCTTTAAGATGATATCGTCGCTCTCGTTCCTGCCACACCAAGTCGTGGCGATGCCGATCCAGACGATCCCGTTCCGGATGCATCTGATTTAACTGTTGTTTAGTTTCAAGAATATCTCGGACGATGCCGCGAACAAGAGGGAGCATCTTCCGGGCAGTGGTCAGCGAGAGATTCACTTGCTTACGCCGAGCCTTATCGGTCGAGCCGAAAGCCCGTTTTGGTGAGTGATTCATGCGATACCCCCCTTGCGTGATGCCAGCGAAAAGGGAATGAAAGTTCCCTCTGTTTCCATCTTACCGTTTCGATCAAGTCTAGACAGGAACGGCAAGCTGTCGATCTTAGTTGGCGAGGACAACCATCCTGCATTTTAGCGATGCCAAAAGACAGGCAAGGTTCACCCCTGCTCGGGCTGCCAATGGACAAAGCCTTCCAAAGCATAGAATTCGGGTAATCCTAGAGCGTCGTAGAGCAACGCGGTTTCGCGGTTCCGCTGTTCGGCCCGCTGCCAAAATTCCCGCGAGTCCAAGGTCCCTGGATACATCGCCCGATCCTTCTGCGATTGATGCCGAAAAATGGCCAGTTTTTTGCGTTCGAGCATCGCCGGGGAGAGCGGTACCGCTTCATCAATTTCATGCGGTTCCCATTCTTCCCAAGCCCCACGGTAGAGCCAGACATCGAAATCAAAACCCTGGGCTTGAACTCGTGCGACCGCCTGAAAGACGGCCTCAGCGCACATCCGGTGGGTGCCATGCGGATCCGACAACTCCCCAGCTACATAAATACGAAAAGGTCGCAGCTGAAGCAACAATTTTTCAATATCAGCAATATCTTCTGGCTGCAGGGGAGCTTTGGCCACCTTGCCGGTCCGATAAAAACGAAGATCCAGGAAATGCAACCGCTGCGTTGGAATGCCACACGCGCGTGCGGCCGCCCGTGCCTCGGTCGCTCGAATCAAGGTCTTGACCTGAAGCAACTCGGGGGAATCCGGCTGGCCAGGCTTTTTGCTATCGAGAAACGCCTCCATCTGTTGCCGCAACGCCGTAGTCTGATTCGGGGCAATGCCAAAATATTGATTGAAACATTCCATAAAATCGGCAAACCGACGGGCATCGTGATCAAACACAGCAATATTGCCATTCGTCATGTAGGCAACATGGACGTTGTGACCCTGTTCCACCAGACGGATCAACGTGCCCCCCATACTGATGACATCATCATCCGGATGTGGGCTGAACACCAAGATGGTCTGGGGGTCTTCACCGGCAGGACGTGAACAGATGGTCGCGAAGCGGTCGGCGAACACCCGTTCGCCAATGGCCTCGGCGGGTCCACGCTCGCGAAGCAGGTCGTACAAATGGTGCTCACGAAAATCTTCATCGGAGAGTTTTAACAAAGGCTTTTTCACTTTGAGGCTTAACCAGATCACCGCATGGCGAATTAACGCCTCGGTCCAGCGGACCGGCCCAACTTCCCAAGGCCGACGAACCGAGGCGAGTTGTCCCGCGGCGGCGGGATCCAGCAAAAACTCGGTATCGCGATGGTCTTGCAGGAAGCTCGCCGGGACTGGCTCGTGAACCTCCTGTTCCAGCGTTTTCTGCACAATTGCTGCTTTATGTTCGCCAAAGGCCATCAAGACAATCTTGCGAGCTTCCAGAATTGTGCCAATGCCCATAGTGATCGCCCGGTGCGGCACATTCTCTTCGCCATAAAAGCTTGAAGCCGCATCCCGCCGTGTGACCGGATCCAAGGTGACCAGACGCGTACGGCTATGACGCGTTGCGCCAGGCTCGTTAAAACCAATGTGCCCCGAGCGGCCAATGCCAAGGATCTGCAAGTCGATCCCCCCCGCTTGCCGGATGGCCTGCTCGTAGCGCATGCAATAATCTTCGACCGCGTCGAGGGACAACTCGCCATCTGGAATATGAATGTTCTCCGGCAAAATGTTGACATGCTGAAAAAAGGTTTCGTGCATCCAATGATAATAACTGTGGGGATCGGTCCGCAGCATCGGACAATATTCGTCCAGGTTAAAGGTTATTACTCTGGAGAAATCTAGCCCTTGATCTTGGTGCAAACGGATCAATTCGCGATACAAGCCGACCGGGGTGGAACCCGTGGCCAAGCCCAGCACGGTGGGTCGTTCAGCCGCATTGTTTTGACGAATCAATCGCTCGATGGTCAACGCCGCATAGGACGCGGCCTGAGCACTCTGGGGGAAGACCAGCGTCGGAATGCGGGTGTGCGGGACATAGTACGACGTCATAGCACGGTTCCGCGGCGGGAGAGGGTTTTGTTCGATTCCGGGCTTGCTATCATTTGCAATATGGAATCGACATTACCCCCGGCCAATCGAATCTTTTTCCGCGGACCCACCATGATCTGGCTGACCCTGAACGGCACCGCACAGAGCTTTCCCGAACCCCTGACCTTAGCCGAACTTCTGCACCGCCTGGCCCTCAATCCACGGACCATTGCGGTCGAAGTCAATCAGCAAGTGGTCCCGCACTCCGAGCTGGCCGATCGACTCCTTCACGACGGTGATCACGTCGAAGTGGTCACCTTGGCCGGCGGAGGCTCTGCAGAACCGCAGGATACTCCGTTGCAGGTAGGACCGTTTCATTTTCGAAGTCGGCTGTTTACGGGCACCGGCAAGTATGCCGAGTATGACTTGATGCGTGACGCTCTGGCGGCCAGCGGCTGTGAGGTCACCACCGTGGCCATCCGACGTGAGCGGCTCTTGGATGCGCAAGGCCGCAATCTGCTCGACTATCTCGATCTCAAACGTTATACCATCTTGCCCAACACGGCCGGTTGTTTCTCCGCCGCGGATGCCATTCGGCACGCTCGGCTGGCTCGGGAGTTGCTCGCAAACCTTGGCAATCCGGGTGCCAACTGGGTCAAACTCGAATGCCTGGGCGATACCAAAACGCTGTTACCCGATCCGATCGATACTTTATATGCCACCGAACAGCTGGTGGCCGAAGGATTCCAGGTCCTCGTCTACACCAGCGACGACCCAATCCTGGCCAAACGACTGAAAGAAGCTGGAGCGGTGAGCGTCATGCCCGCAGGCAGCCCGATCGGTAGCGGACAGGGGATTCTGAACCGGAACAATATCCAGATCACTCTAGAATATCTCAAGGATGATGACCCCGACTATCCGGTGATTGTCGACGCCGGCGTCGGGACCGCCAGTGATGTCGCCTTGGCGATGGAACTCGGCTGCGACGGCGTCCTGCTTAACACTGCCATTGCCGGAGCAAAAGATCCGATTCGCATGGCCCACGCGATGCGGCAAGCCTGCAGCGCTGGCCGACTCGCCTTTCTGGCTGGACGAATTCCCAAAAAGCTCTACGCCACCGCCTCCAGTCCGATGGAGGGACGGATCCAGACCAATAAGTGAGTAAAGCAATGGCCACATTTGACGTCCAGGAATTTCGGCAAACGGCCGGTTCTTCCGAATGGGACGAGCATTTTGAAGTGATCGATGGGATTCGTGTGGAGTTGCCACCCATGGGCGCCTACGCCAATGTTGTCGCTAATCTCCTCATGATCGAGTTGAGTCATTTCAACCGTTCTGCAGGACTTGGCCGAGTGTTTATGGAAATGCTTTATCGCCTACCCACGCTGCAGCGACAACGGCGTCCGGATGTTTCGTTTGTCTCCTATTATCGCTGGCCGGTGGATCGCCCGCTACCCAGTCCGGACATCACTCCTTGGGATGTGGTCCCAGAATTGGCGGTGGAGGTGATCAGTCCCATCGACTTTGCAGAGGAAGTTCTTGACAAAACCCGTGAGTATCTGCGGGCCGGAGTCACGGAGGTTTGGAACATCTATCCCCGCACTCAAGAAGTGCATCGCTGGAAAGGCCAGGAAATGATTCCTCGTTTCGCTCGTGATACTCTCGATGGCGGTGATCTTTTGCCGGGCTTCCAAATCCCCGTGGCCACCTTGTTTCCCGCGCACGAGTAGCTCAGCTCAGCTGGTGACAGCCCCCGCCGAGGCCGAATGCACGCAGCGAGCATACTTGGCCAGGACGCCTCGTTCCACGCGAAGCGGTGGTCGTTGCCAACTCTGTTGTCGGGCGGCGAACTCCGACTCGGACACCTCAAGCCTTAATTGTTTGTCCACGGCATCGATGGTGATGCGATCACCGTTGCGAATCAAACTGATCGGTCCACCCACCCAGGCTTCCGGAGCGACATGCCCCACCACCAGCCCATGGGTCCCGCCGGAGAATCGCCCGTCGGTGATCAGGCCGACCCGCTCGCCGAGTCCCTGACCAATCAGAGCCCCGGTGATCGACAGCATTTCACGCATGCCCGGTCCACCCACCGGCCCTTCGCCTCGAATCACCAGCACATCACCTGGTTCAATCGCCTTCGCCTGAATGGCCTGAAAGCAGTCCTCCTCGCATTCATAGACTTTCGCGGGGCCCGACAAACGTAGCTGATTCGCTTGCAAGCCAGCAATTTTGGCCACCGCCCCCTCGGGGGCTAGGTTGCCATGAAGAATGACAATATGACCGCGCGCATACATCGGTTGCTCGAACGGCCGTATCACTTCCTGAGGTTGGTCATAGACGCTGGCCACCGATTGTAAGTTCTGAGCCAGCGTTTGCCCGGTGCAGGTAAGGCAGTCGCCATGCAGCATCCCGGCATCGAGCAGAGCACGCAGCACTGCCGGGGTGCCACCGACCCGATGCACGTCGAGCATGGAGTACTGTCCGCCCGGTTTCAGATCGCCTAGATGGGGTACTTTGGCTCCGAGTCGATCGAAGTCAGCCATCGACCACTCGACTTCGGCTTCCCGAGCAATTGCCATAAGATGGAGCACTGCATTGGTCGAGCCGCCCAAAGCGAGCACCAGAGTATACGCGTTCTCAAGCGATTGGCGGGTGATCAGATCACGTGGACGAATGTCCTTTTCAATCAAGCCCATCAGCGCCTGGCCTGCCTGCAGAGCCTCGCGTTCTTTGGCCGCAGAGACCGCCGGATAGCTGGCATCATACGGCAGGGCGAGCCCCATCGCCTCGATCGCCGAGCTCATGGTGTTGGCGGTGTACATGCCACCACAAGCACCCGCACCCGGGCAAGCCTGGCACTCGATCGCATGAAAGGTCGTCTGATCGATCGCGCCCGCTTGAAAGCGGCCGACCGCTTCAAAGATCGACACAATATCGACCGGCTGACCTTCTGGTCCCAGGCCAGGCAGAATCGATCCACCATAAATGAAAACACTTGGAACATTCAGTCGTGCCATGGCCATAACACAACCAGGCATGTTTTTATCGCAACCGCCCAACGCCAAGATGCCATCGTGATTCATTCCCCCTGCGACCACCTCAATACTATCGGCAATCACCTCTCGAGAGACGAGACTATAACGCATACCCATATGACCCATCATGATTCCATCTGATGCGGTCGGGGCACCGAAGGTCTGCGGGACGCCACCTCCGGTGCGAATCCCTTCGCAGGCTTTACGCGCGAGACGATCGAGGTGGCTATTACAAGGGGTGATGTCACTATAAAGCGAGGCAACACCAATAACAGGTCGCGTGAAATCCTCATCGGTAAAACCGACCCCACGCAACATCGCCCGATTCGGCGCGCGTTGAGGTCCGGCAGTGGTGGTGAGGCTTTTTCGCGGAGTTTGCCTGCTCATGGGAGTCTCTCACAACTTATGAGATCATAAGAAAGTCTTTTCGATTCACACAATCACAATTCAGGATCCAAACGAAGCCAATCAGTTTGTATCAGTTACAACAGGAAAACTGAAAAAAACTTTTGGGTAATTTGCACGGGGAATGATCGTACTCTAGATAATTGGTGTACGCAACGCCGCTGGTGAGTCCGATTCGGAGCCCAGAAACGTTGTGACAACGGGATCGCTCTCGTGGGGAGAGTGTAGTTCTTTTTAACCGTTCCATCTCAAGGAGTATGGAAATGCGTTCGCTGACCCGCAAGCTGGTGAACTTCCTGAAGCGCGAAGATGGCCCGACCGCCGTCGAGTACGCCGTCATGCTGGCCCTGATCATCGTGGTCTGCATCGTCGCCATCCAAACCCTAGGTACCAACGCAAGCACCACCTTCAGCGCTGTTGCCGACAATGTCGGCACGGTTCCTGGGACGCCCTGATCAATTGTGACCCGAGCGTTTTCAACTCCTGCCCCCTCGATCGCTTCTCGACCTCGTCCGCCTGAGCCCTCTAGCACGGAGGGCCTGGCAAACTCAACCTCTATCTTCAAGCATGGATAGCAACTGGATCACGATCCGGTCGCAGTCATCACGTGAGTCGGCCCGGATCGTGATGTGTCCCACTTTTCGCTGGGGACGAACGGGTTTCCCGTAAACATGATAGTGAGCCCTTTCTAAACCACAGATCGCCTCTCGGGCCGGTAACATCCCAATAAGATTCACCATTTCACTTACACCCCGCACGCCAGTCATCCCGAGTGGCAGCTCACACACTGCGCGCATGTGATTCTCAAACTGACTCGTCTCCGACCCCTCGATGGTCCAATGACCCGAGTTATGTACCCGGGGCGCAATCTCATTCGCCCATAATAGATTTCCACAAGCAAACCATTCAATTGCCAGTACCCCAACATAATCTAGGTCGTTCATAAGCCTCGAGGCATAGTTTTCGGCCTGTTCTTGAAGCGTCGGCTCGACCGTCGACGCGGGCGCACGTGTCCGCCGTAACATCCCCTGAGAATGTTCATTCTCAACCAAGGGGTAATCCACCCGACAACCATCGCGACCCCGAACTGCGACCAAAGAGAGTTCTCGATCAAACGACACAAATGTTTCCAGTATCAATGGCCGCCCCTGCAGGAGATTCCAGCCCGCTTCCACATCCGCTTGCGTGTGTAACAGCCGCTGACCTTTGCCGTCGTAGCCATAACGCCGCGTCTTCAAAACCGCTGGGAGCCCGATCCAGCTGACCGCTTGCTCCAGCTCTGCCCGGGTGTCAATGGCCGCAAAAGGCGGCACCGGCAATCCTTTGGATTTTAGATATGTTTTTTCATAATAACGATCTTGAGCAACCTCAAGGGCCTCAGGCGGCGGATACACCCGGCATCGTTCGGCCAGCCAGCGCACCGCCGTTAGCGGAACATTCTCGAATTCATAGGTGATGACATCGAGTCCCTGAGAAAAGCGATACAGTGCCTGGTAGTCCTCATATTCTCCGTGCACATGTTCAGTCACCCGCCCGGCTGAGCAGTCGGCTGATGGATCGAACACCCGGCAGGTGATCCCCAGTGGATAGGCCGCTAAGGCAAGCATCCGTCCGAGTTGTCCGCCGCCGAGAATTCCCACGTTCATGGCTTCTCCTCGCCGACCTGATCCGGCGGGGGCAAGTCCAGAACACGCTGCGTTTGCGCTTCGCGATATTGCTTCAATATATCGGAATAAACTGGATGTTTAATCGCCAGAATCGCCGTCGCCAATAGAGCTGCATTGATGGCCCCTGCTTTCCCAATCGCGACGGTCCCGACGGGAACCCCAGCCGGCATTTGTACGATGGACAACAACGAATCCACCCCGCGCAATACAGCCGATTCCACCGGAACCCCGAGTACCGGTAACACCGTCTTCGCCGCGGCCATCCCTGGTAAATGGGCTGCCCCCCCTGCCCCGGCAATCAACACTTCTAAACCTCTTGCTTGTGCTGTGGCAGCATACTCCATCAGGAAGTCTGGCGTGCGGTGGGCCGAAACAACGCGGCACTCCGACGGAACCATCAGGTGAGTGAGAGTGTCCACGCTGTGCTTGAGCGTTGCCCAGTCGGACTGGGAGCCCATGATCACGCCGACAAGTGCCTGTTTACTCATGTTCGGTCAGCCTTGGTCGGGTTTCCTGGCCACCAGTCCGCATCGCCTGCTCAAACACGAAAAAACGTTCCAGAAGACCCCAGCAACCTTGGCTGCTTTGCCCATCGATCCGTAGCTGCTCGGGCTGCAAATGAATCGCTCCAGTGAAGCCCTCCAGGGTGATGGTGCACGCACGCCCATCACTGGCCAGCCGCACCCGACGCCCCGAGACCGGTTGTTCCTCCAAACGATCCACCAGCGCGAATAGGTCCAGCGGTTCCGCCCACTCCAACAACAGATGATCGAACCGGTTTCCGAACACCGCTTCAAAGCCCGTCGTATGCAATAAGTCAGGGTCGCTCAATTGCGTCAGTTCATGCTGCCAAATCGCCTGAGTGGGATCCTCCGGATCCAAGCGGATCCTCACCAGGTAATCGAACGCAGGTGTCCGGATAAATCCCGTCCCGTCGGTTTCGACCGCCGCCTCGAGGTCTTTCCGCTTGTAGCCGAGATGTTCACGAATGGCATCGAATATAACATCCAGATCGTCGCGTAGATCCTCTTGAGCAATTCGGGCCAGAAACCGCTCAGCAGCCGCCGTGAGCCGTTCGGGCAGGTGGTGTCCAGGCTGAAAGCCGCGCAGTTGTTTGATGCGTTGGTGGGTCTCGGCGCGAAACACGACCCGGCGAAGCTGTGTGAGATCGAGAACACTGGCCTTAGGGGGTGGCAGCTGCCGCAATCTCAAGCCAGGCTGCGTCCCCAACCAAGTGGGGGATTGCGTGGCTGGGGAACTCAGCACTTGGCGCAAGGCCCGGGGCAGCTCCTCCTGGAGATAGTTCGCCAGTCCCAGTACTGTAATCGTCCCTTCGGAGTTCGCCGCCTCCCCCGAAAGGCCCCGACCAAGCCGATCCAACCACACCCGACGCTTCGCGACTGGATCGAGCTGGGCCACCTCGGCACCGCTGGTGGCCGTCAATGCAACTGCCCCGGCTGGCAATACTGCTTCCAACGCGTCCAGATCGATATACCAATCGGTCGCCACTTTTCCCGCGATTGGCGGTTGGACAAGCCTTCCGGTCTCAAGGTACAACACCCGCTCCTGGCAGGGGAACTTGCTTATTGCGTTACACAGTTCCGTCAGTGGCAAACTGGTGGCTTCGAGGTCATCCGGCTGAGTATCCCAGCAGACCAGAGCATTCCGCCCCGCCCGACTCCAAGCATGACCGATCCAGAGGATGTGCAGCGTGGTCACCGAGGGGAAGCGTTCGGACAACTTCCCCAATCGTGAACGCAAGGTGGTCAACGTGGCCTCACCATTCTCCCAGTTGAGCAACCGCTCCGACGGAATCCCCGCTTCGCGAAACCGCTCGAGAAGCCACTTGCTGCTAGTCTGGGCATAGGCCAACCGCGGCCACGAGGTCGCTTGATAAGTTTCAAGGCTGATGATCAGCACGAGATCGCCCGACACGTGCTTGCTCCCTGCTAAATCGGCTTGAACAGTTATTGCCAGCATCCCGTACAATGGTTAAGGACGCATTGGTAATGGGTCATCTGCCTTTCCCAACGAGACATTCTCAACGAGACATTCTCTATGAAAACGCTCACCCAGGTCGTGCTACCTATTGCCGTGATTATTGGTTTGGTCTTCGGCGTCACCTTCATGTCCAACTATATCCCACCGACCAAACTATCCAACTCCTCGGAAGGCAACCAAGCGAACCTGGACAATGTGCTGCCCCTGCAGTTTGAGATCACCACTGCCGCACGCGACGTTGACTCACCGCACTTGAAAGAATTCCAAGTCGATTATGAGTATGGCGCTCCTGGCCGCCATGGCTTCTGGTTCCGCAATCCGCATGAGCTTGCCGCGAAGCTCACTCTGATTGATACTAGTTGTACCTGTAGTAGTGTCCAGGTTGGTTTGATCAAACCGGATGCATGGTCGCACTTTATTCAATGCGAGATTATTACAGGACTCTTCCCAGGGCTACCCGACCTCCTCGGTCCAACCACCCTGGCGCGAATGCTCACTCGTCCGGAGACCATCCGCTGGCAACCCCTGATTCCCGTGGCTGGAATCGAGCGTGGTGGGATCCCGCGCCCGGGCGATACCACGAATGTTGAGGTTCCCGCCGCTCCCTCCGAACAACAACCGCAATTGGGGGTGTGCTTGCTCGGCTGGAATGAGACCAAAAGCGTCGGACCTATGCGGCTCTACGCCAGCTTAGCCATGAGCTTCCCCGGAAAGTCCCAGCATGATTTCCGAGTCGAGGCCAACATCCGCGGTATCCCCCTGGTCAATGTCTTTCCCGAACGAGTCGATCTGGGCACCCTCACCGCCAACGGCCGTCGTCAGTCGGAGTTTTTTGTCTATTCCACCACCCGAGACCCGGAGAATTTTGTGGTGGATCTCGAGCAGCTCGATCCCAACCCGTTTATGACGGTGGGCCAACTCGAGCCGCTGAACCAAGCCCAGCAAGCCGCCCTGGAGCAGCGCATCTTCCGAGAACGCAAAACCCCTCTGGACATTCGCGCCGCCCAGCGAGTGCAAGTCGAAGTTCAAGAACGCGTGGGCATGCAGCGGATCGATCTCGGACCGATTCGCAACCGGATCAAGCTTGTCCTTGATAAGGATCCCGCCGATCTGGACAAACGTACCGCCCAGGTCGCGATTGAGGGGGTCGCCCGTGGCGTCATCCGTGTCTTGGACAGCGGCCGCGCGCAGAATGTCATTGATCTGGGACAACCTTATGCCAGCTCTCGGGAACGGATCAAGGAAGTCACTCTCGCATCCGATGATCCTAAGGTTAAGCTGGCTTTGTTGCCGGAACGGATTACTCCCAAGTACGTGCTGGCCGAGTTGAGCTCGCCACGGGTCCAGGATGGTATCAAACAGTGGACGCTTAAAGTGACCATCCCGGCCAATCGGCTCTTTGGCAAAATGCCGCTCGGGAGTGGGATTCGCCTGCAGATCAGCGGCCCGGAAGAACGTATGATCACGATTCCCATTCAGGGAACGACTGCGAGCGCGTTCTGAACGAACTTCGTTTTGAACCTGGTCTCGCCCCGATCCGGTAAAGTCGCTATGCTTGCGTGCATTGCAAGGAAGCAAAGCCACGTTCCCCGCGTTCCAGGAGTGAACCGTGCGCGATCGTTTACCTAATCATCCAAGCCAACGATCCTTTCCCTGCCGTGCGGGCTTTGCCCGCTCGCTGGCACTGCTTCTCGTGGCCGGACTTCTCACGGTGGGAGCCGCAGTATGGACACTGAAATACTTAGACGCCGATGACACCTCCAACGCCGCCCAGCCGGCCGAGGAATCTGCTGGCGATACTTCAGGCTATTCTGGGGCTGGCAGCGGACTGCCGAGCCTTGACGAAGTGTTCCCCAATTGGCCCAAGAATCAGACCCCGACCATGACGCTGGTCCTGTCTGGTCAGACTTATGGTTATCTTCAGCCCTGTGGTTGTTCACGGCCGCAAATGGGGGGCTTGGAACGCCGCTATAACTTCATGCAATTGTTACGGAATGCCGGCTGGACTGTGTTGCCCCTCGATCTGGGCGACATCACAACACCCAAGCCGAAGAAGGCTGGGAAGCAATGGCTGGCCAAACAAGTGAAGCGAAAGCACACCGTGACGATGACCTGCTTGGAACAGATGTTCTATGGCGCGGTCGGAGTTGGTAAGGATGACTTTGCCCTGCCGCTGATTGATGGGCTGGCCAATTACACCCTGCAGCGTGGCCCTCAGCCTCCCTTCGTACTTGCCGGGAACTGGCTCAATCGCACCGATTACCTCCACGAAAACCAAAAGCCTTGGGTCGGCGTATGGGAATCCTTCCAGGCCAAAGACCACCCGATTGTTGGCGTCGTGGGCGTCGTCGGTGGTGAACTCAGCAACCAAATCCAAAGTAAATACCCAACCGAGCGATTTGGTAGTAATCCCGAGATTCTCCGCCAAGCGCTCAATCAAATGGATGCCCAACCGAGTAAGCCCGACATCAAGGTCTTGCTCTACAATGGAAGCCTTGAGGAAGCCCGCAAAGCGGCGGAAGCACTCCCAGAGTTCCAGATCATCTTGTGTCAAACCGAAGAATCCACCCCTCCAGCGTTCCCCGAGATGATCGGGCAAGGCGCCAATACTCGCTGGATTATTAATGTTGGCCACAAGGGCCGCGATTTGGGTGTGGTCAGCTTCTTCCGCAAAGACGGGCGTCTCGAACCCCGCTATCAGCTGGTATCTCTCGGTGAGGAATATGAAACTCCCCCAGATGCCGTGAATGATCATCCGGTGCTCCAGACACTGCAACAGTACGCGCAGCGACTGAAGGACGAAAATGTCTTAGCCGACTATCCAAAGTTTACCCACCCGACTCAGGCCAACTTTAGCGACCAGAATGCACACTTTGTCGGGTCAGAAACGTGCCGGCGTTGCCACATTGGCGAGTATCAGGTCTGGAAACAGTCCAAGCATTCACACGCCTATGATGCCTTGGCGAAGCTTGCGACGAAGCCGAGCTTGCGTCAGTTCGACGGTGAGTGCATTATTTGCCATACCGTCGGCTTCAACTACAAGACCGGCTATGTGAATGAGGCCCAAACGCCCCACCTAAAGCATGTTGGTTGTGAGAGCTGCCACGGTCCTGGGAGCCTGCATATCTCCGATCCTAGCAACTCGGCATATGCCTTAGCGATGAGCCCATGGAAGGTGGAGAAGAATGATTTGATGCCGAGCGTGGACAAGCTGAAAAAGCAGGAAATGCTCTCACCTGGCGAAAAGCGCACACTCCTACGGGTTGACCACGCCTGTCAGAAGTGCCACGATCCCGACAATGACCCCCACTTCCGCCTGGAAGATGCCAAATACTGGCCGACTATCGTGCACACCGGGTTAACCAAAAAACGGTGAAGTCCCCAAACCCACGCCGGGGATCTCCAGGCGATCGTTGCGTTGTGAACAGAACAAATCACTCGGGTTTGCTGGTCACAACGCTTCTGTATCCAGCAGTATCGATCGAATGATTCTCCTCCCATTCGGGTCATCCCCATCGTTTGCCATCATCAAGCTCGTCTCTTCGTGACACCCCTGCAATTCCACCGTCTGACTACCCTTCAAGCTCTTGGCCCAACTTCCGCAACGCTTTGGACTGCACACCGATCGCTTTCGAACCGTATCATCCCGAGGAATGATGGCAGCGACTCTGATTGCTGTCGACCCCCCGAATGGTAAAAACCTGTGGAGCCGATGGGGGCTTCCCTGAACACGTTCGAGCGAATGCTCAATGGAGCGGGGAGGATCGTACTCGTCGGTACAACGGCAGATAGGAGGCATTCCAAGCGACCTGGGTTCTGAAACACCCTATTTCAGGATCCATGGTAAACATCCAGGACGGCTGCATTTGACGAATTCGTCATGACTGGGTTGCGTTGTTGCCAGAGAGTCCTGCCCTTTTGGAATTGTGAACCCTTCACGGCTTTGTCCAGGTGCGAATAGATCACCAGATTGATCGTGACTTGTCCATTCCTCAATCTTGGCTGAACGACCTGAAGGAAACTAGGTATGCCGCCAACACTACCCTCCACCATTGGCCTCGCACCGGGTTGGCGAAGGCTCTGTGCCTTCATCATCGACTATCTGCTGGTGATCGTCCCGTTCTTGGGGCTACAAATAGGCCTCGGGTGGTTGTTGGTTAGCCAACAGATTACCCTTTTTACCCCAGAGCAGCCTTGGCTCAACCAAAGCATTGTTTTGCTTAGCCTTACCCTACCGATTGCCGGTTATTTTGCGGTGTGTGAAACTTCCCCTTGGCAGGCCACCCTAGGAAAACGCGTCTTGGGGTTGGCGGTCGTGAATTTGCACGGCCAGCGTATCTCGATCAAACAGTCCGTGCTACGCGTACTGGGCAAGTTCCTCCCCTGGGAATATTTCCATGCCTTGCTGTGGCATTGGCCCGGCTGGCCAACCCATCCGAGCGATCCTACCGGCTTGCAATGGTTCGGCATGGGCGTGGGTTGGATCATGGTGCTCTGGTATACAACAAGTCTATTCTTGGCTTCCGGTCGGACTCCCTATGATTGGCTCGCCCAAACCGTGGTGATTCAGATCACGAAAACCTCGCCTGCGATCAACGAAGCGGACCGTATCAGAAGATCATAAGGATGATCCCAAGGGCAAGAAAGGAGATCCGCACCGATGCGCGACCCCTAATGACGCGGAGGCAGTGTTGGTCGCAAAGCGGAACGGAAATCGCGATCTGTGGCTCGGTTGTAGATCCACAGCTCCCACCTGTGTTCAAGCAGGACACGTACCGCTGGTTCGCCAAAGCGTTCGACCAATGCAGGGGGATGAACTCCAGGAAAATAGCCGCTGCCTGCACCGATGTTTGGATCATCGTCGCGATCGACGAGTACAAAATTGAATCCTGTCTCCGACTCCTTGCTTCCCTGCTTCCCGTAAAACCAGTCTTCGTTCGAACACCAGTGGAAAGGGTGGAGGACATGATTGACTGGCGCCATACGAAAATGGTGCCGGGAGTACAGTTTGGTCTGCATTGCCGCCCCGTATTCGGCGATCCCCGCCGTCAGAGCATGCCTTTCGGCAATCTGGTCGATCTCACGGACAACAGGTGGCTGATAGCGATACACCGACCGACCGTTTTCTGGAGCGACCTTGAGCAGCCAAGCAGGCACCCCGATGCTGACCATGGCCCCTACGCCAAGAAGCAACGTGCCAGCCCATCGCGGGGGGTCAAACAACTTTTGAAACAACCAACCCAGCACAATCGGCAGTCCAAACACTGGTGAGTAAAGCCAAACGCCGTGAAACTTTAACGTCACCCAATACTGATCGTTGAGAAGGAACTGGGTCCCACCCAAAATGAGGGTGGCCATACTGCCAAGCGAAGAAAAGGCCAAGAAAAGCCCGAATATCGTGACCAGCACAATCGATCGTTGTGGCAACGGTCGCAGGCGATTGGTATCTGGGGATCGGGAATGCTTGCTGAATATGTCCCTGGCCGAATGCACGAAGACAGCCATGGCCAATAGCAAACAGCCCATCAGCCAAATGGTTGCCGCCCAGTGCCAAAATTCGTAGTGATCAAATAAATGGTCTTGGACACCTGCCAAGAAAGTGTCCCATGCAATGGCTATACTCTCGAGCGAACAATCGCTCTGATGATCCAATTTACCTGTATTATTGATGAGATTGGAACCTGCCCAAATCCCCAGGGCACATCCCAATCCAGCAAGCAGTTGCACAGCACAAACTCGGCGGAATGGGACTAGCCCGAAGAGGGAAGCCAACCCCGCCGCCATGGGGAAGGCAATGACGAATTGGGGCACAAACATCAAGTCACTCCCCGCACCTAACCCAACCATCAGCGTTAGGATGGCCGCGATCGCGATGCCCTTTCGGTCAGTGATTCCTCGCCCCAGGATCCACAGACCCAAGCCAGCACACCAGATGGAAGCCATGAAACAACCCATGTGGTAGCCCGGGACGCCGAGTTGGATGACCTTGCCACGATCAAAGCGATTCCAGTGCAAGGCTTCGCGCCAGGACTGCGGATAGCCATCTCCCAAGGAGATTCCTTGAACGATCAAGAGCGCGATCACCACGATGGCCATCCCGGCAAACTGAAACCGGCTCCCAGAAAGTCCAGCCATCCGGGCACAAAAAAGCCACGCACCAGCGAGCAATGTGAGTTGGATTAGCGAGTAATAATACATCATGGCAATCGGGTGGCGTTCAAACGAGGCAATCCCCCAGCAAATGGCAATGTCGGGAAAGACAAATGGGGCAATGGGGAATTTCCAACCGCTCAACGAACCACCATCGAGCAAAGTGTCAGTCGCGATCCCGATCGGGAACAGACTATCAAGGTTTGCCCAGGATTGCAGGGTGGGATGATGTGATCGTTCCAAACCTCCCCAGAAAAACAGGGCGGCAAACACCATCCCGATGAGATACCACATCTCAGGCCTCAGCACGGCCCGGCCCATCGATCGGGACGATACGCCGAGAAGATTCACCATTGGTCCCTTCTGGCATAAGTGTGTGGTGGGTAAACACAAGAACTAAAACCAATTGTGTTTATCGTCATGGGCGACCGACCTGCTTCAACCCAAGCGAGAAATCCGCGTAGCTTGGGAGATCATCCGCTTTCGGGAGCGTCGCATCCGACTTGGTCCAGCGCAGCACACTTTTCCTCTTCGATCGGCCCCGCTACGACTTCTGCACTTTATGGCCTTCGCGTTCCGCTTGATGTACGAGAACGATGGGTTCGACATGGAAGCGATAGAGGAGTTCCTTGACAACGTCCGTTCAATTGGCGACGGTAGGCAACGCCTCGAAGTCGACCCCGCTGGTTCCCTTCCCGCCCGCGATAGCCTTGTTTACTCGGAACTTTATCGTCATTCAGGAGGTCGCAGAAGGCTGTGTTGGTTGCGTAGTTCTCGTTGGCAATCCAGACGATGGCTTGGATGGGATCAATGCAACCTTCTTGTCGCGAACGGCAAGGATGCCGTTTGGAAAGCAAACCAAAACATCAATTGTCTATAATTTCTATTGAGTCCACGATTACAAACAGGCTCCCGAGCAGTCAGAGGAAGCAAGGGAGCCATCGATATGTAATTGATATACTTATATCTGTTGATTAATTTACACTCTTTGGCGAGGTAACGATCCCTGGTTACTTGATTTCCACCTCCTGGCCATTCAAGCGGACGTCGCTGGGCATGATCGAGGAATCACCCGACGCCTCATAGCCAAACAGGATGCTACTTCCCGGACCGATCTCCCTGGTCCAAGCGACCGGAGCAATCACATAGCGGTCACCATCGCGTTCGAGGATGGTCGCATTCCAGATTGAGGTGATCTCGCCGGCGTAGGTAAACTCTAATCGCCAATCGACCAAAGCCTGTTCGATGGTGTTCACGATGGTAGTCGAAGCCGTGTAGCCGGTGCCCCAATCACTTTGGATGGTGCGACTCACCTGCACGGTAGGCGTATCATCATCCAGGATTGTGGCCACACCGATCCCATCGCCAATGATGGCCGTAGGAGTGGCTAGAACGACCTCGAAGGTCTCGTCGTTTTCCCGGCTGGTTTCGCTGATGATGGCGACCCGGATGATCTGCTGGGTCTGGCCGGCAGCGAAGATCAAAGTACCCGCCGTTGCAAGGTAATCCGCGTGGTTCGCAGAACCGTCCCGCGTCGAATAGTCGACCCGGAAACTCTCGCCTGGCTTCGGAGGACGGGACAGCGTCACGGTGAACAGGGCCTCTGCCGAATCCTCGACCACCTGTACATCGTTGATGGTCACCACTGGAAGTGTATCATCATCGACAATCGTGCCGGTGGCGCGTGCTTCGCGGAGCTTGGCGTTGCTCACCTGGGCAAGTTGGACGGTGAATTGCTCATCGCTCTCTGTAGTGCTGTCGCCCACGATGTCGACGAAAATGGTTTTCTCGGTTTCTCCAGGTGCGAACACCAGGGTGCCGCTGGTGGCCACGAAGTCAGAGACTGTCGCCGAGTCCGCTTGGGTCGCATACTCTACCCTCACAGGCGCGTCATGGCGCTGGTCGAGAGTGACCGAGAAAGCGAGCCGAGTAACCCCACCATCTCCCTCCACCATTGAGGCATCGGCGATCCGAATCGACGGTTCGGAATCCCCGGTGAAGGGCGCCAACAGGGTGTGGAATTCGCCCGGGGTCTGAGCAATCCCGCTGTGGAGCGGCGACAATCCGCTGCCCGACATGTCCCGTGTCGCCGACCACATCGACAACATGCCAATGTCGTTGGCCTCCGCCCAGGCCAATAGCTCCTGAGCATCCTCTTGATAGAAGCGTTCGCTCGGCAGGTCATTCTGTCCAATCATCGGAGTCACTCCGACCATGCGGTACAGCTGTGCCTCCGACTTCGGCATACCCGCGTTACGATACAAGACCTCCAACTGGGACTTGATGCTTTCCCCCGCCTGGATGGCATAGCGACCCATTTGCCCCTCCGGATTCGGTGCGGTGGCGCTGCCGAAGTTCATGGCCATGACATTGACCCCGGCGATGTCGACCCCAGCGTTCAAGGCCGATTCCAGCACATACACCCCATCGAGCGTCAAGCCGGTTGGCAGAACTGGTAGGGTGTACCACACCTCAAGCGGTCGCCCTTGTTGGACGGCTATGTCTTGCAGATTCCGAATCGCCAGCGAGCGTCGATCAACCGACGCCCGGTCACCGAGCCACGCACCTTCGATGTCAAAGTCGATGTAGGTCAACTGGTATGCATCGATGACAGACTGGTATGCCGCGGTAAGCTCATCCACGTCGGTAATGGCCACGGCAAGTTCGGTGTTGGCCGCACCGCCGAAGGAGAGCATAACGTCGCCACCCACGCCCCGAAGGGCTTGGATCTCGTCCTTGCGATAGCCTTCGGCCACGTCGTAGTAGCCACCCCAACTTGGCTGGTTAGTCGATGGATCGGCGACGACAAACGCCAACGTGAAGAACTTCACATTATACTCGCGTGCGGCGTCGACCAGGCTATACCCGGAAGTCAGAGTCGCATCCACGTATGGGGCAAAGAACCGATCGGGCCAAACTCTGGCGTTCTGATCATCGCGGTCACGGACATTCACCTGGACCCGACCGGTCGCCGTCAACTCACCATCGGACACTCGGTACTCGAACGCATCGGTGCCGACGAACCCCGCACGGGGTATATAGAGCACCCACCCTTCGGCAGTGAGCGACACCGAGCCGTGTTCGCCCTGTCCCGCGGCTAGTAGTTGTAGGACATCCCCATCGGGATCGAAATCGTTGGCAAGCACATCGATGGTGGTCGGGCTTTCGGCGAACAGATCCACTTGATCCGCGGCAGTGACGGGCGCATTGTTCTTGCCTGGTTCGACCGTGATGGAGACGAGCCCCGAGGCAGCCCCACCCCGGCCATCGCTAATCGAATAGAGGAAGGCATCGACGCCGATGTAGCCATCATCAGGAGTATAGGTGATCAAGCCATTCGCCTGGAAGGAGACCACACCATAGGCCGCATCCCCGACCGCGGTGACGGTCAATGGGTCACCGTCGGGATCGGAATCGTTGGCGAGTACGTTGAGCTGTAGGGTAGTTTGGAATACGGTCGTTGCTGCATCGTCCACAGCCAAGGGCATGGTATTGGGGTTACCGACGTCGTTGCCCTGGATGGTGATATTGGTGAGCCCCGTTGCACTGTCCAGGCGGTTTGGTTTACCCACAATTCCGAACGACACCGTGCCCGCCTCAGCAACCTGTCTGTTCCATTCGGCCGCGCTGATGGTGTAGCGATTCCCCTCTCGGGCGACGATTGTGGCGTTCCAAATCGAGGTGATCTCAAAGTCTGCATCGAATGCCACGGTCCAGTCATCCCAGGCCGTCCCACCAGAGTTGGTCAGCTGAAAAGCCCCGGTGAACCCACTACCCCAGTCGCTTACCACCTGATACTCAAGTGTGCCACGGATCGGCTGGGTTGTCTCTGGGCCGCCGTTTCCGACGGCTTGGTGCAATTGAAAAGTCGACCCGAGCATGGCGTCGGGCGGGGGTTCGATGCCAGCGGCGTCGAGAGTGATCCGGTTCTCCAGTGATTCCAAACGAAGCGCACGACCTAGCTTGTCAAGCATCGCCATCGGCTTGCATCCTCTCCTAGAAGTCCCCAGGTTACGAGCTACGGCCGTGTCCTTCCAGTCGGAGGGGTAGATGGTGAACACATCCCGTGGAGTGATAGGGGGCCGAACCGTGTTGATGAGTAAACGGTTAGACGGGAACAAATCGTTGAGGGGGTAATGGCCTTCCGTGTTGGGACCGAAGCTTGTGGATTCCGCGATGACTGCAAAAAACCAAAACGACGATCCAATTGCCGACTATAGCATGGTTTGCTGCACAGGCCGAACAAATTCAGTTTGAAAAAATGAAGTTCTGTCCCGACGAACATCCACCCAGATTATGGCTCAGGCTTGCAGAAACCTGCCAGACCGATGGCAACCAGGCTAGAAGGACGGAAGATTGGCCTATGGCATGGAAAAGTCAACCGTTGTGAGAGTTTGCGTCGGTTTATCCATGCAAGAGAGGCAAAAGGTTCGCAAAGTGGTTCAACAAATACGTTCCCATCGCGTCAGTTCTAGATGGAGGTTCTGATGACTTATTGACTGCCACCGAGGCGCTTGACGCGATGGTATGCTTTGCGACACAACTTGGCAAACAGATCGCTCGTCGTCGTACGGTGAACGATTTCGTAGGTCTTTTTGCTGCTGGGAGTTTTTCGAGCAACCGCCCAATCATCGTCTTCAAGAAGCATAAACGAGCCATAACTCGGGTGTTGTTTGACCAGCAATTCAAACACATCGCGGATGTGTGGGGTTTCGAGTTCTGCTTGGGAAAGCCTACGGTAAGCGATGCCATCGGTGGCTTCCGGTGGCGCATCCGGGCTTGCATAGGTCCAATGATAGTCGTCGAAGATCAGCCAACCGTCCTGTTGAAGCAGCTTGTCGACCAAGAAGAACGCTCCGCCATCGATCGTCCAGTTCTTCGGACCATCGATAATACAAAGATTATAGATCTCTTGGCATTGATCATCGACCGTATTTCGCACAATCTCATCATGCAAGAACCAAGAGTAACCCGTTTGCATACGAACCACCTGAGCAAAGTTGGCAAGTCCCGTTTGCTCCAGCTGTTGCTCCGCAGAAGGACGGACTGTATCGCGTGTCTCAATCAGGTCCACCGCCGTCACACACCCCTCACCCAGCTCTTGGAGTGCTGCAGCAATGTAACAAGTCGAAGTCCCATGCCCGATTCCGAGTTCCAGCACCCTGGTCAGCTTGTGCTCGAGAATAAGGTCATAGAGAAAGTGAGCGTTCTTCTTGCGAATGAACGGAACTTCGCGCACCAAAGCGTGGATGTCGTGGAATTTCACTTAGATCTCCTATGAATCGGTGAATCCACATCGCACAATTTGAATTCGCGCAGTAGAGAAGAGTTTCCCAAGCAACTGCCCAGTTTGGCGTTTTGGGGCTCGAAGCACCCAAGTCCAGCTCTCCAGGACATACTGTGCGGAGTGGGAGTTGGATGGCACCGAACGGTTTGCCTGTCGTCGCAACTCGCTCTCCTCCCCATCACCAAACTCCGAGCTAAGCATCGCGGCCTCGCAAGCATACACCGGCTTCTACTGTATTGAAGTTTTTCGGGGGATCAAGGCACCCGAGTTCGTCACAGTCTGCATGTTGGGTAGAGCGTGCACTTCCGACACCCACATGCTAAACGCCCGTTCTCGGCAGTAGCGGAGCTCCTCAGCCTCCCAATCCCGATAGGATAAACGCTGCCCATTTCTTGGGATGAGCCTTGTTGCCAAGTGTGGGCCGGACTTCTTCGGTGCCAACGGATGGGACTCTGTTGAAGCCCGCCCTAACACCCTTGGCGAGCGTGGAAATGCGCTCTGGATGGTGGTAGAGCTCCAGCTGGGCATGCCGTAATGCCTCGATGGGGGATAGCTGCCGATCCCATAGGTTGCGGTAGAACGCGGCCATCAACGCCGCGGTCGACTGATCTGGCACTTTCCACAGGCTCGCAATCACATTGTGGCAACCGGCAACGTGGAAAGCTCGTTGGAGTCCGAAGACCCCCTCGCCAGCCGCAACGTCACCCAGCCCCGTCTCGCAGGCCGAGAGCACTGCCAGCTGAAGTCCTGAGAGATCCAGATCGATCAGGGCTTCTCCGGTCACGATACCACGACCCGGTGTCCCTGAGCGGTTGGCTCCGGCGAACACCAATCCGCTCATTACCAGCGGGTTTCGGGCCCCTGCCCCAATCCGTTCCCTTCCACTGTCCCGTTTAAACAGCTGTGGATCGAGCTGGAGATTCGAGCGGAACTGGTCAACGGCGAAGAATCCGTCTCGGCCATTCCCAACGGATCGATCATGCTTTGACGTCGAAGTGCTTGGACTTGGTCACTCACACTCAGCGATATCCTGTGACGGCACCGAGGCTAAGGCCAGAATCGCAGGGACGATCTCCGGCGGGGCCTGCTTGAGCAGGTCATCGTTTCCAGGCATCGAACACTCCTGGTTGAGGCATGCTCTCGGCATCAACTGTCCTCGAGACCTAATTCGCCCGCGATTTTGTCCAGCGAACGCGTGAGCCTTTTGCGAACCGCGTCGGCTTGTTTGTTCAGCTTCTGACCAATCTCTACCCAGTCGAGGCCCTGACGGCGTAGATCGAAGATGGCTTTTTCCTCCGGGCTCAGACGGCTTCGCACTTCGGCCAGAAGGTTGTTCAGGCTTACGACACTACTGGGAGTGGGCTTGGACTCGGCGACGCGTGCAAGGCCCTCATCTCCCCCAAGCTCCAACCGAGCCACATCGCGTTTACTCGCCCGGGCCGCGCGGGCATGACTGATGACCTTGTATTGGGCCATGCGAACCAGCAAGCCCATCAACTGAGCCGGGCTTTCCAGTGCCAGCTGATCTGCCATCAAGCGCAGGAAGAAGTGGCCATAAACCGACTGGCAGATATCCATACTATCGATTGTACATCGTAGCCGTTGATCGCCTAGCTGTACCCGAACCATCCGAGCCAGTTGAGGCCCATAGTCATCGAAAAAAGCCTGGGCCGCTTGCGAGTCCCCGGCTTTGAGTCGTGAGAGATAGGAGGCAAAGGACGAGACTTCGGCCATGCAAAAGCTCCTAGGAACCCAGGAACAGAGGCAGACACATATTGATAAGTATCTTACGGACAGGATCTTCTCGAAGCAAGTTTACTGGAAACTTCTCGTCAGTTTTCGACATTGGATGTCCGGTTGAGCGACAGTTTGCGTTCGAGTCCCTTGACCAGGGAGGCAACTCGTCCCTTGGTTTCCACAGGAGCAAGCCGATGCCTGCATCCAACCCAGCCCAACGAACGCATCGCTTGACCGTGTGCGAAAAGGGGTGATTGGGGCGCAGCACCTACAAGGCTCGAGAGATGTATCGGCGTTTGCGCCATAGGCTCCAGAAGCCCCATCCTCGGGATGCACAACACGCAGACCACACGTCCAAGTTGAAGCAGCTCAGTGAGAACGGTCGGGCCTGAACCGTCATCGAGCAGTCAAGATGGACGGCAAGCCAACGAAAACAGCCACTTGCGTGCTCGGCAAGTGGCTGTTGGCGATGGAGGCGGCGGGAATCGAACCCGCGTATTCGTCACCCGAACGCATTAATGGCAAACGACTTACGAAAACGCCTTTTTCAAAGTCAGTACATGTGGAGCATCCTGGCGACTCTTCCTGTCGCAGCTTGACCGCCGATGACCAACCTCCCCCAACACTTAACGCGAGTGTTCAGTATCTAGCCGAGGCTTGGCCGCGGCTTCAGCCGCACATTCGTGAGGCCATTCTAACCCTTGTCGATGCATCGCTCTCCAACGTGGATGACGAAGGGAGGGCGTTATGAGTCGAGTTCCAGAAAATGCCCGCGAGCCCCTTCGTCGGATGTCGGAGCTGCTTCATCGCATCCCGCCTGGGCGACGACCGGCAGTGATGCGAAGCGTCACGCTGTTTCGCCCGGTCGGCACGCTCGATCAGGAATTCGCCATTGGCGAGCTGAGGGCAGCATTTGCCGAGGCGTGGGAGGTCGCCACGTGCGGTCCTATTCCGATCGAACCTGTTCGCCGTGTCGTTGGATCATCGCGGGCAACAGATTCCCTCGTTGATTTTTCTCAGTTCATGATGCTGGGCGACCGGGACGCTGTTGAGTCAGAGCTTGCTTCGCTCATTGGCACGCTTTCACGACTTACCAATGGCGACGGCGCGGGACGCAAGTGCGATCCCGAACGGCCTCTCGACGATGCACAGCTGCAGGCGGAATACGAAAGGCGTTTCAGAGAGCAAATCAGCCGCCGGTCGTGCCCAGGGTGCGGTGAGACGTGGCCTGCTCCCCAAATCCTGATCCATGTGTTATGAGAGTCTAGCCGCCCGAA
>CAYPIE010000071.1:0-30188 GCA_964410665.1 uncultured Alcaligenaceae bacterium
GCGAACCAACCCGAAAAAATGCCATGAGTTATCAGACGTCAGTCCGGGGGTTCCGACTTACCGCAAGCGCCTCTGCCTCTTTCCCCGCACCGCAAGCGCCTTTGCTTCTTCCGCACCGCAAACGCCTCTACCGCTTCTTACCGCAACCGCCTCTGCCGCTTCTTACCGCAACCGCCTCTGCGCATTGCAATCGCCTCTGTCGCTTCCGCACCGCAAGCGCTTCTGCTTCTTCGCTATGCAGTAAGAAGCGGTAGAGAGAAAAGCATCGATTTCACTCAGCCTCACACTATATAAAAAGAGGGTTCTTTTCCGTCACGTCCCGCGTGGGAGGCTTGGCCATGCACCTTTTTCGCACCACGCAAGCCCTGCTGGTCGGCCTGGTTTTTTGCCTGAGCCTGGCTTCAGCGGGGGAACCCACCCTGTCCCACTTCGAGCAGTATGCTTTGACCCATCCAGGCGATGCCAAACGGGGACGCCGGCTCTTCGTCGACACCCAGAAGGCGAAGTGCAGCCTCTGCCACCGCTGTCAGGGTCAGGGCGGCGACACCGGCCCCGACCTCAACGCCATCGGCGGCAAGTTTGACCGCCCCCACCTGATCGAATCGCTACTGCACCCCTCCACACAAATCGTCGAGGGGTATCGCGCGAGTACGATCTTCACCTCGGATGGCCGCACCCTGCACGGCATCATCAAGAAGCAGACCGTCACGCACCTCACCCTGGCGGATGCAGTGGGTAAGAGGCAGACGATTGCCTGGGCAGACATCGATGAGGCAAAGACCAGCGATGTCTCCCTGATGCCCGACGGACTGCACCAACTGCTCTCTCCAGATGAATTTACCGATCTGGTGGCCTACTTGGAGCAGTTGCGGCCCGACCAGAACAAGTTCGGTGCGGGCATCACCGGACCGATCCAGCTGCCGGTGGGGTTTCAGGTACAAACGGTCACTACGGGACTGTCAGGCGCCACCGCCTTAGAAGTGCTGCCGGACGGTCGGGTGCTCGTATGCGAACAAACCGGCGCGGTGCGGCTCATCAACAACGACCAACTGTTGGCCGAGCCCGTGCTGACTCTCCCAGTCGAGGCCTACTGGGAACGGGGCGTCATTGGGGTCACCCATGACCCGGAATTTCCCGAAACGCCGTACATCTATGTTTGCTGGGTGGCCAAGGAACCCTACCCGCACCACCGGGTAACCCGCTTCACCCTGCGAGGCGACCGGGCGATCGCAGGCACTGAGGTGCTGCTCTGGCAAGGCGATGACCAGCGTCGGCTCGGCGGCAACGTCCCTGCCGGCCATCAAGGAGGTGCCCTCCACTTCGGCAAAGACCGCAAACTGTACATCGGTATTGGCGAACAGACCGCCGGTGCCCCAGCGCAAAAGCTCGACAGCTTCCTCGGCAAGATCCTGCGACTTAATCCCGACGGCTCGATCCCCGCCGACAACCCGTTCCGGGATCAGGCGATCGGCAAGTATCAGGCTATTTGGGCCCGTGGTTGCCGCAACCCGTTTACTTTTGCCGTCCGTCCTTCGGACGGCCTGATGCTGATCAACGATGTCGGAGGGCAATGCGAAGAAATCAATGTCGGTCAGGCGGGCGCCAACTATGGCTGGCCCGTGGTCGAGCATGGTCCGCGTAAGGAGTATGCTGAGGCCCGCTACCACGGCCCGATCCACTGGTACCCGCAATCTTCGATCAATGGCGGAGACTTTTGCGCCAAGGATGCGAACTGGCCCGAGGACTGGAACCACCGTTACTTTTTCGCCGACTTCGTCAAAGGCTGGATCAAAGCCATGGATCCCGCCCCGCCCAAACGCGTGTCCACCTTCGCCCGTGGTCTACGCCGCCCCGTCGATCTGCGCTTTGCCCCGGACGGCTCGCTCTATGTCCTGCTGCGCAACGCCTGGGTCATCGACAATAAGTTTCAGCCCGGGACCGGCAGTCTGCTTAAGATCACTTACCCCGACCGGCGTTGAACCTCTGCTCGGGGCGATCGTATGCAACCCTGAATCGCCCTGTTCGCCTTCCCCTGGCCGCCTGGAGGATCTGATGCGGGCCTACCACCTACACGCTACCGGCCTGGACTCACTGCAACTTGTCGATGTCCCCGAACCGATGCACGGCCCGGACGACATCCTGATCGAGATGAAAGCCTGGTCGCTGAATTATCGCGACCTATCGATGCCCCACGGCGGCTATGCCCGTAACAACAAATCCAAGAAGCATCCACCGCTGATCCCACTTTCCGATGGAGCTGGGGAAGTGATTGCAGTCGGCGACCGGGTCACCGAGTTCAAGCCCGGCGACCAGGTCGCCAGTTGCTTCTTCCAGGACTGGATCGATGGAGAGGTAACCGAACGGCAGATGTTTTCCGCTCTCGGCGGGGGAGTCGACGGGGTGCTGGCCGAGCGGGTCGTGCTCCACCAGAAGGGCGCTGTCAAAGTCCCCGAACACCTCCGCCATGAGCAGGCCGCCTGTCTGCCTTGCGCGGCCTTGACCGCCTGGCAGGCGCTGACCTTGAACGGCCTCAAGGCCGGGGACACGGTACTCTTGCTAGGCACCGGCGGCGTATCCATCTTTGCCCTGCAGTTTGTCAAGATGTTCGGCGGGAGGGCCATGATCACCTCCAGCAGTGATGACAAGTTAGCCCGGGCCCGCCAGCTAGGAGCCGATGCCCTGATCAACTATCAAGCCATCCCAGAATGGGATCGCGAGGTGCGTGCTCTGACCGAGGACATCGGCGTCGACCAGGTCATCGAAGTCGGCGGCGCAGGCACCCTGGAGCGCTCATTGCGAGCTGTACGGGTCAGCGGCACTGTCAGCCTGATCGGCATCCTAACCGGGCCTGCGGCAGAGGCCAACCCATCTCCACTGCCAGTGCTATTCAATCGGATTCGCCTCCAGGGGATTTATGTCGGCAGCCGGCAGATGTTTCAAGACATGAACCGGGCGGTGGCAGTCAACCGGCTCGAGCCAGTGATCGACCAAGCCTTTGACTTTACGGAGGCCCGAGCCGCCTACGAGTATCTGCAGAGCGGACGGCATTTTGGCAAGGTAACCATCGTCCGGAATTGATCCATCCTGTCGTCCCCGGGCGTCGGTTGCACCAGGAGGGAAAGTCTGCATAATACAACAAAGTCCCTCCTACCGACATTTGAGGTTGCCATGCACGCGCATTCCCACCTGGGCGCGGTCGCGCTGGCGGGCTTGGCCCTGAGTCTCCTGATGCCGGTCTCGGCCAAAGCCAGCGATGCCCGGATCGAGTTCTTTGAGAAGAAAATTCGCCCAATTTTGGTGCAGCACTGTACTCGCTGTCATGGCCCTGATCAGAAGGCGGGCTTACGCCTTGATCACCGGGTCGGATTGTTGAAAGGTGGCGACACTGGTCCAGCCATTGTGCCTGGCGACCCCAACGCCAGCCGACTCATTCAGGCGGTCCGCTACACCAGCGATCTGCGCATGCCTCCCAAGGGCAAGCTAGACGCGGCCCAGATTGCCAACCTCGAACACTGGGTTCGCAACGGCGCGGCCTGGCCAGAGGGGGACTCCCCAGTCAACGCGGCAACCACATCCACGATCACCTTAGAGCAAAGGGCCGAGCAACTTTGGTCCTTCCAGCCGATCCGTCGCAACCTCAGCCCGCCCGCAGTTCGGCAAACCGCCTGGCCACGCAATCTTATCGACTGCTTTATCCTGGCCAAGCTCGAAGCTCAGCACTTGAACCCGGCACCGGACACCAATCGCCGTAGCTGGCTCCGCCGGGTTACCTTCGACTTGACGGGGCTACCGCCAACCCGCGATGAGATCGCCTCGTTCCTGGCCGATGACAGCCCACTGGCACGCGAACGGGTCGTCGACCGATTGCTCGCCTCACCAGCCTATGGCGAACGCTGGGGCCGGCACTGGCTGGACCTGACGCGCTTTGCCGAGACACGCGGACACGAGTTCGACTTCGAGATCTTCGAGGCCTGGCGCTACCGCGACTATGTCGTTCGCGCCCTGAATGCCGATGTCCCCTACGACCAGTTCGTCCTCGAACACCTTGCCGGTGACCTGCTCACGACGCCGCGGCGTCACCCGACCAGCCGCCTCAACGAGTCAATCGTCGCCACCGGCTCGTGGTTTCTTAGCGAAGGCAAGCACAGCCCGGTCGACATCCGCCAGGATGAGGCCGACCGCGTCGATAACCAGATCGATGTGTTTTCCAAGGCCTTCCTAGGTCTGACCGTGGCCTGTGCCCGCTGCCATGACCATAAATTCGACCCGATCAGCACCCGCGACTACTACGCCCTGGCCGGGTACCTGCAAAGCTCGCGGTCGCAGCGTGCCTTCCTCGATCACCCTGACGTGTTCCGTGAGCCGATCCGGGCAGTGACCCAGGCCGAGACCCAACTCCAACAACAAGCCGTCCCCGCGATGCTCAAAGCCGTCGAGGCATGGCTTGACCGACCCGACTGGCTGACGCGTCTTCGTCAAGCCAAGCATCTGTCGCCCACGTTGATCCATCTGCTCAGCCTGAGCGATTCCGGCAGCTACGCCAACCGCAAAGCGAGCGTCCGCCTGCCCCAAGAACGAGCGAGTGCAGCCCATCGAAACTGGCATGCCCAAGCGACTACCCTGGTGGACTTCGCGGACGAAGACTTTGCTGACTGGTTTGTCACCGGCTGGGCCTGGCAGCGGCCGACCGCGACCCTGAACCCGATCCTGGACCAGAACGCAAGTCGACCGGTAAGCGGCTTTGCCGCGCCCTATGTGGCCGACAGCGGCCGCATCGCCCTCGAACTGCAGGGGGTGCTACGCAGCCCGACCTTCCGACTCGAAAAGGACTATCTGTGGTACCGCGTTGCTGGCAAAAAGGCAAAGATCAACCTGATCATTGATGGCTTCCAGCTGATCCGGAACCCGATCTATGGCGGCCTGACCAAGGGCATCAACCATGGCAACGAGTTCCGCTGGGTCGCCATGGATGTGTCGATGTGGCGCGGCCACATGGCCTACATCGAGTGCAAGGACGAAGGCCCTGGCTTCCTGGCTCTGGACCAGGTCGTCGCCAGTAACCTCCGCAACCCCGCCCCGCCACCACCGAGCGCCTGGCTGGCCGGCTTCCTCGCCGACCACCGTATTACCAGCACCGGGCATGCCGCGAACAAACTACGTGCCCAACTTCGCAGGTTGCTCGCCGATGCCCGGGCCGGCCGTTGCCGCTCAGCCGAGGATGCCGCCATTCTTACTAGCCTGGTCAAAGCCTGCGAACCACTCGACGGCCTGGCCAACTGGCACCAGCAGTTCGCCGCCTGGCTGCAGATCCGCAAAGCGTTGCCGACCCCCACCCGCGCCCTGGCCATGGCCGATGGCACTCCGGAACGTGAACGCGTGCACATCCGTGGGAACCATAAGAACCTCGGCGACCCGGTCCCACGACGCTATCTCGAGGTCTTCGTCGAGAATGCGCCGGCCCCGATCCGAGGCAGCGGCCGGCTGGAACTGGCCCGTAACCTGGTAGGTCCGGATAACACCTTGGTCGCTCGGGTGATTGTCAACCGCCTGTGGCACCACCATTTCGGTGCAGGCCTGGTCCGCACCCCGGATGACTTTGGCGTCCAGGGTCAGCCGCCGACCCATCCCAACCTGCTCGACTACCTAGCCAACCGCCTGCAAATGAACGGTTGGTCGCTCAAAGAATTGCATCGCGACATTGTACTGTCACGAGTCTACGGCCTGGCCTCGACCCCGGTCAAGGCTTCCCTGGCTGGCGACCCGATCAACCGACTCTGGCACTACCGGCCCGTGCGTCGGTTGGAGGCGGAAGCGATCCGAGATACCATCCTGGCCGTCAGCGGCCAGCTGACCCGGCAGATGGAGGGTCGCGGACCGTTGCCCCACCTGACCGAGTTTATGGTCGGCCGCGGTCGCCCTCGGTCGGGGCCCTTAGACGGCGACGGTCGCCGCAGCCTCTACCTCAATGTACGACGCAACTTCCTCAACCCGCTGTTTTTGGCCTTCGACTACCCCACCCCATTCACCGCCATCGGGAAGCGCAGCGTCTCCAACGTCCCAGCTCAGGCCCTGGCCATGTTGAACAACCCGTTCGTGCTCGACCAGTGTCAGCGCTGGGCCGAGCGCGTCCTGGCCGGCCCGGCCCGATCGGCGGAGGAACGGATCCAGGCCATGATCGAGGCCGCCTACAGCCGCCCGCCCACCGAAAACGAGCTGCGGCAAGCACAGGCGTTCCTGGCCGCGCAGCAAAAACGCTATGGCCGGCCGGATCACCCCCAGGCCTGGGCCGACCTGGCCCACGTGCTGGTGAATGTCAAGGAATTTATCTATCTGCGTTGATTGGCTGGAGTCCCGTATGCACTGCCAACGCTTCGTGCCTCGCCCACTGACTCGCCGCCAGATGCTGGCCCGTTGTGCCAACGGGTTCGGCGCAGTCGCCCTGGCCAGTTTGCTCGGCGATGAGGCCGCCGTCGCCAACCGCGCGCGGCCGATCGACCCACTGGCCCCGGTGGCCCCGCACTACCCGGCCAAGACCAAGAGCGTGATCTTCCTGTTTATGGACGGCGGGCCCAGCCAGGTCGACACCTTCGACCCCAAGCCCCGCCTCGACCGCGAACACGGCCAGCCGATCCAGACCAAGGTCGAACCTACCCAGTTCAACAACGTTGGCAAGGTGCTACGTTCGCCCTGGAAGTTTCGCCGCTACGGCGAGAGCGGCATCCCAGTCAGCGCCCTGTTCCCGCACATCGCCCGCCACGTCGACGAACTGGCCATCATCCGCTCGATGGTGGCCAACTTCTCCGAGCACACGAACGCCAACTACTTCCTGCACACCGGTAACGGCCAGCAAGGCCGCCCCAGCATGGGTGCTTGGGTCACCTACGGCCTCGGCTCGGAAAGCCACAACCTGCCCGGCTTTGTCGTCCTCGGCAGCGGCATGATCCCGCCCGGCGGCCTCGATTGTTTCGGCAGTGGCTTCTTGCCTGCCTCGTATCAGGGCTCGATGTTCCAGCACGGCCCGATGCCGGTCGCCGACCTTGAGCCCAGCGAACGCAACCCCCAGGTCCAGCAGGACAAGCTGTCCCTAATGCGTCAGCTCGACCATGGCATCCTCGACCAGGTTGGTCGCGAGGACCAGTTGGAGTCGGCCATCGCCAACTACGAGCTGGCATTCCGCATGCAGACCGCGGTGCCGGAGTTGATGAACCTGAACCAGGAATCCCGAGCAACCCGGCTACTCTACGGCCTCGACGAAAAGCATACAGAAATCTTTGGCCGCCAGTGCCTCATTGCCCGTCGACTGGTAGAACGCGGCGTCCGCTTCGTCGAGCTGCTCTGTCCGGCCGTCGGCCACGACCGCTGGGACCAGCACGGCAACCTTAAGAAGGGCCACGAAGACAACGCCCGAGCCGTCGATCGGCCCATCGCGGGTCTCTTAACCGACCTCAAGGCCCGCGGCCTGCTCCACGAAACCCTGGTCATCTGGGGCGGTGAGTTTGGCCGCACCCCGATGGCCCAGGGAACCAACGGCCGCGATCACAACCCGTTTGGCTTCTCGATGTGGTTGGCCGGCGGTGGCATCCAGGGTGGCACCATCCACGGTGCCACTGATGACTACGGCTACCACGCCATCGCTGACAAGGTGACCATCCACGATTTGCACGCCACCATGCTGCACCTCTTGGGTATGGACCACAAGCAGCTGACCTTTCGCTTCAGCGCCCGCGACATGCGGCTCACCGACGTCCACGGTGAGGTGGTCACGCCGATCCTGGCTTGAGGAGGCTGGACCAGTCTCATGGGCTCTCGCGAGGCGAGTTCACCAACCCGACATTCTCCCTCCTCACACACCATCGCCCGGACGATCCCGCTTGCACAAACGCCCCAACCACTATTTTCGGTAAACGTGATTGTTGCCGACGCAGTCTGCGCCGGTGGACAGCTCGACAACCCGCCTATATATCATCAAGGCGTGGGAATCGGACACGGTTGTAACCGCGTCCTGAACTACACACTGACATGAGGTGCACCGACGATGATGAACAAGCTGATGCTCAGCTTGGCCCTGGTTGCAATCCTGGGCCTGACTGGTTGCCCTGCGGACACCAAGGACAAGAAGAACGGCGAATCCAAGGACAAGAACGGCGACATGGAAAATGGCATGGGCAAGGCGACACCCAAGGGTGAACCCGAGCAAGCCATGGCCGAGAAGGACATTATCGACACCGCGGTTGCCGCAGGCCAATTTGGTACTTTGGCGAAGGCAGTCACGGAAGCCGGCCTGGTGGAAACCCTCAAGGGTGACGGCCCCTTCACGGTGTTCGCCCCCACCGATGAGGCTTTCGGGAAGCTGCCTGAGGGCACCGTGGCGGACCTGCTCAAGCCGGAAAACAAAGAAAAGTTGACCGCCATCCTGACCTATCACGTCGTGCCCGGCAAGGTGATGGCTGAGGACGTGGTCAAGCTCAAGGAAGCGGACACCGTCAACGGCAAGAAGCTCAGCATCAAGGTCGAAGACGGTAAGGTGATGGTCGACGGCGCCACCGTGGTCAAGCCCGACGTCGAATGTTCCAACGGTGTCATCCACGTCATCGACGCTGTGATGCTGCCGCCGATGGAATAACGAAATCCAGTGCTAATGTGCGAAGATCTCGAACTTGCATTCGAGGTCTTCTTTCTTCGACCGTCCAATTTCGCTTACCCTGCTACGACTGGCAGCCGCTGCCGGCCATTCGATTCGGGCTTTTTCCCCTCCGCCTGCTCCCGTTCATAGCGATCGATCTCCTCGATCAAGGCATCCACCATCTCTGCTTCAAGCACATGGCGCACAATCTCCCCGTTGCGGAAGATCACGCCCTTGCCATTGCCCGCAGCAATGCCAATGTCCGCTTCGCGTGCCTCACCAGGACCGTTGACGACGCAGCCGAGCACGCTAATCTTGACCGGGGTCTTGCGGCCGGCCAGCCGGCCCTCCAGCTCGGCGATGATCTTCTCCAGGTCAATGGCCAAGCGACCGCAGGTCGGGCAGGCAATCAACTCCGGCTTATTCACCCGGCGGCCGGTTGCCTGCAGGATGTCGAAGGCAGCTTGGATCTCGGGGACCGGATCACCCAGCAGACTAATGCGAATGGTGTCGCCGATGCCATCCAGGAGGATCGGCGCTAGACCGGCTGCCGACTTGGTAATCGCATAGGGCGGCTTCCCGGCCTCGGTGATGCCAATGTGCGTCGGGTAGTCGGCTTGCTTCGCATAGAGGCGGTAGGACTCAACCGCGGTCATCACATCACTGGACTTGAGTGAGACGATGATTTGATGGTAGCCCTCGGCCTCGGCAATCTCGATGTAGCGCAGGGCACTCTCCACCATCGCCGGCGGGCAGGGGAAGCCATACTTCTCGACCAGGTCTTTCTCCAAGCTGCCGGCGTTGACGCCGATCCGCATGGGGATGCCGCGATCTTTAGCTTTGCGGACCACCTGCCGGAAGCGGTCATGGCTGCCGATGTTGCCCGGGTTGATGCGGATCTTGTCGACCGGGTGGTCGAGGGCGGCCAGGGCCATCTTGTAGTCGAAGTGGATGTCACAGATGAGCGGAATCGAGATCCGTTTGCGGAGTCCCGTGAGGATGGCTGCATCCTCAGGCTTGGGCACGGTGACCCGCACCAGCTCACAGCCGGCGGCTTCTAGACGGTGAATTTGCTCCACCGTTGCCTCTAATTCGAAGGTATCGGTGGTGGTCATCGACTGCACCCAGATCGGGTTATTGCCGCCGAACACCTTATCACCCACCTGAACCTCGCGGGTCTTGTGGCGTTGGAATGGATGCTGATACATCAGATGCCTCGGGAAGTCTCCAGCCCGGTACACTATGCGTGGCTATCGTAGTTGGCCAAGCTTGACTCCGTCAAGGGAGGCTACTTGCTGAGTTAACCGGTCTACCCTCCTACGAACAACCACGGCTGGTGGCAAGGGGAACCCTTTGTCCAAGTGCATGGTATGCTAAACAGATGATTGGTCCCGTCTGGTTCCTTCGGGAGAGGGCAATGCAACCTGAGAAGAAACCCGCCAAAACCGGTTCCAAAGAGCAGGCGGCTTTGACCCGCAAGGGCGGCAAAGCCCGTCCTGGAAGTTCGGCAGAGATTGATCCCAACGCATACGATGTCGAGCTGGTACCAACCCGCGATTTGCCCCGCTCCGATCGGAGCCTGCTCGAATTGGATCGCCGCGATCTGGTGATGCTCAGTGCCGGCGGTGGACTAGTCCTGACCGCGATTGTCCTCGGCTGGGGCATCGCCCAGATGGTCGCACGGCCCATGTCCGTCGAAACCAGCCCGGCTCCAGTCGCCTCAGACCAGCCGCAGCCCCAGACCGGGTTCTGAGCAAGGGTGGCACAGGTTGCCGGT
The DNA here is from genome assembly GCA_964410665.1 of uncultured Alcaligenaceae bacterium. Taxonomy (GTDB): domain Bacteria; phylum Planctomycetota; class Planctomycetia; order Gemmatales; family Gemmataceae; genus CAYPIE01. The sequence continues at coordinate 10,401 of CAYPIE010000071.1, forward strand.
CCGTCGAGCAGCGTCCTGGAGGATCCCTTTCGGAAGCGACGAAAATTCGACCGCGCGTACTCCAGGCAGCCCACAGGCCACCGCGGCAAGCACCTCGACCGGCCCGGTCGGTAAGACTTCGGCATGATGCAGGGCCGCCAGCCGAGTTAATTGCATCAGCGGGGTGATCCCGCCTAGCTGGAAAAGATCGGGCCGCAACCAGCGGATCGTCCCCGTGTTCAGCCAGTCCAAAGCTGCTTCAGGCGTAGCCAGGCTGTGCAACGCCAACGGTAAATCAAGCCGCTCATGCAGGCGGCGATAGCCGGCCGAATCCCGGACGTTCAGAGGCTCGGCCAGCCAATCGAGTTCCACCTCTTCCTCCACAAACTGCCCGATGGCCAGAGCCGTGTCGAGATCGACCGGCTGGTCCAGTTCCAGTCCCAACCTCACGCCAGCCCCCGGCCCCTCGGCCCAGGCATGGAGCTGATGGAGATCCCCTTCCAGTGCGGCAGTCTGGAGCTGCACCAGGACTCCCGGGGGCTGATCGCGGAGGTTCAGTTCGGTGCCAGCCGCATCCAGTTCCTGGACCGACCGGGCCGCCAGGTAAATCGGCAAGCTTCGCGGCGTGCCTCCAAGCAACCGACTGACCGGTAGATTGGCCTGCTTGCCCAGCAAATCCCAGCAGGCCAAATCGATCGCCGCATACGCCCGCGCCAGCAGCCCCTCCCAACCGATTTTGGCAGTGTGTTGCCGCATGGCATGCCAGCGCTCGGCATAGGCAAGCGGGTCAGTATCGATCAGCGCGGGGACCAGGACATCCTGCAGCAAGGCCAGCGTCGCTGCAGTGGTTGAGCCCACCGCCTGGGTCAAGCCAATACCCAGGTGAGGCGTATCGGTTCGAACGATGACTGCCAGCCAGTCGTTCGGATCCGAACCATCGAGCCGCTGAGCCGTAATTCCGGTGATCCGCATAAGTACTCAGGGGTTGGGAGAATCCAAGATTAGGGTCACCGGGCCGGCGTTGATCAGTTCCACCTGCATGTCCGCGCCGAAGATACCGGTGGCGGTTGGGATGCCCCGGTCACGCAGAGCCTGGGTAAATGCCTCGTAAAGGGGGATTGCTTCCTCTGAGGGCGCGGCCTCGATAAAACTCGGACGACGTCCCTTGCGGCAATCGCCATACAGGGTGAACTGGCTGATGAGAAGCACGCCGCCCTGAACATCTTCGAGTGTGCGGTTCATTTTGCCGGCATCATCGGGAAAGACGCGGAGCCCTGTTACCTTATCGACCAGCCAGCGAACCCCCTCCCGCGAGTCCCCCTGCCGAATGCCCAAGAGAACCAGAAAGCCGACGCCGACCTCTCCGACCACGTTGCCATCGACGCGCACACGCGCTTCGGAAACCCGCTGAATGACCACACGCATAGGGCAATTGTAGGCGATGAATCGACGGGGGAGTAGGTCCGCCAACCACCCATCCCCCAGGCCTCCCGATTTCCCTAGACTAATTCAGGCGATTCCGAGCTTCTCGACATCTCTGCGGCACGGGAGTGAGCAATGCAAGCGCATGGCATGGGCAAGGCAATCCTGCTTGGACAGACACTCGCAATCTTCTTTGGGCTGAGCTCCTCGGCCGCCGCTCAGGAACCCGTCGCGCGCTTTATCGGGGGTGGAGCCCTTCTCTTACAGCCAGACCGAGGCACGGACTTTGAAATTGCGCAGCGAGGTGCCAACATTCCGCCACGGGCCCTGCTCATCGGCGTCCCCAGTGGCTTACTGGAATCCGCCAATCGAGCCGTGCGGCTTAACTTGGCGGTCGATCTGGGCGATGTGTCCCCCCTACCCATTCTGGAGACCGCGGTTCGGCTGCAAGTGCCCGGGCAACGCGACCCCAAGGCCGATCTGGTGGTGGACATGGAACGTGGACGCATCGAACTGAGCAATCATCAGCCTCGTGGCGGGGCGCTGGTGAAAGTCCGCTTTGGCTATAAGCCCACCCGGCAGCCCGGCAAGTATGACCGCTATGTCTGGGACATCAATTTGACCGAGCCGGGTAGTCGGGTGGTGCTAGAACTGTATGGCCGCTGGCAGCAGGGGGTACGCTTTCAAGAAACCCCCAATCCGGATCAGGTGCCCGCCACGGAGATGGTCTTGTTAGTCACGCAAGGAACGGTGACCGTCGAGACTGATCGGCTCGCTTTTGCCATGCTACCACCCCCAGGTCCTGCGTACTTTCATTGGGATAGCGTGCTTGGGGCTGATGCGTCGCCGCGTCGCCTACAGCGCTTACCCGACTGGGCGGAACCCAATGCCGAGTCTGCCGAGGTACAGCCCGGGCTCCGGGCAGCACTGCAAAAACTCGGTAAACAGCTAGAAAACTCGCGGCTAGAACCCAGTCTAAAACGCATGATTCGTTCGGATCAGGCCGCCGAACGCCGGGTCGGGGTGGTATTGACCGCCGCAGTGGATCAACTCCCTTTGGTGATTCAGGCCCTGGAGAATCCTCGGCATGCCGACCTGCGCACGGCCGCAGTCAACGCTCTGCTACATTGGATCGGCCGGGAGCCCGGTCAGGATACTCGACTGTTTCAAGCAGTCCAGCAGACAGGCTTCTCCCGTCCGCAGGCGACGACACTGCTGCGTTTGCTCTACCCGTTCGATGCCATGGATCTGGTCCGGGATGCGACCTATGAGACGTTGATCGACTTGCTAGCCGCCGAGCGCATGGCCCTACGCGTGTTGGCCCAGTGGCATTTGCTCCGCCTGTTGCCTCAGGGGAAAGGGATCATGTATGACCCAGCGGGCTCAGCCGAAGAGCGTCAGGCTGCCATTGCGCAGTGGCGGAAACTGTTTGCCGAAACCAACCTCCGTCGCCCCAACCGCGGCAGTTAGTTGTGTCGGGCATGGCTTCCCTCTAGATTGGTGCCGTAGAATAAACTGCCTCGCCGATATCGTTTGCTTTCTCCAACGGTCGATCTCTCCATGCAAAAACGCTCTTCCGAGCCGCGCAGCCGGTCGCGGCTTTCCAGCCTGAACTGGCTGCCTTTGGCAGTTCTGCTATTGGTGATCCTGTTTATGTACACGCGTGAACCCGCGCGTCAGCAACTGCGCTATGGGCAGTTCAAGCAGATCCTCCAGGCGCCGGGAGTAGCCTTTCGCGATGTCCAGGTTGGTCCCAATGCCATCGTCGGTGGCCTAGTGACCCGTGACCGGATCAGTGGCCTACCCGAGGAGGTGCGGGCAGCGGAACCGGATAGTAAACTGGCCAGCCGCTACCACTTCGTTGACGGCCGGCATCAACGCCGCGTCTTTTGGGAGACCGATCGGGTTGGGCTGGAGCGGGACGAGAACCTGCAGACCTTGCTCGATACGCGTTTGGGGAGCGATTATGAGGCCGAACGGGCCGAAGGCCCATTCATGACCCTTCTATTTTATCTGTTTTTGACCATTTTGATGCTTGGGGTGATGTTTGTCGCCTTCCGCTTTATGGTCGGCGGCAGTGGGGGGCCGTTTAGTGTTGGACGCAGCCGGCACAAGGTCTATGTCGAAAAGACCGGGCAAGTCACTTTCAGTGATGTTGCCGGCATTGATGAGGCCAAGGACGAACTTCGCGAGGTGGTCGATTTTCTCAAAAAGCCGGAAAAATATCAGTTGCTCGGCGGTCGCATCCCCAAGGGAGTGCTCTTGGTCGGGCCACCCGGAACCGGCAAGACCCTCTTGGCGCGGGCAGTGGCCGGTGAGGCCGAGGTGCCGTTTTTCAGTATTTCCGGAAGTGATTTTGTCGAATTGTTTGCCGGGGTCGGTGCCTCGCGGGTTCGCGACCTGTTTCGCGATGCCACCAGCCGCGCTCCGTGCATCATTTTTATCGACGAGCTCGATGCCCTGGGCCGCAGTCGTACCGGGAACGCCATCGCCAGCCATGAAGAGCGGGAGCAGACCCTCAACCAGTTACTGGTCGAGATGGACGGCTTTGACGCGAACCGCGGCGTCATCATCATGGCCGCGACGAACCGACCCGAGATCCTCGACCAGGCCTTACTCCGCCCAGGTCGCTTTGACCGCACCGTCGTGGTCGATCGGCCCGATGTCGAAGGGCGGGAGGCGATTTTGCAAGTGCACGCCAAGTCGGTCAAGTTCGCCGAGGATGTCGATCTGCGCCGGGTGGCGGCGTTGACGCCCGGCTCGGTCGGAGCAGATCTGGCGAATCTCGTCAATGAAGCGGCCTTGCTGGCCGCAAGGCATGGCAAGTCCGAAGTGAACATGTCCGACTTTGATGAGGCGATTGAACGCGGCGCTGTCGGATTGCAACGCAAGTCGCGGATCATGCGGCCCGAAGAGAAGCATCGCGTGGCCATCCATGAGTCCGGGCATGCCTTGGTCGCTTGTACCGTGCCCAACAGTGATCCGGTGCATAAAATTTCGATTATCCCGCGTGGTGTCGGCGTTGGTGGATATGTGCTCCAGCGACCGGAAAGCGATCGCATGTTACTGACCCGCTCCGAGCTGGAGGGGAATATCAAAGTCTTACTGGGCGGTACGCTCGCCGAGGAACTGATTTTCTCGGAAATATCCACCGGAGCATCGAATGATCTGATGCGTGCCAACCAGATCGCCCAGCAGATGGTTACCGAGTTTGGCATGTCGCGACTTGGTCGGATCTTCCATCGCGATCCCGAGGGGCTGGCGTTTTTGGGCAGCCGTCAAGCGAACCCGAGCAACGCGAGCCTCAGTCCCGAGAGTGCCCGCGAAATTGATCTAGAAATCCGCCGGATTATTCAAGAAAACCTCGACACCGTACAACACCTCTTGGCCAGCCAGCGGGAAACGCTCGAACTGGTCGCCAGCAAGTTGATGGAAACCGAAGTCCTGGAAGGCCGCGAACTGCTGCATCTGTTGAGCGAACGTCAATTTCCTTTGAGCGAAAGCGCCCGGCGTGCCCTGCTCGAGCCACCTTATCCGGGCCCCTCCAAGAATGGCACTCTGGTCGAGCACCCCGCGCAGACCACCCCGCCGTTGAGCGAGTGAGCAAAATTCTCGAAACTTTTCTGGCGCCTCGGGGTTGGAAGATCTGGCGGTTGCCATTTCGTGGATCACATTCGAACAAACGAGGATCTCCAATGCGGAAGTGCATGTTGGTGGCGATGGTGGCAGGGTTGCTGCTGGCTTCGGTGGCGGAAGTGTCGGCTCAGCGACCGCAGCGTGGGCAGCGTGGGCAGCGTGGTCTCGGCGGTCGGGGTGGCTTCTTCCAAGCCGGTCGCGGCATGAGCGGCCCCGCGGCGCTGCTGAGCAATCCCAGCGTCCAGAAAGAATTGGGCCTGGACGATGGCCAGCTAGCTAGCATGGGAGAAATGCAGCAGGCGATGCGGAATTCGATGCGGGAAGCCTTCAGTCAGTTGCAAGGAACTCCGCGTGAAGAGATGCGTGAGAAGCTCCAGGAACTCATGCAAGAGACCAACACAAAGGTGATGAGCCAGGTCGAGAAAATCCTGAAGCCCGACCAGATGAAGCGGCTGAAGCAGATTAACTTCCAACAGATCGGCATCCTCGGGTATGGCAATAGCAAGGAAATGCAAGCAGCGCTGAAGCTCTCAGACGACCAGACTGAGAAGCTCAAGCAAATTCGCGAGGATACCCAAGCCGATGTTCGCGAACTTATGCAGAGTTTACGTGGCGGCGGACGTGGCGGCGATCGGAATGCCTTCGCCGACCTCCGCAAAAAGTCCGAGGCGCTGAGGACCGAAGCCAAGACCGAGGCCATGGATCTGTTGACCTCCGAGCAGAAAACGGCGTGGAAAGAATTGACTGGCAAGCCGTTTACCATCGAGCGTCAGCCGCGTCGTCGTCAGGATCAGGATCGCTAAACCCAGCGAAACCAGGCGTCGCTTGGCAGGACGCCTGGTTGGTTCGCTTTTGGCCACAACAGGTCAGTCTTCCATCACTTCCTTGGACTTCTTCTCGGCCAGCTCATCGATCTCAGCTTCGATCCGCTTGAGCAGGCTCTGGACATCATCTTTTCCGCTGTCACGCTCATCCTCGGTCATGAGCTTGTCTTTCTCGGACTGATCGAAGTGCTTATTCGCATCACGGCGAATATTGCGGCAAGAGACCTTCGATTCTTCGGCCAACTTTTTGATCCGCTGCACCAGCTTGTTGCGTTGGTCACCGGACATTGCAGGGATCTGCAACCGGATCACCTTGCCGTCGTTGTTCGGGGCGAGGCCAAGGTCACTGTTCCGGATCGCCTTTTCAATCTCCTTGAGGTCGCCAGGGCTGAACGGCTTGATCATGAGTTGTTGGGCGTCGGGCGTGGACACGGTGGCGATCTGCTTGATCGGGGTGGGCGAACCGTAGTACTCCACCCGCACCGAATCGAGTAATGCGGGAGTGGCCCGGCCGGTCCGCAGCCCCTTGAGTTCCTCGCGAAAAACATCGACCGCTTTTTCCATGCGCTCTTCGCAATCGAGCAAGATTTCCTCGCTGGTCATCGGCAAACCCCTTGTTGGTGCTCCCTGGTGTCAGCCACCACGATTTTTTACCAGTGTCCCAATCGGCTCGCCCAGGACGGCCTTCTCAATCGCACCATCCTTGGTGTAGTCAAACACGAGGATTGGCAGGTTGTGTTCGCGACAAGTGATGAACGCTTGCATGTCCATCACCCGCAGATTGTCCTTTAAAACCTGGTCGAAGGTCAACTGTTCATAACGCACCGCATGCGGGTTCTTCTCAGGATCATCACTGTAAATGCCGTCAACCCGGGTCGCTTTGAGCACAATCTCGGCATCCAGCTCCCAAGCGCGCATGGCCGCGGTGGTATCGGTCGTCACACCCGGGTTGCCAGTCCCTCCCGCCAGAATGACAATCCGTCCCTTTTCCAAATGGCGAAGTGCACGACGTCGGATGTAGAGCTCGGCCACATTCTCCATCCGCCAAGCCGTTTGCAGCCGGGTCTCGCACTGCATCGACTCCAGAGCCTCTTGGAGTGCCATGCCATTGAGCACGGTCGCCAGCATGCCCATGTAATCGGCCGTGGTCCCCTTGATCACCTGATTGTTGACCGAGAAATGCGAGCCACGCAGGATGTTGCCACCACCGACGACGACAGCGAGCTCAACCTTTTGCTCAGCAACGCGCTTGATCTGCTGGGCCAGATGCAAGGTGCGATCAATACTGATCCCCCCCCTACCATTATGCCCGAAGCCATCGCCACTGAGTTTCAGTAGCACCCGCCGATAGGTCATGGTCGCGTCCTCAACGATGCTCGAATGGAGCGATTATAAGCGCCCCCGAGCCACCAGCCAAGGGAAACGCCATGGTCCAACCGTGTGGCAGCCCCTACGCACCCCGGCCAGACCATGTGCGGACCCGGCTGGTTCCGCTTGCGACGTTATGACTCAATAAAATCCGTAATGGTAAACGGTGGTAAGATGATGGCCGCGACCGAATTCGCCAACGTGTTGGTCCCCGAGCCGCCATCGAGCACACCGGTGAGTTGCACCTGCGAGATCGACAGGGTCACGGTATCGTCGCCCCCCTCCAGGTCGAATGCCAGGTTATAAAATTCTCCACCGACCGTACTGCCCAGGGTGACCTGGTCGGCACCGTTGCCGCTGTTGAGTCGGAAGTCACCAAACACACTGTTGAACACCGAGATGGTGTTCCCGCCGTTGCCCAAATCAATCGACAGGTCCCCGGTGATCGCCCCGCCACCGGTGGTCACCCCAAAGGAGATGGCGTTGGCCCCATCGCCCAGACGAACATCGGCCTCACCCACGGTGATGCCAGCCTCAGCGATGGTGATCGTGTCGTCCCCGGAGCCCGCTCGGACCACTAGGTTGCCGATCGGGCCGGTGCCCGCCCCAGGGATGAACATATTGTCACCATCACCCAGATCGAGCGTCAGGGTGTCACCGACCGTGAAGCTCACACTCGAAGTGGCCTTATCAAACACATCATCGCCCGCCCCAGTACGAATGGTGAGGGTCGCATCGAAGGTCACCGGCGCTCCACCCGCCCCGAGCTCCAGAGCGTTCGTCCCGCCGCCAAGATCGAGCAGGGCATCACCACCCACCACGGCCTGATCGTTGATCGTAAAGCTGTCATCGCCGTCTCCGGCCTGAACCCGGAGATTGCCCGCAAAGGTCTGCGGCCCGGTCGGATCGGCCTGGATCAGATCCTCACGACTGCCGGTCTCGATGGATAGGTTCCCGGCAAAGGCGGTGCCGGTCCCATCAAGGCTGGCCAGGGTAATCGTATCCGCTCCCCCACCCGTGCTCAGATTCACATTCCCTTCGGTGGTCAGCCCGCTCTCGAGCGTCACCGAGATCGCCCCGGCTTCGCGGAGGGATTGGACGCTCAGATTGCCCAAAATCGCGTCCGTATTCGTTCCGGTGTCGCCCAAGGTCACTGTGTTCCCGCCCAGGATGCTGACATCACCGCGGAAGACATTCGCGCCCCCCTCTCCGAGACTGATGACGTCGTTGCCACGACCGGCCAGCACGCTGATATTGCCCAGGACCTCCAAGTCCCCGGTGTTGGCAATGGCGATGGTATCGCTGCCATCACCCGCTTGCACCGTCAGGTTGCCGGCCAGGCTGCCCGCACCACCGATACTAATCGAGTCCGCACCGCCACGCAGATTTAAGAACATTTCGCCGGCAAAGTCATTGCCATTGGTGTCGATGGCGATTTCATCCCCAGGCCCGGTTCCGATCAAGAAGATGTTGCCAGCTGGCAGGGTGACATTGAGGCTATTGTCGTTAATGAGGACACTATCGGAAGTCTGAAAGGTGAGCGTTAACAACCCATCTGGGTTGGCAATGAATAGGGTGGAGCCAAGAACGCGGGCGGTAGCTGGAGTCCAACGATTTTCGAGCCGCTCGGCGCGCAGCTCAATCCTAGTTTGTGAACGCATACGCGACAAACTCCTGTGTCCGGATGGTAAGGAAGGGATTCGGTGCCGGTTAAGACCGGCCGAAACAACGGCAACAGCTGTAGTGAAACGGCTATCTGCCCCTAGAGGTAGCTCAATTGAACCAATTTCCCTATTAGTTTCATCTCTCCCCCAGGTCCATCATGCCTATTTCTTGTTTCTGGTGGTTTCGCTGAGATCGGTAGACCCTGCAGGGTAGGTATAGCTGACACAACCCGCTTCAAACTGTCTCCCTTGTCTGAACCCCCTCCGGCACACCTACTAATCAGCCAGCTGAGTTCTTGGACACCGCGACTTGGATGGAATGGATGAAACTCGATTGGCAAACCACAAAGACGCCGCAGCAGCGTGACCAGTATCTGGCCGAACAATTCGCCGGCTTGACGGTCGGCGAACCGCAAGCCGCTTCCCTCCCCGGGGGACACCGTGCCGCTCAGAAACAGCTGGCGAACTATGATCCCAGCCAGTATGGCAAAACTCGCAACTATCTGGATGCTCCTGTGTCGCGTTTGTCGCCCTATCTTCGCCACGGGATGCTGTCGATCACCGAGGTGCGCGATGCCATCAAGGAGCGTTTTGGCGGGCAGCCGGCCTTGATCGAGGAGTTCCTCCGGCAGCTGGCCTGGCGAGACTTTTTCGACAAAGTGCTCGATTACTATGGCACGGCCTTGCTGGACAACCTCGAAGAACCCAAGCATGCCGTCCGTCGCGAGGACTTCTTGCCACACGACATCGCCAGCGGACGCACCGGACTGCCTTGTATGGATGGCATCTTGGAGGAATTGTTCTCCGAAGGGTATCTCCATAACCACGAACGTCTCTGGTTCGCGGCCTACTTCACCCACTTTCGCGGCCTCAGCTGGAAAGCCGGCGCCCGCCTGTTCCGCCAATTTCTGCTCGATGGCGATTGGGCCTCCAACACCGCGTCCTGGCAGTGGGTGGAAAGTACCTTCGCGGCCAAGCCATACTTCATGAACCGAGGCAACATCGCTCGCTACTCCAACGGCAAGTGGTGTGACACATGTCAAGTCCGCTGTCCTTTCCAAAAACCATATGAGGTTTTGGAGATCGAGTTATTTACACGCCGCGAGGCTCCATTAAGTTCCCACAACCGTTTGCATTGAGGACCGCGTGATGAGCCGAACCTGTGTGTGGATTCATGACGCGGCTCTCAGTCCAGAGGATGTCGCTCTGCGGACGCATCCGGATGCCGCGGTGGTGTTTGTGTTTGATGAACCCAGCCTACGCGAAGAGCCGCTGGCCTTTCATCGCCTACGCTTCGTCTTTGATGGGGTGTGTGAGTTGTTCGAGACGATCACTCATCCCATCAAAGAAGTACGACTCGGGAATACCTTCGATGAGATCCGTGACTTTTGCCAGCTTCATGGCTGCTCGGAACTGGCACTGACCGATCACGCCAACCCGTTTGTGCGGCAAATCGCCGGCCAACTCGAGCGCGAGATGCCGGTCCATGTCTATCCCCGGTCACAGCTTGCCCTGTATCCCGAAGAACCTCGTCGCTTTAGCCGCTATTGGAACAAGGTAGCCCGAGAAGTGCTGGGCTACACTCCAAACTCTTCCAAACGCTTTCACAAATGAATAGGAATTAACGCATGGCCAGGCGCCCGGCCAAGGCGGATTTGCCGACCAAGAACTGTGCTGTCTGTGGTCGTCGGTTTTGCTGGCGGAAAAAGTGGTCCAAAGTCTGGGACCAGGTCCGTTACTGCAGCGAACGTTGTCGAGCCACTCGCGGCCACAAAGCCAAGCCGACTTGAGGCGTCTGGCCCTTCTTCGCAGCCTCTTCCAAAAGCGTACCCCGTTGCTGCTCAGGCGTGCTGGCCCCACCCGTCCTCACCAAGCCCTCCGCCGTTCCCAGGTCGGTGGCAGGGTTCGACTTGCTTTCCCAGCCTTGTGCAGTACGGTTATGCAGGGACTTTTGGACACTCTTGCAACGACCACGTCAAACACCTGGAATCCCATACGGTTCGCCACCAGGTAAGAGGCAGTCCGCTTGTTCATCGTGGGCAAGCACACGCTGTTCGATCACCTTGGCACTGCATGGCTATCGCTGCCATGGCGAACAGGTTATCCGTCGGTTCTGGAGGACTCGCGATGCCCCCAAGCGACGACCCAAACACCCCCCAGACCGAAGTCCCCCTGTACCCGGTCCAAGGCGACGGGCAGCCTTCTGGCGAGCCCGAACCGAGCGCTCCAAGGGCCAAGAAGTCTGCTCCCGATCGCGAGATCACCCAATCCTCTCCCCACCAACCAGAGCAGTTCGCCGCCGATCTGCCCCAAGGCCTTGTTCAGAGGAAGGCGCCGCCTTGCTACCTGCTCGAAGACGAGCTGGCCCAGGAGGAGATGGGGGTGATTTTCCGTGGTCGCGACAAATCCCTCGACCGGGAACTGGCCATCAAGATCATGAAGCCGGAGCTGAGCGACCACCCCGAACTCGTCGACCGCTTTCAGAACGAGGCGCGCATCTGCGGCCAGTTGCAACACCCGGGGATCGTGCCCGTGTACGAACTGGGGCGTTTACCCGATGGGCGACCGTATTTCACGATGAAGCTCGTCCAGGGCCAGGACCTCGACGCCTTGCTGGCCAAACGCAGCAGTCCATCCGCGGAGTTGCCGCGCTGGCTCAGCGTGTTTGAGCAGATTGCCCAAGCAATCGGCTATGCCCATCGTCGGGGGGTGATTCACCGAGATCTGAAGCCTGCCAATATCAAGGTGGGCCGTTTTGGCGAGGTGCAGGTCATGGACTGGGGACGGGCCAAGGTCTTCTCCTCCCGAGAGGAGGAATCGGTCCAAATGACCACGACCACCGCTTGTGTGCGTTTGCCAGCTCAAGCTGAGGGCAACCATCGAGAAACCCAGGCGGGCAGCGCTGTGAGTACCTTTGCTTATATGGCCCCTGAGCAGGCGACAGGACGTGTCGCCGAAGTGGATGCGCAGAGCGATGTGTTTGGGCTTGGCGGGATCTTGTGTCACATCCTCACTGGAGAAGCCGTTTATCGGGGTGGCTTTCGAAGCGTTCAGGAAAAGGCTCAGCGATCTGAGGTCGATGAGGCGTTTCTTCGACTCGACGCCTGTGGGGCTGATCCGGACTTAGTCGCACTGGCCCGCTGCTGTTTGTCGCCGCGTAAAGCTGAGCGTCTCGCCGATGGGGCAGCAGTGGCCGAGGCGGTTGCCACCTACCAGATGCAGGTGCAGATCCTACTGCAGCAAGAACGGAGGGAGCGAGCGCGGCAAACGGCCCAGGCCGGCGAGCAACGCCGGCGGCTTCGCAGGCAGCTCAGCCTGGCAGGGGTACTCCTGATCGGAATCTTTTTGGCCAGTTGGTGGAGCAGCGAGGTGCGTCAGGCCGCCGCCCACGAACGTCAGTGGGCCGACCACCAGGCGTTCCCGCAACTGGACCAGGAATTTCGCGACAACCCGGCCTGGCACAAGCCGGTCGCCTTTGCCGCCTTGCAGGCTCGTTTACTGCCAGACGGGGCCAGCGATTTACGAGAGCGCCTGGCTCAAGCGGCGCGGCTCTGGGCGAGTGTTGAGCGTCTCGACCGAATTCGCCAAGCCAGTAAGGTCCTCAGTGAACACGGTTTTGATTTCCATACCCAGGTGCAGAACTATCAGGAGGCCTTTCAGATCCTGGGCCTGGACCTCGACCGCGGCAACCTGACGGCACTCGCTCAGCAGATTCAGGTATCACCAATTCGACCCCACCTCGTCGCCGCCCTCGATGACTGGGCCAGCGCCTGGTATCGCCTTGGCAACCCTAAGCAGGCCGATCGGATCGTCGCGCTGGCTTGGGCCGTCGCGCCTAGCATTGAACTCCGTAATCCACGCCTGTGGAGCGACCCCACCCAGATCGTCGCCTGGCAACAGCAAGCCAACCAGGCGAACTGGTCGCCATCGCTGGTGCTCCTCGTGGCCCATGGGATTCATGATTCGAAGCGGAAGCAGAACTGGCTCGACGCGGCTTACCGACGTCACCCAGACTGGTTTGATCTGGCTTTTCAACTTGGGGAGATGGCCTATCGGGACCAGCGCCTCGATCAGGCGGTAGGCTACTACCAGGCCGCGCTTGCCTTGAGGCCCCACCATTATGTGGTCTGGAATAACCTGGGAGTGATTCGCAGTGAGCAAGGAGACTTGGACGCGGCGATCGCTGCTTTTCGGACCGCGATTCGCCTCGAGCCCGAGCATGCCGAAACCTTCAATAACTTGGGCAATGCGCTCAATGGTCAGGGAAAGCCACTGGATGCCGCGAAGGCATTTCGACGGGCGATACGACTCAATCCACAATTGGCGGTCGCCCATACCAACCTCGGACGCACCTTGATCGATCAGGGCGATGCCGACAGCGCGCTGCCATTTTGTCAGACCGCGGTCCGCCTGCAGCCTGAGCTGGTCCATGCCCACACCAATCTTGGAATTGCTCTGCACCAGACTGGCCAACCCCGGGCAGCGCTCGCCGCTTTTCACCAGGCAATCGAGTTGCAGGGCGGCGCGAAGGACCTCCGGCATCGCGTGGACGTGTATTACTGGCTAGGCATCGCCCTTCAGCGGGAAGGGAAACATCGCGAAGCCATCGACGCTTGGCAGAATGTGGTGCAACTCCAGCCCAAACATGCCGATGCCTATACCAATCTGGGTGCTGCCTTCGATGGGCAAGACCAGCTCACCGCCGCAGAGGCAGCTTATCGTCAAGTGATTCGCCTCACCCCCAAAGATGCCAACGCCCATTTCAACCTAGGCACGAACCTCTTGAAGCAGGGGAAACTGACCACGGCGATGGACCAGCTTCGTCGCGCCATCGACTTGGCACCATCGTTTGCCCACGCCCACCTTAACCTGGGCATTGCGCTTTGCCGTCGCCAGGAACACACCGCCGCGATCGAAGCATTCCGCCAAGCCATCTACTTGCGGCCTCAAGATGCCGCGGCATATCTCCAACTCGGCCTGGTTCTACATAGCAAAGGTGAACTCGATGATGCCCTCGAGGCCTATCAAACGGCCATCCGCCTTCAGCCCGACGATGGCGAAGCCCATTACCAACTCGGACAGATCCTGCTGTTGAAAGGCGACCTGACGGAGGCCATGGCCGCATTGAAACGGGGCCATCAGCTGGGCAGTGCTCGCCCGAACTGGCCGCACCCCTCGGCCCGTAAAGTGCGCCAGGTCGCGCATCTGGTGCACCTTCAGAGCCGCTGGAACGAGCTCTGCCGCCAGACACAAACGCCAACCAATGGGTTAGAATGCTTGGAACTGGCTAAATGGGGTCTGGAATATGGACAAGATCCACGCTCGGCCGTCTTGCTGTATCGCATCGCCTTGCAGCAAGCGCCCGTCCTGGCCAAAAAGCAGCGGACCCAGGCTGCCAGCGCGGCTTTACAGGCTGCCCAAGTCCAGGCCGACCATGAGATTGGTCCCGACCTGAACAGCTGGTATCGCCGTCAGGCGCTTTCCTGGTTGCAGGCCGATCTGGCGCGAGTACGAGATCTCATCGCTCAGGGCGCGGCCACGACGCTGATTCAAGCTCAGCAGATCCTTGCGCACTGGCAAACCGACCCGGATGTGCAAACGATGCGATCAATCTGGGCCCTGGCGGTGTTGCCGACCGAGGAGCAGAAGGCCTGGCTAGGATTCTGGCGAGAAGCCCAGAACTGGTATGTGCTACTCGCGGCGGTGTGATGATTTAGTCGGATCGCCGATTTTTGTACACCTCACTGGCCCGTAGCAGGATCGCTTGTTCCTCGGCATTGAGACTCTCGCGGCCGTGCCGGGCCATCTTCGCCAGCACCGCATCAAGCTTCGCCTCTAAGTCGGCATCGCTGACGTCCGCGGAGCCCAGCACCGAGGGTGGTCGGGCCGCGCTGGACTCGTTACTGGCCGACTCCTGAAAGACCCGAAGTCGCGGATGACGTCGGGGTTTGCTGTGACGCGACTGGCTGGAAAAGGACGGGATCCATTTGAGGACACGGAGCTGGTAGCGATAGTACACAAAACCAAAGCCTGCTCCGGTGAGGTGGGCGATAAAGCCAATGCCATCCACGCCACCGAGCAGACCGGTCAGATCCGAAACGATATTGATCACCACCAACAGCCACACCGGAATGGGCAGGATGAAAAACAGCAAAATGGTGTAGTTGGGATAATGGCAGGCAAACAGCACCAGCACGGCCGTGACCGCTCCCGAGGCACCGAGACTAGGCACGTTGTCCATCAGACCGGTTTTGGTGGCGACCAACGTGCCCACCCCAGCGAGAACCGCGGCCATCAGATAAAAGGCAAGAAATTCGCGTGGTCCATAGATCTCCTCATCGCCGCGGCCAAACCAGTACAAAAACAACATATTAAAAAGAATGTGCAAAATAGCGGTGGGATCATGCAAAAACGCATAGGTCACCAGCCGCCAGACCTGGCCATCGAGTACTTTGTCGGCATCGAGCCACAACCATTCGGTCACAGGTCCGTAACCGCCGCCGAACGGAGCCCGGGGCATGGTGAAGACCTGGAGGAGGAATATCACTACATTGATAATGATCAAGGTGACGCAGACGCTTCGGCCGCCCAAGGGGCCAAAACTACTGCGTCGGTCCTGTCGAACATAATCGCGGTCGTAAATACCCATGCCGCATCCCCGCACTTGCGCACCAGCCCGCATTGTCTTTTCTATATTTAGCAGAGTCGTCGGGGCAGGGAAACGTTCCCCCGGCCAGATGACGCCGACTGGCTGGGTTGACAGTCGAGAAGCATCGACTTAGAGTTAAACATCCCGTCCAAACTCGCTATCGGGACCCAGTGAATTTCGCTCGGAATCGGAGTTTTGGGCTTGGCCATTGGCGGTGGGGTTTCCATACTAAACCCAAACAGCCCGACGCGCACTCCCACGGAACGTTCGCACAATGCAAACCACTTCGCTGCCGGCCGGCGAACAGGTGTCATCCCTGGATTTCTCGCGGATTGCTCAGGACCTTCAAATCCGCAAGCTGCAAGTCGAGGCGGTCGCACAACTGCTCGACGAGGGGAACACTGTCCCGTTTATCACCCGCTACCGGAAGGAACGCACCGGGGGACTGGACGAGGAACAAATCCGCCGCATCCAAGTACGTGTCGGCCAGCAACGCCAGCTCAGCGAACGAAAAGAAACCATCCTCAAGAGCATTGATACTCAGGGCAAACTCACCGACGAGTTACGCCAAGCCATCCTCGCCGCCGACTCGCCCAAGCGGCTCGAGGACCTCTATCTGCCGTTCAAGCCGAAAAAACGCAGCCTGGCGACCGAGGCCCGGGAAAAAGGCTTTGAACCTCTGGCCATCGCTATCTGGACTCGCGACCCTGCCGTGGACAACCTGACCGAGGTGGTCCACGGCATGGTCGATCCGGAAAAGCAGTGGAACAGCCCGGAAGACATTCTTACCGGTGCCCAACACATTCTCGCCGAGACCATTGCGGAAATCGCCGAGATTCGTGGCCGTGCCCGCACGGTCTATTGGGACACCGGGGAGGTGCAGTCGGTCAAAAACGACAATGTCCCCGACAACCGAGGCAAGGTCTTCCGAGAATATTTCGACTTCAAAGAAGCCGTCAAGCTGATCCCACCCCATCGCATCCTCGCGATTAATCGTGGCGAACGCGAAAACATTTTGCGCGTCAAAATTGCCTACGATCACCCACGCGTCGTTCAGACGACTCTTGAAGCCCTGGAGATTGCCGATCATCCACATCGGGCATTTCTTGAACACGTTCTCGAGGATGCCTTGACCCGCCTGGTCATTCCGAGTTTGGAACGCGAGGCACGCCGCGAACTCACCGAGCGAGCCCAGGAACATGCGGTCGGTATCTTTGCCCAGAATCTTAAAAACTTGCTGCTGCAGCCACCGATGCACGATAAACGCGTGCTGGCCATTGATCCTGGTCTGCGGAATGGCTGCAAGCTGGCCGCGTTGGATGAACAGGGCAACCTGCTCGAAGAAGCCATCGTTTACCCCCATGCTCGAGGCGACAAGGATCGCCTTAAAGCCAAGTATGTCATCGATCGCTTGATCCGGAAGCACCAGCTGACCGTGATCGCCATTGGCAATGGCACGGCCTGCCGCGAAACCGAGGAACTGATCGCTGAGATGATCAGCGAGATCGATCGCCGCAAACTCGGGGAATTTCCCCCCTATCCACCGCCACCTCCACCACAAGCTCGCCAGCCGCGTGCTCCGAAAACTCCCAAGGGGGCGGGGGCACCCGAACCGACCACGCTTGCGGTAGAAGCTCCCCCTGCAAGCGAGGCTACACCCGCCGAAGCAGCGGCCAGCGATCCAGAAACGACAACCCCTGCCTCCCAAGAACAAACCGCGGCCTCCACGGATGAAGGAACGACAACGGTAACCCCGGACAGTGCCGCCTCTACGGAGACGGCCTCTACAGAGACGGCCTCTACAGAGACGGCCTCTACGGAGACGGCCTCTACCGAAGCTAGCTCCGAGGCTATTCCAACGACCGGCGAAGCAACGCCTGTACCAGCCGCCTCGGCACCCCCTGCCCCCGAAACAACCGGAGCGGCCGATACGAGTAAGCCAAACGAAGCTCTGCCGGCTGAGGCTGCCAGTCAGCCAAGCCCCGAGACAACCGCAGAAGGCAGCTCGGGTGGGGAGTCCATTCCTCCCACGGAGGATGCGAGTCTCACCGAGGCGCGATCTGAACCAGCGGAAACTGCTGGAGTGGCAACGCCCGCAACCGACGCTCCAGCCGAGACAGCGTCTGCAGCCGAAGCCTCAACCCCCGCAGTGGAGGCAACTGCTGACACGACGGTCCCTGCCGCGGTTCCCCCTGCTCCAGAAGCTACCAGCGAAATAACGACGGAAGCCGAGGCGAATCGCGAAACAACCACTAACCAAACGAGTGACCAAACGACGACGCCACCGTCCGATCACCCACCCGCCGAATTGATCGCCCCGATCACCACCGATTCAACCGCGGAGTCGACATTCGTAGCACAAGCCAGCGAAATGCTCGTGACGTCAATTTCCTCCGAGGTACCAGCTACCGAGGCACCGGCTACCACGGAGGCATCGGTAGCTCCAAACGAGACACCATCCAACGAAGTTTCCGTAACTTCAGCCGAAGCTGCTCTCAGCGAAGCACCGAGCCTGCCCGAGGCATCCGCGACTCCGACCGAAGCATCGGTGAATCCAAGCGAAACGCCTCCGAGCGAAGCTATTGCAGCTCCAAGCGAATCGGCTGACTCCGAGACGACCTCACCCGAGGCGGCTTCCACCGAGACGGCCACCACACCGACCCCAGAGACTCCCAGCGAGCCCAAGGCTGCGCCGGAAGCAGAGGCAGAGATGTCTCCTCCGCCTCCCCCACCGGAGCCGGAGGAGCAGCTGCCCGAAACCCCCGATGAGCTGGCCTACTGTATCGTCAACGAAGCCGGCGCGAGCGACTATTCCACCAGCCCGATTGCCAAAGAAGAACTTGGAAAGCAGGATCCGCTGACCCGTGGCACCATCTCGATCGGTCGGCGGTTGCAAGACCCCCTGGCCGAGTTGGTCAAGATCGACCCACAACATGTGGGGGTGGGTCTGTATCAGCACGATATGCGTTCCAAGTCGATGAAGGAGTCGCTTGAGCAAGTCATCGAGTCATGCGTGAATCATGTGGGGGTGGATCTCAACACCGCCAGCGTCCCCTTGTTGCGGCATGTCTCGGGCCTGAATCAACTTGTGGCGCGTCAACTCGTCGATTATCGCAGCCAGCATGGTGCATTCTCCTCACGCGAGCAACTAATGCAGGTGTCCGGCTTCGGTCCAGCCCGGTTCACCCAGGCTGCAGGCTTCCTGAAGATCCGGGATGGGGAAAATCCGCTCGATACGACTTGGATCCATCCAGAAAGCTACAGCGTCGCCGAGAAAGTGCTCAACGAACTGGGCTTCACTCTGGCCGACCTCCGTGATCGCGAACGCGTGGCAGCCCTTCGCGACCAACTCAACCACGCCAATCTTCCCGAGATGGCCAGTCAACTGGGGGTGGGCGAACCGACTCTCGACGACATCTTTGCCTCATTGGCCCGCCCCGGACGTGACCCGCGTGAGGATCTGCCGGCACCGATCTTTAAGCGCGGCATCCTCCGCCTCGAAGACCTACAGCCTGAGATGGAGCTCAAGGGAACGGTCCTAAATGTCGTCGATTTTGGGGCGTTTGTAGATATCGGCGTCAAAGAAAGCGGTTTGGTGCATATTAGCCAGCTGGCCAACCGCTTCGTCAAGAGTCCATACGAAGTGGTCCGCGTCGGCGATGTGGTACGGGTCTGGGTGCTGTCGGTGGATGCTGAACGCGGGCATGTGTCGCTGACCATGATCGAGCCGGGTACCGAACGGAAGCCGGAACGACGACCGCCGCGTGGCCGCGAAGGAGGCGAACAAGAGGGTGACCGCCCACCCCGCGGGCGTGAGGGTGGCTTCCGAGGTGGCCCGCGTGGCCCGCGTGAAGGCAGCGGAGGCGGTCACCGCGAGGGTGGCGGCCGTCCATCGCGTGGCGAACGACGACCTTACCCAGCAGGCGAAGGAGGACCGGGCGAACGGGGCCCCTCCCGTCCCCAGCGGACCTTGCCCCCACGTAAGCCCAAACCCCTACCCAAACTGTCACAAGAACAGCTCAAGGGGAAGAGCTCGCTACACACCTTCGGCGAACTCGAAGCCTTCTTTAAATCGCGTGGCGACTCCGACGAGCCCAGCAAAGGCTCCGGAAAGCCTGCCGCCGAGGGCACTGACGATAAGACCGCCACACCGCCGAATATCGAAGCAGCCAACCCTGATCCAACCAGCCCTGATGCAACCAGCCTTGATGCAACCACCATCGAGGAAAATACGCATCTGACCCCG
>CAYPIE010000072.1:0-30021 GCA_964410665.1 uncultured Alcaligenaceae bacterium
AGCGTTGGGCGCCGTAGAAGAACAACGACTTCTGCAGCACCTCGGCGTAGTTAAACCGTGGCCCGTTTCCGGGTGGGTTGTCATTGTCCACGATGGTTCCCGCTCCTTGGCCATCGACGATCGCTGCTCCGACAGCGCCGGAGAGGAGCACCAGGAAGCGTTCATTGGATTCATCGCTGGTGTCATCGTTGATGGCGACGTTGATCGTCTTGCTCGTCTCGTTGGCGGCAAAGGTCAGCGTGCCGCTGGTCGGAGTGAAGTCGCCGGTGCCGGCAGTGTCAGCCTGGGTGACAAAGTTCACCGAGCTGGTGCCCGTGGTCGAGCCGCTGCGGGTTACGGTGAAGGTAGCCTGGCCGGCATCCTCGTTAACGGTCACATTATTGATGCTCAACCCAGGCGTCGCAGGAGGTGGCGGAGGTGGCGGTGGTGGCGGCGGTGGTGCATCATCGTCGTCAAGGATCAAGCCGCGGGCCTGGCCGTCGTTGATGGTGGCGCCATTCTCATTGAACAAGTCGACAGTGAAGCTCTCATCGTTCTCATCGACCGTGTCGCCCTGGACGGCGACATTGATGGTCTTGCGGGTTTCACCAGGGTTGAAGGTGACGGTGCCATTCTTCTGGATGTAGTCACTTGGTGACATAGCACTGTCATTACTGGTACGGAAATCGACTGTCACCGGTACCGTGGTGGCCTGGTCCAGGCTCAGAGTGAAGATGGCCTGGGTGCTGCCGCTGTCTCCCTCGGTGACCGTGGCATCGGCAATCGACAACTCTGGCGTCACTGGCGGGGGTGGTGGTGGAGGCGGCGGGTTGTCGTTGTCGAGCGGCTGGCCGTTGAGGACGAAATTGCTGGGGGTGCCGTTCCCTGAGGCGACAAAGCCGAACTGGACGGTCTGGCCCGGCTGGATCTTGCGGTTGTAGCCCGCATCCTTGACCACCTTGGCCGCGCCCTGCTGGCTGACCAGTTGGCCGTTCCAGACGTTCTGCAGGGTGAACGGGGCGTCGAAGCCCAGTGTCCAGTTGGTGATCGGCTCGTTCCCGGTATTTTGGATGGCGATCTGGCCGACGAAACCGGAGCCCCAGTCGTTGTTCTTGGTAAAGCGGACGCTGGCGGCCAGGTTCTCGTTGGCATCGATTCCCCAGCGGAGGTCGAAGTCGGCGGGAGGTTGGGCAGCGCCGCTAGCGACCAGGCCGATGGTAGTCTGGGCTCCAGGGGCGAGGGAGTCGTTGTAGCTGGCAGCGTTGAGGTGATAGCGGTCGCCGGAGTGCTCAGTAACCTCGGCGTTCCAGATGCTGTTGATCTGAAAGCCGGCTTCCATCTCGAGGGTCCAATCTTCCATGGTGCTGGGCTGGTCATTGACGATGGTGATGCTGGCCTGGAAGCCACCGGGCCAGTCGTTGTCAATGCGGAAGCGGGCCTGAGGGTCGGGATCGAATCCTCCAGAGGGGACGAGGCGATCCTCAAGGTTTTCACAGCGCAACGAACGGCGAATCTTCGGTTGGAGTTTGAGCTCCCGCCGAGAGTGGGAACGCGACGCAGTCATGGATTAACATCCTTAGGTTAGAAGAGTGCTTCCAACCAGGAGTGGGGACCATCCCTTCATGGACTGGTGGAAGCGCAACCGATCCGTGGTTACTTCCAGTCGATTCTCGACGCGAGTCAAGAGCCTGAAGCAACCAAGTCCGCACGGCTGGGCCGTTTTGGGGACGGGAAAGGACAACCGATGGCGTTGGTGAACGCAGCAATCGGCGAACAGACCACGACGCGTATCAACAACTGCCGAGCAGCGAGTCTGGTCGCAATGGACAAATCCCAGACGGGATGGCGCTACCCCGTGCTCCAGAGGTTGATGGCTGCGTTCACACGGACGGGAAGTGTTCGGTTGAGGGGGCGGGCACCACGACGCGTTCCCATCTTGGGAATCAGGGGCGACGTCGTGGTTATCGCTACCATAGAACCAATTTTAGCTTCCGGTCGGAAGCTCGACGAACATTTTCGGTCAGGATCTTGGTCTTACCAGCCCAGCTGTTCACGCAATTCGTCGAGACCGCCTTGTAAGGCGGCCTCGATGGTGTCGTAATGGCGCCCCTGATCGACGCGTTTGCCGCTGACGGTCAGGGTGATCGCGCACGTATGCTTGCCGGCGGCGGGGACAGCGACCAGTTTATACACCGGCTTACCATTGAGCAGCACCAGGTAGGTTCGTTCGTTGAGGCCACGCTGCAGGTCCCCCTGGCGGCGCTTGAGCCAGTCGGGCGTGGCCAGGGGAGTCGGTTCCACCTCGGGCATCGAGAATTACTCCGGGAGCGGCTTGTCTTTGGTTTCCGGGGCAAACAGCAGCGTCACCAGCCCCACCAGATAGATGGATGATACTGCTAACGCGGCGTAGCGGAAGGCCTGATCGATCGAGCCGAGCGAACTCAAAAAGGTCAGGTCGGAGAGGCTGGCATCCCGTCGGGACGGATCGTTCGAGAGGAACACCCCTGCCAGCTGGGTCAACGCGATGGGGGCGAGCACAGCCAGGTATCGGGCGGAGTTATAACAGAAGGCGGTGCCGGTGCCGCGAAGCCGAGTGGGGAACAGTTCGGGGAAGTAGATGGCGAAGCCGCCGAAGACCATAAGGATGCAAAAGCCCAGGATGGGGGACATCCATAGGATTTGCGACTTTTCCGTCATAAAGCCAAAGACCATGATGATGGCGGACAAGCCGAGCAGGTAAGCGACCGCAAAGGCGCCACGGCGGCCAATCTTTGCGGCCATCGAGCCAAAGGCGTAGATGCCGAAGAAGGCACCGAAGTTCTGGAGTAAGCTGCCCAGGCCGGCGTAGTAATCTTGGGTTTCTTTGGGCTCACTGCCCAAGACGTTGTCACGGATCAACTCTGGCAGAAAGAAACCGATTCCCCAGAGGGCCATCACCCCCGAGGCGGCCAGAAGTACGCCGATTATGGTGTGCCGTCGCCAGACTGGGTCAGTGAACATCTCGCGCATGTCGCCCATCGACTTATCGACCTTGTCTTGCTGGCGGCCTTCTTCGATGGCCTGGCGGTTGCGAAGCCAGATGTCCGGTTCTTTGAGGCGGCGGATGACAAACAAGACCAGGATGGCGGGGACCACGCCGACCAGGAACATCAGACGCCATCCCTCAAATCCGCCGAAATCTGATTGAGGCTTAAGCGTCAGTCCGATCACGGCCGCCATCATGTTGCCGACGGCGGACAGGGCCTGGAGCAAGCCCAGGGCAAACGGGCGTGCCCGGGCTGGCATCACCTCGGCGACCAGAGTGACTCCCGCTGCGAACTCCCCGCCGACGCCCATTCCCGTGATAAAGCGGTAGATGGCGAAGTCCCACCAACTCACCGCGACGGCCGATAGCCCGGTGAACATGGAGTAAATAAGGATTGTCAACAGCATCGTCCGGGCGCGACCGAACCGATCGCTGACGATGCCGAAGACCAACCCTCCGGTGGCCCAGCCAAAGATAAAGATCGAGGTGGCGTAGCCGGAGTAGTCCTTGATGGTTTCCTCACTGACGCCTTCGCCCAGCAAGGAAGTCAGCGCGGGGGTCCGTGCCAGCACGAATAACTGCTGGTCCATGGTGTCAAACAGCCAGCCCAACGAAGCCACAATCAAGACAAACCAGTGGTAGCGGTTGAGTTCTTTCCACCAGGGCTGGTTCGTTGGCGACGGAGGAATCACAGGGTCATCAGTACTCATGAGCACACCCACGGCAGGGGGGAGGAGGGATCGATGGCTTTGGAAAGCCCAAAGATACCGACTGCTCAGACGGGATGCCACCATTTACCGAACAGGTTCTGGGGGGCTACAATGAAGACTTCCGGTGAGTTTGAGGGAAATCGCGATGGGCCAGGATTCGTTTGCCCCTTTAAGGGTGGGTTTTCTCGGCGCGGGCCAGATGGCCTCGGCGTTAGCCCGCGCCTGGCAACAGTGTGGGCTGCTCGCCCCGGAGAGTCTGGCCGGTGATCCGTTTGACCGGGCACGCCAGCTGTTTGAGGAGACCACCGGACTGCGTAGCCATCCCGACAACCGTGAAGTCGTGGCTCAAAGCGATATCATTCTCTTGGCCGTGAAGCCGCAAACCATGCCGGAGCTGCTGCATGAGGTCGCAAGCGTGGTGGCGGCGGACCAGCTGGTGATCTCGATTGCTGCGGGAGTATCGTTGAGCCGATTAACGGAAGGGTTGGGCGGCCGGAAGCGGTTGATCCGTGTTATGCCCAATACGCCGTGCCTGGTGGGCGCCTCGGCTTCCGGGTTTGCCTTAGGGTCGCACGCCACCGAGCAAGACGCCGCGCTGGTTGAGCGTTTGTTTAATACCGTGGGCCGGGCGTTTGCTCTGCCGGAGAGCCTGCTGGATGCGGTCACCGGTCTGAGTGGGTCCGGTCCAGCGTACGTCTACATGATAATCGAGGCGCTCTCGGACGGGGCGGTGCGGATGGGCTTGCCGCGTGAGGTGGCGACGACGCTGGCGGCGCAGACTCTTTTAGGGGCCGCACGCATGGTTTTGGAGACCCGCAGCCATACCAGTCAGCTCAAGGATATGGTGACCAGCCCTGGCGGGACCACGATTGCCGGCCTGCATGAACTCGAACGCGGGGGCGTCCGGGCGGCGCTGATGAACGCCGTCGAGGCAGCGACGCGGCGGGCCCAGGAGTTGGGCTGAAACCATCCGGAGGGGAGTGTGGTCGGGCAGCCGACTTCCTTGCAAAAGGTAGAAACAACACTGGCCAAGCACAGGCCAAGGACTGTTCTGGGGCGGTGGTGGGCCCTGGTTTTGAGGAGTTTGTCACGTGAGTGATCATCCGGGTGGGGAACAGATTCTGATCTTTGATTTTGGCTCGCAGTATACCCAACTGATTGCCCGGCGGGTGCGTGATCTGCATGTGTTTTGCCAGATTGTTCGCCATGATTTGCCTGCGAGCCGGGTTCGCGAACTGGCACCGCGCGGGATGATTCTCTCGGGAGGGCCCAAAAGCGTCTATGAAGCCGGAGCGCCGCAGTGTGATCCCGCTCTGTTTGACCTGGACTTGCCGATACTGGGGATCTGCTACGGCATGCAGCTCGCCTGTCGCCATCTGGGCGGGGAGGTCGGTCAAGCGGTGGACCGTGAGTATGGCCGCACCAGCTGTCGGGTGCATGAATCCTTGGGGCTATTTGCGGAAGTGCCTGAGCAAACCAATGTTTGGATGAGCCATGGCGACCAAGTGGAGAGCGTGCAGGGGGGGGACTTTGTGGCGTTGGCGGCGACCGAGACCTGCCCATTGGCGGCGGTACGGCACCTTGAGCGGCCGGTGTTTGGCTTGCAGTTTCATCCGGAGGTATCGCATACCGACCATGGTCAGAGGATCCTCGGGAATTTTTTGATGGAGGTGTGTGGCTGTCGTGGTTTGTGGCGTATGCGTGACTTCATCAGCCACACCGTCGAAGCGATTCGTGCTCAGGTAGGCAGTGATCGGGTCATCTGCGGACTCTCGGGGGGTGTGGATTCGTCGGTAACCGCAGCGCTTTTGCTGCGGGCACTTGGACCGCAGGTGTCGTGCATCTTTGTCGATAATGGTCTGTTGCGGTTCGGCGAACGTGACATGGTACGGCATACCTTTCGGCATACCTTCCAAAGCGATTTGCATGTGGTCGATGCGCGTGTGCGTTTCCTGACCGCCCTTCAGGGGGTGACCGATCCCCAGCTCAAGCGGAAGTTGATTGGGCAGCATTTTATTGAAGTATTCCGCGAAGAGGCGAGCCGCATTCCGAATGCACGTTTTTTGGCGCAGGGCACGCTTTATCCGGATGTGATTGAAAGCGGTGGCCAAGGCGACGGTCCCGCGGCGACGATCAAAACGCATCATAACGTAGGCGGGCTTCCGGCGGAGCTGGGCTTTGAACTGATTGAGCCGTTGCGGGATCTGTTCAAGGATGAGGTCCGCCGTCTAGGCGGAGAGTTGGGGTTGCCCGAGCAGGTGGTGTGGCGGCATCCGTTTCCGGGTCCTGGGCTGGCGGTGCGTTGCCTAGGGGAAGTGACGCCCGAGCGGTTGGAGACGGTGCGGCAGGCCGATGCCATCTTTATTGAGGAGCTGCAGGCCAGCGGCTGGTATCGCAAGACTTCGCAAGCGTTTGCGGTGCTGCTACCAGTGCAGTCGGTCGGGGTGATGGGAGATGGGCGAACGTATGAAAATGTGATTGCATTACGGGCGGTGAATTCCGAAGACTTTATGACGGCGGACTGGTCGCGGTTGCCGGAGGATTTACTGGGTCGGGTGGCCACCAAGATCATCAATCGGGTGCCCGGTGTCAATCGAGTGGTCTATGACATTAGCAGCAAGCCACCGGCGACGATCGAATGGGAATAAATCGCAGATGGTACGCATGAGAGAAATGTGAATTTTCAAGAATCTTGGCAAAGAGCCATTCCGCTCAGTTCAATCATGGTTATAATTGCGATACGCGGCAACCGCCGCGGTGGTGGGTGAACAAGGGTTTGCCCACAGGATAATCCCACAGGGTGTTGAAGATTGCTCGCTGGCCCGACTCCTTGCTCCTGACGATTTCCCATCTGCCGGAATTCCTGCAAACTCCCGATCCCAAACTTGATCGCTGGATGTTTGATTCTGTAATTGCGTTGCACATGGATTTCGCCATGGCTTCTGGTGGCTCCAGGTCTGCGACCGTGGCTCGAACGGGCGTGCCGACGGTATGTTGACTGGCACCACAAGAGGGCTTGCTCGATTGGGTTGGTTCGCCGCACCCTGGATTGTCCCAAGGTCCACACGGTTTGCACATGCCATTCGGCAGTGAATCGCAGAGGTTGATGATGCGCAAGAATTTGTACGTGGGGAACCTACCCTACGGTACCACCGACGCCGATTTGCGAACGGCGTTTGAACAGTTTGGCGAGGTGATCAAGGCCCAGATCATCATGGATCGCGACACCGGCCGTTCGCGTGGCTTTGGCTTCGTGGAAATGGCGAGCGGCGGCGAGGAAGCCATCGAGGGCATGAACGGTGCAGATTTCCAAGGGCGCAAGCTCACCGTCAATGAGGCCGAACCACGCAAGCCCCGAACTGGCGGCGGCGGCGACCGACCGGGTCGCGGCGGTTACGGGGCTCCCCGCTCGTACTAAGACCTAGCTGCTAGTCACCTAGCTTGCTGGTCACGGACGCCCGCAACTCGATTCCCAACTTGACTCCGTCTGACGGCCCGTTTCGTCACACGGCGCTCCTGGTGAGATGTTTGACCTCACCCACCCGATCTGTAGAAACATCGCGCATCTCGACAACACGCGCATCGCCAACCCGTGACGCCCCGAACGTCACGGGTTGCTCTGTAGATGTCCTGCCCACCCTCGATCTGGATCCCCTCCCCAGCCAGCCCATCCAGGAAACTGCCCGACCCCAGACTTGCGATTCGGCCCCGGCAGACTAAGCTAGCCCTCATGCCAACCGCGTTCCACGCTTTCTGAGGATTTGCTTATGCGTCTGGGAACCATCCAGTCCACCAAGGGACCGCGTGCCGTACTGGAGCACGAGGACCATCTCATCGATTTGGCTGCCACGGATTCGCAGCTACCGGCGAGCGTCCGGGCTTTGCTGGCGGCTGGACCCGATGCCCTGGCCATGGCTCGGCAAGTCGCGAGCTCGGCGCATGCGGTGAAAATTCCCCAGGCCGGGGCCAAACTGCTACCTCCGATCCCGGATCCGGGCAAGATCTTGTGCATCGGGCTCAATTATCGTGATCATGCCATTGAGGGCGGCAAGGCCATTCCGGACGAGCCAGTGCTGTTTGGCAAGTTTGCGAATACCCTGATTGCTCATGAGGCGGCCATCTGCCTGCCTAAAGTGAGCCAGAAGGTTGATTACGAGGCCGAGTTGGTCATTGTCATCGGCAAGAGCGGACGCGATCTTGCTGCCGAGACGGCAATGCAGCATGTGGCCGGCTACACTTGTGGCCATGATGTCTCGGCTCGCGACTGGCAGTTCCGCGGTGAGGAAAAACAGTGGATCATCGGGAAGACGTTTGACACCTTTGCCCCCACCGGGCCCTTTGTGGTCACCGCCGATGAGGTGCCCGACCCCCATGCCCTGCAGGTCCAGCTGCGCCTCAATGGCCAAACCATGCAAAACAGCAACACGCGGGAATTTATCTTCCAGGTGCCTCAGTTGCTCGCGTTTTTATCTCAGGTCATGACCCTCGAACCTGGGGACTTGATCTTCACCGGAACGCCTCCCGGCGTCGGCGCAGCTCGTAAGCCACCGGTGTTCCTCAAACCTGGCGATGTGACCGAGGTCGAGATCGAAAAGCTCGGCATCTTGCGAAACTCGGTAGTGGCAGCCGATTGAACTTGGTTAACCTGAGCATGAGGTGCGTAATGCGTTGGCTCGTTCTTGGGCTGCTGGGGCTGCTGATCTCTGGGAACGCAGCAGCTCGGCAACCCAATATCGTTCTGATCCTGGCGGATGATCTGGGCTATGGCGAACTGGGTTGTTATGGCCAGACCAAGATTCAGACCCCCAACCTGGATCGACTGGCTCAGAACGGCATCCGTTTCTCCCAGGCCTACTCCGGAAGCCCGGTGTGTGCGCCGTGCCGCTGTGTGCTGATGACCGGCTTGCATACCGGCCATGCCCATATCCGCAACAACCGGCAAGCCTTTCCAAGGACTCGCCGCGAAGGTCAAGTTCCTCTGCCCGCCGATACCCGGATTTTGCCACAGTTTCTTCAGCAGGCAGGCTATACCACCATGGGTGTTGGCAAGTGGGGCCTGGGTGGACCGGGATCGGTGAGCGAGCCGACCAAGCTGGGCTTTGATCACTGGTTGGGCTATCTGTGCCAGGCCCATGCTCACAATCATTACACCGATCATCTGTATCGCGATGGCCGTCGAATCACGCTGAACAATCCGCCATTCGCAGCGCACCAGCGACTGGACGCACCCTTACCCAACCGCCAAGCGTATGCCCGCTACCGGGGATCGGACTATGCCCCGGATCGTATGGCCGAGGCGGCACTAGACTGGATCGATCGCTATCGGGATCAGCCGTTCTTTCTGTACTATGCCACGACAGTGCCCCACGTGGGCCTACAGGTTCCCGAGGATTCGCTGAACGCCTACCTCGACCAAGGGTGGGACCAGAAGCCGTACCTTGGGCATCAAGGCTATGTGCCTCACCCGAGTCCACGGGCGGCGTATGCCGCCATGGTGAGCCGGCTGGATCGGGATGTGGGGCGCATCTTGGCGCGGTTGCGAAAGCATGGTCTGGAACGTGACACCCTGGTGATCTTCACCAGCGACAACGGCCCGACCTATAACGGCGGGAGTGACTCCGAGTTCTTTGCCAGTACGGCGGGCTTGCGTGGGCTGAAGGGCTCGGTGTACGAGGGGGGGATTCGTGTTCCTTTCATCGCCCGCTGGCCCGGTGTGATTGCTCCAGGGCGAACCAGTGATCTACCGATCATGATCGCGGATCTGTTGCCAACTTTGGTGGAATTGGTGGGCCGACCGGTGCCAGAAGGTCTGGATGGCATCTCGCTTTTGCCCACCCTCAAGGGCAAGAGCGAGCAGACACAGCGGGGGTATTTGTACTGGGAGCTCGGCAGGGCCCAAGCTTTGCGGGTAGGCGATTGGAAGCTGGTGCGTCGTTTTCAGCCGAAACCGGATCGCTATCGTGTGGAGCTATTTAACTTGGCGGCAGACCCAAACGAGCAACGAAACCTGGCGGACAAGGAGCCGGCACGACTGTGGGAGCTCCTGGTGCAGATCCAGCAGGTGCGTCTGCCGTCAGCCGTATTCCCGTCACCGTTCGATCGCGTCCGCGAATGAAGCGGCGGCCTGAGCGGGCAGGTCGGCGGTTGGTTTGCCGACCTCATCCGCAAACCCGCGTGTCATGGGTGCGTGTCATGGGGGTGAGGCGCCCTGATCGTCCGGGAGATCGGGAAGTTTGCCACCGAGGTGTTGGCATAAACGCTCGATCGCGCGATCGCGTCGACGACGAACGGTTCGTTCATCTACCTGCATCAGTTCAGCAATGCGTTGTTGCGTCCAGCCATGATACACCACCAGGCTAATGACTTCGCGTTCGGCAGTGGGCAGGGTCTCGACGGCCTGGTGAAAGCGGCACCAGGATTCCAGGTCATCCGGATCAGTGTGTGGGGCCGGGGGGTCAATGAGGCCGGTCTGTTGACTGTCCTCCGTGGTGATGGGCAGGGCAGTCAGGTCGGGGCGGGCGGCGACGCGACGGGCCAGGTCGATCAGCTCCCGTCGGACTTGCATGGCCGCGAGTTGGAAGAATTGCCGGGTATTCTCGGGGCGAATCGCCTGCAGACTACGCAACAACCGCAGCAGGGCATTTTGCAGCACATCATTGGAGTCGGCCAACCCGCGGATTCTGGGAAACTTCCGCGTACTGACCCGGGCCAAATGCTCCATGCGTTTCATCACGCGCAAACAAAGTTCATTGAGTGCTTCCGGATCGCCAGCGCGGATGCGATCGAGCATTCCATGCATCTGCCACGTATCCATCGAGTCATCGGCACTCATCCGAGCTCACCTGGCCGGTGGGAATTTCTGACAGCTTGACCCCAGTTTCTGATGAAAATTGAATCTACAGGAAGATTTTTCGATGGTCAAGCGGTGCCAGCGGTCCGCGATGTTGCGACGGCGGGCAAATTCGACTACAACGATACCACTGGTTCGTTCACCCGCCGCGAGTCGCTTCTGTTGCATTATGATGCCCACTGCATTGCCTGCTCCTGCTTTGTTGCCGCCACGTTTTCGGGAACCGCTGTGCTTTGGGGCACTCGAACTGCCCTCTCGCTTGAATCTCGCGCCGCTGGCCGGCTATACCAATCGACCGTTTCGCCAGACCGTTCGTGAACTCGGCGGCGTGGGGTTGGCGACCACGGATCTGGTTAACGCCCGGGCCGTTCTCGAACAGACCCCCAAGACCATGGAATTGTTGGCGACCTGTCCGGCGGACCGGCCTTGGGCGGTGCAATTGTTTGGTTCACGCTCGGACGAGATGCGTGCGGCGGCACAATGGGTGCGTGATTATGGGGCTACGGTCATCGACATCAACATGGGCTGTCCGGTTCGCAAGGTGGTCAAGGGAGGCGGCGGCTCCGCGATGATGTGTGATCGCACGCGGACCATCGATCTGGTGGCGGGCATTGTGGCAGCGGTGGACTGTCCGGTGACGGTCAAGATGCGCCTGGGTTGGGATCAGAGCGATCTCTCGGCCCCCTATTTTGCTCGAGAGTTTGAAAAAGTGGGCGTGGCTGCGATCACCATTCATGGCCGGTTCCGCTCGCAGGGCTTTTCTGGGAATGTGCATTTGGATGGGATCAAGGCGGTGGTCGATGCGGTGCATCGGATTCCGGTAATTGGCAATGGCGATATCCGAACGGTGGCGGATGCCGCGCGGATGCTGAGCGAGACCGGCTGTGCGGGCTTGGCGATGGGGCGCGGGGCCCTGGCCAATCCGTGGATCTTCCGGCAGCTGCACCGCTGGCTGGCCAGCGGTGACCCTGGACCCCGCGGCACCTACGAGGAGCGACTGGCGTTTCTGGTGCGTCACCTTTACCGACTAGTCGAATGGCGGGGCGAGTGGCATGGCTGTATCCAGTTTCGCAAAATTGGCACCTGGTACAGCAAGGCCCTCCGCACTGGTAAAGCGATCCAACAAAAATTTGTTCGTCTGGATTCCATCCAAATGTTCGATGAGATCGTCGAATATCTCAGAGAACGTGGCGCACCGCCGGGGTGGGACCAGCATGACGCCCATCATGCAATCGCGGTACCCAGTGGCCCCATGGCCCACTGGTAGAAACGATACTCTACACTTCCCGGTGTCCACCTTGGGTCCTTTAACCGGACCGATGTCCAATCTGCTTTGCGCTTGCCGGGAGTGAGCCCATGGTTCCGAAATCGTCCCATTCGATGGATCCCTACACGGATTGGCTGGAGCTTCCCAGCGACCAGCACCCCCCCAACCATTTCCAGTTACTCGGACTGCCAGTAGACACAGAGAATGTTGCCCAGATTCGTCAGGCCGCCGAGCAGCAACTCAAGCGGGTGCGACAACGACTCCAAGAGCAGTCGCTTCGCCCGGATGACCCAACCGTGGTCCACTTGACCACGCAGATCAAACGGGCCTACCAGATTCTGGCCGATCCCGCCCTTCGGGCCGCATACCGGGCGGGCTTGTCGGGCAACACGCCGGCTGTGGACGCATCAGCCCCGACGGAGCTTGGACGCCCAGCCTACCGCCCACGGCGGCGGAATGACGTGCGCGTTTACCTTGCTGTCATGCTGGCCTTTCTGCTGCTGACCGGATTAGGACTATGGATGTTCTGGCCAGAAGTTGCGGTGAGGCCTGGTCGCCTCACGAGCGATTCTTCGGGATCCGCGCCGGGTCCAAGCCGGTTGGAATTCGCCTCAGCAGGCTCGCCCAGTGTCGAATCAGCTTTAGGTGACTTGCGTCCAGCAGCACCGCTTGAGCCAGGGATGCCTGGCGATGCTTCTTCGGACGAAGCCTCCGAAAGGAGGCCCATGTCGCACGAAGGGTCGATCCCGCCATCGACCCAGCCAGCGAAGCCCATCATGGCTCGACTTCCCAGCGCGGCGACGACGTATCAAGGCCACACGTTGGCCGTCCGCGGGGTTGCGCTGAGTGTGCAGCAGCGGCTAGTGATTTCGGTAGGGGGCGACCAGCAACTACTGGTCTGGCGGTTCGATACGCCGGAAAAGCCGGTGTTGATCCATGAACTGGGCATGCCCGGGCTAGCGGTTTGCTGTCTTTCGCAAACCGGCCAGGTGCTTTACGCGACCGAAGAAAAGGTCGTCCAGTACGATGTCCGCGAGGCGAAGAGCGTGCACACTTATCTAGCGCCAGGCGGCTTGATCACGACCATCGAGCTGACACCGGACCGCTCGGGATTCTGGATGGCGTGCAGCGATGGTTCGGTGTCGTTGTGGCAACTGGGCATTGAGAAACCTCAGACTACGTTGGCCATTCGCGATGGTACGCTGGCCAATCATCGCATCGATTGTCTCGCGGTGGCGACAAGCGGGCGAGCAGTGGTCGCTGGCTGTCAGGACGGGATGCTGAGTATTTGGCGGGCAGTCGCCAAACCGGAAAGCGATCAGCCGGTTTGGCAGGCGGTCCTCACGAAGTCGGTGCAGCCCAAAGGGCTGGTGGCCCTGGCCATCTCCGAGGATGGCAAACTGCTGGCAGCGGCCGACGCTACTGGGCAAACGCACGTCTGGGACTTGAGTCAAGATCCGACGATGCGTCGCCCGATCCGAGTCTTCGGCAATCTTCCCGAAATCCCCTTATGCCTTGGTTTTCTCCCGGATAAGGCCTTGGTGGTCGGCGGCGTGCGGATGCCGGTGCGCATCATCGATGTTCAGGCCGGCGAGGTAAAGGCGAAACTGCCGGGGGCGGAGGGCGTCAATGACTTCGCCATCGCCCCAGCCAACTCAGGGATTCTGCTTGGCGAGCGGGACGGCACGGTGCGTTGGGAGCCATTGCCATTCAATCAAGTAGAGGAGGAAGTGAATTAAGCCATCCGCTCCGAGGGGAACTCGGAGCGGATGGTATGGCGTCCACCGGGCGTTGAGAGCGGGCCGCACGCGAAAGTCTGGCGAGCGTGCGGTCTTGCTCTCAGGGCAGGAGGGGCGACACCATCTGTTGACCCAGCTCGTAGGGCAGGGTTGGGAATCCTGCGCAGGAGATGGGTTTGAATTCTGTCGGCAAATTCGCTCCAGGTTCGCCTCAGAGTGCAAAAATCCCCGTTGTTAGCAAAGACGTTTTTTTGCCCGCACATTCCCAAAAAAATTGCGTTCAGATGCTGGGCCAAGTACACTAATTCAACATGATTCTCCTGGATCGCCCAGTTTTCACGAACGTAACGGCACATTGATGTTCGCAGAGGAACGCTTTACACAACATTTACAGGCCGCCCGCCAAGGCGATCAAGGTGCCCTGGTGGGCTTGTTGGAAGCCTATCGTTGCTTTTTAGATCAAGTGGCAGACGCTTGCGTCGACCGTGGATTGCAGGGCAAATTTGGCGTCTCCGATCTCATCCAGGAGACCGTGGTAGGAGCGTATGTGGGTTTTGCCGGCTTCGCTGGCTCCACACCCGAGGAGTTCCGCAGTTGGCTGCGTCGCATCCTGGTGAACGTGATGCGCGATCAGCAGCGGCACTATCGGAAGGCGGCCAAGCGAGCTTGTCAACGGGAAGTGTCGCTGCATCAAGCGGCCGAGCAGGAACTGATCGCTCCCAACCTGGGCCCGGCCAGTGCTGTGGTCCAGGCTGAACGTCGTCAACGCTTACTTCAAGCCCTGGAACGGTTGCCCGATCCGTACCGGCAGATTTTACGCCGACGGCATTTGGATCATCGCACCGATCGCGAGATCGCGGCAGAACTGGGTCTGGCGGTCAAAACCGTCCAGAACCTCTGGACTCAGGCGGTGCGTCTGTGGCGAAACGAAGTGAACCCAGGCAATGAGAGCATCTGACGCATCGAGCCGGTTCCAGTCATCCCCCCCGTCTGGAACTGCCGACTCGCAGGGCCAGGCCGCATCCTCCGAGGCGGCTGCGCCAGTCTACGATACCCCTTCTGCCAGCGCTAGACCGCCGGTATCGGATACCCTGCAGAGCTTTTTAGCCCAAGTCCAATCGCTCTTTCCGACCACCCGGAAGACTCCGTGCGAAGATCCGAGCTGGCAGCATGCCAGCACGGCATTGCGACTGGAGCGTTACCAGCTCATCCGCTTGCTGGGCGGGGGGGGCAACGGGTTGGTCTATCTCGGCAGGCATCCGCAATTACCCCGGCTGGTGGCCGTCAAGCTCCCGCGGCCAGATCGGTTGCTCAAGCGCGAGGCCATTCAGGATTTTTTGCATGAGGCCCGTGCTGCCAGCCAGCTGGACCATCCGCATATTGTGCCGCTTCACGAAGTGGGCATCATCGAAGGGGTGCCTTATATCACCTATCAATACATCCCCGGACCTACCCTGCGGCAGTGGATCCAGGACCAGCAAACCAGCTCGCCCCGGCTTGCGGCGGAATGTGTCGTCCAACTGGCCGAAGCCATGCAGCATGCCCATGAACGGGGTGTCTTTCATTGTGATTTGAAACCAGCCAATGTGTTACTCAACCCACTGGCCAGCTATGATTCGAGCCTGGATCTTTCCCTGGCTGAGGCCGAGGCGACTCTGGATACCGACTTGCCGCTGGATGGTTACACGCCGAAGATTGCCGACTTTGGTGCGGCTCGGATTGCCAATCATCAGAGTCCGTTCTCGCAGAGCGAATTGATTATCGGTACCCCCGCGTACATGAGCCCTGAGCAAGCCGAAGGCAAGCGGCGGAGTGTGGGGGCACGAAGTGATGTCTATGGTCTAGGGACCATCCTGTACGAGCTGTTGACGGGGCAGGCTCCCTTTGACGGCCAGACGCAGGCAGAGGTGCTGCGCAAAGTTTGCCAGGAGCCTCCTACGCCTCCGCGGGCATCTCAGCCGACGCTGCCCCGCGATCTCGAGGCCGTCTGCTTGAAGTGTTTGGCCAAGCGGCCCGAAGACCGCTACTTCGCACCCCAGGAGTTGTTAGAGGACCTCGAACGCTTCCTGGCGGGCAAAGCAGTCAAGGCTCGGCCGATCCGGCGTCGCGTCCGACTCTGGCGCTGGATCCAACAGCGTCCCCGCACGGCCCTGGCTGGCGTGGCCGGGTTGGTAGTGTTGGCGGGATTGCTAGCCGCTGTGGGCTGGTTCTGGGCCAAAGCACGATACCAGGAACAGGAGAGCTACGAACGTTTCCAATCGCTGCAGGCCGCCAAGGAACAAACCCAGTTGCAGAAGCGTTTGGCCGAGGAGCAACGCCAAAAGCGGCAGTTGGCAGAGCTTCAGGAACGCCTGAATCGGGTTGAGGCGAAGACAGCCCGACCTGCTCCGAACTGGGTGGCGGAAAACCTCACCGACCTACGCGAGGCCGCCCGCTTTGCCGTCGACCTTACCGATCGAGCCCGGCTTCGCAGCTTGGCGGTCGAGACCCTCGGCGGCATCGATCTACGCCAGGTCGCGGTGTTACAACCGGGCTTTGAAGTCGGGCCGATCGCCTTCGACCCGCATCGGCAACTGCTCGCTTTGGGCGAAGGTCGCGATGCCGATGGCGGTTTGAATCTGTTCTTCCACATTCGTCTGATCGATCCGACCAACGATCGGCTGGTCCGGGAACTGAAATACCCCCGCAATTTCGCTTGGGAGCTTCAGCAACGCCTGGCGCTTGGCAAGACCCGACAGGACGGCTGTCATCACCTTGGCTTTAGCCCCGATGGTCGCTGGCTGGTCGCCAGCACCCGAGGCGGGTTTCTCTACCGTTGGGATCTCAACTTGCCTCAAAACCAGCCGGTGCCACTGGAGGCAGACGGCAAACCCCATACCCGGGAACCCCGCTTTATCTTCGCTCCGGACGGACACTGTCTGTATTCGCTCGGCCGGGCAAAGGTCCTGAGACGCTGGGTGATCCATCCCGAGGGCCCCTGGGAGTCACAACAGACCGCGGACGCCGATCCCTCCGCTCGGGTGTTGGCCTACCGCGCCGCCGACCAGAGCGTCTTGGTCCGCGATCTCCGAGCCCGCCTGGTGGCCCTCGATGCGGAGACCCTGAAACTTCGCCAGGTCCTGACGCCGGGCCTGATGTCGGGGCCGGTGGCCCTGTGCCCGAACCAAAATCTCCTCGTGCACCCCGCCCCGGCCGGGTTGGCTGCCCTCGCCCTACCCAAAGGGATCGCCGTGCCAGGGTTCGACTCCTTTTTAGGGTTTCAGGGCAAACCGGTGCATTTCGATAGCTTGGCCTTTGCCCCTCAGGGAGATCTGGTCCTGACCAGTGATCGGCAAACCTGCCAAATTCAGCTCTGGGAGATGGCCAGTGGCCGACTGTTGTTGCAACCTCGGGTCGGTTCGGATGGGGGCTATCTCCACACTGTGTTCCTGAGGCCCGCCCCGGGCACTTCCTCAGGGCCAGTGCGCTTTGCGGTGTCCGACGACCATCGCACTCTGCTGTTTGAGGTAGTTGGCGGCGATATCCAAGACTACCTGGCTCCTTGTAGCTCGGCGATCCGCGTGACCGCGGCCAGCCGGAATGGGCAGCGCTTTGCCTGTCTGACCGATGCCCTGCGAGGGGCGGTGCGAACCATCGAAGTCTGGGAGGCAACCGCCGAAGGCACCTGGCAGCGCATCAACACCCAGTCGGTACAAGCCAAAAGCAACCGCGATCTGTTGGCCATGCGGCATGATGGTAAGGCCATTGCTTATGTTCGTGGTGATCAGCTTTGTTGGTTGGACTTGGCGGAAGACCGCGAAATCACTCTGGGTCAGGTACGCAATCAGAAAGATTTGCACTTTGATGCCCAGGGCAAGCTCTGGCTGGCCGTGGGGCAGAGCGTTCGCTGCTTCGAACCGCCCAAGAGTGGGCGTGTGTTCACATACCAAAACGCTCCATGGGAACCCGATAAAGGGCTGGTCTATTATAGCCTTCGGCAGACCCCGCATGGGACGCTGATGGGACGCCGCGATGGACGGATTCGGCTCATCAGTCCGGAGGGAGAGGTGCTGAACGAGGTTCAGCCCTTTCAGACCCCGGTTTGGAGCATGACAATTAGCCCCGATGGCCAGCTGGCGGTGGTCGGCGATGAACTGGGACAGCTGCAGTTCTTGCAACTGCCGTCGCTAAAGTCGTTCACCGGGCTGATCAAAGCGCACCGCGATACGATTCCCCGGATGGTGTTTCTGCACAAGAATCTGTTACTCAGCGTTTCTTGGGATGGCACGTTGGCTTGCTGGGATCGTCAGGGACAGCTGGTGCTGCGGGTGGGGCTACCTGGGCCGATCGAAGACATGGAGTATTTGGCCGCTCGTCAGGAAGTGACGGTCCTGGTTCGCGGCGAGCGTGCGGTGCGGGTGTGGCGACTTGATCGCATCCGCGCGGGGCTCAACCGGCTGGGAATTGGGCCGGGACTGGAGCTCCCGGCCGCTCCCTAGGGATGCTTTCCGAGGGATGCTGTACTGCTTGCCCAGGTGGCCTAGCGGACGTTGCCAAAGCCCAGGGTGGTTAAGGGCACAGGCAGAATGTCGATCTTGTCGACGTTGCGTAAAACCCAGTTGTTGCCAGTGCCCCGCTGTCGGATCTCGTCAATAAAGTCAGTGATGGTCTTGTCAACTTCCAGCGAGGATTGCCCGAGCAGGCTGACCCCGGATAGTTTGGTACCTTTGACCGGGCTTTTGTACTTGATCTGATCGTTGGGATCGACCTTATCGGCCTGCAACAGGCGGCTATAGAAGTAGTCAGCATGTTTGCCAGCGGCTGTGTCTTTCTCCCCATAAATAAAGCACATGGGGGTTTTCTCCCGCAAAGGCTCGGCAAGCTTACCCTGTGGCCCCCAGGCACCACTGGTGAGATAAGGCATGGTTCGCAGGGGAAACCCGTTGGGGGCAGGCACGGCATCGATAGTCAACCAGATCGCCCCGCAGATGTCGGTACCGGCGATGTGTTGCGGGGGACGCGCCCCGGGGAATGCGGGAGCAATACCATAGCGGATATATTCTCCGGCGATCCAGATCATGCCAAGGGTGGCGGCATCTTCTTCACCGATCAGGAAAATCTTGCCCGAATTACAAAAGCCCGCATCATTTTGCAGATCAATGAAACGGCGGGCGGCGCTGATGTCGTTCAGGAGCATTGGCAAATAAGTGGGGTGAAACTCCTTGGCATTGATCCGGGTTGGCAGTGCGTTCGGGTTCAAACGGGTCCGATAGGCGGCTAGCCGGTTGTTCGGGTTGCTCCAGAACACCTGCTTATCACGCAATTCCGTGCTCTTGCCGTGACCACGAAAATCAAACGACAGGACCGAACACCCCTTTTTCTGGAGCGCCAGCGCCAGGTCTTGCCAGTTCCCCTTGGTGCGGTCGCTGCCAAACTTATGCAGAAGAATCACAACCGGAGATTTCTGGCTGCGAACCCCCTTGCCGCGGTAGAAGGTGCCCTTCAGATTGACTTTATCGACAGTGGGAAAGGTGATTTCTTCGGTATCCGGGTTGTTCTGAGCGGTGGCGGAGCAAGCCGCGCTCAGTATGCAAAGCCCGGCCAGCGCCCAGCTCAGTCGCAATCCAGCTCGATGACGCATGGAATGATTCTCCTTGCGACAGGTGCCTTCGCAGCCACCTGTTCACGTGGGGTTTGGCGGGGACAGCAACCAGAAGCGACCCCCACAAAGACAACTATCTTCATCGTAAAGCGTTGCGATCGATCCAGCAAGCAAGGACCCCGCTGGGAGGGGCGGCCTGGAGCCACGGGCAGCATCCTGGTAGCATCGCGGTGATGTCAGCGGATTGGCCTACCCTTGCGGGTTAGTCGGTTCGGGCAAGCTCGGTTCAAGAAAGTACGGTCAATCATTCCGTCCTTGAGGAAGTGATGCACACCAACCCCTCGCCTGTGTCCCCGCCGCCATTGCCCGGTCGCCGCTTCTTAACTGCTGAATGGCGCAATCTATTGATGATCAATTATCCGATTGATCCGGCGTTGTTAGAACCATGGCGACCGTCAGGAACCGAGCTCGATTTTTATCGTGGACGGACCTTCGTGAGTATGGTCGGATTTCAGTTCCTCAATACCCGCGTGCTCGGCTGGCCGATCCCCGGGCATCGTAACTTTGACGAGATCAACCTACGATTCTACGTGCGTCGCCAGGTGGCTGGGGAAATTCGCCGCGGCGTTGTGTTTATCTCGGAAATTGTGCCTCGACGGGCGATCGCCTGGGTGGCACGCTGGCTCTATAATGAGAAATATATAAGATACCCAATGCGTTCACAGGTGCTCCTCCCCACCACCGAGCAACCTGGCCAGGTCGAATATACCTGGAAGGCTCGCGGTCGCACCCATGGTTTAGCTGCTCGCTTCACGGGCGACCCTGCACGCCCCGATCCGGCCAGCGAAGAGGCCTTTATTGCCGAGCACTACTGGGGTTACTCGGCACAGCCGGATGGGACCACGGTGGAGTATCAAGTCGAACACCCTCCCTGGGAGCTATGGCCGGCGACCGATGTTCGCTTTGACTGCGATGTCGAACAGCAGTACGGCCCGGCGTTTGTGGCGCCCCTGCACCAACCCCCCAGTTCTGCCTTTGTTGCGGTGGGTTCGGAGGTAGCGGTTTATCGCGGCCAGCGTGGGAGCGGATGATCACGATAGCGGGCTTGACGAAATCTGCGGCAGCGAATATGGACTGCCGTCATGACTACTATCTTCATTGCAAGCGTAGTGTTGCTCGGCTACGGCCAAACGCCGCCGCCACCCTTGCCATCTAATCTCGAGCATGGCAGGGTGGCCCTGTTGACAAATTACAAGTTGCTTGAGGGCGAGATTCAACGCGACGGGGAGTTCTATCGGATTCAGCGGACGGTGGGCGAAACCCGTTTACCCGCCACCCGGGTGCTGTTTCTCGGACCCGATCGTGCTTCGGTCTATGAGTACCTCAAGCGAAAGGCCCAGCTGCGTGATCCCGATGAACGGTTACGGCTTGCCCGGTGGTGTCTGTCGCATGGTCTGCGTCGCCAAGCCCTGAGCGAGGCTCAAGCAGCGCTAGAGCTACGACCGAGCGATGTAGAAGCCCGTCAGATGGCCGGTGTTCTGTCCCGAGCGGGCGGCACGGCAGTTCCTCCGCAGGCGGCAATGCCGCCGCCGCATTTGAACGAACTCCTCGAGAAGGTCGGCGATCCCATGCCTTATAACACCGCCTCTTTTGAGCTATTCGTGACCCGAGTGCAACCTACACTGATGAACACGTGTGCTCGTTGTCACGTTGGCACGCAGGCGGGGAACTTTCGCTTAGTCCGTGTGCCACGGGATGCTCGAAGTGTTCGCGGGACGCACTACAATCTCCAGGCAACCCTGAGCCAAATCGACCAAGAACAACCTGACCAGAGCCCGCTGCTGCAGTATGCGGTCACCTTGCACGGTAACGCGAGTGAGCCGCCGATTCGAGATCGACAAAGCCCGCCGTTTCGCTGGCTGAAGCTCTGGGCCCATCGGGCCCTGGCCGCTGCGGCGAAGACGGCCAGTAAGCCAGCGGAGAATGAGGGGGAATCGATCTTTCGTACCGCGGTGCCGGTGGTGCCAAGCGTTGAGTCGCCGGTGATTGTGAGTTTTCCTCCCACCCCAACCGCCGTGTCGAAGCCAACTCCCATGCAGGTGCAAACGAACCCGCGCCCCTCAGCGGTGCCATCGCGAGAGGCCTCCAAAACCACGGTTGTACCAGCAAATCCACTGCCACCGGTGGTCCCTACCAAACCAAAGGTTGCACCGGCTCCACTGCCACCGGTGGTTCCTACCAAGCCAAAGGTTGCACCGGCTCCAGTGCCACCAGTGATCCCTGCCAAGCCTACCGACCCATTCGATCCCGATCAGTTCAATCGTAAAGGGTCCGGGGGAAACTAGGCTGGGGTTTGCTCATAGTGGTGGCAATGCCGCTTGGAAAAGGGAAGGAACCGCCGGGCGAAATGCCGCGGTTCCTGTCTGATGTCACCAGTCCTTGGAGACTATCCCACGAACAAGCCACCGAAGAAGTCGCCAAAGGGGGTCAACGTATCCAGCGGGGCCGGGTTGTTGCCATCGGCCAGCAGGTTGCTACCCAGGTAGCGGGTCACTTGACCTGGGGCATCATCCCCGGCCGCGACCACCAGATCACCCAGCCCGTCATTATCCAGATCCTTGCCAGTGACGCGGATGCCGCCGCGATTATCAGGATTGCCGGCGAAGAAGTTTGCTCGTTGGGTGGCGAAGGGGTCCAGCGGGTTGAACTGTCCGCTTAGCAGTCCCACCGCATCGAAGATGCGAATCCGCGGTCCACCGCCTGGACCTCCGCCGGCCACCAGATCGGCGAGACCGTCGCCGTCTAAGTCGGTCATGGTGACGAACGCGCCATTGCGCAAACCTTGCTCGAAGACAAAGAAGTCATTGACGAATTTCCTTGGTTGCTCGGAAGTCAAGGACTCCCCGTCCCACACGGCGATGCGTGGTCCACCCAGGAAGCCCGCGGCCAGGGCAATATCGGCGCGGCCATCGCCATTCATGTCTCCAACCGCAGCCCGGGCTCCGCCAAAGAAGTTGGGATCTTCAATACCAAAGAAGTTGGCCAATAGGCTGCCGTCGGCGCCGCTGTAGATCACTACCCGCGCACCTCCGCCCTGATCGGGGGTGATCACGATGTCGGCAAAGCCGTCGCCATTGACATCACCGGCGGTCACGAACACACCACCAAGGAACGAGGCTTCAAAGGGGGTGAAGGTAGCCAGGATGTCGCCAGACCCGGACACACCATTAATCACCTGGACCTGGGAGGCGACCCCTGGACCGGTCCCGACAATGGTATCTGGGGTAGAGTCCCCATTGACATCGGCCACTGCCACGCGGAGACCACCTGGTATGGGCTCAGTGAATGGTGTGATCGAGGAGGTGATTCCCCCATCCTGCTGATACAGCAGGATCTGGCCAGGTCCGCCAGGTCCGGTGCTCACCGCGAATCGCTCGCTATTGATCTGATCGACCGGGCGGCCTCCCACGGTCACGGTGACCCTTGCGTTGGCCGATCCGCCCAGACCATCGGTGATCGTGTAGTTAAAGACATCGCTTCCCTCGAAACTGGGGTTGGGTTGGTAGCTGAGCCCACGGCCATCTTCGCGGATGACGACCGTGCCATTGACCGGGGTGGTGGTGGCGACGATGGTCAAGTCCTGGCCGTCGGGATCGCGATCGTTGGCGAGGACATTGATCTGCGTAGGCGGAGCGTCTTGTGCGACCCGGGCAATGTCGTCATTGGCTTCGGGTAAATTGTTGCCTGGGAACAATAAGTTCACGATCACCAGGCCGGTGTCGCTACCCCCCTGACCATCGCTGATCGTATAGTTGAACTGGATCACGCCAAAGAAATCATCGACCGGTTGATAGTTCAGCAGGGTACCATTGTTGATGATCGACAGAGTTCCGGAATTGGGCTCGCTGGCGCTCACGATGGTCAGGGGATCACCGTTGAGGTCGCCATCATTGGCGAGGACATCGAGGTCCACGGCCGCGCCGGTTGGTTCGATGGTGAACAGATCATCCAAGGCGACCGGCGCCCGATTGGCATCCGGCGTCACTTCGACCGTTACGGTGGCGGTGTCCAGCCCGTCATTGCCGTCGCTGAGCGTGTAGGAAAAGGTGTCCAGGCCCAGAAAACCCGCTTGAGGCTGATACAGTACGGCTGAACCATCATCTTCGATGGTGACCACCCCGTTGGCGGGCATAGTCACACGGATGACGCTCAGCGAATCACCATCGGGATCGCTGTCATTCGCCAGCACATCGAGGCGGGTCGCTCCCGTATTGGGGAGCACGGCGAATAGATCATCCACCCCCACTGGTGGTGTTGTGTCGACGATCGCCGTCACCTTGATCTCTGCTTCTCCCACCGCGCCCTGAGAATCCCGAGCCTCGACCGTCAACGGATATTCGGTTTGCCCGGGGATAAACTGACTGCGGTCGGCGAGGCTCAACACACCTGTTACTGGACCAATCGCAAATAGCCCGGTATTGCTTTCTAGTGCCAGGGCAAAAGAGAGGGTATCGCCGGGGTTGGGATCGCTGGCCGTCACCGTGCCCACAACCGTACCGTTGGGAGCACTCCGACTCAACGTGAACGCCTCTGGGGTCACCACCGGCGGATCGTTGGCATCGGTCAGGTTGACCACCACCGTGGCCGTGGCTGTGGCGGGGGGCGCTGCGCTATCGAGGATCTGAACGGTCAGGTTATAAGTGGCCAGCGTTTCAAAATCGAGGAGCACCGTATCGGTCACCAGCAACTGGCCGGTGATGGCATCGACGGTAAAGGCGTTATTCGGGTTCCCTGCAGTAATCTGATAGGTGAGGACCTGGCCCACATCGGGGTCGCTGGCCACCAGGCTCCCGACCACCGTTCCTGTCGGGGT
The DNA here is from genome assembly GCA_964410665.1 of uncultured Alcaligenaceae bacterium. GTDB lineage: Bacteria > Planctomycetota > Planctomycetia > Gemmatales > Gemmataceae > CAYPIE01. The sequence continues at coordinate 24,025 of CAYPIE010000072.1, forward strand.
ATCCTCGGGGATGGTGAAGGTGGCCGGCTCTAGGCTGGGGACCTCGTTGATGTTCTGTAGATTCAGAATCAGGCTGGCGTTGTCGCTAAGCCCGCCGTCGTCGCGAACTTCCAGGCCGATGGTCAAGATGGGCGTGGCTTCGAAGTCCAGCAACGCATTGTCGTTGACGCGAATGACACCCAGTTCATCGATGCTGAGTACATCAGCCGGGACGCCAGAGGTCACCAGGAAGGTGAGTGTCTCATTGAGATCGGGATCCCGGAACGTCAGAGTGCCTACGGTGGTCCGGGCGGGGCTATTTTCTGGGATGGTAAAGCTGGCGTTTTCCAGGTTCGGGGCTTCGTTGACATTGCTGACAGCAACTGTGAAGGTTGCACTCCCTTGAAGACCGATGGGGTCGAGCACCTGGATGGTCAGCGGGAAGTTGTTTTGCACTTCGAAGTTCAGAAGAAAGCCTTCATTGAGGGTCAATACCCCAGTGTCCGAATCGAGGCTGAATCGACCCTCCGAATTACCGGCGACAATGCGGTAAAACAGGCCATCGGGGCTATCGGAGTCAAAGGCGACAACGGTGCCGATGATGGTCCCGGCCGGGCTATTCTCGGATACCGGGAAGGTGGTGTCGGTCAGGACTGGTGCCTCGGGGACATCGGTCAGCGTTACTGTGAGCGTGGCGATATCGCTGAGGCCACCCGCATCGGTGACTTCGGCCAGGAGCTCGCGGACCGGGGTGGTTTCAAAGTCAAGCGCGGTACCATCGGCAACCGTCACCCGGCCATTACTTGGAGTGATGGCAAAGGCACCATCATCGTTGCCACCAACCAGGGCAAAGGTGAGGGTGTCGCCGAGGTCGGGATCGCTGGCAATGACCGTGGCAAGGATGAAACCGGCCGCGGTACCCTCAGGCAGGTCAAAGCTGGCATCGCGAGCCTGCGGCGGCTCATTGGTATTGCTCACATTGATAAACACTGTGGCGTTGTCCGTACGGCCGGCCGCATCCCTGACCTGGACCCCCAGAGTGTAGGTCGGGGTGAGCTCGAAGTCGATAGGACCGCTGTCGACCAAGGTAATGACCCCGGTATCGACGTCAATCGCAAACAGGCCTGCTTGGTTGCCGGCGGTGATCGCAAAGGTGAGCGTGTCACCAGCGTCTTGGTCGGTTGCCACCACGCTGCCCAGCATGGTGTTGTCGCCCGCGTCTTCGGGGAGGGTGAGCGTGGTATCGCGTGCATCGGGGGGTTCATTGACGTCATCGACGGCGATGGAAACAGTGGCCTCATCGGTTAGCCCGGCGCTGTCCATGACTTGCACCGTAAGCGTGAAGCTAGGCTGCGTCTCGAAGTCGAGTGGCATCGGATTGGTAACCGTCAACAGGCCGGTCGTTGCGTTGATCAGGAAGGTGCCACCGTCGTTCCCACCGATAATCGAGAAGGTCAGATTGTCTCCCATGTCGGGGTCGCTGGCCCGCACGGTGCCCACTGGAAAGCCGACACCCGCGTCTTCAGGAATGGTGAAGTTGACATCCTGGACGGTGGGAGGTTCATTCTGGTCCCGGAGATCGATGGTGATGATCGCGTCATCGAATCCGCCCGCCGTATCGGTTGCTGTCACCGACAGGACAAACTGCGGAGTGGTTTCAAAATCGAGCTGTGTGTCATCGGCCACGGTGAGCACCCCAGTGGCCATATCAAGAGCGAATACCCCCGCGTCATTGCCACTGTTGATGGTGTAGGTGAGCACATCGCCCAGGTCGGGATCGCTCACCGGAAGGGTGCCGACGACATTGTCGTTCGATGCGTTCTCGGACACACTAAAGGTCTTGTCCATGGCCACTGGGAGATCATTGACTCCGGTGATGGTGATCGTCACCGTTGCCTCATCCTGGCCCAGCAGGTCGGTCGCACCGTAGACAAAGGTGTCGGTGGTACTATCCCCTTCGGGCAGAAAATCAAACTTGCCCTTCCCGTCATATAAGATGGTGCCGTTGGTCTGCAGCGATACCTTGGCTTCGGAAGCTAAGGTTGTTTCGGCAGCTGCCAGTAAGCTTGGTAGCGCGATCCCGGCTTTGCCCTGCTGGAAGATCGCGTCCAGTTCGCCGAAATTGAGGGCACGATTCCACAACGACAGGTCATCGACCAGGCCGACAAAGTTGAAGGAAAAATTCCCGGTCCCATCTTCGCCGAGGTTCAACGTCAAGCCGTTGGGGGTGATCAAACTATCCAGGTTATCCAGCGGTAGCGATGTAACACTCAAGGCGGAGTCGTTGACATCGCCCACGACCACCGAGGCCTGATTGGTAGCTCGGTCGACCACCAAAGCGGCCAACGCCCATACGTCCTGGTCGATCGTGGTGCTCCCCGTGGTCCCGGAGTCGCTCCCATCGCCAAGGTTGCCCTGGATGGCTGTGCCGTTGACTTCCAACGCCCAGCCTTGATTGGCTGGATCCTGGTTGTCCTTGTTGCCAAGGAGCACTGGGCCCGTGGCACCCGAACTCTGCGGGCGTGGCAAGTTGACCCAGACCACCGCGCTAAAGCTTTTGTCTTCCGCAAAGTCTAAACCGGTCTGAGCAATCTCCAGCGATTCATTGACACTCTGAGCGCTGGTCAATGCTTGATCGGCGGGTACCACCGCGAGTAGGTCTTCATGGGCGGCTCGGTTCAAAAATGCCGCCTGGCCAAAGCCCATGCCCAAGCTGTTGTCGACGGTTTCGGTAAAGTAAGGTGCTACGCCCGCTACCATCGGCTCGCCTAAGGCGGTCATTTGCGCGTCGGGTAGCGCAAAGTCCGCCACATATAGGCTGTTGACGTATGCCGAGTTGCTACGGTCGGTGTCGGAGTTCCCTTCGCCAAAGAAGACAAAATCCGGCCCGCTGTTGCTGCTGGGCAACAGCGACAGATTTTCTTGGTCCAGGTTCCCCGCCGAGGTGGTGAAGACTTGCATTCCATCGACATAGAACGCTAACGTGTCAGCGCTAAAGTTCCGCACAAAACCGATGCGGTACCACTGGTTGGCCTGGATCAGTCCCGCGTTGGAAAACAGGTTGAGGTCGGGGATGCCCAGTGCCCCATCGTTGCGAATGTAGAAGTCGGCATCGTTGGTATGGCCAGGATCGGTGTTAAACAACGCGGTCCAATCCAGCGTGGGTAGATAGACATCCACGATCACCGAGAAGTTATTGACTCGAGTGGCTGAAGTATCGCCGTTGGCCTCGAAATTCGCCCAGTCGACCGTATACCCCCCCTTGCCATTGTCGGTGGGGAAGCCGTCGTAGAAGAGGAATTCGCCGCTGCCATTGGGTAAGTCATCGACCTGGGGATTCGACCCGGTGTTGTTGAACCGAGTGGCATTCTCGGCAGCCATGTCAAAGAAATTGGCGGTGGCATCTCCGCCGATGGTCTGCGACACCGTCAGATTGCCACTCTCGAAATTCCACATCAACTGCGTACCGACCATGGAGGCGGCGTCATTGTTGCCGCCAACCTGATGGTCGCGGAAGCCACCCTCGGAGGTGCGCGATTCGAAATCGATATAGGCGACTAAGTCCTCCGGGATCACAGCCGGGTTGCCCTGGAGGGAATACAGCGCGACTTGATCGGCCGGGAGGTCATTGGCCAGAACATCAATCGTGGTTGCTGGATCGTCTTCCGTGATCGTCACCGAGTCATCCATGGCATTTGCAGCAGGAACGCAGCGATCTTCAAGCCGCTCCGAAATGAGACGATATCCCAGGGGACGCGACCAATCAGTAGGGGACGCCATGAATCACTCTCCGATTCGATCAGAACTCGTGTGAGAAAATCATGTCAAAGCGGTGCAACCGTCCCTATCCTGTTAGGAAGGGCAATCTGGGTAATCTAAACAATGTCCTAGATGCGACGAAAAGTAAACGCCTCTCTTCGGCAAAGTCGCCCAATTAGGGAAAACTTGCCCCAGTGATGCGTATCACGCGGCTTGGAGGGTCTGAGTTTGCCGCTTAGGGCGTTTTTGACGGCAGGCCGTAGCAGATCAGCTGACCCTGATAACGCTTGGGAAACGGATCGCCTTTGGCGAACAGGGCGTTCCCAGTACCGACATAAACCCGGCCACGCGACACCGCGGGTCCGGACCAGACTGGAGACTCTGGATCGATTTCTCTCAGTCGCTTGCCATCGCAGGTGCGTAGCAGCACCAGCTGGTTGCTGATGGTGGTCGTGAAGTAGGCTACGCCATTAGCCAAGGCGATGCCGGAGGCGACGGGGTCGCCCAACCGGCCGACCCGGGGCCGTTCATGCCGCCAACGTTCGTGACGGGTATCCAGGCTCAAGGCGGTGACCCGTCCGCCGCTAGGTGTGGCCAGGAAGCTCAGCCACAGCGAGCTGGCCGTGCCCATGCCAATAAAATCGGTGCCGTTGACATAAACGGACTTGCCATCGCAGGCACAGCCGGTCTGGATGCCGCCCATCAGGCCAGGCAAGGCCAGCACCCTTGTTTTGGAAGTCGGTTGCTCCGCAGCTTGTGGAGGACCCTGGTACCGCGGGGTTTCATGGTGGATCCGGCCATCGTGGGCGCCAAGCACATAAAATCCACCGTTCTTACAGCCCACGCCCAGCACCTGGGTGGGCTTACCGTCCAGCGCGAGGGTATACAGCTTGGGGGTATCGCCAATGGACTGATCTTTGTACTGTCCTGGCTGACCGTTGTTTCCGGGCTGATAACCTCGTAGGTTCAGATTCCACACATCGTTTGGATTCAACTGCATAATCCATTTTTCCTGTCCGGAGCGGACATCGAGAGCAATGATCGCGGCGGAATGCGGGGTGTATCTGCACGGGTCGTCAGTCGTCGGCCGGCGCGGAGCGTTGTGCACGTCGGTGCCGAAAAAGAGGGTTTGCGTCTTCTCATCGTAGGAGGGGGTGCACCAGACCGAGCTGGTCGAGGGGCCGTAGTGGAAAGTGTGTTTGCCCCAGGAGTCTTTGACGACCAGGGGTGGGTCGAACTTGATGGGCTTGGGGCCGACGTCATACTTCCACTTGATGTCCCCGTTCGCCGGGTCCAGGGCCATGACGAAGCCGCGGCCGCGGCAACACTGGTAGCCCTTCTCAGCGGCGACCGTATGCTCATACGCCCCACCGGCCACAATCAGCTGGCCAGCGGCGGGGATGGCGGAGGCAAAAAAGGCGTTGGCGTCGTGGCTATCGGGGAAGCCTTGGCCGCGGGTATCCAGCCGCCAGCGGAGTTGCCCGGTCTTGGCATCCAGGGCATGAAACACTCCGTCGATATCGCCGATGTAAACGGTGTTCTGCCAGACCAAGGGCGAGGCAACAAAGCCGCCGCTGAGCGAAATCTTGTTGCGGTTGGGCGTTGCATCGGTGGCAGAAGCCAAGGCTTTGGGTCGTGCGCTGATCTGGTCGTTGCGATACTCCCAAAGCACCTGACCGTTGGCATCGAGCTTGTAGAATGCGGCATCGGTGGCAGTGCCAAAGTACACTTTTCCATCGACTACGGCCGGGGTCATATGGACGGTGCCGATGGTGTGGTCCGAATGCTTGACCGGGAAGCGCCAGAGCTCAACTAGGTTCGCGACATTGTCTGGGCTCAAAGTCTTCTCGGCCGTGTTATGGCGATGCCCACGCACATCATGGTTGTACATCGGCCAGTCGGCTGGATCGAAGTGGGGCGTTGGGGTTTGGGCCGACAGACCGGTGGACGCCACGAGCAACCCAATGGCGATGAGCAAAGAATGGGTCCGCACTTCGGTTCTCCTGGTAGGCAGAACGGGATGGCAAAGTGCAGGCTATTCAAGCAGATACGTCGGAAAGTGACCACCGAACAGAACCGTTCTGCTGGTATGGGCGGCTCTGTGCGGAAACTCGGCGGTGGAAGACGAACGCAAACCATCAATCGCTTGCGCGCAGCAAGCGGCAGAGGCGATTGCGCTGTGGAGAAAGCGGCAGAGGCGATTGCGGTGCGGGAAGAGTCAGAGGCGGTTGCGGTGCGGGAAGAGTCAGAGGCTGTTGC
>CAYPIE010000073.1:0-29434 GCA_964410665.1 uncultured Alcaligenaceae bacterium
GCAATCGCCTCTGCCTCTTTCCCCGCATCGCAATCGCCTCTGCCTCTTTCCCCGCGTCGCAATCGCCTCGGCCTCTTCCAGACTTCCCGCAATCGCTTCTGCCTCTTCGGCACCGCAATCGCCTCTGTCTCTCAAGGCGAGCCCCGGACTCACGTCCGGGGTGCTGACTTCTCGGAACCGCTTCGGTCTTAACGCCCGCCGATCACTTCTGAAACATCGGGCTGTTGCGATCATTGCGCGAGAGTAGGTAAGCCATCAGGTCGAGGACTTCCTGCTCGTCGAGCGTATCGAGTAGGTTCTTCGGCATCATCGACACCTTCGAGGTGGTCATCTCCTCAATCTTGCGGCGGTTGATGTTTACGATGGCGTTGGGATCGAGCATGTTGGTGTTGATCATGATGCCATCGCCAGACAGGTTGACGATACGTCCACTCAGGAAGCGGCCATCGAAGGTGGCGACATTCACCGCCGCATACTGATCGCTGATTTCCTTGCTGGGATGGATAATCGATTCGAGCAGGTCCTTGGGACTGAACCGACCGGCGACTCCGGTCAGATCTGGACCACTGGCACCACCTTCATTGCCATAGCGGTGACACGCATAGCATTGGGCCGCGGCGAACATCTGCCGGCCGTTGTCGAAGTCACGCTGTTGCAGACCCTTCTGCAGCAGCGGTGCCAAATCTTCCATGGTCCATTGCCGCACGATCGGCCGCGGCTTGACCACGACCGATTTTGTGTCGGGCTTGGCCTCCAGAATCGGCTTGAGCCGCTCTTTAGTACCAGCGTCCAAAAGAGTCACGGCTTCGGCCTTGATGTTGTTGATGAAACCTCCGAAGCTGGCCCCGCCGGTGTAGTTGCCTGCCTTGATAAACCAGCGGAAATACTGCTGCCGGAGTTCGGGCGTCCAGCCGGCCTTGAGATTGCGTAGGGCCAGGACGTAGTCAAGTTCTTCTTCTTGAGTCAGAGCGGCTTCGAGCAACGGTATGGTCTTGGTAGCTGCCGTCGGAGCCTGCAAGTAGACCAGCAGCTTGGACAGCTCCGCATTGAGCTCACGTCCCTTGGCCGGATACAGCGGGTCGAGGCGGGCAATCACTGCTTTGGCCTGCTCGGCTGCGGGTTCACCCAGGCGAGCGAAGGTCAGCCCGTAGGCACGCAGGAGGGCTAGCTGATGGGCAAAACTCAACGAATTCCAATCGATGGCATTGAGCCGGGCCAGCATCTTCGATTGATACTTGGCCTCCCCAACCCGGGCCAGGGCGATCATCGCCTCGATCGAGGCCAGTGGGTTGGTCTCGTTGACGGCCCGCTCGGCCCAGGTAGAGGCCGGCTGGTGCTCGATGGCCACGCGAGCGGCGAAGCGCAGATAGCGATCCTCGTGCCCCAAATAGGGCCAGGCGGCGGCGACAGCCCCGGGATCCTGGCGACCATGGAATGCCTCAAGCTTGCGGCGCAGGGCCCGTAAGGGGTTGTCGGTATTCGTAGGTTTGCTCGGCGAGGTTGGTTCACTGCCCGTGTAACGGACCCGATACAGTCCGGAGGTGACCCGGCGACCGCCGATCGCGAAGTACATCGCTCCATCAACTGGATTGATCACAATGTCGGTCAACGGCAGAGGCGTGCCATTGATAAACTCCTCAAACTCCGCTGTGTAGCCTGCCCCTTGTGGTTTCAGATGCACAGCATAGAGTTTGCCGTAACTCCAGTCGCACAGGTACAGAGCGTCCTGGTACTTGTGCGGGAACTTGGTGCCATAGCCGAAACACACCCCAGTAGGCGAACCAGGCCCAATATTGACGACAGCGGGCAAACTATCGGGGTAGTAATCCGGCCACTTGCCCGTTCCGGAACGCCAGCCGAACTCACTGCCACTGGTGGCCAAACAAACCCGCGTCGGTCGGTACCAAGGAGTGTTCATATCCCATTCCATGTCCGCATCATATGTGAATAGATCGCCCGCACGATTGAACGCGGCGTCATATTCGTTGCGGTAACCATTGGAATAGAGTTCCCAGGTCTTGCCTTGCGGGTCAACCTTGGCAATCCAGCCGCCGGGAGCCAGTCGCCCCCGAGCATGCCCTTTGGCATCCCACATCCGCGGCAACAGTTGATCTTCTTGCCACACCTGGGGCACCCGCGAGCGGGTAAACTCGGTGGGCTGGGTATGGTTGCCGGCCAGAACAAACAACGACTGACCATCGGGTGCCAGAAGCACGGCATGCGGTCCATGCTCTCCGCCGCCGTTGAGCTTACGCAACAACTTGACCGTATCGAGTCGGTCATCCTGGTCGGTATCGAGCACCCGATACAAACCCGAGGCATACTTCCGGCCACGATTGACCACCACATACAGCGAATCAAAGGCCCAGAGCAGCCCCTGAGCTTCGCCGAGTGGAACATCAATCGCTTCCACCTGTGTTTCACTGACGCCAGCGATGCCGGGCGGGGTAATGCGGAACAGGCCACCATACTGGTCTGAAGCAATCAAGCGTCCCTTGGGGTCAACACACATGCTTACCCAGGAGCCCTGGGAATCCTCGGGGACTGTGTGGATCAGCTCGATCTGGAAATCTTTCTTGACGATGAGTTTGGAAAGCGGGGTGGCGGTTGGCTTACGCTGGGCCACCGCCGCGGTCAGGGTCTTGGCAGTGATTGGTTGCCAGGGGCCTTTACCCGCTGGGGCAATGACGTGGGCCCGGTCCCAGTCGCTTGCATCGAACGAGTTAGTCTGCCAGCCTTTGACCCGTTCCCCGTGAACCTGCCAGCTTGCATCACTGACCACGTGAAAGGGCTCGATAGCCACTGTCGCCAGGTCCAGCTGCAGCAATAAGCCGGCGGGGCCTGCATCATTTTTCGCGCGAACCGCGATCACATTGCGGCCACCCTTGAGTTGAGGTTTGATGTCGACAAAAACGGGTGTTTCCCAGCTGTCACTTTTGACGACTTGCTTGCCGTTGACAAACACAGCCATGTGATTGTCGGCCGTCGCATAAAGCCTCGCCCCAGAAAGGCGACCACGCAGGCTAAACTCCTTGCGAAAATAGACCGTCTGGTTGCTGCTTGGTTGCCCGTCGGCCCAGATCCATTGTGGGGTGGATTGGCCTGAATCCTCGGCGACTGCGGGCCAGAAAAACACGGTGCCAAGCAGAATCAGAGCCGCCATACCGCTGGCGAGCCCTACGGCGGAGAGGAAGCGTCGATGCATCTACAAAACTCCAAACAAGCAATTATCGATAAAAATGCCCAGCCGCTAGGACAGGTGTTATCCTAACCGGTCACTGACGGTGATGCCACTCGAACCCCGTGTACTGAGTCGAGCGAACCTTGCGAAAAAACCGTCATCTCGGGGTCATTCTTGCTAAACTTTCACTCATCACCCTCTGCTCGCGTTGAGCGGGGGGGCTCTGATCGCCGTGTGGAGAAGCCAAAACGACACCGACGCCACCCAGTTCGTATGTTGCCAGGATGGCACGGGTCCGTATCGTCCTGGTTCGCACGCATTATCCCGGCAACCTGGGCTCGATTGCCCGGGTGATGCGGAACTTTGGCCTGTCGGAGCTCGTCTTGGTGGATCCGATCGCCGACCCAGCCAGCCGCGAGGCCCGACGATTGTCGACGCATGGCGAGGCCATTCTGGAACGGGCGCGGATTGTGCCCGAACTTGGCCTGGCCGTGGCCGACTGTGCGCGGGTGCTGGCGACCTCCGCACTCGTGGCTGGTCGCCTGCGTACCTATGTCAGTGGATTTCCCGAACAGGTGTTGCCTGGGTTGCTTCGCGCGGCCGCAGCGGCACCGGTGGCCCTGGTGTTCGGCCCCGAACCGAGTGGACTTAGTAATGCTGAGATTGCCCGCTGTCATCACCTGTTGCATATTCCAACCGACCCAGCTTACACGGCTTTAAATCTTGCTCAGGCGGTGACGATTTGCCTGTATGAGTTACATCGCAGTGCACATAGCCGCCAGGGAGCTCTGAACCAGCTTCCACATCGCAGTGCCCCGTTTGACCATCAAGAACGGATGTTCGCGGCCTTGCGCGAAGGACTGACCGCCATCCACTTTCTGTATGGGCCGAAGGCGGACACTTTGATGGCGAGTCTTCGCCATCTGCTTGGGCGGTCGCAACTGTCGGCGATGGAGGTGAACCTACTCTTTGGTCTGGCGCGGCAACTGAACTGGGTCGCCCAACAGTTGCCCCCCAAGGATGCATCCGACGCGGCCCGCTAGCGATGTGGACCAACCACGGCAGATTCTTCCTCCGCATCCATGTGCACCGTCTTCTCAGGATCGGACTGCTGGCGGGCGATTTGGTGGATGCGTTCGCGGGTTCGTTGTTCGCTCAAGCCACGCTCGGTTCCCATGAGGTTGCCCCAGGGACGCAATTCCTCGACCTGGAGGCACACTGCCTTGATGCAAGCCATCAGTGGCATTGCCAGAAACAGCCCGGTTGTGCCCCAAACCAGGTCCCAGAACAGACAGGCAAGAATCACGGTCGTGGCGTTAAGGTCCATACTGCGCCCCATAACCAGGGGCACAATCACATAGCCCTCGATCGTGACGATCACCGTGTACAGAATCAGGATCAACACAGCGATCATTGGGGTCGTGTACAGGAAGGCATCGATTAAGGGAGGGATCCCCGCGGCAATGGTCCCCAGATACGGGACATAGGTCAGAATCATGGTCAGGATGGCCCAGGTCCAAGCCTGACGTAAGCCGAGCGCATGATAAATACCGCCCAAAACCAACCCCAGGCCAATGTTGACCAAGGTCCGCCAAAGGATGTAGTTGCGGACGGCGAAGACCATCTCGTCGAGCGCTCCCGCCACCTGGCCCTGGGCTTCAATGGTCCGGCCGAACGCCTCCTTGACCCGGTCCGAGAGCATTTTGGCTTCAAAGAGCAAAAACAGGGTAATGAATAGGATCAACACTGCCTGCCAGAACCAGGCCAAGGCCAGATTGGAAACATCGAGCAGGGCGTTGGTAACGTAGTCCCCGTCGAGTGTTTTCCGGACGTAAGAGAATAGTTGCGAGTCTTGGGCGTTTAACGGCAGCATCTCCTCAGGAATCGTCACCGGGCTGGCCAATTGCAGCTGGGTCCGAATTCGATTGTAGAGTTTCTTCTGCCCCTCGACGTCGTTGGGTCCAGGCAAGTCCTGCACGATACTGGGTACCGCCACGGCCATGCCGACAAATAGCACGGCATTGAGAAACACCAGGCCACTCAGCGACGTGACACAGGCAATAAACCGAGGAAAACGCAACACCCGAACCAGCCAGCGGGTAAACGGCCAGAGCAAGATCGCGAGTAGCCCAGCGATGACAAAGGGTACGAAAATGGTCTTGCCCAGGTGCAGGGCGACAATCACGCCCAAAAGCGCTACCATGTTCAAGCCAAGTCGCGTCGCGCTGGGAAGGTTCAAAGGCACCAACGATGGAACTCCCGGGGTGCGATTCGCGGTGGTGGTGTCAAACGCGGAGTTGGCTGGGGAACGCCTCGCAGAGGGGATTGGCCCCCAAAACCGATCAATTGGGGGCAGTTTACCACGCTCTCTGCGGACTGACCAGACGCGAATGGCTTGGTCAGCCACTCCGATCGGGATAGACATCGCAAGATTACCCCAGGTACAACCAACCGTCATACCTCTCGAATTCCTGTAGGAGTACCGACGCGTGCAAGGTCGCAGAAATGAGCTTTGTCTGGTCACCGGCGGAGCCGGCTTCATCGGTTCCCATTTGGTCGAGGCCCTCCAACAGACGGGTTACTCCGTTCGTGTGCTCGATGACTTCAGCACTGGTTTGGAGGAGAATTTGCAGGGGCTGTGTCCCGAAGAGGAGATCGTCCGAGGGTCGTTGACCGATCCCCAAGTGGTCCACAAGGCGATGCAGGGAGTCAACGTCGTGTATCATCTGGGGGCGCTGGCTTCGGTAGCCCGCAGTGTCGAGAACCCGTTGGCCACCCATGCCGCCTGTACTACCGGCACCTTGCATGTCCTCGATGCAGCGCGGCTTGCCGGAGTCCGTCGCGTGGTCTACGCCGCCAGCTCGAGTGCCTATGGCGGTGCCTCCGGGCAAGCAGGGCAACGCGAAGACCAGCCGGTGGCGGCCCGGTCGCCCTATGCCGCCGCCAAACTGGCGGGAGAACTGTATATGGAAGCCTTTGCCGCCACGTATGGTCTGGAGACGGTCCGCTTACGGTTTTTCAACATCTTCGGTCCCCGTCAGCGTGCTGATAGCCCCTACTCCGGAGTGATCGCGCTGTTTATCGCAGCGCTGAGCGAAGGGCGGACTCCCCTCATCCACGGCGATGGACAACAATCGCGGGACTTTACTTATGTGGCCAACGCCGTACAGGCTTTGATGAAGGCCGCCAACGCCCCCAACGTGTCCGGGAAGGTTTACAATGTCGGCACGGGCCGGAGCATCACGGTGCTGGAACTGGTTGCAACGCTCAACCGCCTGCTCGGAACAGCCTTGGTCCCTGAGCATGGGCCGGCACGCGCGGGCGATGTCCGCTACTCATGTGCGGACATTCAGCGAACCGAACAGGATCTCAACTACAAGCCCAGCGTAAGTTTCGAACAGGGCTTAGGGACGACTCTCCAGTGGTATCAGCGTTTGCAAGCGAAGCCCGCCTCACTCCGACAATCGGCGTGAGCCGTAAGGGGAGCAAGCGGCCTGGTTGGCTCGACTGAGCGGCCAACCTAGTCGGCCGCGATCGAGCCAGACGGGCTGCCGCTGCTGGGATCATGGTGACTTGGGCTGCCGCAGTTTAAGGTGGAGGTGTGCAATATCCCACATATAATCGGGAATTGGTCGTTGGTCAGCTTCGCGCAGCGCTTTCAGGGCCTGATTGGGTCGGTTTTCGGCCTCGTGATGGAGGCCGATATAGAGATAGGCATAAAATTCACGTCGGTTTTTCTCATTGGCGGGATATTTTGGATCGCGGGCGACCTGTAAAACGCGCTCGGGAGTACTGCGACCCTGGATCATGGCATAAATTTCCATCATAGGGATGCGCTGATCCGGTCCCACTTTGAGCAAGCGTTGCCGTGCTTTGCGGACGCCATCGAGGCGCGCCGTACACAAGTAATGCCAAAACGCATTTTCCACATCATTCCCAAACACGGCTTCACCCGCTTTGAATTGCCGAGCGCCATCGGCATAACGCTTGGCGTAGTAGCAAGCGATGCCGTACCGCCAGTGTTGCTTATAGGCCTCGGGTTTGACTTGGAGATAGGCTTCAAAGTCTTCAAGGGCTTTGGCAAGGTCACCGACTTTGAGGTAAGCATCCCCCCGGCGATCACGAGCCAGTGCCAAGTTCGGCTCTCGCTTTAAGCATTTGGTATAAGCCTGAATCGCCTTGGCATGTTGCCGCAAGCCGCTGAGCGCTTCGCCATGCAGAAAGTGGGCTTTGCCGCGTTGTGGGTTCTGTTCGATCGCTCGACGCGCCGCCTTTAGGGCAGCGCGGGCATCTTTGCGTGCCAGGGCACGCTCGGCTTGGCCAATCCAGTCGGTCGAAGTGTCCTGGCTCCAGCCGCACGTCGCGGAGCCTGCAAGCAAGAAAACCAAAAGACCGGTTCGCATGATCATCGCTCCCACAGCACACTCAGGGCTTGGTAGGTCCCATCGGCGCGATGATAGCGGGCAACCACGGGGTTCGACAAGCAGATCGAGCGAGGAGTGTCGAAAAAAACAGACCGGCTTAGCGGGGAAGGATAGGTTCCCAGCGCGACATGGCCACGAATAATTCAATCGAGGGAGCAATCACCGCGGCATCAAACCAGCGTGTCAGGACATCCAAATCGGTTTGCTGACGTACCGCGGCGAGAATATCGCTGGGAACCTGACCACGGAAGCGAAGTTGTAGCACTCGCACCAAGGTGTCGCGTCGGGCTTCCCGTAGTCCTGCCGCTAAGCCTTCGGCCCAGCCTTCGGCATGGACTTCGGACCCCCAGGTCTGGGCAAACGCTTGTTGATCCATGGCCATCTCCCGAACGTCGCGACGCTTCTGTCGAGGCTCCGCGACCGGATACCTCGGAGGCCGTCAAGTGGAATGGAGAAGTGGAGTGGTCTGCAGTCCAAGGGGAGAAGACCCCAACGGATGCCACCATAGGCCAGAGCAGAATGACGATGGACCCGTGCAATGCCTGCGACAAGGGAAATTTACAAACCTGGCATCACTGCGGGGTGGCCTGCCAGCAACCGGCCAGCCTCCCACCCGTCATGAGCGTATCTTAAGACAAACGCACCGACGGCGATGAGTCATCACGCGGTGTATTCAGTGGCAGTAACTCTTGGCGATAGATCGGCACATCACGGGGTGCTTCAATGCCCAGCCGAATCTTACCCCGGTCGATATCGACGACCGTAATACAGATATTGTCGCCGATGTAAATCTTCTCTCCGAGTTTCCGGCTAAGCACCAACATGTCGCTACCCTCCGTTGAGCGTCTGGCCTAAAAGACACCCAATTCTACGCCACAATTTTCATCAGTGCAGAGGGGGAACCGGGAAATTTTACCTGGTCGATGCTATCCCGCTGTCATCACGGTCGCTACCAAGCATATAACAGAACCGGCTTCTGCACTGAAAGTTCAACCAATTCTTCGGCAACGACCGCCAGGCATGAGCGACAGCACTTGGGACGAGCGGGCATATTTCAGGTTTCTCTGGGCGATCATTGGCATCACGACTGCAAAGTTGTCGACTCTTGACCGGACAGTCGGTCATTGAGACTCAGACGCGACGGGAGCGTGCCATTGTTCCCAACAGTGCTGACAATAGGCATGATAACGCGGAAACAGGGGAATGCGTCCCCACAGGCGATGCCAGCCCAGACGGATGCGCGAGGCCGGTCGTAAGCAAAACGAGCAAGGTCGCACCGTGCCATCGTCGCGGAAGATCAACTCGGTCTGGCGGGTAGCCTGGTGTGCGGCAATTGCTGCCAGCGAGATTCCCCGTTGATCCAGTTCGGCTTCGATCAAGACCAACGCCAGCGGTTCGAGGGCATTTCGATAGACCGTGACCCGATCCAGCAGGTCTTCAGTCGTCGCTTCCCGGGCATTTTGCCGAACCCGGTCCAGATCCAGTTCCATCCTCGGAGTCTCCTCGCCAGCAAATCCGGAACTTTCCTCACCGCCATGTTGTCAAAAGACCGAGACGGTTTTCTCATTCTGCCGGATGGGCTTTGGGCCCGTAAGCCGAGTCCCGCCAGACCCGTTCCCGATTTGACAGCTTTCCGGAACGAATCGTATCATAAAACACGGTTTGGTCGGCAAGTTCCGACATCAGGGACAGACGAACTTCCACGCCATTGCCAAGGGAACCTGAGGAGATAGACACAATGGCCAAGTGCTCGTGGTGGACCCTTGCGGGATTGGGTTGGTTAGTCGCCCTACCGGTCCTAGCCCAGGAAGAAACGTCGTTCCCACAAACGACGTTGATTAACCGGCATATCCAGGCCAAGTGGCAGGAAAACCGCCTCAAACCTTCACCGATGGCCGATGATTTCGAGTTTTGCCGCCGCGTGTTCCTGGATCTGATTGGACGGATCCCCACCACCGCCGAGCTGCTGGAGTTTCAACGCGACCGCTCGGCCGATCGACGTCGCCAGCTCATTCACCGCTTACTCCATGCCAAAGCCCATCGGGTGGCCATTCGTCTGCCAGGCCAGTCGCAACAATACCGCGAATTCAATTATGCTCAGGAGTTTGCCAATCACTGGGCCGATGTCTGGACCGTGTGGCTGATGACACGTTCGGCTCCAGAATTGTACCGGCAGCAGATGCATCGTTGGCTGCAGGAACAGTTTCGCAACGATGCCCCCTACGACCAATTTGTTCGTCAACTACTCACGGCTTCGGGCAAGAATGACGACAACGGTGCTGTGAACTATTTCGTCCAGCACCTTGGGACCCCGGTCCCGGGCAAGCTGCGTGACGAAGAGGGTGCCTACGATGCGGTCCCCATTACCTCCCGCACCACCCGCCTGTTTCTGGGGATCCAGACGCAGTGCACCCAGTGTCACGATCATCCGTTCAATTCGGAGTGGAAGCAGGATTACTTCTGGGGGGTCAATGCGTTTTTCCGGCAAATTGATCGCAATCCTCCAGCACCGGCCAACAATGACGGCTCGGTTGGCGGCTCGGTTGAGGTCTTGGATAATCCTGACCTGAACCCAGGTGCTGCGGTCTTCTTTGAACGTCGCAATGGGCTCCTGGAACAGACTAGCGCTGCTTTCCTCCGCGATTTACACATCGACCCCGAACATGCCTATCGGCATCGCAAAGGTATTCCAGATACCAGCAAACAATCACGCCGGGAGGTGCTTGCGGACTATGTCTGTGCCCATGACAACTTCGCCCGCGCTGCCGTCAACCGCTTCTGGGGCCACTTCTTTGGTCGCGGCCTCAACGAACTGCCAGCGATCGATGATTTCGGAGCGCATAACCCGGTCATCCATGACGAGCTGCTCGACGATCTGGCCAAGGCATTTCAGGAATATGACTACAATATCAAAGCACTTCTGGAGTGGATCTGTAATAGTGCTCCTTATCATCTGACCTATGTGGCCATCAAGGATGTCAACGATAGCGTCGATGCGGAGGCGTTTTTCTCACGGATGCCGCTGCGTGCCATGACACCTGAACAGCTGTTTGCCTCGATCATGACCGCGTTAAATCAGCATCAGGAATTGACCGATAGCGAACGTGAACAGCGCGCCGAGCAACGTGAGCGCTGGCTCAACAAGTTGGTGCAGAATTTTGGCGACGATGAAGGGAATGAAGTGACCTTCAACGGCACGGTGATCCAGGCCTTGTTGATGATGAATGGCTCAGAGCTGAATGGCGAACTTGCCAACAAACGCCCGGGCAATCCGGTCAAACGAGCCGTCCAGATTGGGTTGAGTCGGCGTGGCTCGCTGGCGAGCAAAGAAGCTGCGATGATCGATTCGCTCTATCTTGCTGCTTTGAGCCGTACTGCTTCACGGAAGGCTGGTGAATTGCGGGTGATTCAGACCGAACTTAACAAGGCACGCTTGGCCATCCAGTCCAATCCCAAATGGGCCAAGCAATATGCCAAGAATCCGACAGCCTTCCACGAAGAATTTATGCAAGACCTGTTCTGGGCCTTAATGAACACCAACGAATTTATTCTGATTCACTAAATGGCTGCAGATGGCTGACTATCTTCGGGGACCGCCGTTCGGCGGCCCCCGTTCGCTTCGGTGCCTTGGCTTTACGAATTGAGCTCGACCGAGGGATCATCGGCCACATGGACCCAAACATGGACGTGAGGTGAGCCGCGAAAGTACCAGACAAAGGCCGGGCCTTCCAGGCGCCAGTTATCCCAGATCCCATCGTCACCAATATCGTCGTCCTTGTAGAAAGTCAGCTTACAGGTATCCAGCCCGCCCTGTGCGTTGAGGCAGGCCGCGGCCTCTTCTCGATCAGCTGCGCGGAAGGGCTCCAGCAATGCTGCCAAAACCTTCTGCATCTGCTTTTTCACATCATCCGACAGCTTACCCACCAACAGGCCCGGACGCTGCGGAAGTTTGCCCCCCTGAAAATCGGCATCTTGCTCATTGGGTGACTCGGCCAGCAGCGCTTGTCGACGCTGCTTTTCATCCAGGAGCTTGTAGACCTCATTGGCCAGCACCGCTTGACTCCAGAAGACATTGCCGGGATGGTCTGGCTTCTCGTTGAAGCCTTGAGCGGCATGACCATAGAAGATGGGACCGCCAAAGGCGACATGGTCTTCGCTGTTCCCATCGGCCCGCAAGGTTTGGTGACGGCCGGTCAGTACCAGTTCGAACTTGTCCGTGCCCGGCTCGCCAAAGATCGCGATCGATTGGGAGGCGCCCCAGGGCTTGCCCCCCGAGTCGTCCTTGAGTTGCTTCATGAAGCGGGCATACCATTCTGGATTGATCAAGCCCTTGAAAATATCGTGAATCAGATGCTGCTGCTTTTTGCTATAGAAGTCGCTGCGGATGCGTTGTGGGGTGACTTGCCAGTTGTTGGCCACAAAGGTGCGCAATAAGCCGCGGCGACGATCCTGATGATCCCAGGCAAAACAAACGGCCTTCTTTTGCGCTTCGCTCAGTGAGGCATACAGTTCGGTCACCGCCGTTTCCGACGGGCTGGTGGGCTTGGGAGCAGCACTGGCCGCGTTTCCGCCTACCCAGGGGACCCCAGCCCCAGTCAGGGTGGCGGCACCGGCAAGCCGCAAAAAGTCGCGGCGATCGGGTTGGCACAAATCCGTACATCGGTCATTTTTTTGTTGGTGCATGCGACATTCCTTTTTTGGGACAAGCGAACCACATGGGTCATGGAATTGAACCCCGTGCTGGGCACAGGGTAGGCCGCTATTTGACCAGGCGGGCGTCGAACCAGTTGACGACATCCTGGACGGCGCCACCGGGACCGAAATTCACCACCAGCGTGATCTGCCGGGCCTTGCTTACATCGACACGTATCTGCTGCGGACCGCTGGCATGGGAGACCGCAACCCCGTCGCCGGTTTCTGGGCTCGCCTGGCCATCGGCCAGGACCTGCACCACCGCCTGCCCGTTGCCCCGCGTGGGATCGGGATCATAGTGCAAGCCTACCAGAGCTTCAAAGAAGCGAAAACCATTTGGTCGCAAAAAGCTGAGCCGGCTCGCACTATGCATGCCGATCCCTTTGTCTAATGTCTGCACGTGCCCCTGCGCATCCAAAAGCCTCAAGGGCTCCCCGGTGACTGCTCGATCCCGGTGCCAAGGCCATGCCTTGCCCAGATAGGATGTGGCTTGATAGCGTCGTGGTCGCAGGTCACTTAGATAGCGAACCCGGTCGTGACGTCGTTCGAGGCCGCGTAAGCTCGCCAAGGGGCAGGCAAACGGCGAACCCAGCAAAGTCGTCCCTTGCAAGCGCTGCCCATCGTTGCGCACGCTCTGCACCGATAGCCGGGTCCCATTGGCTAGCACCAGCACGCTGTACGGATCGCGAGGAGGCCGTCTCCGCTGCAGGGCGGTGTTGTAGGCTACCGCTGCCAAGCGTGCGCGATCGATGCGGAACGCGCTGCCCTTGGCCCCACTGCTTGGTTGATACTCAAAGCGGAGCTGTTCACCCGCGGGATCCCAGTCGAGCCAGGTACCCTCGAAAATATCGCCATTGCTGAGCAACAGGGCATCACGCCGACGTTGGCCCGCCAACCAGTTCTGCCAGGGTTCACGCCGCCCTAGCCGTGATGCCGGCGGCACCAGCCAGAGTTGATCCACCATCGTCAAGGGCAGCGTCCATGCTGGGGACTTGGCCGGCGGCTCTACCCGCGTCAGGGCCGGTTGCCAGTCCAGACGATTGGGACCAGCACTGCGCAGTCTTCCCGGAATGCGGTCGCCATTGGCCAACACCACATGGGCACCCGCCGGCCAAGCCGGCAGCGGGTAATCCACCCGGCGAAGATGCACCAAACGCTCCCCAGGGATCTGCACCGGACCGGCCGCCAGGAGGGTAATCTCCCCGGACGAATCGATCGCTTGCAAGCGGCCTGTGATGCGCTCACCACCGATGGTTGTGGCAGTGAATACAGGCTCGGCCGGAGTCAGGACTAGGCAGAGCAGACCGGCCAGCATAGGCTTCTCCCTTTGTAGTCATGAATGGGCGATTGTGCACAAGTTTCGACGCACGCTTCACGCCACCTCGCATGCAGCATGACCGAGCAATGCAGCATACCAAAAAACCAGTGACTTGCCCTTTGCTGTACGGACCAACCGCTTGTGCACACCCAGCCATTCTGGGAGATGGGAAAATAGTGGAAATGTGTCTATTTGCTCGCTTGACCCTTCCATGGGAGCTTGGGATGCTCATGGTTGGTGGAGCCAAACGCAGATGATTGCATGGCAGCGAACCGTGCGAACTTGAGCATCCTCGAGCCTTGGCTCTGCAGGGTGGTGCCTTGCGACCGACACGGGCAGCGCACTGGTCACGCCACCAAGCTGCGAATCAACAGCAATCCCTCGTCAGGCTCATACCTCGATCACGCTCGCGACCGCCTGGCGGGTACTCTCGCGGAGGATCAACTTGCCCGGGATCACGATCTTGACCGGGTCAAGATGGGGATTGTGCATTCGCTGACGCATGCGTTCCAATGCATAGTAGGCCATCTCATCGGAAGGGAACTTGTAGGTGGTCAACTGAATGGCAAAACTCTGGCCAATGGGCAGATCGTCGAAGCCCACCACCGAAACATCTTCGGGAACCTGTTTTCCACGGGTCATTAATTCCATGATCAGACCCAAGCCTGTGTAATCGTTGAAGCAGATCACCCCGTCGATTTCCTGCTCGATAATCTGATCCACCAGGCGATGGCAGGATTCCTTCATGGACAGATTAAAGTCCTGATACAGGACGAGTGGCGGATGTTTGCCCCCCAGAAGCTCCGGATCGTGGTGGGCATGGTGGAGGGCAAACATATAGCCGGCCGCCCGCTCATCGTGGGTATTGATGGGGGAACCGACAATCATCGCGATCCGTCGACAACCGGTCTGGAGCAGATGGCGTGTGGTCGCAGCCCCCGCACCGACGTCATCGGTGCCGACGATGTCGTATTCCAGGGCTCGGAAGGAACCGCGCAGATTGCGTTCGAGAAATACCACCGGGAGTCGGCCGCGGCGACACGCTGCTAGGAATCGCTCATCGAGCCGTAGTTGGTCGTCACTCACCCGGGACGGCATAAAAAACACGCCCCCCACGCCTTGCTCACGGGCCATCTCGACCTGCCGGCTCAGTTCGCGATCCGAGGTGCGTGCGCTAATGTCAAACAGATCGACACGCATATTCAAGCCTTGGCGGTTGGCGAGATTATCAAAGCCACGACGGGCCACCGCCTCAGTCGCTTGAAGCCAGGGGACCTGGGTTAATCGGAGAACCAAGGCCCAGGTCTCGATGGTGCGATTGGACTGATCGACGATGTAGCATCCCGAGCGTTCCACGGTCTCGATCAGTCCCTTGTCGCGTAACACCTGTAGAGCACGCGAAGCCGTCACGATCGAGACCTGATGATCTTCGGCCACCCCCCGAACACTGGGAATTTTCCCTTTCGTCCAGGTGCCATTGCGAATGCACTCCTCAATTTTCTGGGATATTTCCAGATACTTTGGCATACGCGTGTTGGCCATAATCCCCTCGTCTAAGCAGAATCGTTGTGCAAATTCTAATCCGCCTCCTTGCCTCTGGCAATGTTTGTATAGAACAAAATCGCCGGTGCTGCTGGGTAAACTGTATTGGCCGCGACCGTATTTCACCGAGGGTGGCGGTTTTGCCTGGCCGATGCGGTGCTCGCGATCAGAAGCCCTGTTCGCGGCAAACGAGCGTCGAGCCTGGCCCCGGACGCCGGTCCGAAGCCGATCCTGACGATCCCATGGTTCGACCGGGTCGAGCAATGCAGGCAGTGGCTCCACCTTTTCCTCGAGCAGCGAACCGAATTTCTGACGAAGCCGTTTCCCTGGCAAGAGCGGGGTGACCAGCTGGGCAGACTTCTGGCGTTGGCCGCCGAGCCGTCACACCATGCCCCAGAAACGCCGTAGCCCCCACTCCGTCACCAATACCCCGACAAAGGCCAGGAGGACTGCTGGCAAAAACCAGGGATCTACATCGCGCCGCCAGTCGGGGGTATAGCGCGGCCGCGTGCGCGAGCGCGGTAACGGTTCTTCTTTGAGCTTCCGCAGGAAGTCCGGTAGATCTTCTGCACGCGCCACCGGTCCATTGATCCGGCCCGGATCCGTCACCGCTTCAAGCCGGCCGAGTAGCTCATGGTTGGCCGCTGGTTGCATCATTTCGGCGGAAATGTCCGGATAAACCAGGAAGCGGGCGGTGGCCTCATCGACTACCTCGGACCCATCACGATCGATTCCCCGAGCCTCCACCGTGACCTGATACTCACCTGCCAGGAGGGGTTCGTAGCGAACCCGTGGTTGATTGTTGGCATCGCGGTCAGGGGCCCGCGGCTCAGGCGCTGCCCCTTGCGGGGGAACAATGCGATAACGAAACGTGGCGTTCTCGATACGGTTCCCGGTTTTGCCGCGTAAGCCCATCCGCAGTTCTTGCCGCCCACGCACGGGTAGCCGGCGAAATTCCGGCCGAATAAATGCATTCCCTTCCACTTCCTCTTGCTGAGCCAGCCACAAAACCACTTGTTTCCAAAAGCGGCGATGCAGGTCAAAGCCCTCGGTTCGCACCGGTTCACCCAACCGTGTCGGGATGCCCAGGCGGGTCCATTGCCAGGTACTGTCGGCCGCAAAGGCGAGTACCCGTCCCTTGCCCACACGACGACTCACCAACAAGGGATCGCCACGCAGTGGGTCCCCAACCCGGGCCAGCACGGTGGCGTCCAGCTTGACTTCGCCGAGTCGGTTGCGACCATTGAGCAAGGTACGGTTCAGTGGGTCATTCAGTCGATTCCAAATATCTTGGTTTTCTTGTGGATCTGTGCTCAGCCGTAGCAGATAATTCTCCAGTCCCTTCTGGGTCGGTTGCATGGCGGTGGGCTCATCCACTTGACCGGTGACATTGAGCCGCACCGGTAAGAGCTCGCCGACCGGTGTGCCACGCCAGTCGCCACTCCCGGCCACGCCCGAAGTGCCTCCGAACGACTTCAGCCCACCCATCATCAACAGCCCGACGCCATCATTACGCACCAGCTGGGCGATTTTCCGCAACAAAGCTGGATTCCCCGCCGCCAGTTGCTCCGCCGACACATCTGCCAAGATAATCACATCGTAGAAACGCTGATCGAAGCCATACAGGTTTTCGATCCCACCGCTGGGAACGTCGTTGGTCTGGCGGATCGCCTCGTAGTAACGAATCCGCTTTTCACTCGCCAGGGCTTGGCGGAGGTACTTCAGCTCGAGGCGTAAACTATCGATGACCAGGACACTTAAGCCTTCTTTGGTGACGGTTAGATAGGTTTCAATCTGATTATTCAGTTCGGTCACTTCACCAAACTGGGGCATGAGCCGTAGCGTCACCTTGATCTCGCCCGCCTCACTCGGGGCGTCGGCCTCCAAACGAATTTCGTTGTCCATCTTTTGGTACAGCTTCACCGGGACGGTTTTGACCAGTTGGTCGTCAAAGAGCAACTGGGCCTTGACCGTCGCCCCTTCATAGCCTGGCGCATTGACCTGGGCGCGGACCGTCACCTTTCCCTTAATGGCCACCGGTGAAGGCGTTGGGGTGATCGTGGTGACCGCAATATCTCGGACATCGGAAGAAGTGGTGGTCTGTCCGAGGGCAAACGGGCGAATGGGAGCGATGCCGTTCCAGCGTTCAGCCACGGCCAGGGCGGGCATGCGCACCCCGTTATCTGCTCCATCACTTAAGATGACCAGACCCCGCTTGGCATCCGGTTCTGCTTCATACTTGGCCGCGAGCTGACCGAGCATGGTGCCAAAGTCGGTCCGCTCACCGTCTGGCTGGGTCTCCGGATCGTAGCGACTCTTGGCGGGGTCAAACCCCTCCCCGGCAAACTGATACAGCTCCACACGAATGTTCTGGGCCTCTTCGAGCTCTGGAAACAGGGGTTCACAGCGACGCAACACGTTCTGCACTGCTTCCCAGCGGGTCTGGTTGTTGTATTCATCCTGGACCGTCATCGATTCGGACTTATCGACCGCGATGGCGAGCACCGAGGGCAGCCGCGGATCTTCCTCAATCGCCAGCGATGGCCGCAATAGGGTTAGCAAGACGATCAGCAACGCCAACAGCCGCAAGGCAATTAAGTAGGTCAAGCGGCGTGGCGTCGCTTGGGCATGTCCCAAATAGGTCCACAGGGTCAGTCCGATTAGCAACAGCCCCACGGCGGCCAGGGCCAGCATGCCCACAATGCCCTCGGACCAGGGGTAAGCGGGTTTGCTGGTGAGATAGGTGATCGTTTCCGGTTCCATGGGCCCGTTTCTCAGGGGGTGTCAGTGCAAGCCTGGCAGGTCAATGGTGAGCTTTAGCGTTCTGGGGTGGCTGCCGTCGCGGACGGTCGGCGATAAAAGCGGTTGGCCAGCAGATTTTCCACTGCGAACAGGATCAGCACCATGATCATCAGCCAGGGGAACAGATCGACCGGTTGGTCAAAACGCTGGTCCAGGATACTGCCCAGATCGACCGTCTGGTCCGGGGCGATCAGGCTATCCGGTCCCAACAGCTGCTCGATCGACGCCGCCTCCTGGCGGGTAAGCTCGCTTTCCTGGTTCGGGACATTCAGACTGAAGCCATCGACCCAGCGACCGTCCGGTGCGTGGACCAGGAAGTTGCCCGCTTGAGTGAGGCGGCTTCGTTCGATGGTCAAGCGAGTGCTGGGCTTGCCTTCGGCATCTTTCGCCAAGCTCAGCAGGGCATCACTGCCCACGACACCGGGCCCGGCCAGCACATAGGTTTGCTCGGACTTGCTCAGTTCGCTCACAGGCAACGGGATTCGCACCGGCTGCCCGGTAGGAAAATTCAACGGCCGCGGCTGCAAGTCCCCCAGTAAATATTTGAGGGTCTCGTTGGCCCAGACGAAATAGAACGAGGTCTCTAGATAGTCATTCCATAAGCGACCATCGGCATCCTTGCGGGCATCCATGGGCGTGGTAAAGAGCATCACTCGGCCGGCCCCCACGGGTCGCTCGAGCAGGGCGGCATGGGTATCTGCGTCATTGTAGGAGACGATGGTCCAGCGCTTCTCACCGGGCCGCACCTGCCAGTAGCGGTAGACACGTGGCCTGAGATAAATGAACTCCACGTCTCCCTGGCGTTCCCAGTCACCGAACCGGGCCAAGAGTGGGTGACTGGTGTCCAGACTGTTCCACAGCCAGGTCGTGCCCTTGGCCAGCTCGGCTGCCTCTTGCACGGCGACCAATTGCCCGGGCAGAATCCGTTGTGCCGGTGCCGAATTATACGCTTCCGTGTCCAGCTCATCGCCGCCCGGCAGCACCACCAACGAACCGCCGCGTTCCAGATAACGTTCCAGGGGAGTCCAGAACCCAGTTGGATCGGCAACGCTCAGCAGACACACGGCCTGGTAATCGGTCCATCGCTCCGGCGGCCAGTCGCGGACGCTCTTGGTTGCCTCCACATCACAGCGGAACAACCGGTCGGGTGAATTGTCCAGGGCCCACTTCCAGACTTGGGCTGCTGCCGGACGGTCGGTAACCACCAAGATCTTGCGTGGATCCTGAATCCGCAAGCTGGCATAGCGAACATTGTCAAACAGGAGGCTATCGGGGGTTAACAGCGACACCTCCGCCTGATGGAGCCCCGGACGGAGGTCGGTCCGGCGAAAGGTCAGCACCTGGCTCTGCCCGGCAGGCAGACTCACGGCTTTCCGCTCGGCTCCAGTCTCCCCGTCGAGACGACAGACCAGGACATTCTCCGCCGCTTTGCCCGTTGCTCGCACCGTCACCGCCAGGTCCGCAAAGGCCCGGTAGCCATCGTCAAAACCGGTCTCGACTTGGATATCCGTAATGGCCAGGTTGATCGGCTTGTCGACTCCGACATCGACATAGACGGCATTAATCGGGGGCGGTGGCACGCGGCTGCGCTGCTCTTCCAACAGCGGCACCTGTTCGCTTTGCCAGGAGGGCAGCGTCCGGTCCGAGAAGATGGCCAAAAAGCGCGGCAGGGGGGGCTGGTCCGGAGATTCACTTTCACGATCGAGCACCTGCAGCAAGCGATAGGCCTTGTCCAACACCGAAGTGACCGGTTGATTGGCCCCCTTTGGCGTTTGCAACGCGTCGAGCTGGCGCTTGGCATCGGCCTCAGTCCGCGCCCAGACCGGCAGTGGGTCAAAATCGCCGGTGTCGAGAATACTGAGCTGGCTGCCGCTGGGCAGCTCATCGAGCAACTCCGCGGCTCGCCGACGGGCATCCTCCAGCCGCGAGGTCTCGCCCACGCGGTAGCCCATACTCGGGCTGGTATCGACAATCAGCACCGCAGCCAAGGGCTGCTCGGCACGCAAATAAAAGCGATCGCTCAAAAGACGTGGCTGGAACAACGCCAGACACATCAGCGCAATCAGCAGCATTCGCAACAGTAATAGCAACAAATGCCGCAACCGAATCTTGCGTTGGTTAATACGTTGCTTTTGCTGCAAAAAGCGAAAGGCCGGAAACAGTACATGGCGAGGTTGTTGACGCATGATCAGATGGAGCAGAATCGGCAAGCCCAGCAAGATCGCGCCAGTCAGCAGGATCGGATGCAACAGAGTCATACGTGGGAAATGGTCCCTGACGGTGTAGGGTCGCGTACCAGATCGGGGCAGATCCGACGTTGGTTATGATGGCTGACCTTGCCCAACAGGTCAACCTACCCCCGAGATGCCGGTGCGGCCTACGCTCGCCGAGGACGCTGGCCGGTTCCGGCCCGCTCGACCGAGTTGGCCCGAGGCCCGCCGGTCAGACCGCACGTTGAATCCACACCGGCCGGCGCATCCGCACCCAGAAAAATTCTGATCGCACTGTCCGCCCAAGCAGCCCAATTCGCATATTCGGGTGATATTGTGGGGACACGTTTCCCCAATTGACACCCTGCCGTCAAGCTGCGCCGGGTCGCTCGGATCGGCAGGATCAGGCGCCCTTATCATGATCCCCCCAAGTACGCGCGAAGGCTCGCTCGCGGTCGCCATTTTGTCGCTTTCCCGGCTTTCCCAATCGGAAGTTCGGGCATAATAGGGACACCGTGCCGCTTGCCTCGGTGCCGTCCGGGATGGGATCGGGCGACATAACGTTCATCGATACAGATGGCCTGGACGATCATCTGTATATTCAAGTTTGGTCCTGGTGTTCCATCCGATTCCGTTGCTTTCTCCAGAAGGAATGTAGCAATGCCCTTTTCCCGCTGGCCAACCTGGCTCAATCGCACCCCTGCTCGCAAGCGTTCGCGTAAGCCTGCCGCGCTGCGTCAGCGGCCGATGCTGCAACCGCTTGAAGAACGCAATGCCCCAGCCGTCTTCACCGTCACCAACGTCCTGGATAACACCTTTGACCAAGGCAATGGCCGCTCGCTGCGCCAGGCCATTCGTGAAGCCAACGAAAATCCGGGCTTCGATCAAATCGTCTTTGATATTCCCACCAATCCCTCGCAGCCGCGTGTCTTTTCGATTCGCGTGGCCACTCAGCTGCCCGCTCTGACCGACCCCGCCGGCGTGTCCATCGATGCCACCACTCAACCTGGCTTTGACAAGCTGCAACAGCCGGTCATCGAATTGACCGGTGCCTTCCGCAACCCCGGCACGCCCTTCGACAGCGGCTTCACGCTGGCGCCCTCCTCAGCCAACAACGTTATCCGGGGCTTCACGATCAATTCGTTCCCCTTTGCTGGCATTGATGTCAACGGCAGCGATAACAACATTATCGTCGGCAACTGGATCGGCACCGACATCAACGGCAAGACAGGCACCGATCCTCTCAATGACAAGCAGACCCCCAATGGCTTTTTGACCAACCAGCTTACCCCATCGAAGGTCAATGATCTTATGATGGGTCAGCTGGTCCTCCGCGGTGGTGCTTCGGATAACGTCGTCGGCGGCACTGCCGACATCAACGGGTTGCCCCTCGTCCAGATCGATGGCAAGCCCATCGCCGGTTCCCTGGAGGTCAACCGCAATGTCATCTCGGGTTCGCCCGAGACCACCTTGTTTGGCAATGCCCCGGCCGGGCTGGGCACCGGACCCGGCTTGCGCATCCAGGACGCAGGCACCGAACGAAACTTAATCCAGGGCAACCTCATCGGTACCGACAGCGAAGGCAACCCGTTCGTCGGATTGGAAAATCACGTCGGCGTGGAGATCTACGGCGGGGCCCATGAAAACTACCTCGGTCACCCCGACATCCCCGACGCGATGAACGTCATTCGCTTTAACGACACCCAGGGCGTCCGCCTCGGCCCCAACACCTTTCCGTTCGGGCCCATTGAATACATCACCCGGGGTGAACAGGTCCTCTTGCCCAACCTGCTCGACACGCTCACCCCCGACTTTTATGAGGCCGCTCCCGGGATTATCAACTACAACGCCACCGGACAGATCGGCGATGGCTCACCAGGGACGGCGCTCTATGTCAGTGGCGTCGATCTGCAAACCACTCGCTCCGCGACCGTCGGGGGGGTGACCGCTGACTTTGAGGTGCTCAACCGCTCGCTTCTGAAAATCATTATCCCTCCAGGAGCACCGACCGGACTGCAGTCGGTCGTTATCCAAAGTGACCTGGGGACCGCAGCGTTAAACGCTTCGGTCCGCGTATTCCCCGCAACCTCGGTATTCCCCAATGAGGTGGCGACCGATGTGATCCTGGATGCGGGCGGGGCAGTCGTCCAAGCCGGCCAGGGCCTGCCCGGGGCACGCTTCCAGCTGACCGATCCCAATGCCACCTTCAGTACCCCGGAGATTGCCCGGGTCTTTTTCGAGCTGACCGACCTGATGGGCATGCCTCAAAGCGTCGAAGGCCAGGTCACGGTCATCGACGATACCAACGTGGAGATTCGCATCCCGTCCATCCCAACGAACATCGATCTTGACCCCAACCAGGCGGTCGATGTCCGTCTGGTCGATACGGATGGCACCGAGACCACCTTCGCCAGCGCGTTTACCATCCAGTCCGAGGTGATCATTACCCCGGCCAACCGGGTGCTGCGTGATGGTGCGGGGACCCCCGGTTCGTCGTTTGAGTTGATCGATCGTGCTGCGGACTTCACCGCCCCGGAAGCTGCCCGGGTCTTCTTCTTTTTCAACGGCGAGAGTGTCGAGGCGAACTTTGAAATCCTCAGCTCTACCCGCTTGCAGATCGAAGTCCCGGATACGGTGAACACCGGTCTGCGGAACCTGTTTAGCCTGCGCATTGTCGACGCGACCGGAAACGAACGGATTTACTTCGAAGGCTTCGCCGTCATCGCCTCCGAGGGTGAAGGCGTCGCCGGTTCGGCTTTCGCCTTCCGCGGCTCGGGCCTCCAGGGAATCGATCAGGTCTTCT
Organism: uncultured Alcaligenaceae bacterium; assembly: GCA_964410665.1. Classification (GTDB taxonomy): domain Bacteria; phylum Planctomycetota; class Planctomycetia; order Gemmatales; family Gemmataceae; genus CAYPIE01. The sequence continues at coordinate 22,973 of CAYPIE010000073.1, forward strand.
TCGAATTGGTCGATGACGATGGCAACCTGCTGGAAAGTGTTCAGGCTGCATTCCAAGTCGTTGATGATAGTGAACTGCAGATCACAGTTCCCAACACGGTCGCCGTGGGGCCCGACAACCGCTTTGATATACGACTGGTCAACGGTGATGGAGTCGAGTTTACCTTTGCGGATTCGTTTGTTGTCACTTCCGACCAAGCCCCGAACATTCTCAGCCTGTCCCCCGGTCAGCCGCGGGTCGGCCGACCGATCACCATCTACGGCAGCAACCTGTTCGGCACCACCGAGTTGGTGATCAACGGCCAAGTCACTCCCTTCGAGATTGGTGAGTTTGGCACACGGATCTTCGCCACCATTCCCGAAGGTGCCCAAGTCACCGGGAATGTCGTGATCACAAACCCAGGCGGCACCGATCAGGTGCCACTAAACCTGGCCGAACCCGTCGTACCAAGTATTGACAGCTTCAAACCCGCTGGCGAGGTTGGCGATCTGATCGGCATCACTGGCAAAGGCTTGACGGGTGTCATCGAAATTGTCTTTGAAGGTAGCGATCCTGGGGAGCGGGTGTTTGCCACTGAGTTTGAGTTGATCTCCGACAACCGTCTTGAGGTCGTGGTTCCCAAGGATGCCCAGACCGGTCCCATCACCATCTCCACGCTCGCCGGCAGTGCTTCGACGGACGGGATCCTCGCGGATATCTTCACGGTGTTCGAATCCGACCCTGTCCGGCTACTCGGTGGTAGCCAATTCGCCTCGGGGCCGGTCGGTACCTCGGTGACCCTGGTCGGCACCCATCTGTTTGGCGCCCAGGCACTGGTATTCCTCGATCCGGATAGCGGTCGTACCCTTGGCGTAGACACCCCATTTGATGCTTACGACAACCCCGACGGCTTCTCGGTGGGGCTCCCCTTCCCCACCTATGATGGCTTGCAATACCCGCTGAACTTCACCATGCCGCGACTGTTACAGGAAGATCCCATGCAGGATCCCAGTCGCTACCCGGTGGAGGTGCCGTATTTTGGCCCCGTAGAGATCCTGGTGGTCTTGCCTGGAATCCCCTCGACGTTTGCCAATGGTCCGAAGGTCGCCTACAGTCAGGTCAATATTCCTTCGGCCATTATTGACATTACCGGCACCCTGCACCAATTTGGCACTGCCAACACGGTTGGCGAAACCTTCTTTTTGACCGCCGACCCCCAACCGATCGTCGAGACGATTGAGGTCGGTGGTGGCAACGGCACCATGGCCTTCCGCTCGACCGACCCCAACGGAAGCATCGCCGGCCGCGAAGGGGTGGTGAACCCTGGCAGGCCGCCCTCAGAGGAGTTCCTTGGTAACCCCCATGTACTGGCCGCCGGAGACTTGTTTACCCTGTTCGCCGACCCGGGATTTGGGGCCCAACAGAGCATTGTCAGCCTGACCGGCGCGGGCTTCACCTCGGTCACCAGCATCCAAGTCGGCAATGCCCCGGTCAACGTCTTCGACATTGTCAACGACAACCAGATCCTCTTCGCCGTGCCCGGTGCCGCGCCCGGTGAAGAGCAGCCGGTCACGCTGATCACCTCCAACGGGCTGCAGGCCGAGGCTCCGCAAGCGTTGGTCATCATTGACCAGGAGGAGCCTATCATCGACGGGGTATCGTGGCAGGGGCCGATCGCGTGGGACAATATGGGTACTCCCGAGTTCGGCGGCACCCAGGGCAGTTACATCACCATTCGTGGGGACAACTTTGTCGGCACGAACCTGGTTACCATCGACGGCAACCCCGCCGACTTCCGCGTCGTGAACGATGAGCAAATTGTGGCCATTGCTCCCCCATCTGGAGTTTTCTCCACCGAAGAAATGCCCGCGGCTGTGACCGTTGGTGTCCTGACGCCGTCTGGTGGGGCCTTCAACGACACCGACCTCATGACCACGCCCTTCGACAAGCTCAGCGACCCGACCGTTGACGACCTGATCATCGGCGGGGTTTCCAAAACCAACGGCTTGGTCGGCGACCGTGTGCTGATCATCGGCGAAAACCTCTATGGCGTCACGGCCGGCTTCACCACGCCTTTGGGCGACAACACCGTCGATGGTCTCGATGTCACCGTCGACCCGTTCGGTGGCTTTGTCTTTGTCACCGTGCCCGATGGTTCGGAGACGGGCTCGATCACCCTCACGAACAGCAAGGGGCAGGTGACTACCAATATCACCATCGACGAGCAACTCGACCCCCATCTGGCCTTGCTGCGAAGCGTCTGGGACCCCACCACCTCACCTGAAACGTTCTTGCCACGCCCCAATGCCTATCCGCTCGACGTGGAGATTCATGCGAATCGCATCGCCGATAATGGACCCAACGATCGAGGAGTGTTCTTCTTCACCGGTGTGCCGATCGTACCCGAAACCGCCTACGATCCACCTACCGGCAATGATCTGTTCGATAGCGACGGTGGCACTTTCAGCTTGTTGTTCCAGCAAGGTGGTGCCAACCGGGTTCAGAACTATCCACTGCTGCAAATTGTGCAATCGGCAGTGGACCGCACCAACTTCCCCACTGCCCTGGTCGGTCAGCCGTTCCGCGATTACCGTGTCGACTACTTCTTGAATGCCGCGGATTCGGAACTGCTGTCCGATGTTTATCTGGGTTCGATCTACATTTACACGGATGACCAAGGCTTTGGGGCCGGGCTGTTTGTCTTGCGTGCGGAGGATACTCCGGACGGGGACGGGCCGCTGCCGCTGGGCAGCGCCATCACTGCAGTGGTCACCGACTTGACCCCAGGTCGGTCCACCTCTCCGCTTGCCGGCCAGGAAATTAGCCAACCCTTTGGTGACGGCTCATCGCGAATCTCAGTGTCGCAGATTGTCGACCCCGCTACCGGAGCCATCGCCGGAGCGGTGTTCTTTGACATTGATGGCGATGGCATGGTCGAAGCCGGTGAACCGCCACTGCAAGGGATCACCATCGAGATCGATCTGGATGACGATGGCACCATCGATGTGACTCAGAAGACGGATGCCCAGGGCGAGTACAACTTCAGCCAGGCTACCCTCGGCGGCTTCGGGCTGCCCAACGGCACCCATCGCGTAACCGCCATCCCACAGTTCGGTTTTGAGCCGACCAACCCGGCTAGCGGCTCCCAGCTGGTCACCATCATTGACGGTGAGCAGATCCCCGGCATCAACTTCCTCCACACCGATATCAATGACCCGCCGATCGCCACTCCCGATTCGTACATGACCCTCTTTGAGCAAACCCTGGTCGTTAATGCCCCAGGGATCCTACGCAACGACGTCGATCCGGATGACGATCCGCTCACCGTCGTCGACGCCGATCAGATTACCCTCGCTTCTGGTCAGGGCGAGCTGACCGTCAATGCCGATGGCTCGTTTACCTATGTGCCCGCCACCGGCTTCTCCGGAACCGCGACCTTCGAATACGCCGCCACCGATGGTGAATTCGACACTGCTCCGGTGACGGTCACCATCGAAGTTGGTGATCCGGATGATCTGCCGCCGGGCTTCCCCATGGCCGTCAACGACGACTTCCAGGTCCTCAGCGGCCAAACCCTCAATGTCACCTCACCCGGGCTGCTCAGCAACGACTCCGACCCCGATGGAGATCCGATCAGTGTCTTCGAGCCTGATCAGATCACCTTGGTGCAGGGCGACGGGACGCTCACGGTGAATGCCAATGGCTCATTCCGCTACGTGCCACCTGCTGGCTTTATCGGGACGTCCCAGTTTATCTACACGATCACCGATGGTATTAACGTCAGCAACAACGCGGTGGTGAGCATCGAGGTCTTGCGCGTCAACCAGCCGCCGATGCTGAATAATGCCTCCTTCAGCTTGCCCGAAAACTCCCCGGCCGGGACGGTGGTTGGTACCCTGATGGCCACCGACCCGGATATGGACCAGACGCTCACCTATTCGATCGTGCTCGGCAACCTCGACGGGGGCTTCTCCATTGACCCCAGCACCGGTGTACTGCAGGTTGCCGATGCCAGTGTCCTCGACTTCGAAACTAATCCTGTATTTCAGCTGACCGTCTCGGTCCGTGATGATGGTCTACCGATCGGCATTGATCAGGCTCTGGTTACAGTGAGCCTGACCAACGTCGAAGAGCCCCCCGTGATCATCGACGATCAATCCTTTGAGGTCGTCGCCGGAGCTCCTGCGGGTACACCAGTCGGTGCCGTTTCCGTCAGTGATTCCGATGCCGGAACGATGCTTACCTTTGCGATTACCGGTGGCAACGATACTGGAGCCTTCACCATCGATCCCACCACCGGGGTGATCAGCGTCGTTTCTCCAGCGAACTTAGTGCTTGGCACTACCTTTATGCTCACCATTCAGGTCAGCGATAATACCGGCTTGAGTGACACCGCCACGGTGCCGGTCAATGTGGTTGCCGAGCCCACCGATCCGACCAATACTCCACCGGTCGCGGTCAATGATGTGGCCACGACGGGGCTGGATACACCGGTAGTCATCGACGTCTTGGCGAATGACAGCGATGCCGATGGCGATCCGCTCACCATTGCCATGACCTCTACCCCAACGGGGGGAAGTGTCGTGATCGCTACGGATGGTAAATCGCTTACCTTTACCCCCGACAGCGGTTTTGTGGGTGCTACCTCGTTCACCTACACCATCCGCGATGGCCGCGGTGGTTCTGCTCTGGCCACCGTCAGCGTGACCGTCAGCGAAACACCCGGCAACCAGCCCCCGGTGGCAGTCGACGATACCTTCAGCCTGGTTCAAGGAAGTCCCTTGACCACCCTGGACGTGCTGACCAACGACAGCGATCCGGAAAACGATCCGTTGACCATCACCGCTGTGTCGCCGGCGACCAATGGCAGCGTGGCCATCGCCACCGGTAGCCAAAGTCTCACTTATCAACCCAATGCCAACTTTATTGGCGTGGATAGCTTCACCTATACCATCGAGGATGGTCAGGGGGGCACCGCCACGGCAACGGTGACGGTGGCGGTGACGGGTCCGGACAATCAGCCACCCATGGCGGTCGATGATGGCTTTAACATCCTCGCCGATGGTCCCAGCCGAACGTTGAGCGTCCTGACCAATGACAGTGATCCCGATGGGGATCCGCTGACCATCACCAATGTGAGCACTCCCAGTAGTGGTACTGCGATCCTGACCCCGAACAACCGCCAGGTGATCTATACCCCTGCTCCAGGATTCATCGGCACGGCGACCTTTACCTACACCATCACCGATGGACGTGGCGGCATTGACTCCGCCAACGTCACCTTGGTGCTGGGTGAAGCCAGCAGCCTGCCGGTCGATCAAAATGAAGTAGAGGTCTACACGGTTACCGGGGGACCAGGGAGTCCCAACCAGGTGTCCATTTATGGGGCCGGGGATCAAATCGTCGATGAAATCATTCCCTTTGAGTTCAACGTCCCTGGCGGTCTTCGCTCCGTCGCTGCGGATGTGAATGGCGATGGTACCCCGGACATAGTGGTCGGGACTGGCCCTGGGGTCAGCTCGCAGGTGCGAGTGTTCGATGGACTCGCCGGCACCATCCTGTATGACCTTAGCCCGTTCGAGGCAAGCTTTACCGGCGGGGTCTATGTCAGTGCCGGGGACTTTGATGCGGATGGACTTGCCGATATCATCATCACTCCTGATGAGGGCGGTGGTCCGCGGGTGCGAATCTTCCGCGGTTCGGATGGTGTGCAGATGGTCGACTACTTCGGCATCGAGGATCCCAACTTCCGCGGTGGCGTTCGGCCCTCGGTGGGCGATTTCAACGGGGATGGCCGCACCGATCTGGTGGTGGCTGCAGGCTTCTCGGGTGGCCCGCGGGTGGCCATCTGGGATGGAGCCTCCTTGCCCTCGGGCAACCCCACCAAGCTGGTAGCAGACTTTTTCGTCTTCGAACCTGGCTTGCGTGATGGTTCCTTTGTCGCCGCGGGGGATATTGATGGGGATGGCAACGCCGATCTGGTGGTTGGCGGCGGGCCTGGCGGCGGGCCACGCGTGCGTGCCTTCAGCGGGGCCTTGCTCATCGATCCTAGCTTTGACCCGCTCAATCCAGACGCTACCAGCATCGCCAACTTCTTCGCCGGCGATCCGAATAATCGGGGTGGGGTCCGTGTGGCGGTCAAGAATCTCAATAACGATGGCCGGGCCGACCTGGTCACCGGGGCCGGCACCGACGCCAGCCCGCAAGTGATCTCCTTCAGTGGTGCTACCATCCCCGAGCAGGGCACACCGCCCACGCTCGATAGCTTCCTCGCCTTCGGCGAAGATTTCGTCGGCGGCGTGTTTGTTGGTTGAGAGATGCTTGCGGAGGCCAGCGAGTCCGTTGGTTCTCATCACAAGAAGCGTTTGCGATGCGAAGAGGCAGAAACGCTTGCGGTGCGGGGAAAGAGGCAGAGGCGCTTGCGGTGCGGAAGAGGCAGAGGCGGGCGACGAGCGCCGGCAATAAGCTGCCTGGGATGAGATC
>CAYPIE010000074.1:0-7293 GCA_964410665.1 uncultured Alcaligenaceae bacterium
GACTCCGAGCGTGCCACCCAGCCCAGGGCAACTATGGTGCCGAACACCATTGGGCCGACACCCGCCCCTCGGGAACGACACGACGACCTATGGCTGGCCGGACTTACATTGAGGAATGTGTTTTGCCGAAACTTCACGATCTCGTGGTCGAGCTTCGCGCTCAGTTTCCTGCCTTGAATCGCCAAGTAGCGGGCGTTCCCGCGGCATTCTTTGATGGGCCGGCAGGAACGCAAGTCCCCCAATGCGTCATCGATGCGATGACGCGCTATTTCACCCAAATGAATGCCAACCACAGTGGAGCGTTCATCACCAGCCGCGACAGTGATGCCCTACTTGATGAGGCCCATCGTGCGGTAGGGGACTTGGTGGGGACCGATGACCCAGACACGATTGTGTTTGGGCCGAACATGACCACGCTCGCGTTTGCCCTGGCCCGGTCGCTGGCTCGGACCTGGCAGACCGGCGATGAGATCATGGTCACCCGTCTGGACCACGATGCCAACGTCTCACCTTGGGTCACAGCCGCGGCCGATGCAGGTGTTACAGTCCAGCATGTGGCGATCCATCCGGAGAACTGCACCCTGGATTTGGACGATTTTGCCGCCAAGCTATCCGAACGTACCCGGCTGGTCGCGGTGGGCTGTGCTTCGAACGCGACCGGGACGGTCAACCCGGTCCGCAAGATGGCACAGATGGCCCACGAGGTCGGCGCCCTCGTCTTCTTGGATGCAGTGCATTTTGCTCCGCATGCCTTGATCGATGTGGCCGACTTTGGCTGTGACTTCCTGGCTTGTTCCGCGTACAAGTTTTTCGGCCCGCATGTGGGCATGCTCTGGGGTAAACGGGCCTTACTCGAGGAGTTGCCCGCGTACAAGGTGCGACCGGCTTCGAACGCCATACCAGGCAAGTGGATGACCGGGACTCAGAATCACGAAGGGATTGCCGGGACCCTCGCCGCCGTCGATTACTTGGCTGACCTGGGCCGCCACCTCACCGGCGAACCTGGACTAACGCGGCGAGCCGCCCTGGTCGCGGCGTTTGCCGCCATCCGAGAGTATGAAGATGAGCTGATTTGGCATCTGATTGAGGCTCTGGACACCATCGATGGTATTAAGATTTGGGGTATCACCGATCCGGCCCAGCGCGAACAACGCCTACCCACCATTTCTTTCACCCATGCACGCAACTCTCCCGCTGAGTTGGCGGCTTATCTCGGCGAACGGGGCATGTTCGTCTGGCACGGCAACTATTACGCACTGCCGCTGACCGAAGCGTTAGGCCTGGAACCCGAAGGCATGGTGCGGGTCGGGCTCGTGCATTACAACCACCGCAAAGAGGTGGACCGACTGGTCGATGCCCTCGCACAGGGTGTGGGATAAGCCAAGTCCTTGCCTTGCCCTGCCCTGCCCTGGCCCGTTGCGTTTCAGCGGTTTGCTCCCCATTACCTGAGCAAGGTCAGCCGAGATCGGCCCCCCACCTCCTCGAAGTTTCTCCCCCAAGCGATCGTCGAACTCCGGGCCAGAGCCGCCGGAGTGCTCGCATCGAACAAAACTCGCTAGGATAATCGTGCGCGAGTTTACGGCCCGAGTGATTTCTTTGCTAGTGTCCGAGCGATGACCGTCGCAGCCTGTTCGCGAGGCACGTCGAACCCCGGAGTAGAGCTGTGACGCGCGACGAAGTGATTGAGGCGATCACCGCTATGTAGATGGAGTCCACTGCGGACGATCTGCCCCTTGGAGTGATCGCGGATTGGCTTGAGGAACTGGAGGAAGGAGCTAGCGATGAACGCATCCGGACCCATCTCCGGGTCACCCGGCCCAAGTATCGGCAGGTCCTGGAGGCAAGTTTTGCCCAGGGGTTGCACAGACCACGTGACGCTCAGGATGAACTTGCGGCCCCCAAACTGACCCCCGATGAAATCCGATTTTGCAGGTCGAGGTGATACGACACGCCCTGCAACGCTACCCTTCGCGGAGCTCAGCGATCGCACCCAGCCCCTCGAGCGGGGCATCGAAGCAGTACATCGCCAGATTCAGCAATCACTCATCCATGCTATCTTGGTCAGTTGCGGCATCGACCGCCTGGTGAACTGCCGCGACCTCCACCGGGTAGCGCTAGGGCCCGCACCGCGAAGATTGGACCATCCCGACATGGCTCCCCATCTGGCCCAGTTCGCATTGGCATCGGTTGGGGGTGCCACTTGTGATCTCTGGTCGAGGGAGCGCCTGGTGCTGTGTCATCAGCCTTGCTCCCAAGCATGGCGTTATGCGGAGGTGGCGAGCCTGCTGGGCTTCCGCACGCACTTCGCCGAGCTTGGGGAAGATCGTGCCCTAATCATTCCGCCAAGGCTAACTCAATCGGGAATGATCGAATGGATCCGGGCCCAGCTTGGCGCGCACATTCCCTTGGAGGATGCGGCAGTCCACTTACGCTCCAGTTTCGCAGGGTTGGTCACCGAGGTCCTAAAGCCCGTACGGCTCCAGCAAACCAGTTGAGTCCGATCCCACCGTCTTCTGTAGCGTCGTCGCGGCGTGCCAACGGTACCAAACCATATGCACACACTTCCCAGTTGGAATGAACCGTCTGGGGACGAAGAAATAGAAAAAGTAGCTAGGAACTTTGTTGATGAAAACTCGCCTGTTCTATGCTTGGGAGTTGCTGCGAACCAGTTACTGGTTCGTTCCGGCCGTGATGACCTTAGCGGCCGGCGGGCTATCGTTGGTAGCGCTCAGTGTAGACCGCCACGTCCGGGAAGTCGGCGACTGGGCGGGCATCTTTGGAGCCGGGCCGGACGGTGCCAGGGCGCTCCTGTCGACCATCGCCGGGTCGACCATCACCGTCGCCGGTGTGATCTTTTCGGTAACCATCGTGGCACTGGCCCAAGCCTCCTCGCAATTTGGTCCGCGGCTGTTGCGCAACTTCATTCGCGATCCTGCCAGTCAGTTTGTCCTGGGCACCTTCATCGCCACCTTCGTGTATTGTCTGCTGGTCCTGCGCACGGTCGACAGTACCCTAGCTCCCCCATTCGTACCCGAAATTGCCATCACCGTCGCCTTAGTGCTGGCCATCCTAAGTCTAGGCATGCTGATTTATTTCATCCACCATGTGGCCACTTCGATCCAGGCCGACCAAATCATTTCTTCGGTCACCCAAGAACTGTTGGAGACCATTCGCACCTTGTTCCCGGAGGAGATCGGCCACGAACTACCCCCCGAGGAGAAGCCTCGGGACCTACCACCCAGTCACTCGAGTGCCTCCTCCTTGGAAGCGAAACAGAGTGGCTATCTGGGTGCCGTGAATGGGGATGCCCTCATCGACATCGCTCAGCAGGGGGGATTGGTGATCACGCTGCGTTGCCGCCCAGGCCAGTTTATCCTAGAGGGGACGCCGATAGCCGTCCTCCAGGCCGCCGAGCCAATCCCTGACGATCTTCGATCAAAGGTTTTGGATCACTTCATTATCACAGCTCAGCGGACCGCGTTTCAAGATGTCGGCTTCTGCGTCGAACAACTCACCCAGATCGCCACCCGAGCCCTGTCACCCAGCATCAATGACCCCGATACTGCTGTGACTTGCATCAACTACCTTGGAGTTGGGTTGTCGTATTTTGTTCGCCGCAAAATTCCCTCGCCGTATCGTTACGACGGCGGAGGTCAACTTCGGGTGATTGGCAAGGCGATTACGTTTGCCGAGCTATTGCAGATGGCCTTGCAACCCATCCGCAATTATGGAGCTGAGCACCTGGTCGTGATGGCGCGAACCCTGGAGATATTGGAGAGCCTCGCCCATCGTGCCTGGCGGCAAGCCGACTTGCAGGCCATCCAGGAGCATGCGAATGCGTTGGTGGAAACGGCCAAACATTCCCTGCGGGAAGCGGATCATGAAGGAATCCGACAGCGTTTTACCACGCTTCATAGCATGGCCCGTGAACATGTTTTGCATGAAAATGTGCCTTCGCGGGATCCGAGACGGTCCTCCAATTGACTGTCTGCTTTCAGGCCATCGTTTGGTTCCCAACCACTCGCAAAATGATTGCAACGCTCAAGAATGAAGGTAGGATGTAAGACTGGTAAATGTTACGGGTGGAAGACCATCCGCCTATGTACATTTCCGAACTCAATCCTCATTCTTCCGTTGGAGTAAACCCATGCCTCGTCTTCTCTCCCGACGACCCGCGTTTACGCTGATCGAGCTGCTGGTGGTGATCGCCATCATCGCCATCCTGATCGGATTGTTGTTACCGGCGGTCCAGAAGGTCCGCGACGCCGCGGCCCGGATGCAGTCGACCAACAACATCAAGCAAACCCTGCTCGCATGCCACAACGGCCACGACACGACGGGGTATTTGCCACCGGTCGTCTCGTTTTGGTGGAGCAACCCGACCAACTTCACTTACTCCAATAGTGATGCGACGTTCTTCTTCTCACTACTGCCCTATTACGAGCAGGGTGCCATTTCTCAGAACATCTCGACCTGGGGTGGTTCCGGGCTCGGCCAGGTCGGCAACACCGACAAGGCGGCCATGAGTTTTCCGATCAAGCTCCTGGTCGCCCCTTCAGACCCAACTGGCTCGGACGGCATCTTCGCTAAGGGCTTCAATGCCGGGTGGATGTGGGAGCCGGCCCAGGGCAACGGCGGGGTCGATGTGGCCTTGTGCAGCTATGCATGTAACTTTCAGGTGTTTGGACGGCCACAGCAAATCCCCAGCGCGTGGTGGGACTGGCAAAACACCGCCGGCAAGCACAAGCTCAACTCGATCCAAGACGGCCTCACCAACACCATCTTCATTGCCGAAAAGCGCAAAGCGTGTGGGCCTGCTGGTTCGCCGAACAACTCGGACACGTTCGGCACGGCTTGGGGCCATCCGGCCGACGATCGCTATTGGCCGACCTTCGCTCGCCAACCGCTCGACGACAGCCTTCCGTTCGCCCAGTGGCAGTTTGCCTTGCCGCAGTTCACCCCAACCAATGCCCAGTGCGATAACAACCGCGCTCACGGCCACTCGACCAACGTGATCATCGTCGGGCTCGGCGACGGCAGCGTTCGCTCGGTATCCTCGGGAATCTCCCTGCTGACCTGGAACAACGCCGTCAAGCCGCGCGACGGCTTCGTGCTGGGTAACGACTGGTGAGTTGGACTGGCCCGGGCAACTGGCTTGGCCGGAAGCGCGGGCCCTCCTTCCCCACACTCCTCTCTGTGCAGAAGGACAGACGAATGCATCGGATATGGGCTTTGGCAATGTGCGCAGGGGTGCTCGGACTGGTCACCGGTTGCGGCGGCACCGCGCAAGAAACGAAAGAGGCCGTGGTGACTGGTACGGTCACCTTGGACGGCACGAAATTGACGATGGGTGAGGTCACCTTCCGCGGTGCGGATGGGAGCAGTGGCAGGGGGGAGATTGCCCCAGACGGGACATTCCGCGTTCCCTCGACTCCCATCGGAAAGGTGCAGGCTGCGGTCCGCACCTCAGGCTACGAGCGTTTCGCCGCCCCGAAGGCGAAGGGGGGGAAAGCGATCACCATGGGCGATCGCCCGGGCACCTTCATTCCCGTGCCGAGGAAGTACCAGAATGTCTCGACCTCGGGCCTCGAGTATGACATTACTCCTGGTGATGAGATCAACATTGAGTTGACCTCCAAGTAACCATCACAGTTGCGGTGGGAGTACTTCCCTGGAGCGACAAACGAGCAAACCGAAGTCCAAGGAGCACCTGAGCGGCAGCCCATGGATCTGAGTTTGCTACCCTTGTTTCACAAGAATTGGACCTTCCTCCGACCGCGTTGGGGCGGGGGAAGGTCTTTCCCCAACCCCTCGGCAAACTATCCGTTAAGGAACTAGGCATAGCCGCGGACGACCCAGGTCAGGTACTGGTCGACACCATCGGCTTGCTCCGCCAGAACCGTCGCAACATACGCCTCCCGTTCCCACCATATCACCCGTAAATCCCAGACACAAAACGACTCTTGATCCGCAGCCGGACGCCAGCCCGTATCGTCGGCAACAAAGACATGTGTCGGCAACTCGTTTTGCCGGTCCCAGCGGCAAAGGATCAGATAGTCCATGCTGCCTGCTTGATGCAAAAGTAGAAAACCAACGCCTGGACGCTCATCATCCAGGATCGCCGGTTGAGGCAAGGTCGCCGCGGCCAGTTGCTCGCCATCGGCAAAGCGTTGCCGGTCAAACTTCTGGTCGGCCCGGCGTAGCGCATACACCTTGATCTGATAGTCTCGGATGGTTTCCACGCCAAGAAAGCGGAGCGGATGCGGTTCATAAGGCCGGAACATGATGCCAATCCCCGCGCAGAGTAGTAGAGAGCTTCGGGAATATAGGTAGCCTAGACGGCGAAGCGCAATGGGTCAACGCGAGGCGCGCAGAAGTTTTCCTGCAAGGTCCCCCAAGGCACTCCAACCAGGTTGCGGCCCAGGTGCTCGGCTGTTCGCGGGCGATCGTTCGCTGGTCGTTGGCGATGGAGCAGATCCACCGAGAACGTTGGACAACTTGACGGGAAATTTTTTATCAAAGGATTATTTTATATAAATAATAATGATCTACCCTGGAGACATGGATATGGCACTGTCAAGAGTGTACGTAGAATCTTAGAGCAAGCTTCGCAGGAACGTGAACTCATCTTGCGAAGGCAGGCCAGATCTTAAAGCTGCGATGCAGTCCTGGGAGCATTCTTGAGAAAGCGGATGGACTTCGACCGTCGGCAACGTCCTCAAACTCCGGGTGACGTCGCATCCTGTTCTCAGAGTGTTTATCCAACTTCCCATTCTGCTTGAATCGTGAGGAGTTGCGAGTATCGGCTGTGAGTCGTACTTGCATAAACGCACTGAATTCGTAGGACAAAATACCCAATTTATCCCGCAATTCTGGGATGGTGTATGTACCCATCCTTCGTAGACTATTAACCCTAATATACCATTGGCATGCACAGTTCCTACGTGCTTGACATGGTAAGACGCCGGTTGAGTGGGCAAGCGATCCCAGAGCCTATTCGGTATTTCGCGGAGTTATCTCTAGCGAGGAACCTCGGTTCAACAATGCGTATTCGGACCAGCACAAGGTAGCCGAGCTCACAGCAATTGGCCGTTGTGCTGCGCAATTGGCGTTTCACGGTCCGTACTGGGTCCTTTGTCCTGCCTCCTCCAGCCACGACGAAGACCGATTTGGGCACTTCCGACAGATGAAGAAGGATAACGAGATTCCATCAATCGGAAGCTGGAATGAATGGAGTATCGGACAGTCTGTCGAATCATTCCAGCAATCGGGTTCCCCATGATGGATGATCAT
>CAYPIE010000074.1:7393-28562 GCA_964410665.1 uncultured Alcaligenaceae bacterium
ATGAGAATATGTACAAACTCATCTTCCAGCGATTCTAACAAATTCAATCTATTTTCTGTTTTGTTCTTGACCGGGTGGACCATCCTCATAGGATAACTCCTTACAACCGTCTCTCACTCAAAAACTCCTTCGTGTCAGCTCGCTGACGCGTGATCAGCCATAGCGTTGTGTCTCGACATTTTTTCGCACTTACTGATGTTTTCACAAAAAGTGATTCAAAGTGTTGAGACAGACGCTGCACCCTCGGAGTCTTTAACGGACACCGATAATGTTCACGATTCATCTTCACCATACTGAGTCCGCAAGCCCCAAATCACATACCTTTCTGCGTCTCTGCGGGGAACTTCGCAAAGGTCTATGTTTCCTCACACTTCCTACTGGGATACGGAGACGGGAAGAGAGTATACTTATTCTGGAACTCACAACGCCTTGATCAACGTCAAAGCCGCCGTCAGGGGAATGCTCTGCTCAACCATCGAATCCATCCGGGACGTTTGGCACCGCGTCGCATGAGGGTAATAAGGCGAATGTCGGAGGTGACTCAGCTCTTGCAAGCAATCAGTATAGGCGATCGGAATGCGGCGGAGGAACTGTTACCGTTGCTCTACAACGAACTGCGGCGCTTGGCTGCCCGCCGACTGGCTCGCGAGAAGCCTGGCCTGACCTTGCAGCCCACGGCTTTGGTCCATGAGGCTTATGTCCAACTCGTCGACCAGGAAATGGGCCGAAAATGGGACTCGCGCGGCCACTTTTTTGCCGCCGCTGCGACAGCGATGCGCCGCGTTCTGGTCGATCACGCGCGACGCAAGCAGAGCCTGAAACGGGGCGGTGACTGGCAACAGCTGCCGCTGGATGAGGACGCGTTTACCACCCCTGAAGAAGACGAGCGAGTGTTGGCACTCCACGAAGGCCTGGAGTCGTTCGCCAAGGTCGACCCTCGGTCGGCCCAACTCGTGACCCTCCGGTTCTTCGCCGGCTTGACTCTGGAAGAAGCCGCCCAGTCGCTCGAGATCTCGCTGGCGACCGCCAAGCGCGATTGGGCTTACGCTCGCGCCTGGCTGAATGCCGCACTTTCCGATGATTGATAATTCGTTAGAAAATAGCGGTGTCCGTCAAACAGCGAGTCCTCCCGTCCCGCTGGTTTGGCTGCCAATGCCCGGCCAAAGAAAATCGAGGCCGGATATGCGCGACTCCCCCTGAAATCCGCATTGGACTATAGTCAGGGCTCGCAGGAGGGTTGCAGGGTGGACGAGAAGCAGATTTTCCTAGAGGCTTTGCAGATTAAGGCGATCGAACGGCGCGTCGTGTTTCTCGTGCACGTTTGTGGTCAGGATGCCGCGTTACGCCGCCGTATCGAGACGTTGTTGCGATCCTACGCCCAAGGCGAATCGAAGCTGAGAACCCCGCAACTCGGTGGGCAAACCAAGGCCAACCAGTCGACCGAGACCCAATCCATCACCGTCGATCTGGGCTTTCTTGCACCGGATGAGAGCGGCGGGTCGCTCGGGAGGCTAGGAGATTATGAGATCCTTACCGTGCTCGGTCACGGCGGCATGGGGATCGTGCTCAAAGCCCAGGACACCAACCTCAACCGCACGGTGGCCGTCAAGGTGCTTGCCCCCGCTCTGTCTGCCGTGCCCAGCGCCCGCCAGCGCTTCATCCGGGAAGCGCAGGCGGCCGCCGCGGTGTCCAGCGCCCGGGTGGTGACAACCCACGCCGTCGAGGCGGGGGCCGACATCCCCTACCTGGTCATGGAGTATATCCACGGCAAGACCTTGCAAGAGAAGATCGACCAACAAGGGCCGCTCCCGTTGGCGGAGATCCTGCGCATCGGCACGCAAATCGCGCGAGGGTTGGCAGCCGCACACTCTCAGGGGATCGTCCACCGGGATATGAAGCCGAGCAACGTCTTGCTCGAAAACCGCGGCGAGCAGGTCAAGATCGCTGACTTCGGGCTCGCCCGCGCGGCCGCTGACCGGCACCTCACCCACCCAGGCGAAGTCGTCGGCACTCCGGAGTACATGTCACCGGAACAAGCCCGCGGTGAAGCGGTCGATCACCGTACCGACCTTTTCAGCCTGGGCAGCATCCTCTACACGATGACGACCGGCTGTCCGCCATTCCGCGCCCCAACCACCCTCGCGGTGATGCGACGCGTATGCGAGACCCCTCCCACGTCAATCCGCAAATTCAACCCGGATTTGCCAAATTGGCTCATTCGCATCATCGAACGCCTGCTCGCCAAGCAGCCCCATAAGCGATATCAAACCGCCAGCGATGTCGCCGACCTGTTAAGCCACCACCTCGACCGGCTTCCCGCTCCCTCGAACACCCAAACCGAAATCTCCGTGTGCGGGCCGTCAGCCGGCCCTGCTGCCGCTCGAAGGGAACATCCCTGGAGACGAGCCGCTCGGGCCATCACCATGTTCCTTTTGTTGGTTGCCACGGTCTGCCTGTTCCAACTCCCCAGTGATATGAGACTCGGGCTAGGCACTGCTGAGCGTACCGGGACCGAGTACGCTGCGACCGCTCCAACCAGCGGGAAACGACACGAACCGACACGAACCGACCCAACCCCTGTGTCACCTCAGCCCGCTTCAGAGGACCGCTCTCGGCCGAGCCACCCCACCTGGGATCATCAAGCCGACCAGCGCCTGATCAACTTCGTACTCAACCAGGGTGGAAAAGTCGAACTGTTGGACCACCAGGACCAATTGCTCACCATCCCACTTGCGTCAAAGATTCCCGAGGGCGGCATCCGAGAATACCACCTCACTTTATGGGGCATGGACGATCAGACGTTCGGAGAATTCCACCGGCTCCTCGCCGGCTGCCCGAAACTCACACGCCTGCACCTGACCAAGCTCAGCGCGGAGTTTACCCAAGTTTCCCTGGACAAGATCGCCCAGATCCAAACCCTCGATTTTCTACGTCTGGGACGCATGCAACGGGACGGAGGGCCGTATCAGTTTGAAGTACTCGCCCGGATCAACAACCTACGGGCGCTCTATTTCGAAGATTCTCCCGACATCGGCGATGCCTTCGTGGTTGCGGCCAGCAAGATCCCCCAACTCACTGTCTTTGGCATCAATAACTGCCCGTTCACGGACCGGTCGCTGCCGCACCTCACGAAGTTAACCAACCTCGTCAAACTCATGCTCCTCTCGGACACGGAGATGCGCATGCAATCGATCCGGTCCTTGCAGCCGTTCCCATCACTGCGCATTTTGGAACTCGGCTTTCCTTCCATCAACGATGAAATCTGGGAGATCCTCCTCGGGTTCCCCACGCTGCACACCGCCAAGGTCGGCTACTACCGAGGACTGCCGGAGTTAAGCGGGGAAGGCATTTCCGTGCTCAACGGGAGCACCCTCCGTCTGCTTTCGTTCAATAACCTGGGTTGGACCGACCAAGGCTTCGGTGAGATGACGCAGATCAAGAATATACTGCATATCGGCTTGTTGAAATCCGTGATTTCGGACAAGCGGTTGTCCTATCTTGAACACGCGAAGCATCTGCGTGGGCTCGACTTACGCTACGTCACGATTTCGAAGCGTGCGCTGGAACGTTTACGTGCGTCACTTCCCTACTGCCGGATCATTTGCCCGGTCGCATCGGGCGCCGTCGTGGGCCGATAGACTCGCGAGTGGTTGTCCGGCTCCCGGGCGGCAGACGCCCCCCTTCGACCTGCACGTCAGCCGTCGCAAGCCATGTCTCGTCGCAATGGCTTGCTTCGACGATGCTCCCTCGATGCCCCCTTCGAATGCCTTCAGGCATCTCCCTAGAGGGAGGTTGTGGCAGCCGGAGATCAAACTGTCGGTTTCTAGGATCTTAGTATAAGCTATGATTTATTAAAATGTGTTATATATCGTTATATAATTTGACGCCCAGGTTCGGGATTCTGCACCGACCACGGTCTGGTGCCGGTGCAAAGGAAAGCCGCGCTGGCCAAGTTTTTGGCTTTTTTTCCATTTGGTGAGCCGTTTTCTGCGCAGAATCCGCGTTGTGCTATGGGGATTTTGCTCTGGCGAAACAAGCACAGGCTGGTTTCGGTGTGGCTTGCCCGGCGTACTGCTCGGCTTTGCTTCGCGGCTTAGCCTACCGGTCGCCAGGCCACCCAGCTCACCGACACGGCTTGATGCACGGCAGCGGGACCTTCAGACCAGGTCGCTTGCCGCGAAGCCCGTCGGACAGAGGAAGATAAGTCCGTCGGTGGCAATCAGGATTGCTTAGATGTTGTGCAATGTTCGCTAGCCAGCTTGAAACAAGACTTGTGACCCTGAGCCCACCAGGACATTCGACCCGATCGCAGACTGTCGACTCGAAAGACTCAAAAGCGGCTAAGCGGTGATGGGGGGCCAACGGAGTTTGCGGGCGGACCAACGGACAACATTTTGCCGAGCACCTGCTCGGAACCATAGATCCTCGATCATTTATGAGTTTAGCCAAGAGCATTCAATTGTTAAAGCAGTCAGTCGGGAATTACAGAATTATTCATTGATTTTTATTCGTCTGCACGATGCGGTGAATCCCTTGTGCAGGGTGAAGTCTTCCGTCTTTACGCTTGATCTCATAGTTTTCGGATTATTGTTCACAATCAAAAGTGCTGTTTCATCCCAACTTTCGTAGCCCTCGACGCATTGTGTATCCGCAGTGAGTCCAGGGTTGAAGTACCCACCCGGAGCCCGCCATGGCCGCCGATCACGATCACGTTGACTCCTTGCAAGACCAGAACCGCTCACGTAGGCGGCGTCACCTACAGCGCCTCTGGGGAGAACTCCTCGAGGACCGCTGCGCCCCGGCCCTGTCCGCTGGCATCTTCGACGGCCCAGGCGATGTGATCATCGGCCCCGACCAGACCCTCGGCGGCAACGGCACCATCGAAGGGGACGTCATCACCCGCGGCGTGCTCAGCCCGGGCAACTCCCCTGGCATCATCGACATCATGGGCGACCTCACCATCGACGGTACGTATGATAACCCCGACGTGCCCGCAGACCCGGACGGGGTGGTGCTGATCGAGATCGGCGGAACTTTGCCCGGTCCAGGGGATACCAACGTTGATGACGGCTTCGACCAGATCAACGTGACCGGAACGCTGGACCTTCAGACGGGCAGCACCCTCGAGATTCGTCTGATCAACAACTTTGCCCCTCAGCTAGGTCAAACATTTGATATTATTACATATGGCAATTTAGCTGCGGATTCCAAGTTTGAGGTCGCCTCGGGGCAATTCGGCTTTGGCGACGGGTCGCTGTTTTTCGAAATCAATCAGTTCTCGGATAAGATCCAGCTTGAGGTCAAGGAGGCCCCCGGCGCCGGCAACATCCTTTCGACTACCCCAGGGATCAATGATGTCCTCGGGCAGTATTACAGCGACTACTTTGCATTCGACCCCACCGCCGACTCGGTCGAGGTGGTGGGTAACCTTTCCATCAATCAGTTCGTCAACCTCCAGGGAACCTTCTCGATCGGGGCCGAACTCGTCGAGGATGCCACAGTAGCGACAGGATTGCCCAGCAACGCGCTCAACACTCTCGGCCTCAGCTCTCTCGGAACGTTGTCGGGGATTGACATGGCAGCCCTGACGATCGGAGCGGCCAACGTCAACGCGTTTGTGGGAATCAACGGGCCGTACTTTCTTGACGACCTCAACAGCGACGGGCAGATCAGCTGGGCGTTCAACAGTGGTACCGGAAACGACTCCACTAGGACCCTCGACGAAGCCGCGACCATCAACGGCGTCAGCTTCGCCAAGGGCGCGATTTTAGACCCGAGCACGGTCTTCACGCTCCTTCAGGACGAGATCGTCAGCGTGGCCGGGGTACAGTACGGCGACATTGACCGAGATGACATCGTTGATGCAAACGAGACGGGCGAATTAGAAAGTGACGATGCCCTCGGGTTGGTGGCGACCAATATCGACATCGGTTTCACGGTGATGACCCCGGTCGCCGACCCGGATGATTCATCCCCGAATAATTTCGAAGCACTCGAAGCGGCCTTCCTCGGGGGCGGTCGGATCCCCCTCTTCTGGTCCCTCAAGGCAACCGCGGATCAATTTGCGTTCGTGGGCTTCGACGACGTCCAGTTGTCCGCCGATCAAATCGTCGTCAACGTCAATGACGGGATTGCCTGGCCCGGCGACTTGGGCCCGCCCGTGATCGACTTCACCCAGCTCACCGGCGGGGCCCTCAGCGTCTCAACCGGGATGGGCTCCGACCAGGTCGACATCGATTTCGACGGTAACCAGCGGATCGGCTTCAGCTCCGATCTCGTCAACGTCAAACTCGGGGAATTCGTGCACGTTAGCGGCGGCGTCGCTTTCGAGAAGGGTCCGGTGACCAACGTCGAGGTCGCAACGGGCGTACCCAGCGACGCGCTCGACCTGCTCGAGTCACTCGGCAATGCTATCGACTCCGGCCTCGGAACAGCCATCCGGAGCAAATCCGCAGGAATCTCCAACGTTGAAGTTGCAACCTTCCAAGTCGGGGCTTCCAACGTCAACGCCTTCGTCGGTCTCGGCGGCCCCTACTTTACTGACCTCGATGGGGACCGCAAAATCAGCTGGGCAACCCCCAGTGGTGTGTCCGTGACCAACAACGATGGCTCGGCGAAGGCTACGGTGCCCGAAGGCGGGGTTGAATACGGGGACCTCAACAGGAACGGCAAGATCGAGGCCAATGAAACAGCCGAACTGAACGAAGACGCCGCGGGCTTGGCCGTGGAGAATCTGGACTTCGGCCTGGCGCTTTTTGAGCCCACCATCGGCTCGCTCGCCCAGGCCATTGGCGTCCCGGAAAGTTCCCTCAAGGGGATTATCCCGTCGTTCACCTCCTTGAAAGCCACGGCCGACCAATTCGGGTTGGTCGGCATCGACAACCTCCAACTCTCCGCCCAAGAGATCCTGATCAACTACAACGACGGGGAGGAATGGTTCGGGGAAGTGGGACCCCCGGTGGTGGATTTTGCGAATACCCCGGGATTTGCGGACGAACGCTTGGCGTTGTTCGACCAGGACACGGACGGCAAGATCACCGTGAAGGATCTGCGCGCGTTGACTGGGCAGAACGCGGGGACGGGGCCGTTCGCCTCCGTGTATCAAGCAGGAACCGATGAGAACAAGGTGGTCAGCCTGGACCTGGTCGTTAGCCTCCTTGACGCCAACACCGGTTTTGACCGCTCCCCCATTACGAACCGCACGGTCCCCGCCGACAACGGGCTCAACAACGGCATCTTGGAAGTCGAAGAAGTCGAAGCCATCCTCTCCGCCGCGAACTTGGCCGCCGATCTCGCCAAAAACGCCGACGCCGACGCCGACGGCCAGATCGACCCACTCGGCTTCGAGGTCGGCACCGGCGGGCCACCGGTCTACCTCGACTTCGACGGCAACCAGCGCATCGGCTTCAGCTCCGACAACATCACCCTGCAACTCGACCAGTTCGTCTACGTCACCGGCAGCTTCGCCTTCGAGAAGGGCCCGGTCACCAACGTCAACGTTGCCACCGGCATCCCGTCCAACGCCATCAGCCTGGTCGAGCAACTCGGGAACACCATCAGCCCTGGCCTTGGTACTGCGATCGCTGCGACTGGAACCACGATCCCCAGCGTCGAGGTGGCAACGTTCCAGATCGGTGCGTCCAACGTCCACGCCTTTGTCGGCGTTGAAGGCCCGTTCCTCGAGAACGACCTGGATCAAGACAACACCCCGAGTTGGGCCTTCGACACCGGGAACACCAACGCCAGTCGTACCCTCAACGAGGGGACCCTGACCATCGACGGACTGACCTACAGCTCCGACAGTAATAACCTCCTGCCGGCCAACACCATCGTCACCCTTGGCGTCGATGAGATCGTGACCGTCGGCGGGGTGCAGTACGGGGATATCAACAACAACGACCTGGTCGAAGGGAACGAGAGCGCTGAAACCAGCGAGGCCGCCCTCGGTTTAGTGCTGAACAACCTGGACATCGGCTTCGTTCAAATGCAGCCGACCATCGGATCGCTGGCCCAGGCGGTCGGCGTCTCGGAGGACGCCCTCAAGGGGGTCATCCCCGAGTTCACCGCTCTGAAGGCGACCGCCAACTCCTTCTACTTCGTCGGCTGGGACGAGGTCGAACTAATCGCCCAGAACATCGTCGTCAACTACAACAACGGGACCGAGTGGTTCGGCGCTGTGGGCCCCCCCGTCGTCGACTTCGCTTCCAGCTTCCCGGTGATGAACGGCAACCCCGTCGGCTTCCCGGTGATGACCGGCGGTGCCCCGGTCTACATCGACTTTGACGGCAACCAGCGCATCGGCTTCAGCTCCGACCGGCTCACGCTCCGACTGTCGCAGTTCGTCTACATCACCGGCAGCTTCGCCTTCGAGAAGGGCCCGGTGTTATCGGTGGACGTGGCCACCGGACTGCCCGCCTCCCTCCTGGCTACGGCGGAAGCAACCCTCAACAGCCTCGTCGGGAACAGCTTCGGGACTACCCTTCGCAGCGCCGCCACAGTCCTTCCCAACGTCGAGGTGGCTACCTTTCAGGTCGGTGCGGCGAACGTCAACGCCTTCATTGGTGACGGCGGCCCGTACTGGGTCGATGACCTCGACGGAGACACCAAGATCAGCTGGGCACTGCCCGACGGCGGCACGTTTGACGAAACGGTCATGATCGGCGGCCAACAGTACACTGCCGGTAGCGACACCACCGGGATCACCCTGACCGCGTTTGATGGCAGCGTGCTGGTCAGCGAACCAGTGCTGGTCGATGGTGTCGCGTACGGGGACCTCGATAAGGACGGGGTCGTTGACCCCGACGAGACCGCCGAGTTGAACGAGAGGGCCGTCGGACTGGCGGTCGAGAATGTCGACTTCGGCGGGGTCATCCTGGAGCCGACCATTAGCTCCCTCGCCGCCCTGTTCAGCGTGCCGGAGAATGTTATCAAGAAGTTCTCCCCGAAATTCTCCTCCCTCAAGGCGACCGGGGATGCAGTCCGGTTGGTGGGCTTCGATGATGAAGAGTTCCAGCTGGCCGCGGAAGGAATTACGATCAACTATAACAACGGCACCGAGTGGCCTGGCGGCTTCGGACCGCCCGTCGTCGACTTCGCCAACACCGGCGCCTTCGTCGACGAGCTCAGCCGTTTCGCCGCACTGCTGGACACCAACAACAACGGCGCCATTACCGTCGGAGAGCTGAAGGCCCTGGCGAGCAGTTCGGGCTGTGCGATCCTCGAAAATGCCGGTGTCTTTTCCAACTCCACGCCCAATGACACCGTGGTCAGCTTCGACGACATCGTCGCCGCCTTGGACAGTAACGCCGCTTTGGACCGGTCGGGCATCGTTGCCATCCTGGGCGGGTTGAACAACAGTATCCTGGAGGTCCCAGAAGCCGAGGCTCTGTTCGACGACGCCAGTGCGGTCTCCGGGACCGACCTGGACGGCGACGGCCGGATCGAGCCACTCGGCATCTTCGCCGACGAACGTGCGATCCTGTTCGACACCAACAGCGACGGCGTCGTCAGCCTCGGCGAACTTCGTGGCATCGCCAGCAGCGCCGGACTCACGGCTCTGGAGAATGCTGGACTGTTCGCCAACGGTGCCCCGGACACCGACGTCCTCAGCCTGGACCAACTGGCCGCGGCCATCGACTCCCTCGTCTTCGACCGCAGCATGCTTGACGCCGTGAAGAGCAACGGGATCCTCGAAGTCGACGAAGCCAAATTCATCCTCACGATGGCCAACGCCAGCCTGGTCGACACAGCGGACGACGACGGCGACGGCAAGATCGACCCGCCCGGCTTCGAGGTCGGCACCGGCACCACAACCGCTCCGGTGTACCTGAACTTCGACGGCAACCAGCGGATCGGGGCCAGCGTCGAGAATGCGGTTCTCCAGATCTCCGATTTCCTACACGTCCGCGGCACCCTAGCCTTCGAACAAGGCCCGGTTCAAACCGTCGCCGTGACCGGCGGGCTGCTCACGGACTTTACCACTGCCGGGGCCAATGCGCTGTTGTCCTCCTTCGGCTTTGACGCCCTGCCTCCGGAAATCACCGACTCCCTCATCGGCAGCTTCCCGGCATTCGGTGCCACCACCACCGAGGTCTCCTCGATCACCTTCGGGGCGTCGAACGTCAACGCGTTTGTCGGGCTGGATGGGCCCTACTGGACTGATGACTTAGACAACGACAGCACGCCGAGCTGGGCCTTCAACACCGGCAACGGCAACGATGCGGCCCGAACCATCGACGACGGCTCAGTCACCCTGTCCAACGGTATGGGCGGCACCACCACCTTCAGCAAAGGCGACGTCCTGCCGGAGAACAGGGTGATCAGCCTGGAAGTGGGCGACGGTACTATCACCGTCAACGGCGTCACCTACGGTGACATCGACGGCGACGGGATCGTCGATGCCAACGAAACCGCCGAGTTGAGCGAGAACGCCAAGGGGCTGGTCATCAACGACTTCGACTTCGGGGCGGCCATCTTCAACCCAACCAACCCGCTCGATTTCGTCAAGTACACCACCCTCAAGGCCAGTGCCTCGCAGGTAGGCCTGGTCGGCATCCAAGACGTTACCGCGGAGGCCACCAACATCCTGGTCGAGGTAAACCTGTCCAGCCCGAGCATCTACGGCCTATCGCTATTCCCGGTCATCGACTTTGCGAACACTTCCCAGTTCGCCAGCGAGCAGCTCGCCGTCTTCGACACCGGCAACGACGGCAAAATCACCCTAGGCGAGCTGGCTTCAAGGTCCGGAGCGGGCAGTTTCCCGCGCCTCAGTGGCGTCTTGGGGTCGGACACAACGACCGTCACCCCCGAGGAATTTGTCAGGATACTCGACCTTAATAACGACGGGGTCATCTCGGTCAACGAGGCCGGAACCCTGACCGGAGATGCGTCGGCGGTGGCCCTATTGGACGTCGACAACGACGACCAGATCGACCCTCTGGGATTCGAAGTCCCGACCGGCGGCACGCCACTCTACCTGGACTACGATACCCCGATCATCCGGGCCCAGGGGATCTTCGACATCGCCATCCTCGACAACCTATTCCTCAGCGGCAGTGTCGCCTTCGAGCTGGGCGAGGTCCAGGATGTGACTCTGACCAACGACACGACGATCGAAGTGTCCACCCTCAACATCGGCGCCGCCAACGTCAACGCCTTCGTCGGCGACAAAGGCCCGTACTTCCGCGACCTCAACGCCAACGGCGAAGTCGACTGGTCGTTCAAGACCGGGGACGACCAGTCGACCGAGGCAAGCCGCACCCTGACCTCGGGTGCCGTTGAGGACGCCGACGGCAACATCTTCGACGCTGCCTCCGGCTCGGTGGTCCTTGCTCCCGACACCGTCTACACCCCGGTCGACGGCCAAGTGGTCACCGTCGAGGGCATGAATTTCGGCGACCTCAACAGCAACGGCATGACCGAGGATAACGAAACCGGTGAACTCAGTGAGACGGCGATCGGTTTCGCCCTGACCGACCTGGACATCGGCTTGACAGTGATGGCGGCCACCTCCCTCGACGCCATCGGCGTCTACCTGGCGGGTGCGGCGAGCGTCGAGAGCTTCGGCTTGGTCAACGTACCGTTCGTCGACGCTACCGGCCGGTTCGATATTGCCATCAACGTGGGGCTCGGTACCGAGGGAGTCGCCGTCGTCGACTTCAAGGAGACCTTCGCCGACGTCGACGTGAACGGCAACGGCATGATCGACCCCGGCGACACCGACAAGGACGGCGACGGGCTGGTCGACACTGGCTTCGCCATCAACAGCGGCAACCCGCAATCGCCGATCATCCTGGACTTCGACCAGTTCCTGATCAACTTCGCCCTCGGCGGCCGACTCAGCGTCTATGACGACAGGGACACCACCGTCGGCGATGAGGTGCTCCGCCTGAACGGGCTGGCTTTGCTGGAGGTCAATACCTCGGGCTTGGGACTGTTCGTCGCGGCCGGGCTCGAGATCGGCCCGGACATCGGCAGCGACGCCAGCGGGAAGCTTCTGGACGTCAACGCCCTGGGCGGGCTGGTCATCAACGCGAACGGCGTTGCCGCCGACATTGATGTGTCGCTAGCCATCGGCGGTGCCATCAGTGATGTCTTCTCCGCCGACGCCCGGGCCCGGCTCGTATTCAACACTTCGGGGACTGATCAAGAGATTACCATCCCGGCGCGCTACGTGGAGTTCCTCGCCGGCACTACATTGTCAGATTCGCTCATCGGTGAGGAACTCACCGAGCTCGGCACCGTTGATCTCGACGCGCTCGACTCGCTCACAGCACTCGGGCTTGACTCACGGTTCAGCGACGGACCGGACGGTTCAAAGATCTTTACAATCTCCGGAACGCCGCCAACCCTGAACGACTTGTTCCCGGGCGAGACGGTTGCCAACACCATCTTGTTCCAAAACTCTGGCCCATACTTCGCCCTGGCGATCGACGGCGACCTCACCGTCTTTGACCAATGGACCTTGGCCGGGAAGTTCGGCCTCATCATCGCCGACCCAGGTCTACAAGTGACCGCCGATGCGATCCTGGACCTCGACCCACTCGGCAGCCTGTCGGCCCGCGGGAACCTCCTCATTGACAACCGCGGGGTAGCCGCCGAGATCGGCTTGAGCGGCCAACTGGGCAGTAGCGCGATCGGGTTCACCCTCGGGGCGAGTGGCTTCCTCCAGATCAACACTCGATCCACGGCGGTCACATTCACCAGCGAGATCCCCCCCAACTTCATCGGCGTCGCGGTCTCCGGTATGTTTGACGTCCTAGGCTTCGCCAAGGGGGACGCCACCGCGGCCGTCACATTCGGTGACGGGAGTTTTCAACTTATCGTCGATGGGGGACTGGACATCGGCGGCGGGTTCGATGTCGATTTCCTGGCCTACGTCGGCGTCTTCAACGACGGGTTCGTGCTCGACGCGGCCGTCAGTGTCGATCTCGATCTGCTGAGCGTGTTCGAGTTCGACGTTGCCGGGCGATTGCAGATCAACACCACCGGTAGCGCGATCAGCACCTACCGAGGGGCTACCATCGACTCCAACGGGAATATCACCGGCTTCGGTGATATTCAGATCGTGGACGCCGACGGGAACGCGAGCAGTATTCTCGCCAATTCCTTCCTCTTGGATCTCGATGGGACGGTGAACGTCCTGGGCCTCATCACGCTCAACGGCAACCTGGAAGTCGTTGTGGCAGATTCCGGGACCGATGACAGTAGTAGCCCATTCTGGAGCGTCCAGGCCGGCCTGGGCGTTTCCCTGCTCGGCGGGGCCATCGGCGGATCGGCCAGCGGGTACATTGACTCCACGGGGACGTTCCTGCTCAACCTGGCTGTCAACATCGACTTCACCATTGCCGGCAGCGGGATCGTCGGTGGTATTGAGATTGTCACATTTCTGGATCCAACTGAGAAACTGGATTTCTCCGACAACAACCTCATCCCGGCAAACACCCGGAGTCCATTTAAGCGCACGGAATATCAAGCGGGCGGAAGCGCACGGAGAGATTTCGGTTTCTTCCTCGGTGGTAATGTCCAGGCGGAGATCGTGAACGTCAACGTCGGCGGCGTCGACGTCAGCACGACAGTCAATGGCGACCTGGGCCAAACCGTCCCGGTGCGACTGACCGTCCGGGGAACCGGTACAATCTTCCGGGTCGTCGAGAAAGTCGCCACTTTCTTCCGCCGACTCTTCACCCGCAAGGAAGAACCGGTCGAACTCAGTGTCACGCTGACCCTGTTCAACATCACGCTCCCGGGATCGATTTCGACGACCCCACTGCCACCGCCGCAGTTGGCGACGGCGAATGGCGGGGTGCTGACGCTCAACGTCGGCGCCTTGGCAAACAACCGGAACTTCTCCAATACCACGACTTCGGAAGACTACACGATCACTGTGGACAACGCGGGCAACGTCACGGTCAGTGCCTTCGGCTTCCGCGTAACCGAGACGTTCACCGGGATCACGGAGATTCGCGGCGACTTCGGTAGCGATGCCGACTTCCTGAGGCTCTTCAACGAGAAGGTGGGGCTCATTGTCAACATCACCGGCGGCTCCGAAGAAGACGTCCTCGAATTCTTTGATCAGAATGGCGGGAACATGACCGTCACTGCCTCGGGGAACGCTGGTGACGATAGCCTGTTCTACACCGGATCTGGCAGCGCGACCTTCAACGGCAACGCGGGCAACGACTCCCTGGCCATCGGCGGGAATGCCTCGGCCTCCAGTGTGATGCGGGGCGGGGAGAACAACGACGAGTTGTCGAACTTCACCACCAACGGGGCGAACATCGCCCAATTCGGTGACGGGGGGAACGATACCCTCATCGGCGGTACAGGGAATGACAGCAGCCTGTTCGGCGGGGCCGGCAACGACTCGCTCTTCGGCGGCCTGGGGGCGGACGTCCTCAACGGCGGGGCCGACAACGACATCCTCGAGTTCAACGCCTCGGACATCGCCGCCGGCGAGTCGGCGATCGGCGGCAGTGGCGACGATGAGCTCCGGGTCGCCGGGGAAGCCGCCGCTGACAACTTCCAGATCGCCGAGTCCGGGGGAGTCGTCACGGTAACTCTGACCGGCGTAGGCGACGTGACCCTCAACGGGGTCGAAGGCATTGTCCTGAGTACCAACGAAGGAGCCGACATCGTCTCCATCAGCGGGCAGTTGCAGAACGGCGGCGTCACCTCGCCGAACGCCGTCGCCATCGACACCGGTGACGATACGGACGCTGACGTCGTGAACCTTACGCTCAGCAGCTCCGCGGATACACTGAACCTCGCACCCGCCCAGGTGGGGACCGAGAATGCCCTGCGCGTGACCTACAATTACACAATCGGCCTGACCGGGGTCACCTCGGCGGACACATTCAACCTCATGGCCGGGGCCGGCAACGATAACATCACGATCGGCAGCGACGGCACCGAAACAGGCATCGGAATTAACCCCGGCGTCAACGGCCTGAGCCCGGTCATTCACCTCGACGGCGAAGGCGGCTCGGACACTTTCTTCGTGGATGACGCGGCCGATACGAGCACCAACTCCGGCACCCTGACGTCCAATAGTATCACCGGGCTGGGGATCGTCACCAGCGTCGGCTACACCGGGTTCGAGATCGTAGACATCGATCTGGGGAGCAACTCGGACAACCTCACGGTGGTGAGCACGCATACCGGCACCACAACCATCGACGCCAACAACGGGACCGACACCGTCAACGTGCGGTCCATCGCCGGCTCTACCACGGTCAACACCAACGCCGGCAACGATACCGTCAACGTCGGCAGTACTGCCCCGACACCGGGCGGTGACACCGACGGCATCGTAGCTCTGCTGATCATCAACGGCAACGGCGGCGGGAATGACATCCTCAACGTGGATGACTCCGGCGACAGCACCGCCGACCTCACGGGCAACCTGACCTCTACCAGCATCTCTGGCATCTTTGGTGCCGGGGGCAGTATCACCTACGGCACTCTGGAGGTGGTCAACATCGATCTGGGCACCGGCGGCGACGTCTTCACCGTGGTGAGCACCCTCGCCACCGTCACCACCACCATCGACGCCAACGGCGGCGCCGACATCCTCAACGTGCAGTCGATTTCCGGTGCCACGACGGTCAACACCAACGCCGACGGCGACACCGTCAACGTCGGCAGTACTGCCCCGACTCCGGGCGGCGACGTCAACGGCATCGCCGCCTTGCTGACCATCAACGGTGGCAACGGGACCACCGACGTGCTCAACGTCGACGACTCTGGCGACACCGTCGCGAACACCGGAACGCTGACCTCGACCACCATCGACGGCATCTTCGGTTCCGGCAGCATTGTCTACGGCACCCTGGAAACGATCAACATCTCTCTGGGCTCCGACGCCGACGTCTTCAACGTGTTGAGCACCCACACCGACACGACCAACCTGAACGGGAACGCCGGTCAGGATGTCTTCAACATCCAGGCCATCGCCGGTGCCACCACGGTCAACGGGGATGCCGACAGCGACACCTTCAACGTCGGCAGCACCGCCCCCGCCACCGGCAGCAACGCCGACGGCATCAACGCCTTGCTGACCATCAACGGCAACGAACCGTCCAGCAATAGCGATTTCTTGAACGTGGACGACTCCGGCGACACCACCGCGGACGTCGGCATGCTGACCACGACCACCATCACGGGGATCTTTGGCACCAACGGCAGCGTCACCTACGGCACCCTGGAGACGGTCAACATCGACCTGGGTCTTGGTGCGGATTCGTTCACGGTCGCCAGCACCCACGCTGGGGACACCACGATCGACGCACTCGGCGGCACCGACACGGTCGACGTGGAGGCCATCTCCGGACCCACGTCCGTCACCGGCGGGGCCGGGGTTGACTTGATCCGGGTCAACAACGCGTTCGTCGCCGCGGAGTCGAACGGACTCGGTGCCACCCTGGCCCTCGACGGTCAGGAAGGCGGCGACAACTATGTTGTCAACATCTTCGGCAACGGCGGGTCGCTCGTCACGGTTTACGACACCGGCACCGCTGGCACCGACAACCTGACCATCAACGGCACCGACGAGATCGACCAGTTCCTCCTGCGTGCCAGCGCGAACAGCTTCCCCACGGGCGTGGCCTTCGTCGCCGCCTTGCACGATGCGATCGTCGAGCGGGTCAACTACAACGAGAACCTCGAGCAGCTGCTCCTCGAGGCCGCCGGGGGCAACGACGCGATTACCCTCGACGACAACCGGGCCTTGACCACCATCCGCGGTGGTGCTGGGGAAGACACCTTTCAGGTCGGACAGATCTTCCAGACCCTACGGGACGCCAACGCCAAAGTCGCGGCAAAAGACGTGTTCGAGACCCAGAGCACAACCCGCGGCTTCCTCAGCAACGGGGTGAGCCAGCCGACCCTCCTCGAAGGCGGGTCGGAGAACGACACCTTCATCGTTTTCCGTAACACCGCTCAACTCGATCTGAAGGGCGACGGCGGCAACGACCTATTTACCATCCGCTCCTTCGCCGAGGAAGGCTCCGTGGCCAGTACGGTGGCTCTCGGCGAAGGGGCCGACCAGGTCGACTATGTCAGCAACGCCCCAGTCGATGTCAACGGCGGCGACGGCAACGACACACTGCGGATCATCGGCACCGAGTTCGCCGACAACTACCTGGTTACCGCCACCAGTGTGCAAGGAGCCGGCCGCACCATCACCTACAGTGAGATTGAGTTCGTCGAGATCGACGGCGCTGAGGGGGACGACCGGTTCTTCATCTTCAGCACGCCTGCGGGGGTCACCACCAAGCTCTTCGGCGGGCTGGGCAACGATCGCTTCTTCATCGGCGGGGACTCCGAGCAAGTCGTGGGCGATAACGATACGACGATTGCCCCGACGGAAGGTCCGCATGAACTCACCGGGATCCAAGGCCTGCTCGAGATCGACGGCGGGGCGGGCGAAGGCTCGGCCAGCGGGCTGGGCGACCCAGTTCTCCTGCCGGGTGAGACCAACCAGGCAGATCCGCTCGGCCAGGTGGTCGAGTACATCGGTACCGGCGAGGGCAGTGCCAGCGATACCATGACGGTGCTGACCGAGGACCTTCAGGCCTTCGTCGGCCAGGACAATGATGTGACCAGCCTCGTCGGCCGCACCCTGGTGATCACCGACGGGCCTGGCGTGTCACGGTTCTGGCTCATCACCGCCGTCAGCGTGGACGGGGACAACACCATCCTCACCTTGCAGAATCCGGCTGTGCCGGCTCCGGAGTGGGGCTTGCCAGACAACACCAGTGGTTTCGCCATCTCCAACTTGTCGAACACCTTCTTCGTGGACGAAACCCAGGTGATCGATCAGGTCATCGTCTTCAACGACGGGAGTACGACCGCTGATGACGGCACGCTGACCTCGAATTCCATCACCGGGCTCGGCATGCTTGGCGGCATCAACTACGCCAACTTCGAGCTGATGCGGGTCCTCCTCGGGACCGGCGACGACACCTTCCTGATCTCCGGGACCGCCGACGGCATGATCGCTGCCGTCCATGGCGGTGGCGGCAACGATTACATCACCATCACCGACCGGGGGGACGCCCCGCTGGTGATCTACGGCGACACCTCCAAGGATCGCAGTCAGTACGCCTCGGTAGCCGGAACAGTGGCCCCCGGTTTGGCCAACGGCTTCGAGAACGACGGCAACGATACGATCGACGCCTCGGGGTCGCCGGAGGCCGTCATCATCTACACCGGCCTCGGAGATGACACCATCTCCGGCAGCCAGGCCGGTGACCACCTGGCCGGGGGCGAGGGCGATGACAACATCCACGGCGGAGCCGGGGCGGATCACATCTACGGTGACTCTCACTTCAACGTCGCCCTGTTCCTGGCCGCCCAGGACCAGTTAAGCCCGTTCGACCCGGCCGTCTCGGAGGAACTCGCGAAGATCAACGCTGTCTTCACAGTCCCGTTCGATGGTCCCGGCGGGGCGGACGTCATCTCCGGAGATGCCGGCGCGGATATCATCCTCGGCGACCACGGCATTATCAGCCAGGTGCCCGGGACGCGGCGACTGTCGACCACCGGGAATGTCACCCAGGTCGAGACCACCAACGCCCTCGAAGGCGCGGGCGACACTATCGACGGCAACGGCGACAGCGACCTGATCTTCGGCGGTGTGGGCAACGACACCATCAACGCCGGCACCGACAACAGCCCGGACACGGTAGTCGGCGATCACGGGGTCGCCAAGTACACCGGCACTGTTCTTGTCGAGCTGAGCACCACGTCGACTGACTCCGACGGCGACGATGAGATCACTACCGGCAACGGCCCGGATACCGTCATCGGCGGGACCGGCAATGACTCCATCAACGCAGCCGGGACCGATGCCGCGGCCGACCTGATCGTCGGCGACAACGGGATGATCGCCCGCAGCGATTCGGGCGAAACCGCGTCGGTCATGAGCACGGAGCCCACTGCCACCGGCAACGACACCATCATGACTGGAGACGGCCCTGACACCGTCATCGGCGGTAGCGGCAATGACTCCATCACCTCGACCGTGGAAAACGCTCAGAACGATGCCGACTTGGTCATCGGCGACAACGGCAAGATCGTCTTCAACGCCCCGGATCAGCTGGGAACCGTGACGACCGAGTTGTCGCAGACCGGCGAATCGACCACGGACGCCGGTGACGACCACATCACCACCGGCAACGGTCCAGACACAGTGATCGGTGGGACCGGCAACGACCAGATCGACGCCGCCGGCAGCGACGCCGCCGGCGACCTGGTGATCGGTGACAACGGTGTAGCGAACTACACCGATGGCCAACTGGTCAACCTGATGAGCAGCGATCCGACTGCCACCGGCAATGACACCATTCTGACGGGCAACGGGCCTGATACCGTCATCGGCGGTAGCGGCAACGACTCGATCGCAACCGGCGGAGATGACGAGGCTGAGGACGTGGTCGTCGGCGACAATGGCAAGATCGTTCGCTCGGCGAACGGGCTGCTGCAGTCGGTGACCAGTCAGAAGTCGGTGACTGGTGAAGCGGCCGATGACGCCGGCAACGATACCATCACCACCGGCAACGGGACCGACTACGTGATCGGTGGTGGTGCCAACGACCTGGTGGTGAGCTCGGGCACCGGGGACGATGCCACCGAACCATTTGCAGTAGGCGATGATGCCGCGGACTTTGTCTTAGGTGATAACGGGACCTACACTTTCGCGGAAGGTGACCTGGTGGAAATGAGCACCTCTGACCCTGACCGGCCTGGCCAAGATACCATCGTGACCGGCAACGGCCCCGACGTGGTCATGGCCGGCACCGGCGACGACTTCGTCGACGCTGGCGGCAACGATCAGGTCAAGGACTATGTCATCGGCGACAACGGGCGCTTCACCTTCGAGGAAACCGCAGCCTTCGACGCCCGAGAAGCATCCGCGGTCCTGAGCTTCAACTTCTACAACGGCAACGACAGTGGTGCGGTGACCGGCATGGCGGGGGTCGTCTCGGCAGGGAACTGGAACAACCTCGCCGGTGGTGGCGGAGAAGTGTTCGGGAACCGTGGCGAGGAGCAACTCCTCTTCGACGATGGCCTAGTTGCTCCGGGGATCACCATCGAGTGGGGAGACAACCTCGACTCGAACCCCGACGACGTTAGCACGGACAGCCATGGCGATATTGATCCGGATGACGATCAGGACCTGAGGCTGTTCGAAGGCTATCTGCACACCGGCACCTCCAACACCCTAGGTGTCAACATCACTGGGTTGAGCCACCACTTCCAGACCTACGACGTCTACGTCTATCTGGATGCCGACGACCGCAAGAGCCGCCGCGACGTTTCCGTCCGGAGCATCTCCGACGGCAACACGACCTTCTACCTCGACGACCCCGATGGCAACACCTTCGTCGGTGAATACATCCTGGTCGAATCGGAGGACCCGACGGCACCGGCTCGTGGGAACTATGTCGTCTTCCGCGGAGTGAGTAGCGACACCTTCTCGCTCCGCATCGACAACGACACCACCATCAACGGGAGCACCGCGAACCGGCCAGC
This sequence comes from uncultured Alcaligenaceae bacterium, assembly GCA_964410665.1. Classification (GTDB taxonomy): domain Bacteria; phylum Planctomycetota; class Planctomycetia; order Gemmatales; family Gemmataceae; genus CAYPIE01. The sequence goes on from CAYPIE010000074.1 coordinate 27,929, forward strand.
CCTCTCCGCCATCCAGATCGTCGGCCAACGGCTGCCGATCGACCGCTTCGAGACCCTCGACCCGGCCGTCGGTGGCAACGACACCATCTCCACCGGCGGCGGCCCGGACGTCGTGTTCGGCGGCCAGGGGGCTGACGAGCTGAACACGTTCGGCCCAGTCATCTTCGGCGAAGTCGACGGCGACCTAGTGGTGGGTGACAACGCCCGCGCGACCATCATCCTCGGGGAGATCCGCGAAGTCGTCACTGCCCCGAGCGGGACGGCGAACAACGACACCATCCTCACCGGCAACGGCGAAGACTCGGTCCTCGGCGGCGAGGGCGCTGACAACATCGACACCGGCGTCCAGGACGTGTTTGACTACGGCGATGTCGAGATCATCAGCCTCAACTTCAACAGCAACGTCTCCGAGGGCAGCATCGACGGGGTGGCCGGCGCGGTAGCCGCATCGGGCTGGGTTAATCTCGGCGAACCGACCTCCGACGACGACGGCGACGACGATGATGATGACAGCCGTCCGGCCCAGACGGAGACGCTCGACAACGGTGTAACGGTCACCTGGGGTCGCCGCCTGGACTCCTCGAGTTCGCGGGCCGCCTGTCCGGCTGCCTCAGCACCACCCAGGAGTTGACCA
>CAYPIE010000075.1:0-28144 GCA_964410665.1 uncultured Alcaligenaceae bacterium
ACCGCAAACGCCTCTGCCTCTTTCCCCGCATCGCAAACGCCTCTGCCTCTTTCCCCGCACCGCAAACGCCTCTGCCTCTTCCAGCTCGCTTACTCACCCATCGCTTGTTGCAGGTCCGCGCGGAGATCGGCTACGTCTTCGATGCCGACACTGAGGCGGATCAAGCCATCGTCGACACCCCGGGCCAGACGAATCTCGGCGGGGATGCTGGCGTGGGTCATGGTAGCGGGGTGACAGACCAGCGACTCAACGCCGCCGAGGCTCTCGGCCAGGGCGAACAGCTGGACGCGACGGAGAAAGCGGTTGGTGGATTCGGTGCCGCCCTTGAGCCGTAACGAGATCATGCCGCCGAAGGACCGCATTTGACGCTTGGCCACCTCGTGGCCTGGATGATCCAGCAAGCCCGGATAATACACCTTCTCGACCGCGGCTTGGCCAGTGAGCCAGCCGGCCAGTTCTTTGGCGTTGGCACAATGCCGCTCCATGCGTACGGCGAGGGTCTTGAGCCCGCGAAGGGTGAGGTAGACATCAAATGGTCCGGGGACCGCTCCCGCGGCGTTCTGATAAAAGGCAATGGGCTCGAGGAGTTCGCCGCGGCCCATGACTGCTCCGCCGATGACGTCCGAATGGCCGCCGAGATATTTGGTGGTGCTATGGATGACCAAGTCGGCGCCGAGTTGGAGCGGTTGCTGTAAGTACGAGGAGGCAAAGGTGTTATCGACGGCCAAGAGGGCTCCATGAGCGTGGGCGAGTTCGGCGAGTCCGGCAATATCGAGAATCTGGAGAAGTGGGTTGGTTGGGGATTCAATCCAGATCAGTCTGGTCGAGGGAGTGAGCAGGGTTTGAAAGCCGGCGATGCTGGGGTCATCCGTATAGCGCGCCGTCAGTCCCCAGGGTTTGAACACCCGTTCGAGCAGGCGAAAAGTCCCGCCATAGAGATCGGCTGAGGCTACGACTTCATCGCCGGGTTTGAGCAAACTGTTCATGACCGCGGTGGTGGCGGCCAGCCCGGAGGCAAAGGCCAGGCCACGTTCACCACCTTCGAGGGCGGCGAGGCAAGTTTCCAGGGCGGTGCGGGTGGGGTTGCCGCTGCGGGAGTACTCGTAACCTTTGTGTTGGCCAGGGGCGGCTTGGGTGTACGTTGAGGTCGCATAGATCGGCACAATGGTAGCGCCAGTGGTCGGATCCGGGTCCTGCCCGGCGTGGATCGCCCGGGTGGCAAAGCCGAGCTTGCTGGGGTCTTGGTGCATGAGTCAGGTCCTTGCGCGGAAGAGGTCGGGTCGTATGCGGTATTGAACCCGGCGGTCTGGGGGGCTGGCAACGGGAGATTGTTGCGAAACGTGAGTCGCCCACCGGTTTGACGACGAACTCAGGCGGTTGAGGAGCAAGACAATCGCCCTGAGTCTCGAGAGATCAAGTACAAATTGGCTGGAGAAAAGTACAGAATCTACCTGGTAAGAAACGCACTCGATCAGTGGAACCCCCGGGAGAGGTATTGACTTTCGCCCGATACCGGAGTTTTGCCCAAACAAGCTGTTCAGTCTCAAAACTGCCTTTAAGAATGTGGTCCATTGGAAGGAGTCCCGATGCGATCTGAATATTGTTCTATTGAGTGCACCCAATCTTTGCCGCATCGTCGTTACCTTCGCGATCGATCGGAGGGATACGAGGCCTTCATCAACGCTGCGAAGTCCTACGTGGGAGCTTTGACTCCCCCAGAGATCAACTCGCTTTATGAGAAACCTTTTGACCGGAACCCCGGGAACCCTGGGTTTTTCTCAAGCCTGTACCAAGTATTGAACATCCTTGAAAGGATGAACCTGCCTTCGGGTGCTCGTATCCTTGAGGTCGGTAGTGGCCCAGGCTGGTTAACCGAGATGCTCATGGGCCTCGGGTTCGAGGTGGATTCGATCGAACCGAGTGACAAGATGATCGAGGTAGCCAAGCAGCGTATTGCGGCTTGCATCGAACACCATCGCATCCAGAATCCTCCGGAGGTTCGCTTCCATTGTCAGAGCGTTGAGGAATGCTCGCTTCCCGATGAGAGTGTAGATGCCATCCTTTTCCACGAGTCACTCCATCATGTCATCGACGAAGACCGGTGCCTGGCTCAGTGCTACCGAGTGCTTCGTCCGGGTGGGACGCTAGGGGTCAGTGGTGAATCCGCTTGGGAACCGGGTTGTCTTGAACAAGAGAAGTTCTGGGACGAGGAGATGGCGCGGTTCGGTACTCTAGAAAATCCATACACTTGGGACTACCTTCGACAACTGTTCGAGAAACACGGCTTCCAGGAAGTCACCCGCTATAACGGGATCAACGGCCTTTTCCCAGAAACGCTAGACTACTTGACTATCCGCGATGCGGCCCAATACCCAATCAAGTGGTATAACAATGTCACCGCAAACAAGCAGGGCCAGGGGTTTAGCCAGATCGACCCTGAAGGAGTAACCTGCGCCGAAATCGACGTACGAGCCGTCCATTACCAACCGTCTTCAAGACAAGTATCCATATCGGTGCGTTTAGTGAACCGTGGTGAAACGACTTGGCCCCACCGCGGGGGGATGTCTGGGTACATCACGTTAGCCCTAGTCCAAGGTCCACCCGGTGGGCCTTATGTGAGCGAGGGTTTTCCCCGTTGCAGGCTACCCGAGCGGCTTGCACCTGGCGGCCAAATTTTAATCGAGGCACACTACCAACTTCCCAAAGGAGCAAAGGAGAGTCAGTGGCACCTCGACCTTGTTTGTGAGCATATGTTCTGGCTCTCAAGCCGTGGGACTACTCCTGCAGAAGTTCGATTGCGTGGATGAACCTACTCGTCGGAATAACTGATGATATCTGTTGATTCGTTCTCTCAAAGTTTGACGTACTTGTGATATGGGATCACCAAGAATGAGGGGGGGGTAGAGTTTGGATCAAAAACCCAACTCAGGAATCATATATTCAAATATAGTTATTAGCTGGTTTCTATAAATAATTCTGACATATCCGCTTGGATTCGAGGGGGAGAGCGGTGTAAAGATGGGAAGTCGGTTTGCCCAGCCGGTCTCCTCGACCATCGCATTGCTACCTACCAATGCCACACGCATTGTCTTTGGGCTATGTCGTTGCAAGCATTCGAGCAGACGGATAGGCTCGAGATGTCCGCGGACCACGGGAACTGTGTGGAGGCAGAGAGGCACATCGTAGAACGTATAGTCGATAACTTGTATGGGACGCAACCCTGGGGGCATCTCGTTGAACACTTTGTCGAGATGTGCCTCAATTTTGGGCAGGTCATCAAGGGTCTGGATGTGGGAATATTTGACACATATCTGTTGCTGGATAATTTGGTATTGGGTGGCGAAATTGCCAAGTGCGAGGGAAACTGCGAAGAGTGCCCAAACCCACCGGGTTGCTGGATTACTACTCTCGGGGACTTCGCATAGACAGAGAGCGAGCAGGGGGATCACCGGGAACCAATACCATCCGTGGAACAATTCGTTGGAAAGGAACATGATCACCGACGCTGCCAGAGTAAGGATCATGGCAATCCATACGGGGATTGGCATTCGACGGACCGCGAGCAGAACTGCCAATTGTGTCATGGCAGGCAGGGCGATGCCGTAACTGAATAAGTTGCCGTCGTAGACCGCGTCCCAGCACCAGAGATCTCGCGAGAATAGCTTGAAAAACTGTTCCCAAGAATATGCGGCATCAAGAGAGTATTTTTCCAAGTTCTGCTGGAACAACTCCGGGGTGTTGAGAGCAAAATAGTTGCCGCCTAGAGCACCGAGAACCAAACCTAGAGAGGTAGCCGCGACAAGCTTCAATCGACTCGGCCCCCGCAGTAGGCCCAGCGTCATAGCAAACACGACTAGGGGTAGGGCGTTTAGTTTGACTGCCACCCCCAAACCGAGGAGTAATCCCCCGAGGAGGCGCGAGCGTGAATCAGACCGAGAGGTAGTCAGAACCACCCCAAGGAGGCCGAGGGCCATGGATGGCAACTCGGGACCGGTTAATTTTCCGGTCCACCATGCCATAGGGGTCGTCAACCACAACAAGATCGCCGCCCATCCGAACGGAGACTTCCGCTGATGAGCATGGAACCAATAGCAGGCAGGGACCAGGAGCATGCATAAGAACGCGACGACCCGCATCAGGGCGGCCCCGTCTTTTTCGAGTCGAAAGAGCCCGGCGTAGCCGATCCAATAAGCTGCCCCGTAGCCGATATGGTTATCCTGGGTGGAGATGAACTTTAGAGTCCCCTTCGCCTGCCATTCTCCAGCGAACCGCTCAGCTCGGGCCGCGAAGTCAGTTTCATCAGGGACGTAGCCAGGGGAGAGATATAAGGGAGAAGTGATCGCTGCCCAGAGGATGAGTGCAGTCCCTGCACTCATCCAGCCACCCCTCTTCACATAGTTTTTGCAGAAGGCTGCGGACAACCAACGCTGGTAGCGCATCTAGAACTCCTGTTCGGGATGTGCAGCGAGTGGGGAATTGGCCTATGAAAAGTATCGGGGGCTCCACGTCGTTCCTTGAACTGAATCCCGTCGCTGTTTCCGATCCAAGGCTTTCCTATTTCCCATAATTGGGGAGAGGCTGAGAAAGATTCCGGTGTGTTTACCCGATGAAAATACTCCCGATGATGTCGTCGCCGAGCTCTGTGAGTAAATCGAGGGGAGCTCCGCCGATTCTCTGGTGTAGATCTTCTCCGGAATACCAGCTCACACCAGTCGAACCTTCTCCGGATGATGTGACGACCAGGAGGTCGATGAACGGATCCCCGTCTAAGTCGCGAGCGACTACCTGAGCTCCTGTCGAGGTACTCGGGTCCCATGCGAAGAAGTTCGCGAGTGGAGCCTGGCTGGGGGTCGAGTCCGAGTTTAACAACTCCAGCCCATCGAGGACCATAATTCTTGGTCCACTGAGGGGACCGCCACCGACAATCAGCTCAGCGTGGTTGTCGCCGTTGATATCACCCAGCGTGATTTGGGTGCCGTTCCTATCTGTCGGCTCGAAGGCAAAGAAATCAGCGAACAGCTTCTCAAGGCGAGCCTCTGCCAAACTGCTCCCACGATATCCGGCGATGCGGGGCCCGCCCGAAGCAGTCGTAACGATGAGATCGGCAAAGACATCCGAGTCGAGATAGCCGACTGCTACACGCGCTCCTCCACGGTGTTCGGGGTCTTCAATCGCGAAAAAGTCCGCGATAGGAACACTGTTCACTCCATCGATGACTTGAACCCGAGCACCTCCGCCAGGTCCCGCGGCGATTACCAGGTCTGCGACCCCATCACCGGTGACGTCGCCAGCCGAAAGATAAACTCCCCCGGTGAACGTGTCTTCAAATGGGGTGATGGATTGGATGAGGGAGCCGGAGGTTCCGTCGAAGATGTTTACCGCCGTTCGTACTCCCCAACCGGTCCCGGCGACGAGATCGACCACCCCGTCCCCAGTCAGATCAGTGGCGACACCGTGGATCCCACCGGGCGGGGGGGAGTCGAATGGCGTGACCGAGAGGATGGATTCACCAGCGGGGCCGTAAAGTGTAAGCGTCCCTGATCCGTTTGGGCCGGACCCTAGGACAAAGGCCGTCCCAGTCGGAAGACGGCTCGGCTCCTCAAAAGGGAGTGGGGAGTAAACTGCTTCAAGGATCGAGTCGGTAGTAGGGGTTGGGAACCGGTGCTCGCGCTCGCCCCCATCACTCCATGATTCAAACCCAAACGTTTGTCCGCCTGACACAACTTCTTCAGGGGCTGAGATGGCTCTGGTGACCCCAGCAACCCCCTCGAACTGAAAGGGAGACTGAACAGGAGTACCATCCAACTGGAACTCTACTGGAACGTTACTTTGTAAGGTGGTCCTCGAAACGACTGGAAAGAGGTCTTGCGTTGCTGTTGTGGAAAGGCCGAAAGAATCGGTCGCTGTCACGATCACTCGATAACGCACGTTGGTCCCAAAAAACGGCGTCTCGGACGGTACGGTAAACTCGACCGAAGATCGGCCAGAGGTCGGTTGGAGTCCTGGTCGGGTGACTGGGCCGGTAAGGTAATCGACCTGCCAGGTAAGTGCCTCGGGGGATAGCTCACCGGTCTCGGGGTCGATAGCCACCGCCGAAAGGGTGTAGGTTTCACCAGCAATGAACTTATTGTCAGGGGCGGTCGTGGTGAGCGTAACCCTTGGTGGTTGGTTGGCGGTTACCGTCAACACCGCTTCAGCGCTCTCGACCGATCCAAACTCGTTCGAGATGATCGCGCGGAATCGGGCTCCATCATCTGGTAAGGAGAGGTTTTCCACGGAGAGGTCTGGGGTGGTTGCACCGGGGATGTCCACCCCGTTGCGTTGCCATTGGTAAGTGATGGTGCCGGGCCCGTTCGCACGTACTGTGAAGGTCTCAGATCCTCCTGTGAATCCGAGGCGGTCTTGCGGGGACATGGTGATTTCAGGACGGGAGGTCGGCGCGAATCGCACCTGGACCAGGGCACCTGTATCGACAATTTGTTGATTGAAGATGGCGTCGAGGTTGGTCACTCCCCGCTGGAGGTAGTAGAGGGTGCCGTCGGGGGCGACCTCCATGGCCACCGGGAAATCAACCTCTTCCGCGAACACCTCAACCTCTCCGGTTGCAGGGTCAAAGGTACTTATGCGGTTAATAACAAAATCCGCGAAGAAATACTGCCCCTCAAATTCATCGGGGAAATTCTTGATCATCGGGTTATAGAAGCTGCCTCCTGCGATGGCGGATCCGTTCTCCAACGCAGGGGAATCGGCGTGCGGCAAGGACAAAATCGGGTCGGTGAATTGAGGATCCCCCGATACCCCTTCAACCTCTGCCCAACCGTAATTCGCCCCCGGTATGCCTTCGTTGACCTCTTCGAAGAAAGCTTCACCGACGTCGTTTATAAAGAACCGGCCAGTATCAGGCTGAAAGGTAAACGTGAATGGATTTCGCACCCCATACGCCCAGATCGCACGGAGATCACCCTCTAGTCGATCGAAGAATGGGTTATCTTCTGGAATCGAACCGTCTGGGTTGAGGCGGAGGATCTTCCCCTTTAGTGTTGTCAAATCCTGGGCGGTGTCGGGAATGCTGTTATCCCCAACACCAAGGTAGAGTTTGCCGTCGGGCCCGAAGGCAATGGCACCACCGAGGTGGTTCCCGACTGGTAGATTGGGAACCTCGAATAGGACTTCCTCGCTTCCAGGTATGGCTAGGTTTCCGTCGGCTCGGAATCGACTGAGCCTCCCGGTCGCCGGGGTACCCTCTGGGTGTGTCGGGTTATAGTAGACATACACGTAGGGATCCTGCGGGAAGTTCGGAGGGGTCTGCACTCCCAGTAAGCCTCGCTCGAAGTAAGAGTCGACGTCCAGGGTGACAAACGGCTTATCCAACAGAACATTGTTCTCAACTACGCGCAATGCTCCGGTCTGCTCGGTGATGAACACCCTGCCGTCAGTGGCAACATCTAAAGCGATTGGTGACTGGAGGTCCGTCGCGACGAACGACTCGACGAAGCCCTCAGGCAGGGAAGTAGGGGTACATCGTGATTCTAATGGTTCAAGCCGCAGCCATGGGGCTTGGTATTTGACGCTCTGAAGCAGGGAGCTCGTAAGACCTTTGCGCTTGTCCATCACTGTGGTCTCCGGACTAGTTATATTGGCCTGAGAGAGTGCTTTGTTACTGGTAGTATCAATAGACTATACCACCCCACTGTTGCACTTTAGGTGTCATGGGACCCTTGGCGAGCAGGAAAGCCCACTACCTTATACCCAGCTTGTCAAGTATGGAGGTTGTAACGACATGGTGGAAAATGACGCGTCAGGAGGTGACTCGAAACAGCCAACAGTGGAGTGAGTGATGATCCTTGAAATTCCGCGAAATTGGAGTGTTAGAAGATCGGCACCATCCTGCTGAGAGAGACAGCCACGATGAGGGCTACCTCCCAGCAGGATGCCCCCAAGGGCGTTTGCTGAAGCAAGGTGGGTTCTCGGCAAGTTAGTTATTCGACGACGAACTCGTGATACTCACCGTAAGATGGATCGATTAGATAGGCCCAATTGCGATATTCTTGAATCAGCGAACAGACGAGGGTGTACTTTCCAGGGGGCAGCGGGGGGGTAACCATAAAGTTGATATTCGCTGATTGTGCAGGTCTCACCGGGTGTGGGAGCGGGACCCGCCCTTCCCGGAGCTTTTGTCCTTCGGCATCGTTAACGAACCATCCGAGCCCGACAAACATCGGCTGCCCCAGGTAAGGGTTGACCTGCCAAGTGATGTCCGACTGATTTGACAAGCGGGCTCCGAATAGGCTGGCCTGACGATGAAACCGTTTCCAAATACCCTCATATTTATTTTTGTAGTCTAAGTCTTCAACTGCTACCTTGCTCCGGAAATCGTCGAACGGTGGGTTATTCGGGCCTGGGGGCCCCGGTGATGGAGACAACTCCACCTGGCGTGGGGAATGATATGGCGGGGACCAAATTTTGTGCAGGAAAAACCCTTCGACAGCCACCCCGAAGTTCAACAGAAGGACCACTCGCAAAAACCATCCTCGATGCCAGGGCAACATCAAGATTCCCAGAAGAAGGATCGTACCCATCGCCTTTTGGTGCCCGATCCAACCGGACCATACGATGCTGCCCGTCATGGCGGAAAGGACGAGGTAGGGGAAGGCGGTGAGTGCGACGGGGAGTTTCCAGGCCGTTCGCAACAGGCCACCACCGACGGTCAGCAAGGTGAGAACGCTGAGGAGTTTGAGTTTAACCTCGAGAGGGTCGCCTTTGTCCCAAGCTACCAAGAGGGTGTCGTGGAAGGCAACAAAGGGGTAGTCCAGAAGCAGTCCCCACTCGACCGACCGGGACCCGCCCAAGATGGGGGTACCAAGTTTCCACGCCAAGAAGGCAGACCAACCTAACAGAACCCCACCGGGTAAGGCAGTTAACATCGAACGTACGACCCAACGCTCCTGCTGCCATAGGATGAGATTGAGGGCAGTACCCAGAAAAACCATCGCGGGGAAGATCGCATATCCTTCTCGGCCTAACACGAGAAGAGAAGCCGCAGGGACATAGATCCAGAGTTTCCGTCTGAGCAATGCCAGAAAAGAAACCACGAACAGGGCGTCACAAGGGGCGTCTGGAAGCCCATGGGCGAGGGAATAGATTCCTCCTAAAGATCCTGCCCAGACGACCGCCCACCAAGGGTTTTGACCCCACGCGGTTAGCCAACCGGCTAAGCACCCGAAACCCAGAGCTACAACCAAAATTTGTATAAGATGATATAAGCCAGGGGGAGTGATGTCGGTGCCCAAGAGGGTTGCCGCGAGGTTGGCCAACATAGGCATTCCAATGCGTTGGTAGCGGTAACTGACCTCGTTGCGGAAATTCGCAAAATCGTGATCACCGAAAGTGTCCTTCCGGAGAAACAAATCGTTTGACTGGTGGTAATAAAACTGGCCGTCCCAGCCGAACCCATCTTCATGGCTCACTACGGGTTTGATACCCGATTCGGCAGCCTGCCGGGGCATGTGGAAATGCTCCGAGATTAGAAACGGACCGTAGTAGTAGCCTTCATAGCAGTAATGCACCCAAATACAAAACAGCGACCATAAAATCGCGAAGCATGTCATACTCGCGATCACTCCACAACGAACTGGTCGTTGAGCTAGCAGAGCACTGGGCCTATGAACAATCCTCCTCAGCGCTAAACCGAAGGAACGCACTTGGCGAATCAGGGTGCGCGGCTCATAGGCGTTCGTCGGACCAGGGATTTTCATAATCTGGTCATCCTCAGATTTGGGGTGCTTGTGCGGGGATGTACACAGTCATCCGGAGCGGAAGCTTGCGGACAAGAGTGTGTGTTTTGCAGGTGAAAAGCTCCGCTCAACCAACCTCGGCAAAGCTGCCCAGGAAGTCGTGCTCTCGACGAGGGCTGCCGGGCTGCGATTCGCTTCCCTCCGCCCAAAGCGAGTTGATTTCTGCAGCCATCCGTTCGGGCAACCCATCGATCGGGCCGGAACCCAGTTCGGCGAGACGTTGGGAGACGTGATCGGTTAAGGCGAACACCGGTTTCTTGGTCAGCACCGAGTCGATAAACGCGCACAACCGGGTGCAAAACCTGTCGGTGTCGAACCGCTTCAAGGCGTGGTCACGTGCGGACCGGCCGATCCGACTTCGGAGTTGCTCGTCGGTTACCAGCCGTTCCAAGCTCTCGCGGACTTGCCTTTCTTCGGATACCTTGACCACGACATCGTCCGTGAATTCACCATAAAAGCCATGATCCCAGACGACCGTCGGCCGGCCGGCGACCAGCGAAGTGAGCAAGCTTGCGGAGCTTTCCCCGAGGTGGGGGTTGCGCAGGTTGACGACCACGTCCGCGTTGGCAAGTTCCTGGCGAAGTTCTTCGTCGGTCAACCGCCCGGCCATGGTGACGGTGTTACGAAGATGGTGCAGGCCGATCAGCTCCTGGAGGCGCACAGTGTAGTCGGGATCCCCGGTTCCCACGATGGTAAAATGGGCGTGCCGGCGGAGGAGCGAACTGTGTGCGAACGCCTCGATGGTGGTGTGGATCTGCTTGTTCGGGTTGAGCATGCCAAAGGTAAGCACGCTGACTTTCGAACCAGGGGCGATTGGACGAATTGGGAGACAGTCGACGTACCGCTCCGAGGGGCCATAGATGGGGAAGTCAATTTTGGTGACCAGGGAGGGTACTGAACCGGTCAACCGTTCTCGGGCATAATCCGAATGGACGATGACCCCGAGGGCCTTGTAGAGGGCGGATTTGAACATCGGGTGTCGCAATCGGTCAGGGTCGTCGGAGCGATCGGGACGCCGCCCGTCGATGATGTCCCGAGCCTCCTGTTCAGCTTCGGGGCCATGGTCGAACCCAAGCTGCCGAGCATACGCTTCGGGACTCCGTTTGGCGATGCAGAAATAGCCACGGAAGAAATTCCGCATGACCAAGTCGTGTAGGATAACGACCCCTGGGCGTCGTAGGGACGCCTCGTAAATAGGTTGGTGGAAGTAAAGGTAGTCCCCGAGGTTGTAGACCGGGACGTCAAACGCTTCTAGCGCATCGAGGATCGAGTCGGGTACCTGCGGTGGCAGGTGCACCACGGGAACGGAGGACTCACGCGGGGTACCGGCCTCGCCTCCTGCCGGCGAGAACACAGTCACCTCGTGGTCCGCGCAGAGTTGTTCGACGATGACCTGCGAGTAGTCACCGATCGCACTCTTCCGGTCGAACGGTGAGAACCAAGCAATTTTCATCTTCGGCCTCCTTACCCGGCGAGCAGGCGGTCCAGGATGTGGTCCCAGTCGATTCGGTGGCGGGTGAGTGTCTTGGCCGCCGCCTCTCCCATACTCCGGGCCAGTTCTTCGTCCGCGGCCATCGTTTCCAGCGCCGCTGCCAGTTCCTCCGCAGTGGGCCTGACCACGAGCCCGTTGAGCCGATGTTCAACCAGTTCGTTGGTACCGCCGGAGTCATCGAATGTCACCAGCGGTTTGTGGCTGTGGAACGCCTCAAGGGTTACGTAACCGTACGAGTCCTCGTCATAAGGCAGGTAGACTGCGGCTCGTGCGTTAGACATCCACCGAGCCTTCTCAGCCTCGGACACCCAACCCAGGAAGACCACGCGGTCGTGGAGCCCCCACTGATCGACCAGTCGGCGTAACTCCTCCCCATAAGCATCCGAGTCGGCCTGGCCGGCGAGGACGAGCTTGAACTCCCGCCGGACGTGTCGCATTGCTTCGATTGCGACGTGTTGGCGTTTCGCCGCGTTCAGGCGACTGGGGTAGAAGAAGTAATCCCCAAAGTCTCCCGGGCCGAAGACAGATGGGTCTCTAAGGGGCGGGTAAAGGACTTCGTCTGCTTCAATCCCGTTGAACCGTTTCAGGCGGCCGGCGACCATCTTTGAGTTGGTGTACAAACCACGCCCCTGCACCTCGCCGAGACTGTGGTTGTCGGCGCCGTGTACCATATCACGCACGCCTCGGGTTTCTGGGGTGTCTGGCATCCCTGCGTGGGGTGTCCCCCACAGCTCATAAGCCTGACGGAGTTGGTGCAGCAGCCAGACCTTCTTGTTGTCGAATGGGACGAGGTAGGCGGGAAACTTCAGCGCGATCACCAAGTCGGGGCCGCCCGCACGGACTTGGAGCAATCGGCAGGCAAGCATGTGATCGGCGATCGCCTGGTGGGGATACCACTTGAAGGGGATGCGGACCACATCAATCTGATGCCCCCGGCCCTGGATCCGCTCCGCCAGGCTGTCAGCGAGATACTCAGCCCCGCCCCGGATGAACGGGGCTTGGACATTCACGATGGACACTTTCATGACGTGAGGTTCTCGATTACGTGGTCCCAATTGATCTGATGCTGCTCGAGTGTTCGGTAGGCGTGCTCGCCCATCTTTTCGGCGGATCCCCGATCCCGCCACAGTCGGCTCATCGCCTCCCCGAGGGCCTGGGGCTCGGGCGGGCAAACGTAGCCGTTGTGCTTATCCTCGATCACCTCTAAGCTGCCTCCGGAGTCGGTGAGGGTGATGACCGGCTTGTGGCTATGAAATGCCTCGAGAGTGACGTAGCCATAGGAGTCTTCGTCGAAGGCTAGGTAAAGGGCACCACAGCACCCGGCCATCAGTTCGGCCTTCTCCTCCTCGGTGACCCATCCAGTAAGGCAAACCCGATCTCTAAGCCCTTCCTTCTCGACTAATGCTTGGATCGAGGCGAAGAATTCGGGCACGTCGCCGGTACCCGCGATGACGAGCTTGACGCTTGGGTCGGCATATTTCATGGCCTGAACGGCTAGTTCCTGTCGCTTAATCGGATTTACCCGGCTGGCGTAGAGGATGTAATCCCCGAACCGGCCAGGACGGAAGATGTGGTTTCTCGGGAGAGGGGGATAGAGGACCTTGTCTGCCTCGAGGTGGTTGAACTTCCTCAGTCGCCCGGCCACTACCTGGGAGTTTGTAAAGATCTTGACGCATTCCTGTAGGTAAGTGGTATCCGATCGCCGCATCATGTCTCGGTAGTGCCGGCCGACAGGGTTGTCGGGGATACCGGCCCAAGGGGACGCCCAGAGGTCATATGCCTCACGGTGGTGGTGGATGAACCAAGCCACCTTGTTCGGGTGGCGCAAGGCGTACGACGGGTAGCGGATCGTGATTAAACGGTCGATCTTGTTGCCCGACGACTCTGTGACATCTAGCAAGCGGAAGCCTAGTGTCTGTTCGGGGAGTTCGCCCCAGGCGGAGTGAAGTGGCAGGTTGACCACGTCGGTATGAATGCCCCGAGCGACCATCTCGTCCCTGAGGTCGTTGACGATCTTCGTGCCCCCACCATGGATAAACGGCACATATGTTGAGGCAATCAAGACGCGCATGGACTCTCCCCTGAGTTCGAGTCGGTCGGTTCGACGATTGGCTTGGGGACGACCTTGACTTCCCCGCGATGGGTCAATTCCCACTCACGCGTGAGGACGGTGAACGAAGTCGGATCCCGGAGGATCCCCGCCGCGTGAGCCAACAGTTCTCGTAGGTCATCTGGCTCTCTTTCGGACATGATCACACAGAACCCACTGCTGCCGGGGAAGTACCCGACAGAGCGAAACCCAAGGTCATTGGCGAATTGCCGCAACCCCTTTCGGGACCAGAATGTGACATGCTGTCCGGCCTCGCAAGACAGGTATTCCCAGTCTGGGCCGTGAACCTCCGGGTCGTACACTCCCGTGGAAATCATGAAGAATCCCTCAGGAGTGATGGACTGACGAAGTAGCTTGCCGACCTCGACAGGATTCGTCAGGTGCTCGAACACCTCGAAGGCGACCACCACGTCGAAACCTTGCTCGGGCAGCGCGGCTGAGTCATGGATGGTTCGCTCCGGAGAAAACAAGGGTTGGTGAACGTAAGGGTCAAAAGACCATGCATCGTACCTAGCATCTTTGAGCATCTGAGTCAGCAGGCCATACCCTCCCCCGAAGTCGAGAATCCTCCCAGTTGGCGGAATGGCTCCGGAGTTCCGCAGAGCCTCGAGCCAACAACAGGCGGAGAAGTTTCGAACAAAACGCCCGGGATCGGGATTCCACAACCCGGGCGAGTCTTCGTTGCGGTAGGCTTCTTCAAGCCAATAGGGAGATATTACTTGTAGTGTTTGGCAATCGCAGCATTCGAAATATTCCGCGTCATAACGCTCGTTGAGCACCTTTCGGCTGAACCGGTAGGTCAGTTGTCCCTGGCAGACTCGGCACCGCCCCTCACTTAAGGGTGGCTCCGAGAGAAATTGTTCCTTCGGAGGGGTAACCAAGTGCGAGATGTAGCGACGGAGTTGATCAAAGTAGCGATCATGTTTGAACCACCGACGCTCCTCTTCCCGGAAAAACCAAGCATGTCGTTCGGCCAGGGCGTTCTGGGATTCAACACTGTTCTGTTGAGATACGAGTAGATCTCTCTGAGAGTCTCTTACCTCCTTCGTGAGTTGCATGAGCTGCTCACCTTGCATTCTCAATGCTTTGTATCGGCGGGCAGTCTTTCTAGTCAGCTCAAGGAGTTGTTCCTCACGGACGGCAGACCCGTGTTGCGATTGCACGGCTTGTTGCTGAAGGTGTATGACTGAAGACAGCAGCTGGCTGAGATCGTTTAGTCTTACGGGAAGCTCTCCGAGACAAGGATCAACCTGACTGCCCAGTTGCTCCAGGGCATTGACTATTTCGCCGAGCAAGCGTTGAGTCAGCGCTCGAGAATACCCTTCAAAACTAGGGAGAAGGTTGTTGCATATCTGAGCAGTTTCTTGAACCTCCCGTCCCAATCGCTCGATCGATGATCGAATGGCTTCTTGTCGGTCATGGACTGACTGACTTAGAGCCGCTAACTCTGGCACATTCGGGGCACGCGTGGATGCGGCTTTTGCAAGGTATTCCGTATGTCCACGACACTCCTCCCGAACGGTCTTAACAACTTCCTCAGCATGTCGACCGATCAGTTGCTCGAGGCGATCCTCTTGGGTCGCAAACATCTGCTTCATGCGTCGTAGTTGCAGGGAATCTCTTAGGGCCTTCCCTTCGAGGCTGTCGCGCAAGTGACGTACTAGCCGACGGCGATATAACGGAATGTACCGGATCCGCCAACGTTCCCGCTTGAGTTCTCGGGGAGTAGGCAGTCGTTCAAGGGCCAGTTGATATACCCGACAAATAAATGCGTTGCGATCATCTAAATCGGCCAAATTCGCAACCGCAGCGGGGTCAACTTCAACACTCGGGAAGGCTTGGTCGGCATTAGCACTGTCGGTTTCTCGAAGGTCGCACACGTAGTCCAGCCAAGACGGAGGATACTCACGTGCCGCGGCCTCTTTGGAAGTAGCAAACTCACGGATGACCTCTGCCCGAGATGCCCCGCTGGAGAAACGGGCAATAAAGTAATTTATTTCATCTTGAGAGGGAAGCCGGTCAAAAAAGAGCGGATAGAGTCCCTGAACGAATTCGGGTGCGGTCAACCCGCCAAGCCGCTGGATTTCCGCAGACGCCCCTTCTGGCGAGAACGCTTCGATTCCTTGAGTCCAAGAGATATCGATGCCTCGTTGCTGATATTCTTCGCTGGTGGTGAGCAGTCGGACCATGTCAGCGCGCGAATTCCCGTCGGCGAGGAAACTTAGGAAGTGCAGGACACCTTCGGTATCGGCAGGGCGATCTAGAATGACGCCATAAACTGCACGGATGAATTGCTGGCTCGGAAGTGACCAGATTTTTCGCAATTCGCTGCGGATCCATTGTGGGGTCAGCTTCTTGAGTTTAGGTAGCCAGGATAAGTCATAAGAGCGACTTTGCCCTTCGGGTGACTCTGCAACGTGCTGAACCATCTCGGCCCGTGTGTACCCACCGCGGAGTAGGTTCAAGTACCAAGCATTTCCCTCTGGATCCGGAGCCCGGTCGAGCAAGATCTGGTAAACCCCACAGACGAAATCTTCATCCGTGGCCGGCCAGAGTTGTTGAATCCGCGGCCACAGGGGTGGTGGTGCGGTCGGGGCCGGGATCGATCCTTGCGCGACCTCCCACAACAAATTGTCCCGGATGCGGCAGGCGATCAGGTCCCTATCCATGCTGTTTCCTTTGCAAGGGAAAGAACCCCACGAGTTGCTCGTCGTTGGTACGTTCAAAACGGTAGCCCAGGTTCTCGTACATCGTCCTTGCGGTAGTGTTTTGAGGGTAGACTTTCAGCCGAACGGTGGGCGCCCCACGCATCGCGGAGGCCGCATGGAGAAAGTGCATGAATGCCTTGCCAAGGCCGGTGCCGCGAGCCTCTGGGGCAATGGCAATGCCGAGGCTGGGGACTTCGTACCCCTCCTCCCAGCCCCGCAGCATGCCGTAGCCGACTACCTCTGCATCGATGATGGCGACATAGTAGAGGTCGTTTCCATCGCGATGGCAAAGCCGGTGAGCTTCTTCACTGGTGAAAGGGTGGGGGTGAAAGAATTGATCATCCCCCTCGTGGTGGATCGCCCGGAACAGGCGAGCCAGGCCTGCTTCATGCTTCGGAGTGAGTCGGCAAAACTCTAACGCCCGTGGGCCGTTCATCTGGGATCCTTCCACGTACGTGACGGCGAGTGTTACTTTTTTTTCGACCTCTGGTATTCGGAGACCGAACCACTTGTAGTGGACGGGAGTGCCTCGCCAAAAGATCTTAGGCCGCGCGTGTCTTGATCCGGTGGTGACCACCGGTTTCGTAGCACTCTCGGATCGCAGCAATAACCCGAGCTTGTTCTTCGGGAGTCAATTGGTTGAACGTTGGAAGCATGACTCCATTCTGTGCAAGCTCGTCGGTGACCGGGAGGTGCTCCCCACGCCGCTGGGAATCCTCACGGAATGGTGGGAGGGTGTGTAAGGGGATGAACATTGGGCGAGAATCGATGCCGCGTTCACGTAGGAACTGCATCAACTCGTCACGGGTTGAGCCAAACTTGTGCGGGTCAATTGTACATGCATACATCCAAGGAGAGAGCTCAGCCCAGGTGGCTAGCGGTTGGAGCCCTACCCCGGGAATGACACCCAGTTCTGAATTATAGCGGTGGAAGATTTCCCTGCGGCGCGACAGGATCTCGACCTGACGCTCGAGCTGAGCACAAAGGATCGCGCAAGCCAAATTCGTCAGCCTGAAGTTGTACCCAGTAATAGGAAAATAATACCGTCGGGCGGGGTCCATTCCCTGCCCCCGGAGGGTTCGGAGGCGTGTATTAAGTTGCGGGTCGTTCAGGGTGATGGCACCACCTTCACCGCAGGTTATGAGTTTATTACCGAAAAATGAGAAGGTTGCCATTTGGGCGAGGCTGCCAACCGGGCGTCCCTTATATTGCCCAAACGGGGCTTCGGCTGCATCCTCAATGACCCACAGGCCGTGGACTGCGGCGATTTGGTTGATCGTGTCCATGTCTGCGGGATGGCCGAGCAGGTGGACGGCGATGATCCCCTTGGTACGGCGAGTAATGGCCGCTTCCATCTTCACCGGATCGATGCACCAAGAGTTGGGATCCACGTCGACAAAGACTGGTTCGGCGCCGACATAGCGAACCGCATTTGCTGTTGCGACATAAGTTAACGATGGGACCAGCACCTCATCACCAGGCCGCACATCCAACCCCAGCAAACCGAGGTGCAGAGCAATAGTGCCGTTGCATACCGCGATCGAATAGGACGAATCACAAACCCCCGCGAATTCCCGTTCGAATCGACTCAAGTACTCTCCTGTGGACGAGATCCAGGAACTGCGAATTGCATCGACTGCGTAGGCTTCTTCGTTGCCGGTTAAGTCTGCCGAGGCTACGGGAATGTTGGGTTTCATCGATTCGTACCTCAATGATCCTCGAGGTTGCGTCACTCGTTACTATCTTTGAATACTTGTCTTGCTGGCAACAACGTAGTTATAGATTCGGCGTCCGATTGCGCGAACTTTATCGGCTACTCACTTCTGAACGGACTTTTTGTCTCAGCTATTTTTAATTATATTATTATCAAGAGATTATTGATTAAAATCTCCTTTTGGTTCAGAAAGTGAAGAGGTGCAGTTACGTCAACTACCTTAGGACGATGAATATCTTCTGCTCACACGTTGCGAAAAATGTTCCTGGGGTTTGCGGACTCCGCATGGGGCCAATTGGCATGCGAAGTGCTTGAGGATTCACACGAAAGGATAAAAAAGGGCCATTTCGAACTCTTACGATCGCCGTTCACCCGGTCTTTCTCCTGCTGGTTCCCCGTCGTCGATCCATTCCCACGAATAAACGCCGATCTTCTTCCGTCTCTGATTTGAGGCCCATCGCCCTGGGTTTTTCTTCTCCCCCGCTTGACGACGCCCCCGGCCGGTTCATACTGCAACAGACGAACGCATCTGCTCGGATCGCGGTCCGTGAGGAATGCACCGTAGACTTTCGCGGCCGTTTACGCCGCCGGACATACGACAGAAGGATCCTATCGTGGCGAGCGAGACGGACTCCCAGTCGGGAGGAAAGCCCAAGTCCGAGCCGGAAATCACATCCCAACCGAAGAAGGTGCCTGAGACTCGGGCCTTACGGGATCAAATTCGCCAAGCTGCCAAATCGTATGTACAGTCCATCGACCCCTCAACGCCCCTAACCCGAGAAATTGGCCAGCAGATGGCCGAACAGCTCCTCGGACAATCCGAACAGAGCGAGTCGTACCTGGGCTTTACGCTGGTCAGTATCGCCAATGCGTTTTGGCGCCACCAGCTGGCGGCCATCCCGTTTCACCGACGGCTGCTGTGCTTGACCCGCTGCCCTCAGGGTGCCATCGGCAGCGCAGCGGCGGATGACGCGTTTGGTTCGACTTGCGGTACTTGTGGGGCGTGTTCGCTGGCCGCGTTCAAAGAGCGAGCCGAGGAGCTGGGTTACAAGGTGTTGGAAGACACGTCGACCAGCTTGCATCTTATAAAATTTAAGTATGTTGATGCATTTGTCATGATTGCCAGCCTCGATGATCTGGAAAAGGCTCTCGACCAAGTGCTCCTTGCGGGCATTCCCTGCATTGCCATCCCCCTGTTCTCGAGGAACGACAAGAATGCCTTGGTGGATACGGATTGCATCGTGGAGACCATCGAACTGAGCCATGCCCGACCCGAGACCACCCTGTGTTCCTACGTCTACCTGATGCAAGCCAGCAACCGTATCTTCGCGGAGCCCGATTTGTCGCGGTTAATTCCCCGGCAACACACTGGCGGCACCGGGAACGAGCCGCTCGCGCAACATGAGGCGATCGCCCATGACTTCTTGGCCCGCGGCGGCAAACGCTCGCGTCCATTTATCACTCTTGCGACTTATGATGCGTTGACAGGTGGGCGGGGGCGGATTTCTGCCGATGACCTGGAGGTGTCCGATAGTGTGCTTCGGACGGCTCTCGCCATCGAGGCGTTCCACAAGGCGTCGTTGGTCCACGATGACATCGAGGACGATGATATCTATCGTTACGGTCAGGAGACACTGCACCGCAAACATGGCATTAGCACGGCCATCAATGTCGGCGACTACCTGGTGGGTTTGGGCTACCGACTAGTGAGCCGAGAACGCAAGACGCTCGGTGGGGACCGCACCGCAGACATCCTCGATCGGCTGGCCGAAGCCCACCTCAAGCTGGCCGAGGGCCAGGGAGCGGAGTTGCTGTGGCGGGAAGCCGAGGATCAGACGTTGACACCGCGGGATGCGTTGACCATATACGCGTTGAAGACGGCCCCTGCCTTTGAAGCTGCGTTGTATGCAGGGGTTCGTTTGGCGGTGGAGGCGGAGCCTTATGAGCAGATGATCAGCCACTTTAGTCGTCATCTAGGCGTGGGCTTTCAAATACTGAACGATCTCAAGGATTGGCAGGGGGATGGCGATAACAAGTTGGTCGCGGGCCAGGATGTGCTGGCGGCACGGCCGACCTTGCTGCTCGCATTGGCACTGGATGCGGGGACCTCGGATGTCCGCGAGGAACTGCTCGATATCCTCCAGGTTGCACGCAGCCAGGACACCGTCCGCGACACCCTGCGGGACCAGCAACTTGTGATGCGCGTGCGGATCTTGTTTGACCGCTTGCAAATCTTCACCAAAGCCGACAAACTGATTGAGAACTATCGCGCCCGCGCTGAGGCCATCGCCGATGACGCCCAGCCGGACGAATTCCGTGAATTGCTCTACTACTTAGTCGACACCGTCCTCGATCGCCGCAACTTGCCGGATCCGACTCTGTTCATGGTCGAACTCGACGTGCCTCGATGAGCTGTCCTCCTGAGTCTAGCCCTCCACCCGACCTCGCGGAGCTGTACGGCATCTTTGCCGACAACGCCGATCAACCCGCCACCACGATCGTCCCGGCCGAAGCAGTGCCCCAACCCTATCACGGCTTACTGGTTCATCACCACCACATGACGGTCACCGTGGAAACGTACTACCGCGAGCCGGTGAATGTGCAGGTGCTGACCGACCAGGAAGTCGACAATGTCTATGCCCGCAAGATCTTGCTGGTCACCCAGTGGACACAACAGGTGGTCCAGTTCGGTCTGGTCCGCATTCACCTGACCTGTTGCTCCGAGCCGGTGCGGCAAGCCATCCTTGCGCGGCAACAACCGCTGGGCCGCATACTGATCGAACATAATGTATTGCGTGAGATTGAACCGATCGCTTTTCTGCGGGTGGAATTGAGTCCGCACTTGGCCGAGTGGTTTGCAGTGCCACTAGGCAGCATCAGCTATGGCCGACTGGGGGTCATCTACACCAACAACCACCCGGCGATCGAGGTGCTCGAGATTTTAGCGCCGATCGTCGGAGGCTAACGCCACTTTTTGCTGACCAGATCCCCCAACCACCAGGTGCCTACACTTAGGGCCGCTCCCAGCGGCCCGCCGGCGGCCAGACCAATCCCGACACTGCCGACCAGGCCCACCTGACGACCCCGTCGCCGTGCCCGCTCCGGATCCTGTCCCCGGTTGGCCGTGGCTACTTCGGTCAGATGCTGGCCGGCGTCGGCAAGCACTAGCCAAGGGGTTACGCCGCGGCCAAGATAGCGCGGTCCAAGCCGGGCGATACGCCGCAAGGCCAGGCGAGCGGCGGTTCGGCCACCCAGGGCGCGGCTCCAGCGGGTCCAAGAGGTAATTTGGCCGCTGGCTGACTGTCCGGTCTTGCACCAGGTGGCAAAGTGCTCGCAGTTGTTGCTGCACAGGTCATAGCCGACCTCGCCGACCCGTTCGCGGGCCCGGGCCACGACGGTGTCCGCTGCAAAGCTCGCTGCGTAATCGCGGACATGGACCGGGTGACCCTCGTGGAATTCCTCCAGCGAGGTGATGCGGATTTGGGCGTGCTGCATACGCTCGGGTAGATCGACCAAGGTCTTGTTGCCCGGCAAACCGCTATACCAGTGGGCGACGGTGCCATCGCCGAGGTCGATGCCGTGGTGGGTGTAGACGCCCATGGAATAAAATAGGTGATCGCCCTTGGCCATGCTCGCTCTCAGGTCAGAGTGTGCCGTCGAACCGGTCCATCCAATGGTATGCAGCAACCGTCAGGCGGACAAATCGGTGGGCATTGGTGAACGGAAACAATCTATATCCATTCCCAGGGTGCCCGCAAAGGTCTTGCTGTGCCCGACACGAGAAATCGGATGCCGGCCGAGCAACTTCTCGCCTACTTTGAATGCCTTTGCACCCACTTGGAGTAGGCCTGTCCGCTTGGTGATTGGGAGCGGTGACCCCGATTCATGGGGCAGGATTCGTGCACGCCCTGAGTTTGCGAAGGGCGTGCGCGATACGCAGTGCGCCTGGTAGTTGGGGGCCCAGTTCTGCGTCTGCCCCCAGCTGCCGGCCGTTCGCATGGCTCACCAGTCTTGTTGCCGCAGGACCCGATCAGAGTCAAGCAGCCGCAGGGCCACACCGGCTGGTTTGTCGTATACGACAACCAGGCGGAGGCGATTGGTGCCTTGTTGGAGCTGGACGTTGACGCCGCCGTCAATCAGCTTGCTGCCGGGGTAGACGACATCGTTGACCCGGACCTGGGCGGGTCGCTTGCCCTCGATAAGCAGGCGGGTGGTCATGGCCTTCGGGGCGGTGACTTCGGTCTTGAGGATGGCCCGGTGGCTGCCATCGGCCAGGGTCGGTAGCGGGATGCGACCGCGGACGCCGACCTTGGGTTCGAGCCTCTTGGACTTGCCATCGGCGCTGTTCACCTCGACGTTGACGTGGGTCAGGTAGGGGTGGGCCATGGCATAACGGATCAGGTCGCGGAAATCCTGGGTGGTCATGCTGTAGCCGAGCCCCTCGGGCATGACCGACTTCTCGTTGACGATCACCTCGTCAATGTCGTCGCGCGGGAAGGTTTTCACCACCGCGTTCTCGCCCTTGAGTTTGATGTACTGGTCGGTCTCCTCGACCAACAGCCCGGTCTCGATGCG
Organism: uncultured Alcaligenaceae bacterium; assembly: GCA_964410665.1. GTDB lineage: Bacteria > Planctomycetota > Planctomycetia > Gemmatales > Gemmataceae > CAYPIE01. Next base: position 22,394 of record CAYPIE010000075.1, read on the forward strand.
GCCGTTGAGCAGGGCCAAGGTCCGCACAAAGTACGGGCGACCGATCACCCGGTTGGGGTCGAGCACGTTGGCCAGCATGTATTCAATGCTCCGCTCAGCGCCGTCGAGTTGCGGCCCGACCTGGTGTCCCGCGCTGTCAAACTGGTGACACTTGCCGCAGTGTTGCTGGAAGATCTTCTTGCCGCGGGCAAACGATCCCGGGGCTTCGTCCAGCTTGGTGCGCATCTTGGCGATGACCGCCAGCAACTGCTCGGGAGTCTCGCGGATGCGGCCCCAGGTCTTTTCGACCTGGGCGTTGAGATCCTTATCGCGGAAAGCCCGCATGCGGAGGACCGCGTTGTCGGTCAGGTCGGTGCGGGCCACCTGCTCGGCCGCGATAGCTTCCAGTAGTTGCTGCGCCCATGGCTTGCGACTGGCCAGGACCAGGATGGTGGCATTACGCAGCTCGGATGGGTAGGCCTTCCAGTGCTTGAGGATGTCCTTGGCTAACTTGGGCTGCTCGTAGCCGGACAGCGCCTGCACCGCGGCGATCCGCAGCGGCAGGGGGGCCTTGCCGTTTGCGATGAGCTTTTTGAGGACTGGCAGCGCCTCGGCCGGGTGCACCAGGGCCAGGTCGGTGATGGCATCCCGCTTCGCGGACAATGATGTGTCAGAGTTTTTCAGTGCCGCGATGGCCCTGCGGATGGCCTGGGCGTCGCGGAAGTTGACCGCCAGCCGGCTCAGGGCCCGGCGAATGTCAGCGTCGGTCTCCTGGGCCAGGGCCTTTCGGACTGTCCGCCATTCCGCGGGTGCGTCGAGTTGGCGGTTCTCCAGGGCGACCACCAGGCCGCCCAGGGCTTGCTTGCGCACCTCGGTGTCCGTGACCCGGCCGATGAAGGCCAGGCAAGCAGCCAGGTCCTCTGGCTTGCCGGTGGCGACCAGTCGCCGCATGGTGCGGGGCACCATATAGCCGGTGATCAGCGGGTTGCCCGGGGCGTTGGTGGCCATCCAGTCGAGTTCGTCACGGCCGGCGGCGGCCAGTTCCTGTTCGTAACCCAGCCAGACCAGCTGCGGAATTACCGGGTCGTCCTTGTCCTCTTTACGCTGCATCAGGTTGTGCAGTACTGGTAGCAAGTCCGCCTGGTTGGCTAGCCGCAGGGCGGCGCTGGCCAGTTCGCGGCGGACCATCGGGGCGGGATCCTTGCCGGCCAGGTCGGTCAGCCGCTTGAGCCAGGCTTCTTCGCTCCCCGCCGGATGTTCGCCAATGAAGCGGACCGCCCAGGAGCGGAGCACCGGGGACTCCTCTAGCAAGCCTTGCTGCAGTGCGGCCAAGGCCTCAGCGCCGCCCGCGGCTTGCAAGCCCCATAGCCCGGCCAGGCGGTCGGGTGTGTCGGCCGAAGGCAGTGTGAACAGATTCTGCAGTTGCTTGCGAACCGCGTCGCTGACCTCGGGGCCCCGCTCGGCCAACAGCCGTAGCGCGGTGCGTCGAGCGTAGGGGTCGCCGGTGACTAAGGCATCGGCGAGCTGCTGGCCGGAAAAGTGAGTTAGGTCTTGGGCCTTGACGGGCTTTTGTCCCTTGGGGCGGATGACGTAGATGCGGCCGCGTTCGTAGTCCCAGCTCTCCGGGCGGGCCTGGTGGCACGGGTTCTGGTCGTGCCAGTCGCTCAAATAGAGGCAGCCGCCGGGGCCCCACTTCAGGTTTATCGGCCGAAAGTTCTTGTCGCCGGAGACCAGGAAGTCGTCGGCCCGTTCGGCCAAGTAGGTGGAGCCGCGGGGAGTCAAGACGTTCTGCTTGATTGAACAGCCGTGGATGCTACCGAAGATGACGCTCGAGCGGAATTCCTTCGGCATGAACGGTGTGTCCAAGCTGACCAGCCCGGCGTGGGCCCAGCCGCTCTCCTTGTGGAAGGTGTGGTCGCAGATCTCGTTGAGGTAGCTGTAGGCGAACGGGTTGATGGAGCCACCGGCCTGGCGCTTGTAGATGCCGCCGGGGGACATGTGGAATAGGTGAGGAATTACACAGCAACATAGGATAGTTTGTCCATCGGAGTTGCGGAAGTCCATGCCCCATGGGTTGGAGGTGCCCTCGGCGAAGACCTCGAATTGCCGCGTCTTGACGTCATAGCGCCAGACCGCGGCGTTCATGCGGGTCACCTCACCGTCGCCGCCGGCAGGCTTGACCACCGACTGGGTGAAGACGCCATGGAGGCCGTACAGGTGGCCGTCGGGGCCCCATTGGAAGGTGTTCAGGGTCTCGTGCGTGTCCTGGCTGCCGAAGCCTTCGAGGAGGATCTCGTGGCGGTCGCACTTGCCATCGCTGTTGGTGTCTTCGAGGAACCAGAGGTAGGGTGGTGCGCCGAGGAAGACGCCACCGTGGCCGACCTCGATGCCGCTGGCCAGGTCAAAGCGGACGGGGAAGTCCTTGCCTTCAGCCCAGACGGTCGACTTGTCGCATTTGCCGTCGCCGTCCGTGTCCTCGAGGATGCGGATGCGGTCGCGGGGCATCTTGCCTTTGGGGGTGCGCTTGGGATATTCGAAGCACTCGACGACCCAGAGGCGGCCCTTGGCGTCGACGGTGAAGGCGATCGGGTTGACCAGGTCGGGTTCACCGGCGAACAGGTGGATGTCAAAGCCGTCGGCGATCTGGAAGCGACGAACCGTCTCCTCAGGGCTCAGGTACGGCTGGCCGGAGGGCTTGGTGTTATCAAAGCCGAACTGCCGCTGGGCACGGGCCGGCAGGCTGGTTAGCAGGCAGCCCAGGCCCAACAGAAATAGCGTACGCAGCGAAACCATGCGACCACCTCGGGAGAGAAAGGGATTGCGGGCAGGATAATCGACCGTCGATGGTAGTGCAGGCTCAGCGGAATCTCAAGCAGATCCGTTGCCGGCCTCGGCAATCAGCTTTTCGTGAATACTTTGCCACACCTCGTTGATGATCTTGGTCGCGGTGGCCTGCAAGAGGGGTTTGGGAACCATCTTGAGGAGGCCGGTCAGGCTGGTGATGTCGCCGATCCAGTGCACGTTGGTGCCACTTTCGTGGGGCGAAAACTGGAGCAGCGACTCGACGGTGCTGGTGGCGCCGATGCCCTTGCTGTGGATGGAGACGCGAACCTGTTCGGGGGCTTTGCGTTCGACGATGTCCAACCAGACGTCGAGGCTGCCGGAGAGGAAGGACAGCTTGGGCTTGAGCTTCCAGGCGGCTCGGTCGGGGGTGGACTCGGTCTGGGTATCCACATCCTGGAGGCAGGAGAGCAGAAAACTGGCGTCGCTGAGTTTGGGAAACAATTGCTCAGGAGCCTGGGGGAAGGTCTGGTCGCCTTCAAAGTGGATGATCGAGGTGCTCATAACTGGTCCTGAACCAGGTGGGAAGCCCAGGCAGCCTGGGGGCCGCCTGGGTCATGGATGGTACACCATTCACTCGCGGAGCTCGGGCTTCATGCCAAGGTTTCTGACCAGGAAGGCCCACTGGTCGGTGACCTCATCGATCACCTTGCTGGTTGGTTTTCCAGCACCGTGCCCGGCCCGGGTTTCGATGCGGGCCAGCACGGGATTGTCACCGGCGTGGCAGTACTGCAGCTTGGCAGTGAATTTGAAACTATGCCCAGGGACCACGCGATCATCGGTATCGGCGGTGGTTACCAGCGTGGCCGGGTACTTGATTCCCGGCTTGAGATTATGATATGGCGAGTAGCCATAGAGTGCTTTGAACTCATCGGGATGGTCCGAGGAGCCATAATCATCGACCCAAAAGCGGCCCGCGGTAAATTTCTGGAAGCGAAGCATATCCATGACTCCAACGGCCGGTAGACACGCGGCATACAGGTCCGGCCGCTGAGTTATACAGGCACCGACCAGTAAGCCGCCGTTGCTGCCGCCTTGGATGGCCAGCTTGCTCGGTTGGGTGTAGCCGTTGTCGATTAACCATTCGGCCGCGGCGATAAAATCATCGAAGACGTTTTGCTTTTGCAGCTTGGTGCCGGCCTTATGCCAGTCCTTGCCATACTCGCCGCCGCCGCGCAGATTGGCCATGGCGAAGACTCCACCCATCTCCAGCCAGCCGACGCGGCTAATCGAAAAACTCGGCGTCAGCGGGATGTTGAAGCCGCCGTAGCCATAGAGGAGCACCGGGTGGTTGCCATCGAGCTTGAGGTCCTTGCGGGCGGTGATAAACAGGGGCACCTTGGTGCCGTCGCGGGAGGTGGCGAAGACCTGCTTGACCTCGTAGCGACTCGGGTCGAAGGCAACTTCGGCCTGGCGGTACAGGCTGCTCTTGCCGGTAATCACATCGTAGCGATAGATGCTCGGTGGTGTGGCAAAGCTTGAGAAGGTGTAGAAGGTCTCGGTGTCGGTCCGCTTGCCGCTGAAGCCGCCTGCGGTGCCGATCCCAGGCAGCTCAACCTCGCGGACGAAGCTGCCATCCATGGCATACAGCTTGACCTGGGACTTGGCGTCCTGGAGGTAGTCGCAGACGAACAGGTTGCCGACGATGCCCACGCTGACCAAATTCTCCTTGGCCTCGGGAATGATTTCTTGCCAGTTATCCGGGGCCGGTTCGCGTGTATCGATGGCGATCACCCGGCCGTTGGGGGCATTCAGGTCGGTGCGGAAGTAGAACACGGGCCCATCGTTGCCGACAAAGGTATAATCGTTTTCGAAGTTCTCGATTAAATCGATGGGCAGCCCATAGGGTTCGCTGAGATCCTTGAAGGTGATCCGGTAACGGTCATCGGTTCCCTTCCAAGTGGTGATGATCAAATAGTGGCCGTCCTCGGTGACACTGGTCTGGAAGCCCCATTCCGCTTGATCGGGGCGGTGGTAGACCAAGACATCGTCCCGCTGCGGGGTGCCGATCCGGTGATACATCACCTTCATATTTTTGTTGAGCGATTGAAACTCTTCCCCTTCTTTCGGTTCGGGATAGCGGCCGTAAAAAAAGCCCTTGCCGTCGGGGGTCCAGCTGGCGCTGGAGAACTTGGTCCATTTCAGTTCATCCGCCAGCGGTTCGCCGGAGGCAACATCCAACACTTTCCAAGTTCGCCAATCGGAGCCGGCCTCGGCTACGGCATAGGCGAGATATTTGGCGTCGTCGCTGATGGCGATGCCGGCGAGGGCGACCGTGCCATCTTTGGACCACTGGTTGGGATCGAGCAGGACACGCGGCTCGGCAGGCAGCGATTCCATGGTGTACAGGACGGACTGGTTCTGGAGCCCGTCATTTTTCGAGAAGAAGTAGCGGCCGCCGACTTTCCGCGGTGCAGAGAATTTTTCGTAGTCCCATAGCTTGGTCAACAGCTTGCGGATGGCGTCGCGGTGAGGGATATCCTCGAGGTAGGCGTTAGTAATCTGGTTTTGCGCCTCGACCCAGGCGCGGACCTCGCTGGAGGTGCGGACATCGTCCTCGAGCCAGCGATACGGATCGGCGACCTGAGTGCCGTGATAATCATCGACGACGTCGCCGCGACGGGTCTCGGGATATTTGAGGTCATCGGCACGCAGGCTGGCAGCACTCATGAACAGGCAACTCACGAACAGGCTGGAGGATGCGAGGATCCATTGCATGAATAACAGCTCCTTTCCCAATAGGGAATGATCGGTTCGGTACATTGTACGCCGTGGAAGCTCGACGTCAGCCCGAGGTTGCCGCGCGGGCCTGGTCGGTAGGAGTTGCATCGGAATGGCGGCGTGCTGGCGTGCGAAGAGGCCGCGGGTAGGGGGTGGGCCCCCCCGTGGCCCGCGGCGGCTGGGGTCGTGTTTATGTAATAGTTGGCAAGC
>CAYPIE010000076.1:0-27870 GCA_964410665.1 uncultured Alcaligenaceae bacterium
CAGCCCGTTGAATAAGCATGCGGCCGTCTTCTATGGGCAGAACCTGACCGGCGCGAACGCCGAGATGGTCGAGGCCGTATTCCAGGACGACGCTGGCAATGAGCTGCTGTTTGACATCGACCCGCTTGACCTGGAAGGGTTGGGCATCATCCTCAACAATCTGGAGGATCTGACCTGAAAAGGTGCAATCTTCGTGGCGAAAGCAGCATGGTGTTTGCGGTAAGTGGCTAGTTCCAGACTTCCATCGGGGATTTGCCTCAGGAGTGGGCGTGGTCGACGAACTTAGCGATCGAACCATGCTCCGGGCCGTCAGGTCCGGAGCATGGTTCCAACCAATCTACGAATGGGGCCTCATGATAGCAGCCGTTCGTGCTGGTACAGGTCGCGCAAGACACCCAGGTTCTGCGGATCCATCGCTTCGCCATTCGGGCCGGTCTTGGGTGTCTCCAGGATCATCGGATGGCGACGGAAGCGGCCATCATTCACCAGGAGTCGGAATGCCTCGAGGCCGATCTGGCCTTGGCCGAGATGGGCGTGGCGGTCGACCCGGCTGCCCAACGGCTTGACGCTGTCATTGACATGAAACATTTTGAGCTTACGCATGCCGAGAAGCCGCTGGAAGCGGCGAAAGGTAGCGTAATATGCCTCAGGGGTACGCAGGTCATAGCCTGCGGCAAAGATGTGACAGGTGTCCAGGCAGACGCCGAGTTGGTCACCGCGATGCATTTGGTCGAGGATGCTGGCCAGGTGTTCAAAGCGATGTCCGAGGGTACTGCCTTGGCCGGCGGTGGTTTCCAGAAGTACTTGCGTCTCGACACTGGGACAGCGATCCAAGATCTGGTCCAGGGCTTTCGCGACACGGGCTAGCCCCGCGACTTCGCCGCTACCTGTATGGGCCCCAGGGTGCATGACCAGGTACTTGAGGCCGAGTGAGTTGGCGCGGTGGAGCTCCTCGATGAAAGCGGCAATGGACTTCTGGTAAAGCGCATCATCGGGTGAAGCGAGATTGATCAGATAGGAATCGTGAGCAGTGGCGTGGTGGAATTTGCCCGCGGCGAGTTGCTGGCGAAAGGCAGCGATCTCTGCTTCGGACAGGGGGCGTGCCTGCCACTGACTCGCACTTTTGGTAAACAGCTGCAAGGTGGCACAGCCATGCTGGGTGGCCTGATCGAGGGCCTTGGTCAACCCGCCGGCGATCGACATGTGTGCTCCGAAGCTTGGCACAGGCAGCCTCCAGGAATGCGGGGTCCGCGACAAGTCGGGCATAACCTGCCGCGGGCTGTCAGGCAATCCGATTCCCGGGGACAGGTCTACTTCAGGGTTTCCTTGATAAAGGTGAGGACCTCTTCGGGGTGGTTCCTGGGCGAGACTTTGGTGTAGATCTTACGGATCATGCCCTGCTTGTCGACGACGAAGGTGACCCGCTTAGACACGGTGCCGCGTGGGCTGAGGACGCCGAGTTGCTTGGTCACCTGCATTTCCTTATCGGCCAGCAGGGGGAAGTTGAGCTTCTCCTTGCTGGTGAACTGTTCCTGGGCCTTGAAGTCGTCGGTACTGATGCCGATGACCACCGTGTTGGCTGCGGCAAACTTGTCCGCGACGTCGCGGAAGCCGCAGCTTTCGATGGTGCAGCCGCGGGTCATGGCCTTGGGGTAGAAGAAGAGTACGATGTTCTTGCCCTTGAGGTCCTTAAGCGAGAGGGTCTTCGAGCCGGAGGCCTCGGGTAATGCCTTCTCAATCTGGGTGGCAGGCAATTTGATGTCGGGCAGCGGGTCGCCTTCCTTGACTTTGAGCTGGGTGTCGTCGGCCCGAGCCAGGCCGAGCAGGTAAAGAGCGCTGAAGAGGGTGGACAGCAACTTCATCGGGTGTTCTCCTTGCAGACGTCATGAAGGGGCTTAGGCTGCAGGCATTGTCGGGATCGAACCGGTCGTGAGCAAGGCCGCGCTTTGCCGACGGAGTTCGTTTGCCGTACAGTAACGTCTGTACGCACGCGGTAGGCTAGCCTCGAGAAGTACCACTCCGTATGGCCGCATTCGCTGTATCGCTGCTGTTTGCCCTGACGCTGTTTGTCAGCGCGACGCTGTTGTTTGTGGTTCAGCCGCTGATGGGGCGGCTGTTGTTGCCGACCATGGGCGGATCCCCGGTGGTCTGGAACACCTGCCTCATCTTCTTCCAGTCAGCGCTGTTGTTTGGGTATTTGTATGCGCATCTTCTAGGCGGAGGTGTTGGCAACCGTCGGGGTCGCTGGGTGCATCTGCTGTTATTGCCGCTACCGCTGTTGGTGTTGCCGATCCATATTCCGGGCGAGGGACCGCCGCCTGGGGTCGAAGCAGCCCCGGTGGGCTGGTTACTCGGTATGCTGATCATAGCCGCAGGATTGCCGTTCTTTCTGGTAGCCTCGACAGCGCCATTGCTACAACGCTGGTTCGCCGGTACGGGCTTTTGGGTTGCCCGGGATCCGTACTTTCTTTATGCGGCAAGTAATCTGGGCAGCATGCTGGCGCTCTTGGCCTATCCGTTTTTGATCGAACCTTGGCTAGATCTGGATGCACAAGCGCGTTATTGGCAAAGGGGCTATCTGGCCCTGATCGGCTTGATTGCCTTGTGTGCCCTCACCGTACGTCAAGACCTGATCGGATCCACGGCGATCGAGTCCCAACCGCGACCGCTCGGTTTACGGCGACGGCTGTACTGGATCGCACTGGCCTTTGTGCCTTCCAGTCTGCTCATGGGAGTGACCTCGTTTCTAACCACCGACCTGGCAGCGATGCCGTTGCTCTGGGTGGTGCCATTAGCGTTGTATCTATTGACGTTTATTTTGGTGTTCTCGATTGGGCTACGCATGCCAGCCAGGCGGCTCAGTCGCGTGTTGGCCATGGCGGTGGTGGTTTGGACGATCACCATCCTGGTTCGAGCAGCGGAGCCGTTGTGGCTGGTGATCGCTCTGCATTTAGGGGCGTTTTTTGTCGCGGCCTGGTTTTGTCATGGCTTGCTCGCCGAGGACCGCCCGCCGCCGGAACAGCTGACAGAGTTTTATTTGTGGATGTCGTTCGGAGGCGTCCTGGGCGGTTTATTCAACGGGCTGCTGGCTCCGATCCTATTTCGCCAAGTGGGGCTGATTGAGTACCCCCTGGCGATGTTGCTGGCCTGCTTGTTTCGTAGCGTGTGCATGCCGACCAAAGGGGTTCGCGTCCTGGATGTGGTCATTCCGCTGTTGCTGGGGGGGCTGACCCTGGGTTTGATCTGGGCGATCCAGTCGAATCCCTCGGTTAAGCAGGGCCTGCAGCAGCTGGCCGACCGTCTATGGATCCCGGCGGAGATCCTGCGGCATGCCATCACCTTTGCCATCCCAGCGGTGCTGGTGTATACCCTAGTGGATCGACCGTTGCGGTTCACTCTCGGGGTGGCGGCCATCGTGGCGGCGGGCACCTATGATACCGCCTTGTTGGGCCGCACGATCTTTCTGGAGCGTAACTATCTCGGCGTGGTACGGGTCACCGAGGATCCGGCAGGAAAGTTCCATCGCATGGTTCATGGCAACACCATTCATGGTCAGCAACGGACGGGCGTGGAACCCGCTTTGCTGAGCCGATATTTGTTGCCGCTGGGGGCTGGCCAGCCGCTTGGCTTGGTACTGCAATGGCCGGTGTGCCAGCAACGGTTGTGGCGTGATCCGTTCGAGCCCCTGTCCTACTATCATCGGACCGGGCCGGTGGGCTCTGTGTTTGCGGAATTGATCTCGACTCGCCCATCGGTGCGCCGGATCGGCGTGATTGGTCTGGGGACCGGCTCGATGGCCTGGTATGGTCGGCCAGGGCAAGACTGGACTTTCTTTGAGCTGGATCCGATTGTCATTCGTCTGGCCCAGAATCGACGCTACTTTACCTTTCTCCGCAACAGTCGGGCAACCAATCTGATGATCGAGCGCGGCGATGCTCGGGTTCGGCTGGGTGAGATGCCCGACCACTCCTTCGATCTGTTGGTGTTGGATGCGTTTAGCTCGGACGCCATTCCGTTGCACCTGTTGACAGCCGAGGCGCTGGCATTGTACCGCCAGAAACTGACGCCACAGGGGATTTTGTTATTTAACATCTCTAACCGTTATCTGGATTTGGAGCCGATCCTGGCTCGGTTGGCAGAAAACGATTCGGCCGACTGGCAAGTCCATGTCGGCGACGATCTGGTAGTGTCCGACCAGTTGAAAAAGCAGGGCAAGTTTCCCTCGCTGTGGCTGATCATGGCTCACAAAAGTGATGATCTTGCTCCGTTATTACGCGACCTGCGTTGGCGGGGGGTGTTCGTACCAGCGGACACCCCGGTATGGACGGATAACTTCGCCAACGTCTGGAGTGCGTTGAAGGACATGAGCGGGGAGTGAGGCATTGGAGTAGCTGGCGTTATCGCCGAAAGCCGACACTTGCTTCGCAACCTCGACCCTCGCGGTGGGGTTTAGATGCGGGCGGCCTTTTTCAAGGAACCTCATGGAACGTAAGCGAGCCCATCAGTTCGATCCGGAAGTCCTGGACCTGTACGATGACTACGCCCACGGGCGGCTGAGCCGTCGCGAATACCTTCAGCGGCTTGGTGTGTACGCCGTCGGCGGGTTGACCGTCGAAGCACTGCTGTCTAGCCTGAGCCCGAACTACGCCTGGGCGCAACAGGTCAAGTCCGACGATGCGCGCATCAAGACTGAGCGGGTCGAGTACGCGGCGCCCAAAGGTGCTGGCACCATGAAGGGCCTGCTGGCCCGGCCGGCGGCGGGCGACAAGTTCCCGGCGGTGCTGGTCATCCACGAGAACCGGGGCTTAAACTCCTACATCGAGGACGTGGCTCGGCGTTTGGCTGTGGCTGGCTTTCTGGCTTTGGCGCCCGATGCACTGACGCCACTGGGTGGCTACCCCGGTAACGATGATGAAGGGCGAGCGTTGCAGGCCAAGCGTGATCGGACCAAGATGACCGAAGACTTCATCGCCGGGGCCAAGTTTCTGGACACGCACCCAGCCTCGACTGGGAAGGTGGGCACGGTCGGCTTCTGTTTCGGCGGCGGGGTCGTTTATCAGCTAGCGGTGGGCATCCCCGAGGTTATTGATGCCGCGGTGCCGTTTTATGGCCGGCAACCGGCGGTGGCGGATGTACCCAAGATCAAGGCCCCGCTGCTGATCCACAACGCCGAGCGTGACCGGCGGATCCTGGCCGGGGCCCCCGGGTTGGAGGAGGCGCTCAAGGCAAATGACAAAGCGTTCGAGGCGTTCGTGTATCCAAACACCAACCACGGCTTCCACAACGACACTACCCCCCGCTACGACGAGGAAGCGGCCAAGCTCGCTTGGGAGCGGACCATCGCGTTTTTCAAGAAACACCTGAGGTGAGCGAGCTCAATGTGCCTCCAACAGGGGGGAAGGGAAAATTCGCTCGGTGCAACCACGCACCGTTCGCAGCGAGGTCGTAGCTGTCAGCCGGTCGATTCTGTCGAAGTGGTTTCGAGTTACAAGATCCTCGAAACAAAGACGGCAGCGACGCCTCCCAGGATCGTGACCCCCAGCAGGAGCAGGGCGATGCCGAACGTGCGCTTGTTCTGGCCATTGCAAGAACTGTAGGTTGCCGCTTTGACCAGGTCGTCCACATCCACCGGTTGGCCGTCGCGGTCGAAAATGGTCATCTCGTTTTGCTCGAGGTAGTGTTTGAGATTGGCGGTCAGGTCGGCGTTGCGGCTCGCAGCTCCAATGCCGATCCCGGTACCCATGCCAGCGCCAAACCCGGCTGCCATCCCGACTCCAAAATCCATCGCGCCTCTCCTAAACACTGATAGTCTTTTGTGGTCCGTAGCTTTACTCCCATGCTATTCGGGCCACTTCGCATGGCATTTTTCTGATCGCACGTTCACGACGGTTCCTGCGACTACCGAATGTTATTCTTCGGGGGCCTCCTGCGAACCTGGGACATGAGGTGACCTGCTTGGAACGCGCCGAAAAGCGTTTACCGATCACTGCATCCACCGCCTCAGCTTTCCCGGCGATGCCCGCGGCTACGCTGGGTACTCCCGCAGGCCCGTTCTGAATACGTCCCACAGCCAATCCTCGAGGACCTGTGTCAGCCAGACTGCTGTGTATAATGCACGAAGATGGAAGTGAACCAATCGGCGGTCAAAGGAGATCAGCGTGTTCCGCGTTCGATCGACCCGACCAAGCATGCACGGGGTTCGTGCCGATGGCAAAGAACATCTTCAGGACCGGCAAAAAGACACGCCCCAAGACCGCCGTGCGGGGTAAACGCTATCGTTGTGCCGTGTGCCGCAAACGGAGCCCCAGGCCCGTGACCACTCCGGCCCCCTGGTTCTGTCCCAACTGTCGGCCTCCGCAAACCCCTGCCAGTCCCTCAGGATCAGATCTGTCAACCAGTCCGAGGTGAACCCGTCTGTGCGGCCGGACGCCGACCTCGAACGGAGACCATCCGCCAACGCGAATGTCGTCTCCGTAGGGAGTGCCCTAGGGGTGACGGCGTTGGTTTTGGCATTCGGCTTCCGCGCGAGTCAGAAGATCAGCGGCTCGCTTCGATCTGCATCACCAGCCCTGGCCGGACGGGTCTACCACTGCCATCCCCTTGACGAGTTCCAGATTGCTTGGGTCCCGTTACATTGGCTTTCGGCAGGTTCCCACCCGCCGCTCGGAAGGGCAGAGACCTGCTGAACCGGCCATGCAGGACCCACCGTGCACACTGGTCGATGCAACACTACAAGACGCTGCTTGTGCCACTCTAGCGTAACTTCGCGGCTACACCACCGGCAGTGCCACGACCTCGGCGGGGAGTCGGACAGAGTCGGTCTCGACCTCCATGGCGGTGCCGGGGTCCTGGTGGCCACGGCGGAGGTAGCCCAGGGCAAGGCCGGTGTCGAGCTTGGGCGAATGGATGAACGAGGTGGTGACGCCTACCTCTTGACCGTCGTGGAAGACCTTACAGCCTTTTGGGATGGGTGTCGCTTCGAGGATCTTTAGGCCAAGGAAGGCGCGGTTGACGTGCCCAGCGCGGTCACGAGCCATGACGATCGGTTCCTGGCCCAGGAAGCAGCCCTTACTGTAACTGACCGCACGGGTCACCTTACTGACCTCCATGACAAATCGTGTGTCATCGATGTCGATGCCGTAGACAGGAGTGCCGGCCTCGACACGTAGCCACTCAAACGCAGTCTGGCCGGCCGGTCTAGCGCCGCAGGTGGTCAGCATACGCCAGACGCCCTCGGCCTTGGCGTTCAGGCAGACCAGGTCATAGCCGGGGACGCCCAGTGGGTCGCGGCGACGGATCGAGCAGGTGGCTGCAGCCCCAAAAGTGCGTTCCATGTGCAAGAACTCGTTCAGGTCGGGAAGCTGGTCATCGAGGGCCTGTTCGAGAACTTCCTTGGCCTTTGGGCCGGTCAAGTGCAGCTGGGCGAACTGCTCGGTCTGGTCGGTGAACTCGGCCTGTTCGCTAATCAAGTAACGGTCCAGGTGCTTGAGGAAGGCTTCGACGTACCCAGGGGTGACGTCGATCCACAAGGCGTCGCGAGAGCCGTCGAGACGGACATGATAGATGCGCGTTTGGAATAATGTTTTGGCGCGGTGGTCGGTGAAGTAGGCCTCAGCACCTCCGCCAAGTGGCAGGTTCGCGATGTCGTTGGTGCACAGGTTCTGCAGGAAGGTCGGCGCCTCCGGCCCGCAGACCTCGACCTTGCCGGTGTGGGAGCGATCAAACAAGACCGCCCCGGTGTGGGCGGCATCATATTCGGTACGCGCGTCACCGAAGTCGGCCGGTAACTCCCAACCGGCGTACTCGGCGAAGTTCGCACCCGCCTGGCGGATCGTCTCGTGCAACGGGGAAGCGTGTGGCATGGTCTCGGCTCCTGATCGCGCGGCAAGTCATTTTTCTTTATGGTAGTCGAGCGGGTCAAGCGAGCGAAGAGGGAGGGCTTTGGACGCGGAAAGCGGGTGGGAGAAAGATGGAAGAGCACAGGCAGAAGGAGCTCCGGACCTCTCGGTCCGGAGCTCCTTGGTCGTTACACCTCAACCGCCTCCACTTCGCTGACGAAGCGGTCGTAGGCATCGTCGAGGAAGGCGGCGATCACTTGGAACACCGCGTCGCTGAAGCCGGCCACGTTCAGGATATCCGCCCGTTCCGGGGCCTGTGTGGTTCCGTAAGGCTGCAGGTTGATGCAGATCAGCTTCGGATGGACATCGCCGCCGAGGAGCTTACGCTGCTGGGCACCGAACTGCTCCCAGGCAGTCAGGGTCGCCGTGCTGCCGTAGTGGCCCTGGCCGATCCAGCTTTCGGTGTCGCTGATCAACACGCAGCCAGCAAAGGCGCCCTTGTTGCGGACAGCCACCTGCAGCGGCAGCGAGCAGTCGGTGCCGCCGCCGCCGAAGCGGGCCAGCTCATCAGCCATGCGCAGGATCGGCGTGGTCGGGTCGGCCCGGTACTTGTAGGTGGTGTGGTCGAACGGCACCACCAGGCTGCCGCGGTTTTGCCGCAGCATGGCCGCGGCAAACAGGGCAGCTACGTCGATGCAGCGCATCGCGCTGGTTCCACCGCCGCGGTAGCCGGTTACCGGGCTGTTCATGGAGCCGGAGACATCAACACCGATCACGACTGGACCTGGCAGCTTGGGAACGTTGCCGCAGGCCAGTTCGGCGGCCCGTTCTAGAGCGGTGCAGATAGTAGCATCCACGCTGCTAGCGTTCCGGTAGGCCGCGAAGTACTGGTACGGGAACTGGCGGCTACGCCGGACTTCCTCAGGGTCGGCGATCCGCTCGGCGACGTAGGCGACCATGTGCGGGTCGTCGAGGACGCCGTGGCGGGCCAGGGTGTTGAGGTTCATTCGCAGTGCCTGCGGGCCCATCTGACGGGCCATGGCCTTCCAGACGTTGGGGCCGCGGGCACTGTCGGCCAGTAGGTCCCAACGGAAGCGGTGTTCGGCCAGCACGGCCAGCTGCTCTTCCTCGCTGGTGGCCTGACGGAAGGCAATCAGCGCCTGCACTTCTACCGGCAGGTCGGCCGGGTTGGCCGGCCCCCAGTTCTCGATCGGCTTATCGGTCAGCCAGCCGTACAGGGCACGCCGGGTGTTGTCCGGCGGGGTCGGCCGGGCCAGACGGAACACGTCACGCAGGCTCGGATCCTGGCCAATGGCGGCGTGGAGCAGTTGGGTCACCTTGGCTTCGTTGAGCCAACGCTGCACGGCTCGCTGCAGGCTGTAGGACAGCGTTCGCCGGCCAAACACGCCGGAGCGGAGCATCTGCACGAAGGTCCGCAGGGTGCGGCCGTTGTCGACCACCTTGTCGAACGCGCGGTGGAACAGTTCGGTGTTGCACTTGGACAGCAGCAGCAGTAGTGCCACCGGCATGTCCTTCATGAACGCCTTTTGTCGAGCGTACACCGCCAGCTTGGCCAGGTACAGGTGGTCGTCGATTTGGCTGGCCAGCGCGATCAAGTCAGCGAGCTGGGCCTCACCGTTGGCGTAGTAAGTGCCATGGAAGGAACCGGTCGCGGCCAGCTGGGCCAGGGCTTGCTTGGGCGGCAGCCGGTAAGCCAGGCCGCCGGCCTCGTTGATGGCGTCGGCCCGCGGCAGCGGCGGCGGGGATGCGTGGAACAGGTGCTTGTTGGCCATGGGCGAAACTCCTTTAGCAAGGTCCGACGAGGCGGTATCGCAAACATCGGTATTGTGGATGTAGTTCGCGACGGCAGTCGGACGCGGTGAGGGTTATGCCTGACGAGGGGTTGGGCAGAGCTACCGCCCCGTCGAAGGGGGCGGTCAGGATTCGAACCTGGAGGTGCCATGGACTCCACGCCGGCAGTCAGGCATGCAATCGTTTCGAAGTCTCCAACGAGGGGTATCGAGATCAAAACGTTCGTGTCTACCGGCCCGACGTATGCCCATGACACGGACACACCGGCGTTCCACCATATGCCCTTGGCGGGCATACCGGGACTTGAACCCGGACCACGTTGCCGTGAAACGTTGCGATGGAATCCCGAGGAACAGTTGGGTTTTTGCCGGTTGCTTCGCCGTCCGCAGCGGCCGCGAACCCGACGAAGGGGGGCCGAGATTCGCGCTCTATCCGATTGAGCTACCTGCCCGGAGGCAGACCAGGATTCGAACCTGGAACCGCGTCGTTTGCAACGATGTAATCCCAACGACAGTCGGGTTCGCGGTCGCTGCGGAAGGATACATGGGAGAACCCAACGAGGGCTGTCGAGACCGGTTTCAGATGAAGCGTCTGATGGACTCCCGACGACAGTTGGGTTCTCTCCTTTGGTTTGGCGAAGCGGGCCAGCACTGCTTGGATCCAACGAGGGTCGCGGCTTACCGTCGGCTTATTGGCCGGGGTGACCGCCTCTCATAGCGTGAGAGTGTACGCCGCGTCAGTTGGATTGGCTGCAGGACTCTGGTGCGTTGCACACAGGTAGGGAGAGTTGTGCGTGCCGCTGGTTCGCGCCAATTGCGGCCGCGACGCTTGCCCTGCGGTAGGTTTCGGGTATGGTGGACCGATCGAATCCGTCTTTCCCCGGATAAAAGTGAGCATGATGATGCGACGAGCAAGTTTATGCAGCCTGCTTGGCCTTTCCCTGGCGGTGTTAGGTTGCGGCCAGGGTTCACAAGACGATGGTAAGATTACCATTGCGGTGGTGACCAACAACCCGGCCGACTTCTGGACGATCTGCGAAGCGGGGGCTAAGAAGGCCGCGACCGACCTGGACGTCCATGTCGACTTCCGCAAGCCTGAGAAGGGCGAAGTCGCGGTGCAGATGCAGATCGTCAACGACTTGCTCAAACGCGATGTTGCCGGCCTGGCGGTGAGCGTCATCGACCCGGAGAACCAGACGCCCGACTTGCATCGCATTGCTAAAGAGACATATCTAATCGCCATGGATAACGATGCGCGTGAGACCAACCGCCTGTGTTATGTCGGTACGAACAACTACGAGGCGGGCCGCGCGGTGGGACGGCTGGTGAAGGAGGCCATGCCCGAGGGTGGGATGATTGTAGTTTTCGTCGGTCAGCTGACTTCGTTCAACGCCCGCGAACGGGTCCGTGGGGTGCGTGAGGAGCTGGGGATCCCCGGCAGTGACAAGTACACGATGTATCAGGACGAGGCGATTACTGACGATGCCGATGAGACCAAGGCCCAAAACAACGCCCGGGACATTGTCGGGAAGTTAGGGGACCGGCCGAATCTGTGCATGGTCGGGCTGTGGGCCTACAACCCGCCGGCGATCCTGGAGGCAGTCCGCTCCAAGGGGCTGGTCGGCAAGATCAAGATCGTCGGCTTCGATGAGGACCCGCGGACCCTCGATGGGATCGCCAAGGGAGAGATTGCGGGCACGGTGGTGCAGGACCCCTTTAACTTTGGCTACAGGTCGGTAGAGATCTTGGCGGCGGTAGCTCAAGGCAAGACGAATCGGGCCGAGATCGAGGACGAGTACATCCCCTACCGCATCATCACGAAGGATGGCCGCGAGGTAAGAGGTGAAAGGAGTATCGAGGTCAGCGAATTTGCGGAGGACCTCCAAGCCAAACTGGACTCCGTGAAATGACCGCTCCACTGTTGGAGGTCCGTGCGGTTGCCAAAGCCTTCCCGGGAGTCCAGGCCCTGGATGGGGTATCGCTGACCTTGGGTGCGGGCGAGGTCGTCGCAGTCGTGGGGGAGAACGGCGCGGGCAAGTCGACGTTGATGAAAATCGTCGCCGGGGTGTACACGCCCGATACGGGAGAGGTCCGCCTCAATGGTCAGGTAGTACATTTCGAAGGGGTCCGTGATGCTTTGGCCGCGGGGATTAGCCTGATCCACCAGGAGCTCAACCTGGCCGAGAACCTGACTGTGGCGGACAACCTGTTTCTGGGTCGCGAACCGACCTGGTTCGGAGGCCTTCTTGACCGGGGGCGGATGCGACGTGAGGGAATCCGCCTGCTGGAGCGAGTCGGCTTGCCGCCGGAGCGGATTCATGCCCGGGTCGGTGACCTGTCGCCCGGCGAAAAGCAGCTGGTCGAGATCGCCCGGTCGCTGGGATTGGAGGCCCGGGTGCTGATCATGGATGAGCCCACCTCCAGCCTGACCCAGAAGGAGACCGATCGGCTGTACACGGTCATCGACCAGCTGAAGGCGTTGGGGGTGGGCCTTTTGTACATCTCGCATCGTCTGGCCGAGGTCCAACGCTGTGCCGACCGAGTCGTCGTGTTGCGGGACGGTAAGAACGCCGGCGAACTAGATCGCGACGCGTTCGATCACGATACCATGGTGCGGCTGATGGTGGGCCGGGAACTGCAGAACATCTATCCTCGAGCCGAGCATCGGGGGGGCAACCACGCGGTGGTCCTCGAACTACGGGGGGTGCAGTATGCTGGTGGGCGGGAAAATCCGGTACATCTGGAGATCCGGGCAGGAGAGATCTTGGGCATGGCCGGGCTAGTCGGTGCGGGGCGGACGGAGCTGGCCGAGGCAGTGTTTGGTATCCGACGAGTGCTGGCCGGGGAGGTGGTGTTGGCTGGTCGTGCGCTGACGATCCGCCACCCGCGGCAGGCGATCATGGAGGGGATCTTGTTGGTCCCGGAGGATCGCCGGCTACATGGTCTGATCTTGGAAGGGAGCATTCGGTTTAACCTGGGGCTGCCAAACCTCGATCTTCTCGAAACCATGCGGCTGGTTGCCTTGAGGCGTGAGCACCAGCTGGCCCAACAACTCTCCGAGCGCCTCCGCGTCCGCACGCCGAGTGTTGCTCAGACGGTGGGCCTATTGTCGGGTGGCAATCAGCAGAAGGTGGTGCTGGGCAAGTGGCTGGCCCGGACACCTCGGGTACTGATTCTGGATGAGCCGACCCGAGGGGTCGATGTCGGTGCCCGAAGCGAAATCTACGCCTTGATGCAGGAGCTGGCCAACCAGGGGGTAGCCGTGTGGATGATCTCGAGTGATCTGGAAGAGATTCTAGGCATGAGTGATCGGGTGGTGGTGTTGCACGAGGGTAGAGTCGCTGGGGAATTAGGTCGGGCCGAGCTCAGCGAGGAAGCGGTGATGCATCTGGCCACCGGAGGCGCACAAGCATGAGTCGGATCCTGGGTGTCTTGCTGCTGTTGGGGACCATTTACACCTGCCTATTCATCGCCGACCCCAAGGCGATGCGCTGGGCCAACCTGGAAGATGTGGCTAACCGCCAGGGGTTTTTCGGCGTGCTGACCTTGGGGGTGGGCGTGCTAATCATTACCGGCGGGATCGATCTGTCGATTGGCTCGGTCGTCGGGCTCAGTGCGGTCGGCTTCGGCGTCCTGCTGACCGAAGGGGTCCCCCCCGTGGCGGCGTTGGCTCTGGTGCTCCTTGGAGGACTGGTGATCGGCATCTTCCATGGCTTGTTGGTGACACGCTTACGTCTGCAGTCATTCCTTGTTACCCTATGTGGCCTGTTCATTTACCGGGGGATCGCACGGCAATTGTCATCCCGTCCAGTGGGACTGCAGCAGGTGAAAAACGATGTGCCCGAGCAGGCCGCGGCGCTCGATCAGCTACGCTATCTCCTGATCGGAAAGGATGCCGAGGGGGCCCTGGTGTTCCCTGCACAACTGTTGTTATTGATGATGCTGGCGATGGTGGTGGGTATTCTTCTGCATGCGAGTATTCATGGCCGCTACTGGTATGCCATCGGGGCCAATGAGCAAGCGGCTCGGTATGCTGGGATCGCCACCGAGCGGCAGCGGATCGCGGCATTCGTGTTATGCTCGTCGCTGGCCAGCCTGGGGGGCGTGCTGTTGTTCATGGATTATGGCAGCGCCACTCCCGAGACCACCGGTCAGTGGTTTGAGCTCTATGCCATCACCGGAGCAGTCCTCGGTGGCTGTAGCCTGCGGGGGGGGGAAGGGACCGCAGTGGGGATCGTGCTCGGGGCTGCGGTGCTGCCGGTGTTGCAGAACTATGTGCTGTTTGCGGGGATTCCCGATGCCGTGATCCCCTCAATCATTGGGGGGACATTGCTCTTAGGCACGATTGTCGATGAATTCTTCCGCGGTCGAGGGCGGCGAAAGCGGGCAGGATGATCGAGTTATGGTCGAAGGCTTTGGCCGGATGGATCATTGCCCGAAGCACCACCTTTGCCGAGACGACGGAAGGCTTCACAGAGAATCGGACCGGTGTTGGGACCCAGACTGTTGATCTCGCCATAGGGGCGTTTCTTGAGGCCATAACTATAGGGTGGTTTCTCGTCCCACAAACGGCGGGGTAGGATGTAGCCGATCTCATCGTTGCCCAGCCCGATGAGCATGCGATATTTCGCGGACATCGCCGGGTAGATCCCGGGCTCCACCGGGGCTTCGGGGAAATCGACTCCCTCCGGAGCGGGGTCGGGGACCTTGTCGAGGACTAATTCGGGATAGATCTCACCCGGAATGATGGCGATTTCGAGCTCCCCAAGTTGCCAGTGACCGACTTCCGAACGAATGGCCATTTGCCCGGCTGGCTTGCCGATTCGTTCAGGCTGGGCCACAAACGGGTCGCCGGTCCAGCGATAGATGGGCCGACGCAACACGCCGATGGTCCAGGCCATCTGGTACAGGGGATTATCCACCGGCAACAGGACCGATTGCCGACGAGCCGTCAACGGGGTCAGTTTGATCGGTCGGCTGGCCCGAAGAGCCTGATCCGCCGCTTGACCGACCAGACGACCGAGGCGTTCGGTCTTGGCGAAGCTGTTCTTGGGGAGTGACTTGCCGTTGGCATTCTGGATTGGGACACCGAGGGTGGTCATCAGTCCGCCCACCGTACCCGTTAGATAGACCACCGGACAACTCTGACGCTTTTCCAACTCGGTCACCGTGTAACCGACAAAGTCCGCGCTGAGCTCGGTGTTCCGCGATCCGAGCGTTTCGGGGTGGTTATTCCACTGTACCACGACACCCTGGGGCTGGTTGTTTTTCGGATCAAGAAATTGCAGCGCAACCAACTCGTCATGCTTGACTTGAGGATCGCGGGTGTCGCGGATCAGCTCGGGCAATGCGACGGTACCGATGTGAACTCGCGTGGGCTGATGCTGTTGCTCGGCTTGGCGGACCACCTCGACTAAGTCGTCGAGAAGCTTGTTTTGGTAATCAGGATCATTGCCTTGGGTAAACGAATTGGGCCCCCACAAGCCCATGGTGTCGGGCCCCTCGTGGTTGTGGGTGCTGGTAACGACAACACCGGTAAAGTCCTTGAGCTTCTCCCGGACGTGTTCGACGTCATTCAGGAAGAGACCGACCACATCTACCGAGACGATCGCCAACTTGCGATCCCCATCGGTGAGCACGATCGCCCGGGCCATGATCGGGTCATGCACCCCCGTCGCTGGGCGGTCCTTGCCAAAGCCAGCGAGGTACACCGGCTTGTCACCAATAGGAGGAGTGACATTGACCGAGGCAAAGCCCACTTGTAACTCCGCCATGGCAGAAACAGATAGGCTAAATAGGAAGCCTAGCGTCAGCAAGTGTCGCATCGTCATCTCCATGACTAAGGAAAACAAAACAACCGGTGGACTTCGAGGCGATGAGCGGAGGCGATCACGAAGCACCGATTGGCTCGGTTGGCAGGTTGAACCGGTTGTCTCAGAAAGCTGGCAACCGAGCCAATCGGTGGCAACAAGGACAACGACCCCGCGGACGCGGTAGGAACCAATTTCACCCCTGACGGAACGCCAGAGCGTTGTCTCACACCGGATGTCCGTTGCCTTCTCAGTCGGAGTCGAACGCCGACTCAGGGGCGGTAGCGTTTGAGCATGCTGCGCATCGGGCCTTGCACCCGTTCCAAGCTCTGATCGACCAGGCTCGAAACCGGTTTGCCTCGGCGTTCCAGGTCCGCGGCGGTCTGGAAATTGTCCAAGGCAGCACCCTGATTGCCAAGCATCCAGCGGCTCATGCCTAAGAAATACAGAAATCGCGCGTCCTGGTTATTGGCATCGATGGCCCGCAGGAACGCGTATTCAGCCTGGACATACTGACAGGCATAATAGAATGCCAGTCCTTGACTGAAGTAGCGGAGGGCGGCCTTGCGATCGGGTTTCGGGGTGGGATCAGGTCGCTTGAGGGCCGGGTGGTTGTCCAGGATGGTTTGCAACAGGGCGGCTTCATCCGAGGTGGTCTTGCCCACCCGCTGCAAGCCCAGAGCGAACTCCTTGAGGGCAGCGGTATATTGCTTCTGCTGCAAGAGCACCCCCGCCCGGATAAAGTACCCGCGGTACTCACCTTGGGCGATCAAGTTATTGGCGAGCTCCAGAGCCTCCTGTGTGGAAGGCAGCAAATCGGCCGCTTTCAGATGCACAGGTGGCGTGGGCCAATCGGCGAGTGGTTGCACTGCAAGCATCGTCAAACTGAGCAGGAGTGGATCAAAGGGATTGTTTGGCTTGCTCGTGGGGGTCCTACGCTGGCTTTGTAGTTCCAAGCCCGAACGCACTCGGCCACGGCCATAGAGCAGCGCCCGCGCCAATCCCAGGCGAGCCTGGCGGAGAATGGCGGCATCGTTGAGGTCTGAGGCTAAGATCTGCCGGTATTGCTTGCCAGCCTCGGGCCAGTTGCCACTGGTCTCGGCGAGGCGAGCCAACACCAGCTTTCCGGTCACCTGATTGCCAAGCTGGACAGCCTGCTGGGCGTCGTGTTGGGCCGCCGCAGGATCGGTCGGGAGCAGCCATTCGGCACGGCGAGCTAATACCCGGGCGTGTTCGCGTGGTAGGCTGTCCGTCGGGAAGATCCGCAGCCCGGTTTCAAAAGCGGCCATGACCTGGGTTGACGCGGTGGGGTCCGCGGCCAGTCGGTCGATGTGGGCGAGCAAGGGGGTCGCCGACTCTAAGCCCTGCTGGGCTTGCATCACGGCTCTTCCCCACCCAGCCTGGGGCGCAAAGCCAGGATGTTGTTGGCACTTAGCCAACGTCGTCCGGGCGGAGGCATAGTCATTCGTGGCACGCTGAGCGAGACCGACCACGGCCAGAGCCTTGGCTTGATCTTCCGGTTTTGCCCCCGCATTTGCCAGCACCGTCTTGGCATCGGCCAAAGCCGCGGGCGCCTGTTCCGAGCGGTTAGGATCACTCAGAATCACCCACCAGAGGTCGAGCAACTTCGCCGGCCCGCGGACCTGGGCCAGCATCCGTTCGTAATTGGCCTGCTGGGCCTTTTGCTCGGCCGTGGCGTTGGCCTTGGCCTGGGCAAGCATGTCCTGGAACTTGTTGGCCTCTTCGGCAATAGTGAGATTCAACGCCTGGATTTTCTGCTGAGCGGCTCGGAGTCGATCGGTGATGCCCATGGCCTGAGCCAAGGCCAGGGTTGGACCAACTACAACACTGGGGCCGAGCGGTAGTAGATCCACCTTGCTCGGGGATTTCGCTTGCAGCAGTGCCTCTTGGAGGCCGGTGACGAGCCCAGTTTGGTCGTCCTTGCTAGGCATAAAACCCGCCTCTTGCAGGGAGCTGGCAACCCGATCAAGAGTCTGAACTTGCTTCCGCTGGGTTTGTAAGAGTTGCTGCAGGGCCTTGGTGGGTTCGGCGTTGTTGTACCCGGCCTTGGCCAGCTGAGCGGCCAACGCTTTGAGCTTATCCTGGAGTATCGTCTCGTTGGCCAGGGCCTTGGCCAGAGCGCTTTCCAGTTTCAGATCCTTGTAGCCTGCGGCCTGTAGTTGCTTGGCCAGGGCTAGGAGCTGGGAATCGCGTTGTTGCCGCGCGGCAATCAGCTTGTCGATGGCCAGCGGCAACGCTTGTTCGTCCAGCATAACCGGCTTGAGCTTGGCGGCGGCCGCCTCGAGCAATTCACGCGTTTGCTGCCGTTCGTCTAAGATGCGGCGAACCAGCCCTGGGATGCCCTCGGCCTGGACCAGTTGTGGTGCATCAGGTTGCAGATAGAGCATCTCACGGAGCGCCCAATACTGGTTCAGCTCATCACAACAACGCAAGAATGCCTGCTGCAGTGGATCGCTGAGCGGGCTGAGATGCTGGCCGAGTTGTTGTTTGCGTTGCTGCTCGTGCCGTTCCCGGGCATTTCTCAGGGCCTCCCGGGCTGCGGCATAATCGTGTTGGCGGGCTGCCAACAGGGCATCCCAAAAGGGGGCAGCAGGTTCGAGTTCCAGGGGACTGGTGGGAGTCATGGGAGCTTGGACCACGAGCAGCACGGTAAAGCCAAGCCAAGCGTCCCGTGGATGCCAGTGCGATTGTAGGTTCGCCGTATCCGGCTGGAGGGCTTCCAAACGTTTCAGAGCTGTGTCGAAAAGGGCGCGCTGTTGTGGGAAGTCGTCCCGACCCTGTTGGAAGATGGTCCGGGCGGCTTCGGGGTTGGCCACGGTCTCGTCAATCAAGCCCAGCCAAAGCTGAGCGACGGCGGCCTGCTGAAGCACCTCGGGGACGGCGCTTTGCTTACCCTGGGCCACGGCCTCTTGCAACGCCTGTCGTGCCTGGACCACGTCAGGGGCACTCGGATCAATGGCCTCGCTTGCAGCGCTCTGCTGTTGTAAATACAGGAGCCAGTGAGCCTGGCCGCGACCGGCGAGGATCGCCGGGGTGGGTGGGGCGACTTGGTTGAATTGCTTCAAGGCTTCGGCGGGATTGCCCATCTGCAACGCCAAGTAGCCCGCCTCGGGGCCGGCTACAGCTGCCTGCGTCGGGGTCGGTGTCCCTGGGTCTGCCGTCGTGCCATTTGGAATGGTCACGACCGGTCGAGTTGAGTCGGTCTCAGGAGGATACACACCCGCGACCCAAAGACCTCCAGCCAGTGCTCCTGCCCCCAGGAGCAGCCCGACCAGTAAGCCGACGAGTGCAGGGGATGCCAAACCGCGTTTTGCCTGGGTCGGTGTGGAAGAGGTTGGGTCGAAGGCAACCGGTGGCAGATCGGTTGCGGAGATGGGGTCGCCGTTTTCGTCGATGCCGACGGTCGGAATGATTTGTTGCTCTGAGGTATCATCCTTGACCCCAAAGCCTTCGTCATAGTCAGTTTCCGAGCGAATAATCACCGATTCCGGCGAGATTGGCCGGGCAGAATCGGGAACCGGGGCATCCCAGTCGGCTCCGAGGTCGACCGCAGACGATTCCTCGGTAGAGCTCAGCGACAGCTCGGCATTCTGCAGCGCATCCTCTTCATCGTTGGCGATGGCGTAGAACTCTTCGCCTTGCTCCCTTGCTCCACCGCCAGAAATCTCCTTTTCGATGTCTTCGAGGGGCTGGTCCAAGATCAGATCATCGAGCTCTTCGTGAAGCAACGGATCCTCGGCGTCGTTGATGAGGAAGTCTGCCTCTTCGGTGCGGACGGGTGCGTCGGGATCAAACAGGGCGGTGGAATCTCGCGAGAGTTCTTCGGCGGTGGGAAATGTGGCATCTTCCTCGAGGAGAGCGTCGGATTCGTGGCTTTCTCGGATGGTCGAGGCATCCTCGGCATAGGCTTCGAATGCGTCTTGATTGCTCAGATCAACCCCAGAAGGCGAACTCGAATCGTCGTCGAGCAGCGGGACTTGGGCCTCATCGACATCATCGGCAGAAGCGAACGCTCCCGCCGATTGGGCAGGCGTCTGTGAGCCGACATTCGTGGACTCGCCGGTGCCGTCGCCGGGTAAGAGCGGAACATCCGAAGACGAGGCACGGGGGATTTCGTCATCGTCCTCCACATCGCCAATCAGAATGTCCAACACCGAGGAGCCATCCTCTCCGCCGGCAGGTTCTGCAGCGTCATCCTCGGGCAGCATCGCGGCATTCTGATCCGCGCTTGGTTCCTCGGTCAGGCGAGATTCGGAGATTGGATAGAAGGTGGCTTCCTCAATGGCTTCGGCCATCGGCAGCTCAATCTCATCCTCAGAATCAAAGGGGATGGCCGTGGAGACAGGTTCCTCCGCACCGAAGGCTGGCAGAATGCCCAGCGGAGCTTCTTCCTCGTCGATGACCTCATCCGCCAGCGGGATTGCTGCATCCGACTCCTCAACCTCAAGGTCCTCCAAGCGGAAGGAGGTGCCGAGCGGGTCAGGAGCTGCATTGGCGACCTCAGGATCGAGAGGTTCGGTTTCGTCCTCGAACCAGTCCAGCTCACTTTCTTGGGGGGGCGTGCCCGCTTCGTTGGCTGGATCGTGCCGTGGGTCCTCTTCTGGAGGTGGGGCATACGGATTCGGTCGGTCGCTCATCGCGCTTTCGCTCCCGCATTCAAGCTTGGTGCATCATCGGAGGGGAGATGTGGGGACAGTTCCGTGCCAGAAGGTCTTGATTACATTTTTCATCATTCTGGCAAAATCTCAAATGCGGGCAATCCTTTTCCGATGTTTCTCTAAGCGCACATGAGTCAAGGTATGAGCTACTCGGTATAGCTTCTCCAATCGTTCAGGTTGGTGGATCAGAGTGGGGTGGCTGGTCCAGCCATGCCAAGATCGAGGCAGCGCATGCTATGATCGTAAGCGATCTTGGCCACGCCGCGAGGTGGGAGATCGTGCGGTCGGTGCGATCTCGGCTCGAGGTGCACCGAGATTTCCGGGGATGTGAACAAGCGATGAAGCGTTGGCACCCCAGTTGCACCCAAGATCATTACGTTGTTCTTTCGGAAACTTTCCGATATACTTGAAGCACTAGACTGCTCGCCAATCGATGTGGTATCGCAAGAGCCGCACAAGCTTTTACCGCATCATTTTCCGGGAACCGAGGAGAAGTCAGGCATGTTCGCCGAGAAATCGGAGCCGGGTAGTACGGCCACGGCAAGTCCTACCCCCCGCCCCGCTGCCCATAATCCCAACCAAATCTTGCAAAGTATCCAAGAAAAAAAACGCATCATTCGCGATCTCATCGAAGGCCATCTCTCCCTGTTTGAAGCTGTTGCCCGTTTCCAACACATCCACCGAAACTCCATCGCAAAACTCGAACACTCCCTCGGCGTCCCCAGTGGCCCTACCGATCCCGAGTCGATGTGTCGGGCCGTGATCGGCTGGGCCCATTTGCAACTCAGTGATCGGCCCGAACAGGCCGAAGCAATTTCTGATCGATTGGAATCAGAATTGCAGCAATATCTGGAACGCCATGGTAGGGTATCGCTTCCACCCGGCGTATGAGTTATGCTGATAAGCTGAGGAGCCTTTCCGGACGACTAGCGGTCATGGCGAGGCTGGGCTCCTCATACGACTCGCATAATCAGCCACTGGGAACGAACCCTGTAGACCTTTGTGTTGGTCCGAAACGTGGTCCTTCACGAACCCCCGAGGAGCCAGCGTGAATAGCTTACTGCCCTTGAGCGGAATGCCTCACCTCAGTGGGAATCGGCAGGAGCCCGGCGAACCGAATTTCGTACCTTCATTTGATGCCGAAGTGGTCGAACTCTCCTTGCTGCTGCCACGCTGGCAGGTGCAGGCGCTGGAGTCGGTAGCTCATCATCAGGGGATGACGGCCGGGCAAATGATTCGCCAGTGCCTGGCCGAAATGCTCCGTCAACAGGACCAACGGGTTTCTGGTTAAGCGCTGGCTTAACCCCACTTCCACAGAACAATCCTGCACAAGCCCGCTTCGGCGGGCTTTTTCTGGTACTTCAGGCTGGATCGCCGCCAACCGATCGATTCGTCTAAACCGCACTTCCTGGCTTGGGTGGTTTGCGCCCACGCTTCTTCTTGAGCTGGGGTGTGGCCACTGGTTCACCCTTCAGCTGGGAAAGCTTGTCTCGCAACTCCGCGGCGCGCTCAAAGTCCAGCTCGCTGGCCGCTTGCAGCATTTCCGCCTGCAATGCTTCCAGATACTCCTCGTTGACATAATCTTCGGCCGGCTTGCCGGCGGCTTCCTGAGCGAGCTTGTGGGCGTTGATCTCTTCCTCGATGTAATTCTCGATCGCGGTCTGGACGCTCCGGGGGGTAATCCCATGCACCCGGTTGTATTCCAGTTGCAGCTCGCGACGGCGTTGCGTCTCATCAATGGCTCGCTGCATGGACTCGGTAATCTTGTCGGCGTAGAGAATCACCTCGGCGTTGACATTGCGTGCTGCGCGACCGATGGTCTGGATCAGCGAAGTTTCGCTACGCAGGAAGCCCTCCTTATCCGCATCCAGAATCGCTACCAGGGACACCTCGGGCAGGTCGAGCCCTTCGCGTAACAGGTTGACCCCAATCAGGACATCAAAGGCCCCCTGACGCAACTCGCGGAGGATTTGGATCCGTTCAATGGCATCCAGCTCGGAGTGCAGCCACTTGGAACGCACTCCCTGCTCGCGGCAATAGGTGGTGAGATCCTCCGACATCTTCTTGGTCAGGGTGGTGACCAACACCCGCTCGTCTCGCTCGGCGCGCCGGGCAATCTCTTTGAGCAGATCGGGCACCTGGCCTTTGGCCGGTTTGACATGAATGAGCGGATCAATCAGGCCGGTGGGGCGAATCACCTGCTCGACAATCTCGCCGCCGGTCTTCTCGAGTTCGTATGGTCCCGGCGTGGCGGACATGAACAAGCCCTGGGTGATGCGGGTTTCCCATTCTTCGAAGCGGAGTGGTCGGTTGTCCAGAGCACTAGGCAGACGAAAGCCATGCTGCA
The DNA here is from genome assembly GCA_964410665.1 of uncultured Alcaligenaceae bacterium. Lineage (GTDB taxonomy): Bacteria > Planctomycetota > Planctomycetia > Gemmatales > Gemmataceae > CAYPIE01. Next base: position 22,486 of record CAYPIE010000076.1, read on the forward strand.
CCAGGGTTTCCTTGCGACTACGGTCGCCGGCGAACATGCCACGCACCTGCGGCAGGGTCACATGGGATTCATCAACGACTAAGAAAAAGTCTTCAGGAAAGAAGTCGAGCAAGGTGTACGGTGGCTCGCCAGGCTTTCGGTTGCTGAACCAGCGGGCATAGTTCTCGATGCCCGAACAGTAGCCGGCCTCACGCAACATATCAATGTCATTGAGTGTGCGTGCCTTCAGCCGTTCGGCCTCAACCAACTTCCCTTCCTTCTTGAAATGCTCGAGCTGCTGCCGCAGTTCTTCCTGGATCCCGGTGATGGCCGATTCGATTCGTTCTTGGGGGGTGACGAAGTGTTTGGCCGGGTAGACGTAGAGTTCTTCCAGCGGTCGGATCGTTTCCCCGGAGGTCGGGTGGATCATGCCCAGCTGATCGACTTCATCGCCGAACAGTTCAATCCGCATGCCGATCTCTTCGTAAGCAGGCCAGATCTCGATCGTGTCGCCCCGAACGCGGAATTTACCTCGTTCGAAGGCAATATCGTTGCGCTGGTACTGGACATCGACCAGTTTGAGTAGTAGCTGGTCGCGGTCGATGATGTCTCCTTTCTTCAGATGTACCATCATCCGCTTGTAGTCGCTGGGGGAACCCAGGCCGTAAATACATGAGACGCTGGCGACAATAATCACATCCTCGCGGCTGACCAGGGCACTGGTCGCTGCCAGACGCAGGCGGTCGATGTTCTCGTTGATCGAGGCATCCTTTTCGATGTAGATATCGCGCTGCGGGATGTAGGCCTCGGGCTGGTAGTAGTCGTAGTAGCTGATGAAGTAGCAGACGGCGTTGTGTGGAAAAAAGCTCTTGAACTCTTTGTAGAGCTGAGCGGCCAAGGTTTTGTTGTGGGAGAGTACCAGAGTGGGTTTGCCGATCTCGGCGATGACTCGGGCAGCGGTGTGCGTCTTGCCGGTCCCTGTGGCGCCGAGCAGAGTTTGCAGGCCTTTGCCGCTTTGGTAGCCGGCCACGAGTTCGGTAATGGCCTTGGGCTGATCACCCGCCGGCTCGTAGGGACTGACGACCTGAAACTTCGCTGCCATGCCATGCTCCTGAAGCGGTAGTCTCGCCATGCGGGCGACATGCCCGAACCAAGCCCATTTTACCGACCTGGCCCAGTGCGCGAAGGACGGTTGGTTGGGGGCCTTTGTCCCAGTTTCTACCCGGAAATGCCCCGCTGCTTCCTAAGAGCGGTTGTGCTTGACCCCTTGAGGCGGACGGGATATTTGCACGACCAGGCTTCTGTTCCGTCGTCGGTTTGGGGCGAGTCAGCATGATGCCAATCAGCCGCTGTGGCGGGATCCTTCTGGGGCTGCTGCCTGGATTGCTACCGGTCTTGGGCTGTAAGCATGGCGATGACCGAAACTGCCCGCCCGATCGGAATACGCAAATCGCCCGGCTGGTCGATCTCCAGGCTGAGCCGAGCACCGTCCCTTTGGTGGACTATCAGCTGTGCCGCTGCCTGATCGAGCGCTTCGAAAATGGCCGCACCGACCCGCCAGGGCGACGGTTCAATTTCCTGGTGTTGTCCGGGGGCGGCTCCTACGGCGCTTATCCGGCCGGATTACTTGTCGGCTGGAGTGAGGCGGGCAATCGCCCGGTATTTGATGTCATCACCGGGGTGAGTACTGGGGCGTTGCTGGCAACGTTGGCCTTTCTCGGACCCGAACGCGATGCAGACATTCAACGCTTCTATACCACCTTAATGAATGATGACATCTTTGAGCGACACTTTGCTCTGGTGGGCATCCTCGATGAATCCTTGGCCGATTCGGAACCGTTACGCCAACTGATTGCGGAGACCGCCGATGCGCAGCTGCTGGCCCAAGTGGCGGCGGAGCATGCCAAGGGCAGGCGGCTTTATGTGGGCACGACCAATCTCGATGCCCGCCGCCTGGTGGTCTGGGACATGGGAGCCATTGCCAGCCGAGGCCAGCCCGAAGACCTGGAACTGTTCCGCAAGATTCTGCTGGCTTCGGCCGCCATTCCTGGCTTCTTCCCGCCGGTGAGCATCGATGTGGAAGTCGACGGCCAACCGTATCAAGAGCTGCATGTCGATGGCGGGGTCTCGGCGTCCATGTTCTTTCGCCCACCGCAAGTCACCCCGGCGGAAAAGGTGGCGCGCGGGCAAGATCCTCTGCACGGCTCCAACCTGTTTGTCATCGTCTCAGGCAAGGTGTTTGCCGACTCTGCTTGTGTGGACGCCAAGTTCATCGATATTGTCTCGGATTCGATCTCCGCTCTGATTTTCGCCCAGACGCGTGGGGACATGTTCATGCTCTTCACCCTCGCTTTGGTAGGAGGGATGAATTACTACCTGTCGGCCATCCCGCCGGAGACGCCATTGGGCTTTAGCTCCACCACCTTCGAACCCGAGCAGATGCGTCAGCTGTTTGAAGTCGGCCGTCAACTTGGTCGTAGCGGCCAAGCTTGGCGGACTTCGCCGCCGGGACTAGAACGCGGTGAGCAAACGCCATCGCGGGGCGGCATCAAGTTAGCCAAACCCGCGGCCTGGCCACCGGGGATCGCACAACTGAACACGCCGGGCCAACCTGGGCATGTCTCAACGCCGCATGCAAAGAATCACAGCATGCCTGCGCTGAGCGAACAGCCCTGACCCCCCCCGGTCGTCGATCGCGAGAAGTTCTCTATACATATATATAGTAGCTCAAGGCCGGAAATGGTTGACTTTCTAGTTGGCTCGATGTGGAGCACATAGAAATTGTATCGGTTGGGTAATCTGGGTAAGATTTGTTGGGGTGATCCCCAGCCTCAGGTTTGTAGAACGTTTCGCAAACCCCAGGGCAGACCGGGCACGTTCGGGCCTTCATCGGCCCGGAAAAGTCCGGAAAACGCCTGAAACTGTCCGGTTTATTCTTCGATCTCTTCTTTAATCAGCTCCAGGAAGTGGCCAGTCTTCTTCTCAGCATTGCGCTTCTCCAGCGCTTCTTCCGCTTCCTGTTTCTGATTATAGGCAAACCGTTCGACTGGTTTGTTGGAGTTATCCTTGATCACCCACACCGCCCGGCGTCGGACAATCTTCTGCGCCTTGGGCTTGCGTGGCGTGGTCGTCTTCTTTTTGGCGGGCTTCTTTTTGGGCTTGGCGACGGGGGCTTCCTCTTCATCGTCGCCGTCACTATCGCCAGCTTCCTCGTCGGCCTCTTCAGCCTCGTCATCTTCGTCCTCGTCGAGTTCTTCGTCGAGGACTTCTTCATCTTCATCTACCCGCAACGCGCGTCGATCCAGGGTTCGCTTGCGTGCTGCCATTGATCTATTCTCCTATCGAGGACGGAGGCTACTGAACTGTTTAAATGTATGCCGCCACGGCAGGCCTGGCAAGGTCGGCTCAAGGTCGAAGGCTCACCCGCACGGCCTTGAGCTCCATCACGTCCTTGCCCGCGACCTGCGGAGCTTGCAGCGTTAACGTGGTCAGCCCGGCCGGCAACGCCAGCGTCCCCAACGACAGTTCACCCCAGGGCTTCTCGCCAACTTCGCCCCGGGGGACGCGATCAGGCGTCGGCAGCGGGCCGGGATTGTGGGCTTTCTCCACTTTCGCAGTCAGCTGCTTGCCGGCGATGGACAGTTGCACGGTCGAGCCGAGCTCCTCGGCCGGACAGCAGTAGGCCAGGGCAAAGGCGTACTTTCCGGGCGTGGCCACCTCGACCGTCCAGGTGATGGTGTCTTCGGGGCTGGTCCAGTGGTCGATCCAGTCGTTGGCCCAGCCGGCCTTGCCGTGGTAGCGGACGTTTCCTGTGAGCTGGGCTTCGGGGGCAGTGATGTCAACGACAGGGGCTTTGGTGTAGCCGATCGGGATCGGGATGCTGGCAAGGCCGGCCTCCGTCACCGCCGCGAACCAGTCCTGGTAAGCCCGGCGGAGCTGGTTCATCACCTCGGGATGGTCCGCGGCGACGTCAGTCTTCTGTCCGGGGTCCACCTGCATGTCGAACAACTGCCAGGCGCCGCGGTCATGCACCAGCCGCCAGCGCTGCGTCCGTACTGCTCCGGGAGCCGGTAGCACCTTGCCGCCGCGGCTCTGGTGCGAGAACAGCATGCGGTCGGGCCAGGCATCGGCCGACTTGCCCTGCACCAGCGGCATCAGCGACTTCCCATCGAACTTCACCTGGGCCGGCGGCTGGACGCCACATAGGTCCAACAAGGTCGGCATCAGGTCAATGTGCGCGGCAATCGGCTTCACGACGGTTCCGGCTGGAATGACGCCCGGAAACCGAACGAAGCAAGGCACGCGCACGCCCCCTTCATGGACACTGCCCTTACGGCCACGCATGTCGCCGTTAAAGCGCTTGGTGTTCGGGCCATTGTCCGTCAAGAAGACGACGATCGTGTTCTGGTCCAGCTGAAGCGTGTCCAGGAGATTGAGCAGCCGGCCGATGTTGCTGTCGAGGTTCTCAACCATGGCGTAGACACAGGCATTCTTGGCATCGAGACCGCGCTGGCGATACTTGTCGAACAGGGGATCGGGCACCTGGAACGGGGAGTGCGGGGCGTTGTAGGGGACATAGCAAAAAAACGGCTGGTTTTTGTGCGTGCGGATGAACTCCATGGCGGCATCGGTCAGGACGTCGCTGATGTAGCCGTTGGTTTTGACCTGGTCGCGGTTGCGGTCAAGCGTGGTGTCGAAGTAGTTATTCCAGTGCCCTCCGCGGAAGCCGACAAAGGTGTCAAACCCCTGTCCATGTGGGTCGTGCGGGTAGTAGGCGCCGTTGTGCCACTTGCCGAAGCAGCCGGTGTGGTAGCCGGCCTTTTGTAAGACTTCTGCCAGGGTGACTTCCTCGGCCCGCATGGTTTCGTGGTTGCGGGTAACCCAGCTGACACCGGTGCGCAGGTGATCGCGGCCGGTCAACAGGCTAGCCCGGGTCGGAGCACAAACTGGACTGACGTAGAACCGCTCGAAGCGGGCTCCCTGGCTAGCCAGTCGGTCCAGAACAGGGGTATCGAGCTTGTCATTGCTGTGGGAACCGACGTCGCCCCAGCCCTGGTCATCGGTGAGGATCAACAGGATGTTGGGCGGCGTTTTCGCCTCAGCGTGATGCGCAAAGCATAGCCCAACCAGAACTAGCAAGATGCCAAGGATACGCTGCATACGTTTGCCTCGTGATCATTCCGCAGAAACCACCTGCTATTGTGCCACAGTCGGAGGGGGGTGACCATGCCCCACTTTCCGGATAAGGTAGTTCGTCCGGAGTCTGTGAAGGAGGTGGTCAGCTACCAGCGTGGCTGCAGGTGGTTCTGCATGTGCGCGGAGGGTTGGCATCGGCGATTCTTTCCGAGCGGCGGGGGGGGGGGGTGCGAAGTGTTGGTGGGGAAGTGGGTGTGAGACACCCCCGCC
>CAYPIE010000077.1:0-27713 GCA_964410665.1 uncultured Alcaligenaceae bacterium
TCCAGACTTACCGCAATCCCCTCTGCCGCGTTCCCCGCACCCCAAACGCCTCTGCCGCTTTCCCCACACCGCAACCGCTTCTGCCGCTTCCCGCACTGCAACCGCCTCTGCCGCTTCGCATCGCAAACGCTTGCCTTATCCCAAGCGTTTGTTTTACCACCAACACTTTGCCCCTTGGCTATTGGTTCAGCAAGTGCCGCATCATGAAGTCGATGGTCAGGTTGCGGTAGTGGGTTCCCGGAATGCCATGTCGGGCACGCGGGTAGATCATCAGCTCAAAATTCTTGCCGGCCTTTTGTAGCGCTTCGGCCAACTGCATGGTGTTCTGCACATGCACATTGTCATCCATCATACCGTGTACCAACAGCAACCTGCCGTGCAAGTTCTTGGCTGCCTTCACCACACTGGTGGCGTCATAGCCTTTGGGGTTGTTCTTGGGGGTATCCATGTACCGCTCGGTATAGATGGTGTCATAGTTTCGCCAGTCGGTGACCGGCGCGCCGGCCACGCCCGCGGCAAAGTGCTTACTATGCGTCAGGGCAAATGAGGTCATGAAGCCGCCGTAGCTATGGCCGCTCAGGCCAACCCGTTTCGCATCGACGTAGGGTCGCTGGCACAGCCAGTCGACGGCCGTTTCCAGGTCTTTGAGCTCTTGAATGCCCAGTTGCCGGTAGGCGGTCCAGGCCGCGCCCGCGCCCTTGCCACTGGCACTACGCGGATCAACCACAAAGACGACAAAGCCGGCGTTGGCCAGCACCTGTTCGAGCACGCGACCACCAGACCAACTGTCGCGGGTGCTCGGGGCTTGCGGCCCAGCGTAGGTGCGCAGCCACACCGGATACTTGCGGCCCGGCTCGCGGTCGGGCGGATCGATGATCATCCCCTCGAGCATGAAACCATCGGGCGTTGGGATCTGCACAAATTCGGGCGTCACCAGTTGGACTTGCTCCAGTGCATGCACGGGGTTGGTATCGAGGCGGCGGATCCGCTCGCCAGTGCTCGCCACCAGGTTGACCTTGGTCGGCATCTGGGAATTGCTCCAGGTGTCGATGTACATGGTCTTGGTTGGGTTAAGCTGAACGCGGTGGGTGCCGGGTTGCTCGGTAAGACGCATCAGGTCGGAGCCATCGAGTTTGACCTTGTAAAACTGCACACCCAACGGGGCATCGCGGGTAGCGGTGAAGAAGACCTGGCCGGTCTTCTCATCGATCCCTGCGAGCGAACGGACGTCCCATTCGCCACGGGTAATCGCGGTACAAACACTGCCCCCTTTTTGGATGTGATAAAGATGGTTCCAGCCAGAGCGTTCGCTGGCCAAAATAAACGAGCCGTCGCCCAGAAAATGCCACGTTTGGGGCGCGCTGATCCAGGCCTTGGTACGATCACGCAACAGCCGCTGCGGCGAAGACTGATCCAGATGCAGCAACCAGGCATCCATGCGGGTTTGGCTACGGTCTTGGGTGTGATAGGCCAGGGCTTGCCCATCGGGGATCCAGCCAATGCCTGCGATGAGGCTATGGTCCTCATCGGTAGGAGGCTCCACCCAGCGAATGGTCCCTCCCGAGGCTGGGACGATGCCCAGCTGCATCAACGGGTTGGCCTCGCCGGCGTTGGGGTAGCGGGTCACCTCCGGGGTATGCTGACGTTGGGTTGGATCGACTAGAGTGAACTCGGAAACGGGTGTGTCATCAAATCGTAAGAAGGCGAGATGGTGGCTATCCGGGCTCCACCAGAAGGCATTCCAGTCACGGAGATTGATCTCTTCGTAGTAGACCCAGTCGGCCCGACCGTTCGAGACAACATCGTTACCGTCCTTGGTGAGCTGCTGCTCCTTTGGGTTGGCGATGGGGACCGTAAACAGGTTGTTTTCACGGACAAAGGCAACTTGCTGGCCATCGGGGCTGAAGGTAGCTTGCTGTTCAGGCTGTTTGGGGGTGTGCGTGAGGCGCGTAATATCCAAGGACTTCAAATCGACGTGGAATAGGTCCTGGTGATGGGTAAACAGGAACGCGCTGCGCTGGGGATTCAAGCGGGATAGAGCGGAACGGACAACGGCTCGGGCGTTGCGTGCTTTCATCTTGGGCAGCTTAGTCAGGGCCTCGGTCAAAGCTTGTTCATCGAGATAAGGCTCGGCCTGTCCGGTCCGGGCATGGACCTTGACCACAGTATTGTCTTTGCGTTGCAGAAAGTGTTCACCGTCATCGAGCCAGGTGAGGATTCGGGTGGCATTGCCACGCAGGTTGGGCAGGCGATTGGCACGGAGATCCTTTAACGTCGGTGACTGGCGTTTCCGCTCGGTTTCGGGGATGGTGCGGGCCGTGTCGGTGGTCAGGAAGGCTTGTTGGGGAAGCCGCAGAATCGGATAGTCCTGTCCCTCAGCAAGTTGCCGGTCTAGGAAGTTCCAGGCGACCAGGCCATCGACGGCTTCGGGTTCGAGCAGATAGGCCGCCAGTTGGCCGAGGGGTTGTCCGGTGCGGACGATATGCATCCCGGCGGCGATCCGCTCGGTGCTGGCCTGGGGGGTGGCCTCGAGCTGCACGATCCGGTGCTTCTGAAACGGGCGTAACGCGCGCTCGAGCTGGTCGACCTGATAACGTTCGATGGCGAGCGCAATATCCTCACGCAGTTCTTCGACTTTGATGCCGTGACGTTGTAGATTCTGGATCACCCGTTCGAGTTCGGCGGGGATCAGGTATGCGTACGGCAAGGGAACTGCGCGGATCGTCTTGGTAGCTCCCCGATAGGGGATGGTGTAGTCTTTGGGTTGCGCAGGAGTGTCGGGGGTCTTTTTGGCATAACCCCGGACGGTAAATGGTTCGGGCAGGTCTGCCGGTTGTGCGCGCAGGGGGACGGTGCGGTCCGCCCGGGGGGATTTGCCAGCCTCGATCGTGGCCTGATCCGCTGCGCGGATCAGAGTGTGAATGGAGTCGGACTCGGCCGCGAGAGTCTCCAAGCAAGCATGGACAAAATCCCGGCTCGCCAGGACCCGATCCTTGTACGAGGCATAGGCATACGCCTCCGCCAGGATGCCGATGCGGTTGCGCAAGCCCATATACTGCACGCCGTAGCGTGGCAGAGCGGGGTAGGTGTCCCAGGCCTGATGGTCATCGACAAAGTTGCCGTAGTAAAAGCCCCGGTAGCCGTTACGGTTGGCCATGTTTTTCTCGATGGCTGGCAACAGGGAGTCGCGGACTTTTTCGATCAGCAGTTTTGGGCTGGCAGGGTGGCGTGGGCCATCGTAGGTCAGTGTGTAGCGATGCCGTGAGCCGTTGGTGGTATGGGTATCGATGAAGACGGCGGGATCCCAGGTGTTGAGTAACTGGACCAGAGCCCGGACCTCGGAGCTCTCGAGCTTGACGAAGTCGCGGTTCAGGTCCAGTCCCTGGGCATTGGCTCGCTCCCCCATGCGTTCGGGCCCGTTCTGACCCGGGCGGTTGCTCGGGGCCATGCGTTCGTTGCCATCGGCATTGAAAATGGGGGCGACCAGGACCACCAGATGGTCGAGCAGTTTGGGCGGATCGTTCAGGCCCAACTCTCGAGCCAGCCGCAACAGTGCTTCTTTGCCGGCGACTTCGCCAGCGTGAATATTGCCAATGACCAGCACCACCAGTTTCTTGGCTTTCCGTGCAGCCTGGGGGCTCGTGATCCCCTCTTTGGACAGGATCAACAGTGGAAGTTCACGTCCTTCGACGCTGGTGCCCAGCTGATCGAGGTGGACGTACTGACTTTGCCGGGCCAGCTGCTGACAATAGGCGAGCACCTGGTCATACCGAGCAGTTCGGGTATAGCCACTGGCCTCGGCCACGGTGCGTAGCCGCGTCGGAGCCGTCGTATCGGCCGCTTGAAGAGGCGGCAGGAAAATTCCAGTACACAGAAGGAAAAGCACCATGAGGCAACGCACGCGAGTTCACTCCACAGAAGGCGGTATTGAGCCCAACAAAAGGCTGATTATACGCCGGTTTGCCGGGCATTGGGGGAAAAGCTGGGGAAAATGGCGGGCAAAGGTGGGATTATTCCGGCTGCAACGATGAGCCTGGAGTCAGACGCAGCAATAGTTGCCAACGCATGGGGCCGAAGCGATGCAGCAGCTCTAGTCGCTTGAACACCTGCAAGTTGTTGGCCGCGGCTAGCAGCTCGGCTTCGATCTTGGCAGGATCCTGTCGGTTGAGCTCGGCCAGCCAGGCTGCCAGGGCCGGACCGTGGGCTTCCAGGTAGCTATGCCAGGTGCATAGGGATATTTGGATAAGCGGAATGGTCGTGTGCGGTTCCGCGACCACGGCATCGGGTGCCTGGAATGCTTTAATAGCCCCGGGCGAGCTGGCCAAGAGGAAGTAGTCCTGAAAAAAGCAGATGGCCGGCTCAAGACCTGGGGGAAACCGTCCGGAGCTGTCCAGGGAATAGATGGTGTGACCGTTATGTTGCTCCTCGGCCAGATGAAAGTCCGTGGTACCGCTGGTCTGGTTGAGGGCCATGGCAGCCAGGAAGATGCCCAATTGCAGCATCGACTCCACCCGTCGACGCACCAGCCGGGCTGGGTCCTGGACGGGAAACTTGACGGCATAAATGGCCCGCGGTAGAAAGCCCGGTTGACCCTCCTGGGGCGGACGAAGCCAGGCGGCCCAGTCAGGACCAAAGCGGCGCGGCAGCTGTTGAGCTTGTTCAGGCCCCAAGCCCGAGACCAAAAAGTACTGGCTCTGTTGGCGGATACGTTCTCGGGTGGCGGGAGTAATAAACTGTTCGAGCAGGCCAAGTAACGGCTGGACCTCCAAGCGGCCGCTGGCTGCCACCAAGGCATCGGACGGGATCGCCGGCAGTAGGGCCGAGGGAATGGCCGTCGAGCGGAGGAAGGCGCGCGTGGGCTTCGGCAGCTGGTGGGGATCGGCATGCACGGCCAAGCCAAGCTGAAAATCTCGATCCACGTCGAGAAACACCGCCAGGCCAATGCAGGCCTTCCAGTGCTTGACAAAGGCCGCGAGAAACGCCCGTTCCTCGCCCTGGGCATTGGCCAAGGTCTCGGCCAATTCATCGTCCAGCGACCGCGGTGCGATCCAGAAAACCAGCAGCTTATCGAGCACGTCGAGTTGCTCAAGATGCTGGGCCAGAGGAGTCGGCTGGGGTGCGGTGACTAAGCGACGAATCACCTGCCGCATCGAGGTCTGATCCGTCGCGTAAATGACCAGATGTTGGTGCAGACAGTAATAGTCCGCATGGCCGTCGTGGCGTCGGCGGATCTGGTAATCGATCTCCTGGAAGGTTTCCCGCTCAACGGAGGCCACATCCGGCAAACGATTGAGGCGGTTGAGCCATGACTGCAGTCGAACCGGTTCACGGACCCAGAGGAGAACAACCCCACGGTCCCGGGCGTCAGCGGAGCGGTTCGCGGCTTCCCCGAGGTAGGCGAAGATGGCAACATCACCCAGGAGCTCATCGCGAATCTCCGCCAGGCCGATGCCCAGTTGTGCTTCGAGGGCGGCATTGGCTTTGGCCAAGTCTCGGAGCTCTGGGGCGTCGAGCAAGCGTTGGGCAAACGGCGTTTTACACCAGGCGGCAGCAAAGGGTGAAGATTTCACCGCCCGGAAGCGCTCGCGCAGACCCTGCAGCATCAGGCAGAACTGAGCTCCCTCGGGCACCAGGCCGAGGAGTGCCGTGTGGCGGGCCGGAGCTGCTTCCTGGGCATTGAGCTGCAGGGGGATCGGTCCGAGCCCGAGGCTGACAAGAAGCAATCCGAGCAGGATTGGCTGCATGGCCCGGTCTCCAAAAGTGATGGATGGACAGAGATTATGGCTGAATCGATGCGGGCGCATCTCCCAGGAACAGGTCGACCGCTTTGCGGGCCGAACGCGTGACCGGGGCGATGGCAGTCTTGGCGCCCTTTTTCAACTCGCGGATGGCCGGTTCCAGTGGATCCTCTGCCAAGAGCTGCCCCAGCGGGGACTCAGGTTCACTGGGATCGGACCACCAGCCGACCGAAGGCAGTGACTCCCGGGTCGCCCGACGGGTCCAGCTGAGCATCGCATGGCCGGCACGGGCCAGACTTTCTTCCATGCTCATCACGGGCGTCAGTTGCTCGGATGGCAGGGTGGGTGCTGCCGCAAGCCTGGTCACGCCAGTCTGGGGCAATGAATCCGGTGCCTGCGGTCGGGGCTGCTGAGCCAACGATTTTTGGCCAGGCTCCTCGACAATCTGCCAGCGCCACAAGCCTACCAGGACGGCCAGAAGGACACTGGCCGCCAAAACCACGGACCACCAACGCGCTGCCGGCGCAGGGTGCGTCTTGATCGGTTCGAGCAACGACTCGCGCTGAATCGTTGCGGCAATCCGTTGGCTCAGTCCCTTCGGAGCCGTTGGCAAGGCGCTGCGTTGGATCGCGGCGCGGAACTGGAAAGTCGCTTGGAGCTGACGGGTACAGGCAGGACAGCGGCTCGCATGAGCTTCGACGCGATCCAAGGAATCGGCGGTCGCAGTCCCATCCAGCCAGGCTTGGAGCTCCGCGTGGATGGCAGCACATTGAGGAGATCGAGGTAGGGAAGGATTCGCGGCCATGCTTCAACGACTCGCATCGGGGGGGCGGTGGGGTTAGTACTCCACCCGCCGCCTGGTCAGGGAGGATTCCGCTAATTGCTCCGGGGGCACCATGCCACGCTGAGCGAGGCGTTCGATAATTTCGCCACGGACGCGATGCAGCCAGGTTTTCACCGTGCCAACCGGACGCTTCAAGATCGCGGCAATCTCTTCGTACGAGAGATTTTGCTCATGAAACATCACAAATACAGCTCGATAGTCGGCGCGGACCCGACTGAGAGCGTCGTGGATTTCGCGAAGGAGTTCCTCACCATCATCTCGGACATCGCGTGCGGGGGAATCATGCAGATAATCGACCAATTCCGGTCGCCGCTGTCGTTGCGACAGCCAGGTGCGGCAGCGGTTGATAGTGATGCCCAACAGCCAAGGTCTGAGCGGACGCGAACGATCCCAGCGTTTGAGACTGCGAAAGACGCGCAAGAAGACCTCTTGCGTGACATCCTCGGCATCTTGACGATGATGTAACATCCGTAGACTCAGCCCAAAGACCTCATTTTGATAGCGTTCAATCAACGCCACCGTGGCCTGAGCGTCGCCCTGCAAACATCGATCGACTAGCGTGCAATCATCCACCATGAACGCTCAAGAAGGGACTACCAGGCTACCCGGGCACGAGTTTCACCAATTAGCTTATTCGCTCGCCGGTCGTGATGCTTCAAAGGCGTCGGTATTTTCCCGAGCAAGCGTGGTCCCGGCCCCGCTTGAGCAACCGTCCGGCTCGCGATAACATGATTCAGCATAGTATGGCAACCTCCTCCGCACGTCGGCACCTTCGCCCCGCGGTCGGACAGGGACCAAGCACCCCGATCAGCCAACCGAGCTCCCTCGCTTGGACGACTGAACACAGACCGCGCACACCGAAACCATGCGAGACCGTTACCAGTACCCCGATGACCTGTTCGATAACACCCGGATGACCTTCGGGGAGCACATCGAGGAACTCCGCTTCTACTTAATCCGGGCCGGCATCGGCTTTGGCATTTGTTTAATCATTGGCTTTGTCCTCGATGGCCTGGGCACCTTGGGATTGCCGTTAGGGCTGGGCAAACCTGTCCTCGAGCAGATCAAACAACCCGTGGAAGAACAAGTCCAGGCCTTCTACAAGCAACGCCTCGAGAAGGCGATTGCCCCCCTCGAAGAGGGCACCCTGCCCGAGGATTCCCCTCTCCGCAACAAAGTTCCGCTTAAAGCAGAATTGCAGCTGGAATCCTTACGCCCGTTTCTCAAAGAAGACGCCGACTTGCCGGCGGCCGTACCGGTCCAACTTGACATCATCCCGGCCGAACTCTTCAAGCTCACCTTCCAGGGACAAGACGATTTGGGCATGCTCCGCTCGTTGACAACCCTGAGTGTCCAGGAAGGCTTTGTCGTCTACTTTAAGGTTTCTTTGTTGTGTGGGGTGGTGCTGTCGAGTCCCTGGCTGTTTATGCAAGTTTGGGGCTTTGTCGGGGCTGGGCTGTACCCGCATGAACGTCGCTATATCCAGACCTATTTGCCCTTCAGTATTGGGCTGTTTCTGGGAGGCGTCTTCATGTGTCAGTTCATCGTCCTGCCTCGGGCGGTGGGGGCGCTGCTCGCGTTCAATCAGTGGCTGGGACTCGACCCTGACATTCGGCTCAATGAATGGCTTGGCTTTGCGATTATTTTACCTTTGGTTTTTGGCATTTCCTTCCAGACGCCCATTTTCATGCTCTTTTTCGAGCGGATCGGCATCTTTCGGGTCGAGGACTACAAGAAACGCTGGCGGATTGCGGTGATCTGTCTGGCGGCAGCCTCGGCGATCTTTACGCCTACCTCCGATGCGGTGTCGATGAGTTTTCTATTTGCCCCAATGATGGCCCTGTATCTGCTGGGGATCTGGCTGTGCACCGTCCTGCCGCGTCCGGAGGTTGAGGAACTGGTCGATGATGATGAGGTGGCCGTCTAGGGACGCTTGCAGGTGGCCGCGACCACGGATGGGCGTTGCCGGGACGACCACGCCGCCTAGTTTTGAGCTGTGAGCTGCTCCGGACCCCCGGCGGGGTCCGACTCCGAGGTACCGATGGACATTTCTCCATCTCCACGTGTCTTTTTGGTCGGTGGCGGCCCGGGCGACCCCGGTCTGCTGACCCTACGCGCCGTCGAATGTCTACGCCTGGCCGATGTTGTGCTGTATGACCAGCTGATCTCCCGCAGGATCCTCGAGCATGTGCGACCAGGTGCAGAGTGTCTGTGTGTCAATGAGTTGCCCGGGGAACATCCACAACGCTGGCCGTATATTCATCGCAAGCTCATCGAGGATGCCCAAGCGGGCAAGATCGTAGTTCGGCTCAAAGGTGGAGATCCGTTGATCTTTGGCCGCGCAGGTGAGGAAGCCGAAGCGTTGCGCGGTGCGGGCATACCTTATGAGATTGTTCCAGGAGTTACCGCGGCTTTGGCCGCAGGGGCGACCATGGACATTCCGTTGACGCATCGGCAGCATGCCAGTGCGCTGGCCCTGATCACCGGGCATGAAAACCCGACCAAGGAAACCACCCGACTCGACTGGGCAGCCTTGGCCCGCTTTCCTGGCACCCTGGCCATTTACATGGCCATCGCCCGTCTGCCCCTGATCATTCAGGAATTGATCCGTCATGGGGTGGATCCGAACACTCCGAGCGCGATTGTGCATCTCGCCTCGACAGGTCAGCAAGTGTCGGTGTTGTCGCCGCTGGCCGAGTTGGAGGAAGTCCGCCGCCGACATGGTATCGACACCCCCTCGATCGTGCTGGTTGGGTCGGTGGTGCAGCTACGGCCCGAGCGGTCATGGTTTGAGCAACGTCCGTTGGTCGGCCGACGGGTGCTGCTCACCCGGCCAGTGGACCAGGTCGCCGAGCTAAGTCGTCGCCTGGAACTGCTTGGGGCGGTGCCCTTTCACCTGCCGGTGATTCAACTCAGCCCGCCAGCGAACTGGACCGAGGTGGATAGGGCCTTGGATCGTCTGCGACAGGGCCAATTCGACTGGCTAGTCTTCACAAGCGTCAATGGCGTGAAGTACTTCCTGGGCCGCTTGCGTCAGCGCGGCCGGGACTTGCGGGATTTGGCCAGGGTCAAGCTCGCAGTGATCGGGCCGGCGACGGCCGAGGCCTTGCGTGGCTTTCATCTGGAACCCGATTTAGTACCAGTGCAAGGCTTTCGCTCCGAGGTACTTGCCGTATTGCTCAAGGAACAGGCGGCCGGCCAGCGCGTGCTTCTGGCCCGGGCTGACCGCGGTCGTGAACTGTTGCGTGAGGAAGTGGGCACGGTGGCCACGGTCGAACAGGTGGTCGCCTATCAGCAACGGGATGCGGTGGATAGCGACGCGGAGATTTTTGACCATGTTCGCCGCGGGGAAGTTGACTTTGTCACCTTCACCTCATCGAACATTGCCCGGGCGTTTTTGCGTCAGGTCGATGACACGATTCGCGGCCGGATCCTCCAGGGTCGGACCCGACTGGTGACTATCAGCTCGGTGACCAGTGCCGCGGTCAAGGAGTTGGGTTTCCCCGTGCACGGCGAGGCAATTGTGGAGACCACCGAAGGAATCGTGGAAGAATTGATTCGACTTGCTCAGGCCGAAGCGACCCATCCCGTCAGCGACCAGGGCTCAGGTCATTAACGGGTGTGGCTTACTTCAGGTCACGGATGGCGCTATACGCCAAAAAAGCGACAATGCCACTGCCAAGCAGTCCTGCGATATCCACCAGTAAAAACGGTTGACCGCCATCCTCGGGAACCGCCGAGGCGAACGGGACGCCAACCAGCAGGTCGAGCAGGAATACCAAGGCCAGCACCGCGGCTACGCCGAGGGATCCCCAGCACAACCATTTTTCCATTGTTGTTCCTCGTTTGCCAAGCAACGTTGGGGAATGCACCGGAGAAGCCCTCTTGCATCGGGCGCGGCGAAGCATGCCAAAGCCTTAGTCTAGGTCGGCGCTGCATGCCTCGCAATTGAAGCTACCGACCCGACGGGGAAAGCTAGCAAAACTTTATGGCATCACCGATAGAACGGCTAGAACCGGGAAACCGATTCCGCGAATCGGGGAAGCCGGATACGGAGCACACGCATGCGCTGGAGCAACCTGGTCTCCACCACCAGGACCGCCGCCGCGAACGGGACCAGACCGGCGGCAACCACCCCAGCCAACAGGCTCCAGCGGGTCGGCTCAACCTGAGTTAGTAAACTTAACCAAATCGGTATGGGCAAGACCAACATCATGACCGGCCGTCCCCAGCATTGCTCAAGATAGTCCCGCAACGATACGTCGGTCAAACGCAGGGTCATGCGAATCACCATGACGCAGAATAAGGCGTTGGGCACCACGATGGCCCAGGCGACGCCAATACTTCCGAGCAATTTGACCAGTATCAGACTGAACACAAGGTTCACCAAGGCTTCCAGAAGGGCAAGCCGAGCAAACCAGCGTAACTGCCCCAAGCCATAGAGGATACGCGAAGCAACTGACTGGGCGATGACCAGACTGAGCGGTATGCTCAACACGCGTAGTGTCGGCACACAGGCCACCGCATAGCTCGGATCCTTCATCCAAAGCTGAATGAATGGGGCTCCAAACAAGCATAGCCCAACCTGGACGGGCAACATCAGGTACAACAGCCAGCGGGTGGCTCGAATCAGGATCTCCCGGATGGCCGCCCGATCGCCCCGGGCTTCCAGACTGCTGATGGCCGGTGTCAGAGTGGTGGAAGCGGATCGCAATAAGGCCTTGGCATATTCGACCAGCCGCGCGGCAATCCCAAAGAAAGTCACCTGCGGAAGCGCCAAAAACAAGCCAATGACCACCATCCCCGACTGAACGGTAATCCGCCCGGCAACCATGGCCAGAAAGGCATCCACACTATAGCCATGGACCCGACGCAGGGTTTCCCGGTCAATCAGACCGATGCGAAAACGCAATCCCGGCAGAAACACGAAAGCCAGGACCGCAAACGCCAGATGTTCGGCTAGATGACTCAGAGTGTAAACCAGTGCCAGTGGCAGCAGGCCGGGGTGGTGTTCGCACACCCAAACCATGCCGGTCACCCGAAGACCCAGAAACACGATCCGGATCAGACTTTTGACGGCATAGCGTTGCAAACCATCCAGAATCGACGGGAAGACACTGAGTGGTAACAGCAACGCTAGATTTGTGGCCATCACCAGGATAAACGCGAAGATCCCGGGTGCTCCCTCGGTGCGTCGTTCGAGCAACGGCGTCAGCAATGGGGCCAGGATAAGCCCGCCGAGCAGAATAATGGCGGCGGCGGCCATAAAGCAGACCAGCGCCGCCGACACCATGCGGTTTAACTCAGTCTGCTCGCCCGTCGCATGGAAGCGGGCAACATAGCGGACGATGCAGGCGGCAACGCCCAGATCGAGGAGAGTGAAGTACGCCAAGATCGACTCCACCCATAACCAGACCGCATAGACCCGGTCACCCAATTGCTGCGTCAGGTATGGGAAGAGAAAAAAGGCAGTCAACAGCGTGGCAGCAAAGGCCAGCCAGTTGGTCACGGCCGCAAGCACGAGACGGCGTGGCGCCGTGGGTGGACAAAGGGTCAAGGCCAGTCATCCTTTGGACAGCATGGGGCATCCCTGCAACGGCGGGAAACGTAGCATGGACCCCCCAAGCCTGTCCAGTGGGGGTTCTCAGTCCGGGCTAGGTCGCAAAAATGGTCAAAGCACCGACCAAAAGCGTTGAGAAACTGTATACTTGCCCACAATCCGGCGGCCACACCTGGAGCTTTTTTGGAGAAACCCCGATGCAACCGATTCCCGAAGAACACCATGCTTCGAACCGGGCCTTCTATGACCGCATCAGCCAGGCCTACGACTTCATTGCCGATGCCAATGAGCACCGTGCCCGGGAAACCGGTGAGGCCGCCTTGCAGTTGCAGCCCGGCGAGACCGTGCTGGAGATTGGCTTTGGCACCGGGAACAGCCTGATCAATCTGGCCCGGTTGGTTGGGCCGACTGGAAAGGTCCATGGCATCGACATTTCCTCGGGCATGCAGGCTGTGGCTCAGGAGAAGCTACGCGAGGCTGGACTGTCGGATCAGGTCGAACTGACCCTCGGGGATGCCCGTGAACTTCCCTATCCCGCCGAGAGTATGGATGCGGTCTTTACCAGCTTTACGCTGGAACTGTTCCCCGAAGACGATATTCCTACGGTTTTGGCCGAGTGCCAGCGGGTATTACATCCTGGTGCCCGGCTGGGCGTGGTGAGCATGGCCACCGTTCCAGAAGGCGAGTCGGCGAGCACTCTCGAGAAGGTTTATGTGTGGATGCATCGGCATTTCCCGCATATCGTCGATTGTCGGCCGATCGATGTTACGGCCCTGCTCCAAAAGGCGGGCTTTACCGTGATCTCGCAAAGCAGCTTGAGCATCTGGTCCTTGCCGGTGGCGGCGGTTGTGGCCAAAAAGGCGTAATTCAAACGACAGCGAACACGAGAAGCGGCGGAGGTGTTTGCGTTGCGAGGAAGCAGCAGCGGTTGCAATTAGAAGCGGCAAAAGCGATTGCGGTGCGAACAGGCAGAAGCGATTGCGATGCAAAGCGGCAGAAGCGATTGCGATGCAAAGCGGCAGAAGCGATTGCGATGCAAAGCGGCAGAAGCGCTTGCGGTGCGGGGAAAGCGGCAGAGGCGATTGCGGTGCGGAGAACCCCCGGACTGACGTCCGGGGCTCGCCTTTCGGAGGCTCTTGCGACGACAAAAGTGATTGACTGCAAGAAAGTTGCAACGAATCGCCAGCGTAGACAGAGCTTCGGACTGACGTCCTTCGCAAGAGCAGAAACTGTGCACTGCGCAGGAACGTAAGTTCCGGAGCTCTTGCTCTGCCCTCTTCAGGCGAGCCCCGGACGTCAGTCCGGGGGTTCCCCGCACCGCAACCGCCTCTGCCGCTTTCCCCGCACCGCAAGCGCTTCTGCCGCTTTCCCCGCACCGCAAGCGCTTCTGCCTCTTCCAGACTTCCCGCAACCGACTCTGCCGCTTCGCATCACAACCGACTCTGCCGCTTGTTATCGCAATCGCTTCTGGCAATTCCCGCGCCCTGGCTTTCAGTCAACCTGCAGCGTCCCTACCACCTCGGCCACCGATTCTGCTCCCAGCGTCTGCAGAGCCTCGGGTAACTGCTGGACAATGCGAACCACGGCCGTTGGGTCATAAAAGTTCGCAGTACCGATCTGCACCGCGCTGGCCCCGGCCACCAGAAAGTCCAACACATCATCCAGGCTCGCAATACCACCGACGGCGACAATGGGGCCGAGGCCTGCACGGGCGGTTTGCCATACCATGCGTAGGACCAGTGGTTTGATGGCGGGTCCACTCAGGCCACCCAAGGTATTGCCCAAAATCGGTCGTCGTCGCCGCCAGTCAATGGCCATCCCCAGAAAGGTATTGGTCATGCTAAGAGCATCGGCCCCTGCCTGGAGTGCGGCTTCCGCCACCGGCAGGATATTCGTGATATTCGGCGTCAACTTGGCCAAGAGCGGATGCCGGCAGACCGCCCGACAGTCGGCGACAATCCGGCGGGTGACCGCGGGGTCGATGGCAAAGTCGGTCCCCCCGGCAACGTTGGGGCAGGATAAATTCAATTCGACTCCCGCCAACCCCGACTCCGCATCGAGCATCTCTGCCATCCTGACAAACTCGTCCTCGGTCTTGCCAGCGATATTGGCGATGATGGCTGTCGGCAGCGAGCTTAAATAGGGCAGGTGCGAGCGGATGAAATGCTCGATGCCATCGTTGTCTAAGCCAATTGCATTGAGCATGCCCGAGGAGGTTTCCACCGTACGCGGCGGAGGATTGCCGATCCGTGGTTGCCGGGTGACGGTTTTGGGGATCACCCCACCGAGGTAAGCAAAATCGACAACACCCGCGAGCTCGCGGGCATAGCCGAAGGTGCCGGAAGCGACCAAGAGGGGGTTGCGTAGTTGCAGTCGGTTCAGTTGCGTGGTGAGATCGATGGTCATGGGTGCAGAGTCTATGCTGGAGTTCTGCACCTACTTTAGCGACCGCCTGGACCCGGAGGCAATGGCTCCGGGGGAAACAACTGAACCGCAGGAGCAGCACGCCCATTGACCTGCACGCGGCGTGGCGACTGATTCCAGCCAGTCGAGCCACCAGTTCTCGGTCCCGTCTCGGTGGTGGGATCGGGCGAGGCGCCACGGGCCAACACAGGAGCGTATAGGGTGGGCTGGGCCGGTGGGGTGAAGTCCCGCATGACAATCGGAGCATTCCGACTGGCCACAGTCGTCTCCGACGCCTCCGTCCCAGGACCACGGGTGCCGACCGGGTCACGCTGATGGACTTGCAACGAATCCTCTGAGCGAAGGAAGTCTAGCCAATCCTGCTCCAGATGCTTGACCGAGGAATAGCCATACTGCGTCTGCGTCGCACGGTCCCAGCCTTCACGCATCCCTTGGGCGAGAAAGGCTAAAAATTTGGGTCGGCCACCTTTATCCACCAGATAGCGGCTGACGGAGTAGCCTTGGGCGTAAAGCACCATCACATCACGGGGATATTGCTTCAGACTAAACAGCACGCGTAACTGCATCCCTCTGCCCGCGTTGAGGAGCTGTCGACACATCCGGTCATGGCGAGCCCGCTCGATGCGATCCTCTGAGAGCACCGATCCACCTTCATCCGCCCAGCGTGGCACCGGCTGGCGAAAATAGTGGGCAAATACGGTATGAGTAACTTCGTGGGGTAAAACACTGTCACGCAAGCGGTCGAGCGAGCCTTCAATCTCCATACTTTGATAGACCTGACCATTGCCGAAATGAAAGGTGGTCGCTCCACCGGCACCGTTGCGGGTCACTTTGATCCGCAACGGACAAGGCCGGGACCAAGGTGGCATTTCTTGACCCAGCCACTCTTCCGCTTTGAGCTTGCGATAGTATTCGGCCCATTGACCAAACTCACGAGCGAGTTGGGCGGTGGGAGCAGTGACAACAAAATTCCGCGTCGAAAAGTTAGCGGCCCAAAGTGGAGACGCGGTCAGCGTGACCATGACTACCAGTGCGATCCCTGCCAGACGGGTCTTCATGCCCACGTGCCTCCAGAGCGGTCCACGATTTGATCCCTGTATCCGCGGTGGCTTTTCGAGTTGCGAAAGTCTATACCGCAAACCGAGAGCCAAGCCCTTTTCGGCCAGCCAAAAAGACGGTTTCTTTGATTGCAAACCTTGCTCTGTAAGGAACTTGTGGAATGGGTAAGGCGACCCGACTGTAGCAGGTGCCGTTCGATGGCTTGTAAATGTTGCAAAAATTTGAATCGAGCTGGTTTCGCTCAAGGAGCATCTTACCGATGACCGGGAAGGGTGGCTGTTGCCCGTGAAGTTCCCAGGCTTGGACTTGCCTAGTTCCTGGTCTTCGCAGCAGGTCGCTTCCCGCGTGCTCGAGACGTACTTCCGTGGCGCGAAGCTTGGACCTGCTCGAGGACCTTGCCTCGCCGTCCGTACAATGCCCTCAGCAGACCATTGGTACCGGTGGCACCTGTCCGGGAGCAGCCCTGATGAACAGCCAGAACCTCTTTACTTCGACCAAGGTGATCGATCCTGTCTGTGGCATGCAGGTCGATACACAACAGGCTCCCCACCAGATCGACTATCAAGGCCAGACCTATTTCTTTTGTTGCCACCACTGTCAGGCCAAGTTCCAGGCCGACCCGCATCGTTATATCCATCCCAGCCAGCAACCTTCCCCCACCCCCCCGGCCGCCAAGCCAGGGACACGCTACATCTGTCCGATGTGTGAGGGAGTCGAGAGCGACCAGCCAGGACCCTGCCCTCGTTGTGGTATGGGCCTGGAACCGGCCGAACCCACCGCCGAGTCCACCGAGGATCCAGAAACCCAGGATCTCATGCGACGACTCCGTGGTAGCCTTTTGTTTGGGGTACCGCTGGTGACCCTGGCGATGGTGGATATGTTTACCGGGCATTCGCTGATCCGGCGATTGGGGCCACCCGCCTTTCTGGGACTACAGTTATTGCTAACCTTGCCGGTGGTGTTCTGGTCGGGTTGGCCGTTTCTTGAGCGGGGCTGGAGCTCGATCCTTCACCGCAGTCCCAACATGTTCACCTTGATTGCGCTTGGGGTGCTGGCCGCGTTTGTCTATAGCTTGGCCGCAACCGTGGAGGCTTGGTTGGGCATCCGCTTTTTCCCCGATGGAGTCGTACGGGTCCACGGTGCGGTAGAGCCCTACTTTGAATCAGCCGCCGCCATCATTGTCTTGGTGTTGGTTGGGCAGGTGCTTGAAGGGAAAGCACGCCACCAGACGGGTCAGGCGATTCGCGCCCTCTTGGGCATGCTGCCCAAGACGGCCCGGAAGCTGCACGGCCAAGCAGCCGAGGATGATGTGCCCGTGGAGATGATCCAAACCGGAGACCGAGTTCGAGTCCGTCCAGGTGAGAAGGTACCCGTGGACGGAGCAATCGAAGAAGGGCGTACCAGTATCGACGAATCGGTCATCACTGGGGAACCCCTGCCGGTCGAAAAGTGCCCCGGAGATACGGTGATCGCCGGCACGATCAATGGCACCGGTAGCCTGATCATCCAGGCCACACGGCCGGGTAGCGAGACCATGGTGGCGGACATTGCCAACCTGGTGCGGGCAGCCCAACGTTCACGGATGCCGGTACAGCGGTTAGTGGATCGGGTGGCAGCCTGGTTTGTCCCGGCTGTCGTTCTGGTGAGTCTGCTGACCCTGGTGGGCTGGTGGGTATTTGGCCCAGCAGATCGAGCGTTCTCCTTAGGGATGGTGAGTGCCATCAGTGTTCTGATTATCGCCTGCCCCTGCGCCCTCGGACTGGCCACGCCGATGGCCATTGTCGTTGGCACCGGCCGAGCGGCACGCCAAGGCGTGATCTTCCGCGATAGTGTGGCCCTGGAACAGTTGGTCGAGGTCGATACGCTTGCGTTCGACAAGACCGGTACCCTGACCGAGGGGAAACCCCGGGTTAGCCAGGTCGACCCAGCCCCGGGCATCATTCGGGAAGCGTTGCTCTGGACCGCGGCCAGCTTAGAACGTGGCTCGGAGCATCCTCTGGCCAGTGCGATTGTTGCCGCGGCCACCACGCAGCAGCCACACGAGCTGGGCCAAGCAACCCAAGTCGAAACGGTCCCTGGTCAGGGGATCCGTGGGTACGTTGACAATCAAACCATCCTTCTGGGCAACCCTGGCTTCTTGGAAGCGGCGAGCATTCGCGATTTACCCGACGAAGAACGATTGGAAACACTACGTCGTCAGGGACACACGGTGCTGTTGATGGCTCTGAACGATCAATTCGCAGGAACCATCGCGATCACTGACCCCATTCGCTCCACCACTGCCGAGGCCATCCAGGGGTTACATGCCGCAGGATTGCGTTTGGTGATGCTCACCGGCGATAGCCAAACGACAGCCAAGGCCGTTGCTAAGCAAGTGCACATCGATGAAGTCTACGCAGAAGTGTTGCCAGATCAGAAACAGACCTTGGTTCGCGACTTCCAGGCTGCTGGGCGGAAGGTGGCGATGGCAGGCGATGGCATCAACGATGCTCCGGCCTTGGCCGAGGCAACCGTTGGCATTGCTCTGGCCAGTGGCACGGATGTGGCTCAGGCATCGGCCGGGATTACCCTTGTCCGCCCCGACTTGCGTGGCATTGTCCGAGCACGTCAGCTCAGTCAGGCCGTGCTGACGACGATCCGCCAGAATCTACTGTTGGCCTTTGGCTATAACGTGATTGCCATCCCGGTCGCCGCAGGATTGTTGACGCTGGCAGGTGGTAGCTTCCTGAGCCCGATTTGGGCGGCGGCGGCAATGAGTTTGAGTTCGCTGTCGGTGGTGGGAAATTCGCTACGCTTGCGTTGATCAAGGCAAAAAAAGCTCGGGGGTCAGTAAAGACCCCCGAGCTGAGAAAATCCGACGTCATATGCATTGCGGGATCAGTTTTCTTCGCCGCTGGCCTCGGCGGGGACCAGTTCTTCGTTGGGCGGTTCGTTACGCAGTGCTTCGAAGATGAGTTTCTTCTCGGTCTCGCCGCTCTCGTTCTCGACTTCGCCGAGGCGGACGTTGAGGGTGTCCATCCCTGCGAAGCGGCCACGCAACAGTTCTTCCGACATTGGATCCTCGAGCAGGTGCTCGATGGCTCGACGCAGCGGTCGTGCTCCAAACTCCAGGCTGGTGCCCTTCTCGATGATAAAGTCCTTGGCTTCCTCGGTGAGATTGAGTACCAGGCCCTTCTCCTTGAGGCGGCCAGCCACTTTGGCCAGTTCGATGTTGACGATCTGCTTCAGGTCGTCGCGGGTCAGGCTGCGGAACACAATGATGTCGTCGACGCGGTTGAGGAACTCGGGGCGGAAGTTCCGCTCCATCTCCATCTTCAGCGTTTCCTTCATCTTCTCGTAGGAGGTGTTCTCGTCCTTCTTGGTGAAGCCGAACGGGTCACGCCCCACAATGTGCTCAGCACCGATGTTGGTGGTCATAATCAAGATGGTGTTCTTGAAGTCGATGGTTCGGCCAACATTGTCGGTCAAGCGGCCTTCTTCCATGATCTGCAAAAGCATGTTCCACACATCGGGGTGGGCCTTCTCGATCTCGTCGAGCAGCACCACGCTGTACGGCCGGCGGCGAATCTTCTCGGTCAGCTGGCCACCCTCTTCGTAGCCGATGTAGCCCGGAGGGGCACCGACCAGGCGGCTCACATTATGCTTCTCCATGTACTCAGACATGTCGAGCTGCACGATGTTGTTCTCGTCGCCGAACATGAACTGGGCCAATCGCTTGGCCAGCAAGGTCTTACCGACACCCGTGGGGCCGGCGAAGATAAAGCTACCGATCGGCCGCTTGGGATCCTTGAGGCCGGCACGGCTCTTACGCACTGCCTTGGCGATAGCGCCGATCGCTTCGTGCTGGCTGACCACAGCGGTATGCAGCTCATCTTCCATTTTGAGCAACCGAGTGGTCTCGTTGTCCTCAAGCCGCTTCAGTGGGACGCCGGTCATCTTGCTGACAACCTCGGCAATGATCTCCTCATCGACCACGCCATCGGCTTCCCGCGACTTCTCACGCCACTCACGGGTGATCTGGTCCTTGCGTTTCTTGGCCCGGTCGGCCTGGTCACGCAGGTGGGCGGCCTTTTCAAAGTCTTGCTCGGCGACCGCGCGTTCCTTCTCCTGGTTGAGCCGCTCGATCTCATCATCGAGTTCCTTGAGATCCGGTGGCCGGGTCATGGCCTTGAGGCGAACACGGGCACCGGCTTCATCGATGACGTCGATAGCCTTGTCCGGCAGACAGCGACCGGTGATATACTGGTCGGACAGCTTGACGGCCGCCTTGAGGGCATCATCCTGGATTTGCACCCGGTGGTGCGACTCGTAGCGGTCACGCAGGCCCTTGAGGATCTCGACCGCCTCGTCACTCGACGGCGGGTTAACGATGATCTCCTGGAAGCGGCGGGCCAGGGCGGCATCCTTCTCGATGTACTTGCGGTACTCGTCGAGGGTGGTAGCGCCGATGCACTGAATTTCGCCGCGCGCCAGTGCAGGCTTGAGCACATTACTGGCATCAATGGCCCCCTCGGCACCACCGGCACCGACCAGGGTGTGCAGCTCATCGATGAACAGGATGGTGTTCTTGGCCCGACGCACCTCGTTCATGACCGCTTTAATGCGTTCCTCGAATTGGCCACGGTATTTGGTGCCTGCCACCATCATGGCCAGGTCGAGCACGACAATGCGACGGTCACGCAGCAATTCGGGGACATTTGAGTCGACGATAAGCTGAGCCAGCCCCTCGACAATGGCAGTCTTGCCAACGCCCGCCTCCCCCAGGAGGACCGGGTTGTTCTTGGTGCGGCGGCTCAAGACCTGGATGACCCGCTCGATCTCATTGGCCCGGCCGATGACCGGATCCAGCTTACTCTGGCGAGCCAATTCGGTCAGATCGCGGCCGAAGCTGTCCAGAGCGGGTGTCTTCGACTTGCTACGGCTGGTTGGCCGTTCACTGGTGCTTCCGCTTTCACTTGCATCCATCGGATTGTGCCCCAGCAGATTGAGAACCTCTTCGCGAACATCCTCGAGCTTGAGCCCAAGGTTCATCAACACCTGTGCCGCCACACCTTCTTGCTCGCGCAACAGGCCTAACAGCAAATGCTCGGTGCCGACATAGTTATGATTGAGGTTGCGTGCCTCCTCGATCGAGTAATCGATCACTTTTTTCGCACGCGGGGTTTGCGGCAGCTTGCCCATCGTGACCATATCCGAGCCAGTGCCGGTCTGCACGATGCGCTCGACCTCCATTCGGATCTTGCGGAGGTCAATGTCCAGATTTTTTAATACATTCGCGGCGACACCGGACCCCTCCTTGACCAACCCTAGCAGGATATGCTCGGTGCCGATGTACTCGTGGTTGAATCGTTGCGCTTCTTGGTTGGCCAGTTGCATGACCTTCCGGGCGCGATCCGTGAATCGCTCAAACATGCATGCCCTCTCCGACTAGGTTGGCTCCGGCGAGTGGACCGAAGTCCGATCGTGGGAGTGCGAATCGTTCGACTGAGCCAGGTTCGTTTGAACCAACGTGTACCCCACGGGGGAATCGTTGCCCATCTCGTCCCACTACATCATATGCAGGCGATCCCAGTGGGTCCAAGTCCGAGTGGCCAACGCCTGCCTGCGGGGATTTGCGAGCAGGAACGCCAGCGGGATGAACAGCTCGATTAGGGATGGTGGCATTCTATTTTTGCCCCTGAGTGTGGTCAACCCAGGCCCCTCGCTTGATTCTAGAACAGCTTGCTCATAAATGGGTCGTCGTGGATCCGATTTTACTGCGGATCCGATTCGAGCGCCTCCGCAGCCCGCAGCCACCAAAGCTTCGGTAAATTTAATAGGTAGCAGCGATGCTCGCCTGCAAGCAAATCCGGTCGGATAGCCCGAACCACCCCAAGCAAGCCATTCGCCTCTAGACCCTTCCAGCCCCAGGGAGGATCAGGTTTTGCCGGAGCACCATCACGCAAACGCTTGCCTAAGTGTCTACCTCGAAAGGATGCTAAGGCCGGACTCCTTGCCGAGCATGCCCAAAGTGTAGTACGGCAAGAACTCGCTTGACCACGCCACTGCGTTCGAGCCGAACTGATGTCGCGAGCCAGTGGCCGGTCCGGGCCCGACTCCCTACGCTTGTCTGCGAGTCGGAAACGGGGTTGAGGCACTTCTTGGAAGGGATCCGCACGTGACGAGGGGCTCTCGCCTAACACGCTGGCTGCAGACCGCTCCGACGGGGGTCTTCACGACCTATGTCATCTTGGTCGCATTCACGACCTATTTTTGCATGTATGCCTTCCGCAAGCCGTTTGCTGCGGCCGAATATGCGGATTTGTACTTTTTGGGCACTAGCGTCAAACTCAAAACCGCCTTTGTGATTAGCCAGATCATTGGCTATGCCCTATCCAAGTATTTGGGCATCAAGGTTTGTTCGGAGGCTCGAGGCAACTATCGCGCTTGGTTGCTGATCGGCTTTATTCTGCTGGCCGAGCTGGCATTGTTGCTGTTTGCCATCGCCCCTCGCTCCTGGAAGGTCGCGGCGATCTTTTTCAATGGCCTGCCCTTGGGCATGGTTTGGGGACTGGTGGTCAGCTACCTCGAAGGGCGACGCACCAGCGAGTTCCTGCTGGCTGGTTTGAGCTGCTCGTATATCGTTGCCAGCGGCATCACCAAGGACGTGGGCCGCTATTTCATGCAGCAGCAGGACATCAGCGAATTTTGGATGCCTTTTACAACAGGGCTAGTGTTCCTGCCCCTTTTTTTGCTGGCGGTCTGGCTGCTCAATCAGATCCCATCTCCCAGTCTTGCCGATGAGTTTGAACGGGTCGAGCGTCGGGCGATGGATCCGTCAGAGCGCTGGGCCTTCCTACGCCAGGCTGCCCTGGGATTGATCCTGTTGTTTGTGGTCTACTTCTTTTTGACAGCGTTTCGCGACATCCGCGATAACTATGGGGCCGAAGTGTTCCGGGCACTGGGTTACGCCGATACGCCGGCGATTTTTTCCCGCTCCGAACTCTGGGTGGGCTTTGGTGTTACCCTCCCGTTGGGTTTCCTGGCCTTGATCCGCGATAATCGCTGGGGGTTGATGGCCGCCCATCTAGTGATGGCCTTTGGGCTGGCTCTATTGGGTATCGGCACTTGGCTGTTGGATCAAGGGTCGATCACCGGGCTGCAGTGGATGATTTTGATCGGTCTAGGCGCCTATTTTGCCTATGTCCCGTTTGGCTCGATGCTGTTTGACCGGATGATCGCCTCGCTCCGGATTACCGGCACAGCCGTGTTTGCCATCTATTTGGCCGATGCCCTGGGGTATACCGGTTCGGTGGTGTTACAGCTTTACAAGGATCTCGGTCAGGCGGATATTCAATGGCTGACCTTTCTACGCCTGTTTAGCTACGCCTTGGCGGCTGGGGGCACTCTGTTGATGTTGAGCAGTTGCGTGTATTTCGCCCGGAAGTCAGTCCGGCCAGTCGAGCGTAAAGCCGCGGTTGTCCGGACCCAGCCGGTAGAAGTGAAGGTCGAATGACATACTCGGAGTTGTTCGCGGCCTATCAAGCGGGCCACACCCTGCCACAAGAATTCTATACCGAGGAGGGTGTGTTCCAACACGAACGCAGGATCCTCTGGGGGAACACCTGGCTGTTTGCCGGCCATGCCTGCGAGATCGCTCGGCCCGGACAGTATCGGCTGTTCACCCTAGGGAATGATTCGCTCCTACTAATGCGCGATCATCAGGGCCAGTTGCGTGCTCTGCATAATGTCTGTCGCCATCGCGGCAGTCGACTGTGCACGGCGGAACAAGGCACGCTTCAGCAAATTGTCTGCCCCTACCACCAGTGGTGCTATGCCAGCGATGGACGCCTGTTGGCTACGGCAGGCAGTCAGATGCCCCTGGACAAACAAGCCTACTCGCTGATCCCCGCGGCAATCGAGGAGGTGGCTGGCTTGTTGTTCATCCACTTAGGGGATACTCCTCCTTCGTTTGTCCAGGCACAACAGGCAATCGCCAGCGTTCTTGCACCTTATGAGCTCGCTAGCGCACGGGTGGCCTACCGGATGGAAACCACGGTCCTGGCCAATTGGAAACTGATTGTCGAGAACAATCGAGAGTGCTACCACTGCCCAGCCAATCATCCCGAATATTGCCAGGCGACCTACGATACACGCTGGGACGATCCCAGTTCCACCAAGGAAATCGAGGCGCAAACCCAGCGTTGTCAACAACAGTGGGCCGCACTGGGGCAAGATCCCCGAGTCGTCCGCAACTCTTCGCAGATGACGGGGAAGTGGTTTCGGGCCAATCGAACGCCCCTGCGTCAGGGCTTTCTTTCGGAGTCCCTCGATGGTCAAGAAGTGGTCGCCAGGCGGCTGGGGGCGTTTACCCAAGCCGACGGCAGTGTAAGTCGGGTCACCACCTTTCCCAACTTTTGGTGTCATGCTTCAACCGATCATGCCGTGACCACCCGCTTGTTGCCGCTTTCGGCCAGTGCAACGCAAATTTGTATGACCTGGCTAGTCCATGCCGAGGCTCGAGAACGCCGCGACTATGCGTTGGAACGGTTGATTGCCTTCTGGCAGCGGACCGCCGAGCAGGACTGGTCTTTATGTGAAAATCAGCATGCTGGTGTGCTCTCCTCACGCTATCAGCCAGGCCCGTCGCTCGCCGATCGGGAGCCCAACATCGGACAATTCTGGGACTGGTACTATGAGCAGATGCGACCCTAAGCGGCTCGGTTTGCTGGCCGGTTTCGGGAGTGCTACCATGAGGCAAGAGCTTCGCCCGGGGTGTGGGAGTCTGTGGGAAGATGTCCAACCTCCATTACTTCAAGCGCTACCGCATGGAGCGGCGGTTACCGGACCTGCCGCCGCGGCCGGATCTGCCGGCCTACTTTCAGTTGATCCCTTGGGACCTGGACATCCTGGAAGCCCATGCCCAGGTCAAGTACCAATGCTTCCGAAATGAAATCGATGCCACGGTCTTTCCTAGCTTGAGTTCCCCCTGGGGCTGCCAGGAACTGATGCAATCGATTAGCCGACGGAGCGGCTTCTGTCCCCTGGCCACCTGGCTATTGACCGGGCCGGAGGGTCCGTGCGGTACCGTCCAGGGCGTCCGGGATGCCCATGGCGTGGGGGCCATTCAAAACCTGGGGGTGCTAGCGACGCAGCGCGGCCTCGGCTTAGGAAGTTTGCTGTTGCTGCAGGCCCTCTATGGTTTTCGCGCCAGCGGCCTGGATCGGGCTTCCCTGGAGGTCACTGCCAAGAACGAAGCGGCGGTGCGACTCTATCGACGGCTGGGCTTCCGTTGTTACAAGACGGTCTATCGGGCCGTGGAACTGGTTGAACTCCCCACCCCAAGGAACCGCTGAGTGTCCGCTGAAATCTTTACGCATCAATATGCCAATGGATTGACGCTCTTGGCCGAGCACATGCCCGATGTCCGTAGTGCCGCCGTGAATATCATGGTGCCCGCCGGCTGTGTTTATGACCCGCCGGAACTTCAGGGGCTGGCCAGTCTGCTCTGCGACTTGATCCCACGCGGGGCTGGTTCTCGGGGCAGCCGGGCATTGTCCTTGGCCCTCGATCAGTTAGGGATGGATCGCGATGAAAGTGTCGGCCTGATCAACTTGGGCTTCCAAGGGGCGACCCTGGCCCGCAATCTTCCCGCTGGGCTCGAACTGTTTGCCGATATGCTCCGCCGACCTCATCTTCCCGCAGAAGATTTGGAGTCGGTCCGCCAGCTTGGTTTGCAGCGGCTCGATGCCCTCGAGGACGATCCGCAACAACTGGTCAAGGTGGAGTTTCGCCGCCGGCTCTATCCCGAACCGATGAATCGCGATGCCCTTGGCACTCGTGAAGGGATCCAGGCGATCAGCATTGATGCCATTCACGCCCACTACCAGCGTTGCTTTCGTCCGCAGGGAATCATCCTGGCCGTTGCCGGAAACATCGAATGGCAAGCGTTACGACAGCAGGTCGGCGAGCTCCTCGGCGATTGGCAAGGCCCGGCCGATGCCTTGCCCCAGTTTGGACCCAACCGCCAAGTTCGCGACCATCTGGTTAAGCCGGACAAACAGCAAACCCAGATCATGTTGGCCTGGCCGAGCGTTCCGCCGACTGACGCGGACTTCTATGCCGCACGTGGGGTGGTCGGCGTGCTCTCCGGTGGCATGGCCTCGCGACTGTTTACCGAAGTTCGCGAGAATCGCGGGCTGTGCTATGCGATCCACGCTTTCTTAGAACCTGCACGCGATCGAGGAACGCTGTTTTGTTATGCCGGGACTCGGGCCGAGCGGGCCCAGGAAACCCTCGATGTCACTTTGACGGAATTGCATAAACTTCGGGATGGCTTCAGCGAGGATGAACTGCTCCGCGTCCGTGCCCGACTTAAGTCGGTCTTAATCATGCAGCAGGAATCGGCCGGAGCTCGCGCCAGCTCGCTGACCTCCGACTGGTTCTATCTGGGCCGCATCCGCTCGGTGGAAGAGATCCAGAAGGCTGTGGATGGGTTGAGTCCCACCGTCCTGGCCGAACACCTTGAGCGTTACCCGATCTGCAATGTATCGATCCTGACTCTGGGGCCCGAGCCCCTGATCTTGCCGGGCGACTGAGCCACTGCTGAGAGATCCTCATGCCTTTTCATACCCATACATTTGCCAATGGTCTGCGTGTCATCGGTGAGACCAACCTTTCCGCCCGCTCGGTGGCGGTCGGTTTTTTTGTCCGTACCGGCGCGCGCGATGAGTCTGCCGAGCTGGCCGGGGTAAGCCACTTTTTGGAACATATGGCCTTCAAAGGCACCCCCCGTCGCCAAGCGATCGACGTCAACCTAGACTTCGACCGTATCGGCGCCTCGAACAATGCCTACACCAACGAAGAAACCACCGTGTTTTTCGCCGCGGTCTTGCCAGAATATTTGCCCCAGGCCGTGGACATCCTGGCCGATATCCTGCGACCGTCGCTCCGTGAGGAGGACTTCCAGGTCGAGAAGAAGGTGATCCTCGAAGAAATCAGCATGTATGACGATATGCCTATGTGGGTGGCCATGGAGAAGGCTCAACAGCTGCACTTCGGCAGCCACCCGCTCGGCAACAGCGTCCTCGGCACCGCCGAGAGCATCACCGCCCTGACCCGCGACCAGATGGAGGCCTACTTCACCCAGCGTTACGCTGCATCCAATATCCTGGTGTCGCTGGGGGGCAAATTTGATTGGGACCGCAGCCTGGAACTGATCGACCAGGCGTGCCGTAACTGGACCAACGGCTCAGTAGGCCGTGATCACTTGGTCGAGGCTCCCGGACAAGGAGGGGAGCACCTGATCCCCAACAGCGAGGTGATGCAGGAATATTTGTTACTGATGAGCTCTGGGCCCTCCGCAGAATCACCACTGCGCTATGCCGCGGATCTGCTCGCGGTAGCGATCGGAGATGAGCTAGGCAGCCGGTTGTACTGGGAACTGGTCGACCCGGGTTTGGCCGAGAGTGCGGATATGAATTTCCATGAATACCAAGCTGCCGGGTTGTTCTTCACCGGGATCACCTGTGAGCCGGAGAATCTGCGCGAAAACCGAGCGATTGTCCGCCGGATTCTGGAACAGGTCCAGTCGGCGGGAATCGATGCGGCAGAATTGCAGCAGGCCAAGAGCAAATTCGCCGCTCGGCTGGTACGCCGCAGCGAACGGCCGATGGGCCGCATGCAGGCGATTGCCGCGAGCTGGCTGTATACCGATACCTACCTGGATGTCGATGCCGAGGTCGCGGCTTACGACCGAGTGACACTTGTAGACGTCCGCACGGTACTCGACCAGTATCCGTTGACGCGGCCGACCACGATTGCCTTTGGACCGGCGAAATCCTTGTAAGGGCCGAAGATCGAAACGGCCCTCGAGCGAAGAAGAAGCGCTTGCGGTGCGGCAGAGGCAGAAGCGCTTGCGAGGCGGGGAAAGAGGCAAAAGCGCTTGCGCTGCGGCAGAAGCAGAGGCGATTGCGCTGCGGCAGAAGCAGAGGCGTTTGCGCTGCGGGGAAAGAGGCAGATGCGTTTGCGCTGCGGGGAAAGAGGCAGAGGCGATTGCGGTGCGGGGAACCCCCGGACTGACGTCCGGGGCTCGCCTTTCGGAGGCGCT
>CAYPIE010000078.1:0-27138 GCA_964410665.1 uncultured Alcaligenaceae bacterium
AGTGTAACCTTGTCTTCGGTGCCATCGAGGTCGATGGTCACATCGCCACGGAATTGTGCGGGGTTAAAGCCGGGAGCGAACTCGACAATGGCCGGGGGCTGGATGTTGACGAAGCCCCAGCCGACTTGGACATGTAATGCTTGTCCCTCGGTGGTCCCCTCGATCAGGAGGTCCACATCGCCGGGTCCATCGTTGGACACCAGGACGGCGGGAACGACGCGATCCTCACACAACTCCAACTGCAACTTCTTCCAGGTAGTCATCGATAAAGGCCTTTTTGTGTTTTTCTAGGAGATCGACGGAATTCGAAACACCATGGGCTTGCAGGTTGGCTGGGCTTGGCAACTGGCCGCCGGCGGCCACCTCGACGGAGATCGTCGACGAGGTGGCCAAGCAGTAGCACGACAAGCCGCCAGCAATGCAAACCAGCAGGTGGTTGTGGTAATCAAAACGAGTCCGAATATAAAATAGCGTATGCTTGATAGCTCGTTAGTTTGCCGACGAGTGTTTTGCGTCCTGGAGATCAGGATCGTTTAGTCAATATTCGTTGATTAATATTGATCTCTAAAAGGGCCGCCCCAGCGGAGCGGCTCGCTCACCGACGATGCGATTAATAGCGGTCGTAGAAACGCTTGATATTCGCGTGGACGAATTGAGTAAACAGATAAATGTCTTTATCAATATAGAAATCTTTGCCATTCACGTGAGTCAGTTTCACCACGTCGTAACCCTTGCCCAGATCAATGTACAGATCCGCAAAGTGGGAATGGTTGATCACGATATAGTCGTAATCGCCTCCGTATTCGTTATCGTAGTAATCGGAAAAGATATATACATCTCCGGTAAAGGACGAGTTATTGATCTCGAGATAGAGTTCGCCTGCCGAATCGATGTACAGATCCGTGAAGTGCGAATGGTTGATCACCACATAATCACTGTAGGTGTAGGTGATGATGTCCGTTGGGGTGGTAAAGGTAGAATTGTTGATTTCCAGGTCGAGGTAGCCTTTAGGCTTCTTGATCAACACACCTTCCTTCTCGCTGAAATGGCTGTGGTTGATCACAAGGTAATCATAGCCCTTGCCGAGGTTCAATACATCCGTGTAGTAATCGGAGCGAGCGTGCACGTTGTTGAGGATGAACGTATCATCTCCTCGGCCACTAAACAGTTTGCCATCAAAGGCGTTGATATTGACCCCACCGCCGGCGAAGGTCGCGTCCACCTTGACGTAATCGTTGCCGCCGCCATCAATAATGTTGATGGCCTTGCCGACACTGGTGCTCTTGATGAGCAGGTCGTCACGCTTGCCGCCCAGATCCACGTTCAGTTCGCCGGGGATGTCCGAGTCACGGACGGTGACTTTATCTTTGCCACCATCGACCAGAACGAACACGCTGAAAGGCTTGAAGTCTGGTGTTACCTTGCCTTTGAAAAGTTCATAATAGCCATCATAGCTGACCTTGACTTCATAGGTGCCATCATGCGTCACCTTGATGTCCACATGGTCGTTGGAGCTGCCACCTTCCACCACTAGATCGCCGAAGTCGGAAACCGTAACCGAGGGGACGAAACGATCTTCAAAGCGTTCGAGATTTAGCAGGTTGGTCGATTTCATCACTGCATGTCCTTGCGTTACGAGATTGACGGGACAAAAAACAACCTTGGAGCACTTCGAATTCTGTCCACGGCCGCTCGCGAGCCCAAGTTGCGGCCATACCCAGAACTATCTTGAACTTGTCTGAGCGTCATTCCCGGAGTGTGCGCAGACCATCTGCGGCTATACCTAGTTTAGGTAATTTAGAGAGTTTGGGGATAACTGAGCAAGCAAACTAGATCAAGATATTGGTCACAATAGGGGAAATAAGCCTGAAGACAAGTTTTTTTGTATGGAAAATCTAAAACTTTTTGGCTTCAACGATGAATCGGCTGGCATAATCTTGTATCAACTGATCCGAACATGCAATCTAGAAAATACACAGCTCTTGTAGGAAAATCATTGCTGAAATATCGTATCAAGGAGAAAAATAAGCAATCCATAGATAATTCACTTTTAAACAAAATATTACCCATGGCGTGGAATCTGTTCTGCGCGGTTGGTTCCGGCAAGAAGATGGGCCAAGGAGTAGGATCGAGCTTGGTGGCTGGGACGGCACGGACAATCAAACCAGGATTGTGCCAAGGCTCACGTTGTCGTCTTGATGGCGCTGCGCCATGAACGTGATCGGCGGCGGCTTCAATTGGCTGAAATACTATTTAAAATATATTAATTATTACGTTTGATGAGTGACTGGTCTTCAACCCAGGGCTTCGCCCGTTGGATGGGTCGTCGGGGGAGCGCCGATTTCCAGGCCGGGAGCACGGAACTGGTGTGGGGCTGTGGGTGGTGATGTGGAGAAAGGGCGAGCCGCTTGCGAGGGACGACCCGCCAAAAAGCGAAGCAGTCAAGGCGGCGTTTAGTCCTCGAACCCATCCGACTCGGTGTTGCCGAGCCAGACGCCATAGAGCTCGACGGTGTCGTCGCCATCGCCACCATTGTGCACCCCCGTGGGGGTCGAGACGCCCGCGAGGACCATGGTGTCATTGCCATTGCCGAGATCCATATACATGCCGTTGGGGATGTATAGGTTCTGGACGGTGACATGGTCGCGGCCACCCCCACCGTACACATACATCTCGGTTTGCACGCCGCTGCCGATCAGCATCGTGTCGCGGCCTCCACCGCCATACATCTTGAACTGGCCGAAGTATTGGCCATAGACGGTGGCCTGGTCGCGGCCTTTGCCGAGACGGATCTCGGTCAAGCCCACCACGCCCGAGTTTTGGTCAATGGACAGGTCGTCGTTGCCAGCGCCCATGTTGAGGGTGAGGCCATTGAACATGGCACTATTGGTGATCGAGACGGTGTCGTTGCCATCGTTCATGTCGATCACCACCTTGCCCAGGAAAAAGTTCTGGGGGTCGCCAACGCCTTCGACTGAGGAATCGACGACCACCTCGGTGCCATCAATCCCGTTGATCTCGAAGTAGAGGGGGCTGATCTTGACATGGATGTGTTCGCTGGTGTCGTCCCCGGTGATGGTCAGAACATCATCGAAGGTGGACGAAGGATCAAACCCTTCGTCCAACATGACATTGACGGTCGGCACAATGCGGTCTTCAAAGGTTTCGAGACGGAGCGTTTTGGTGGTCTGCATGGGAGGAAGCCTCCATAATCATGGGATGGACGGAACCACAAATATTGGTTGCTTGAGCGGTTACTTCGGCAGGGTACCGTGGGGGAGTAGCCCTGCCGAGACCAGCAAAATTGGAGCGCACCGGTGGTGTGCAAACCCACCACCCGAGGAAGGGTTACCGGGACGAGAACTATGCTGGCACATAACTTTTCAAGCAGATCATGATCATGCCAGATCAGACCCAGTACTGCAATGTTTTTTTAGAAAAATTCGATGTGGGAATAGCTGTGGAGATGCTTCTCAGGCAAAACGGAACTATGCCGAGAACGGATTGCGGCGATCTTGATGAAGAGACTCCTCTTGGGTGACAATGGCGAAAAGAGACAATGTACGCAAACTTAGAATGGAAAGGAAGTTGAGGAGTCGGGAAGCAAGCCAGTCCCTGGGGCAAGATGCAGAACTGTCCTGCCCTGGGGACTGGCGTAAGTCCACGGCCCGGAGGGGCGAGTCGTGGAATGGAAACGAATCAAGCGTCTCGTCGATCATCTCCGGTGACGGGACGGGGCAACCCCAAAGTACCGGAACT
The DNA here is from genome assembly GCA_964410665.1 of uncultured Alcaligenaceae bacterium. Lineage (GTDB taxonomy): Bacteria > Planctomycetota > Planctomycetia > Gemmatales > Gemmataceae > CAYPIE01. The sequence continues at coordinate 3,760 of CAYPIE010000078.1, forward strand.
GTCGCGGTATGACCGGTTGCCCATCCGCTTCACAAAGGAGATCGACGAGTTGACAAGATCAATAGACAAACTTCTTCTCGAAGCGAATAATCGTTGGGTTGTTGCCGAGCCAAACGTTTTTCAGCTCCAGTTTATCATGATTGCCGGCACCGCCGTCCAAGAAGACGTTGTTGCTGCTAAACTCGGCGATGTACAGGGAGTCGCGATTTCCACCATCGAGCAGAACGTCGAGCTTGCCAGCATAGCCTTTTGCGATGGTCACCGAGTCGTTGGCAGTACCAGTGAAGATGTACACCTTGTTACTAGAAAATTCGTACAAAGAGACATCGTCGCGACCGCCATCGGTATCGATGTACAGGGTGCCAGCCCAGAAGTAGGCCAGATCAACGTAATCATCTCCGCTACCAGTATAAATGTCTAGGTAGTTGGTAGAGAAGTCATACAAGTACACATAGTCGGACCCGCCATCGGTGTCGATGTACAGGCTCTTGGCATAGAAGTCATCCATGTAGATGTAGTCCGACCGAGCGCCGGTCTTGATGTAGACGTACTGGCTGGAGAAGTCATACAGATAGACATCGTCCGCGCCGCCATCGGTCGAAATGTACACATAGGGAGCGTGGAAGTGCTCGATTTCGACGTAGTCGTACCCGGTCAGGCTGTTGATGTACAGTTCATGACCGATGGAGAAGTCGTGCATTTTGATCTGGTCGGAGCCCAGGATCTTCACGTCCCTCCCTGCCCAGAAGTTGCTCATGTGGACGCTATCGCCGCCAATCGCGCTAAGATCAAGTTTAATCGAGTTTTTCACGCTGATGTGTTCAATGTCGACATGGACCAACCCCTCATCCCCCGGAACCTTTACGAAAAGGCTTCCAGGAATGTATGAATTTTGGACGTGCAGAAAGTCTTGCTTGCCCTCGGGCGCATCACCAACGTAAACAAAAATATCGCCATTGAATTTATGTTCGTTTTTGACTTCAATCTCGTAGGGATACCTGAAACCGACCAGCACATCCAGGTTGCCGTGACTCACATTCTCGATCGTGATCTTCTCCGCTCCGTCAGTGTCATAGATGAATGCATCACCCGAATAGTCGACGAAAGCGTACACGCCGCTGGATGGAGTGACACGGTCTTCACAGACCTCAAGCCGCAAGTTGGTTGTTGATTGCATGACTGTGTGCCTTTGCAACAAGGGATGGACGGAACCTCAAACAATTTTTTTCTTGATCCGATCCCCAAGAAAGGCAGTCATGATGACGATCGCTCCCTTCCTGGGTTTCTGCGCTGGCTTGATGAGCATCATTCCAGTCTGCGGAGCAGCCTGGTACGGCAACTGACCAAAAGAGGGGGGAAGGCCAGCTGCGCGCAGGAAGCTTCATCAAAACCAACAAATCAAGATAGAGACAGAATAGAAGAGCCACGATACCCGAGGCAAGAGTAAATTCGGGGAAATTACGTATTTTGTTACGCACCCACAGGTGTACCACGTTTGCTTGATCCCGACGTTGATGAGACGGGAGAAGGCTGAAGGGTCCCTCGATCGGAATAATAATTATTTACATAATATATTAAATAAAAAACTATGTAATCTTATAATTGAAGTATACAGCGATATATATTTCAATTGATCATGGAATAGTAGGGTGGCGTAGGCTAATTTCTAGTGGTATCTGGAGAAAAACTAGGCCGTGCCAGCGTCGATTTCGGAGCCCAGCGCACTGGGACGGACGTGGGATCCGACCGCCCACCGGCCCCCAAACGCGTTGTTGCCAGTGACCGCCGTGTTTCTCAGGCGAAGTCATCAGCGCTTGCACTTAGAGTTTGCGGAAGATAGGCGACGTGCGAGCTCTAGAAGGATGAGCTGAAGGTGGTGCAATGCAGAACCGACGTAGCCTGTCCTTTCGAACAGGCTGTAGGCGAATGGAGTTCTCGATCAGGCGGTCCCGAAGAACAGCCCGTTCGCGAAACCATCAATCGGAATAGCGTTCAAAGCCTTTGTCAAACAGTCTCGGGATATGGAAGTGCTCGAGGATCAGCTTGTCATCACCGGATCCGCCAATGAATTTGCCTTGATAAGCGTTGACGTTATTGCCGTAGACCGAATCGTAGCCACCATCCAGGAAGACGAAAATCTTATTCTGGATGTGCAGGCAGAATAAGTCGACATGGTCATCGCCTTTGCCGCCCAGGATGGTCAGGTTTCGGGCGTTGAGGTTGTTCAACAAGACATAGTTATCATTTCGGAATCCATCGGTGAACACGCCGAGATTGATTTTGACATTGTACTGCACGTGGGCGGCGAGGATTTTCACGATGTCGCTGCCGCCATCGGTAAAGATCGCCAAGTTCTGGGTGTTGATGCGGTCGATCAACAGATAATCGGAGCCAAGGATTTTGCTATTTTCGCGGACGAAGGCATTGGCAATGGTGAGATGATCGCCACCACCAGCCAGCAAATTTACATAGAAATCACCCTTGACTTCAATGTCCTTGATCAAGGCGTCCAAGGTGCCCTTGGTCTTGATGTCCAAGTCGCCGGAGAAGTGGTTGTGCAGGAGCTTGACCTGGTCATCGCCTTTGCCGAAGTTCAAGATCCCACCCGTGCCCCACTGCGAATCTTTGATCAGATAGGTATCGTTGCCTTTGCCCAGACCGAAGTTCTCCTTGCGAGGGAAGTTGACGAGCAGCTTGCCACCGGCATGGACGTTCTTCACGGTGACTGTATCCCCTTTCGGTCGGCGTTTAGCATCGGGGCCTTCGAAAATCCGCAGATCGCCGCGGATGGTGGAGTACAAGGCTTCGATTGTGTCATCGCCATTGTTCTTGCGATCCAGACCATCTTCGAATTGGACCGAGCCCTGAGCATGGAGGTTGCGGACGCTAAGATGGTCTTCGTTTTGCCCACCAACCAACACGATACTCGGTTTGCCCCGTTCGATGCCCTTGCCAAACACCGTTGAGGCTTGCACCTTGAAGGTGTCCTTCCCCGAGAGGCTTTCGTCGGTCCTCACCACTTCATACGAAGGCTGATTCGTAGTCAGAGCGTTGACCATCGGACCGTTCACTTCATTGACCATAAATGGACCAATGAACAAGCCGCCATCAATGCGAGAGTTCTGGACCGTGGCACTGTTCTCTTCGCCACCATCGAGATTGATGACCACGTTGGTGTCTTCAAATTGGGCGTGATAAAACTCCGAGTCTTGCGGCACTTGGTGGCTGTCAAAATGGGTCTGGTAAGTTTCGGCATCTTTGATGACCAGGCGGTTGGGATCGACCTCAACAATAATTTGATCGTTTTCTCGACCCCCTTGGATGACGATGTTGTTGCCAATGAGTTCTGGGGTAATGCTGGGCACAATGCGATCTTCGAAGGTTTCGAGTCGCAGTGTCTTGGTAGTCTTCATCATGAACCTCAGTCAGTCGGGATGGACGGAAGCAAAACCAGGGTTTTTGCTTGAACGGTTGTCCCAAGATGGTCAGCAAAAGGGGGAGACCGACCATCCAGCGCATCCTGGTCGCGTGAAGTCATCGCCGCAGCACCACATAAATGAAAAAATATGGTGAGAGAGGATCTTTCCGAGCGAAATTCATTCAGAGACAACTTTTCAAGATATAGATGAGAATAGTCCTTGGGCGGGGATGATGCAAGCGAGTTTTTTCTCTTGCATTGATTTTATTTTGAAAAGCGAATTCGCTCGATTGGGTGCAGAGCCAACCAGCGCACCCCGTCTTCGATCGGGCAGAGCGCGACCGTGCCACCGGCAATGGTTGCGGATTCGACCTGCTTCGCGGATCACTTCCCCGAAACCTGAGTGGGCATGCGATTCAAGATATAATAGTATTCAAAATTTATGTTGATGCGATCTCAATCGACCGTCTACACGGCTGGTCTAGGGAGCAAGCCGGACGAGAATCCGACTGTCCCCAAAGGGACAGCCGGATGAGCGAAGGTGATGATCAAGCGATCGAGTTATCAGTCCCCATTATAGTCAGCCGGGGTATAGTCATCGTAGCGGTCACCGAACCAGTCAACGAGCTTCCGGATATGGGAGTGCTCGATCTCCAGTTTGTCAAAACCGCGTCCACCGATGAACACACCGATGTTGGAGTTGACGTTATTGCCGTAGACCGAATCGTTGCCACCGTCGGTGAAGACGAAGATCTTATTCTGCACGTGGATGCAGAACAGGTCGATCCGGTCATCCCCACGGCCGCCCAAGATTTCCAGGTTCTGGGCGTTGAGGTTGTTGATCAACAAGTAGTTATCGTCGCGACGATCATCACCGAAGAGGAGCGACAAGCCCAAATTCACCTTCAGATCGTGTTGGATGTGGGCCGCGAAGATTTTCACGACGTCACTGCCACCGTCGGTGAAGATGTCCATGTTGCGGGCGTTGATGCGGTCGATCAGCAGGTAGTCGGTGCCGTCGATGTACACATTGTCGCTGACCTGGGCGTTGATGATCTCGAGGTTGTCGCCGCGACCGAACAGCAGATTGATGTCGAGATCGCCATTCACCCCAATGTCCTTGATGACGGCGGGGTTGAACTTATTGGGATTGAGGGTGCCTTTCGTAACGATCTTGAGGCCACCGCGGAAGTGGTTGTGGAACATCTTCAGGTCGTCGTAGCCCCGGACGAAGTCGATAACGCTCGTATCGCGGCGACCGCTGGCGAACTGCGAATCGCGGACCTCGAGGTAATCATCCCCATAGCCGACCTGGCGGTCGTCCTTGTCCGGGTTGTAGAAGAATTCGTGGCCCACGTGCATGTTGGCCAACTTGACGTAATCATTGCCACCACGCTCGGTGATCTTGAGCTGACCACCAATGGTGGAGTGGCCAAGTTGAATGTAGTCATGCGATTCACGGTGGCGGTCACCATCATCGATCACCACCTTGCCGACCACGTGCATTTGCTCGAAGGTCAGCTTGTCGTCGTGCTCACCCAGGTCGATGTTGTTTTCATGGTTGTCCCGACCCTGGTTGAGGATGGTCGAGGCCTGGAGGTGCACGGTGTCATCGCCATCGCGAGTGTCGATGTCCACCCGGCCATGGACAAAGGCGTTGCGGACGTACAGATTGTCGCTGCCCCCACGGAAATCGACTTTCATGTCATCGCCGGTCTGGACGGTGTAGAGGGAAAAGTCGTTCCTCCCGCCGTTGTTAATGATGAGGTCATCGGGAATCCGGGTGTTCTCCATGACCAGTTTGTTCCGGCCGCCGTCGAGATTGATGACCAGATCACGGGTGAATGGATTGGGAAAATTTTGCTTGTGAAATTCCACTTTGTGGCCGGAAGCGTTGTCGACGAGCTTGAAATAGTCCGTCGTGACCATCAGCGAGATGTCGTTGTTGTTGTTCACGCCGGTTCGGTTGTCGACGATCTCGATGTCGCCGTCGGCCTGGAAATCGATATCGACGGACAACGAGGCCGGGACGATACGATCTTCAAACGTGTCGAATTGCAGAGTCTTCTTGGTCTTCATCGAAAACCTCAGTCAGTAGGGATGGACGGAACCAAAAACAGGTTTTGTTCTTGAACCGTTGTCGATTGGAAGGCTGCAGGAGGGGGGGGGCCAATCCAGCGAGTCAGTTCTGAGCGAAAAAGTAGCAATTCTGTAGCATCCAGCACAGGAATCACCACTAGGGGGAGTATCGAGTCAGAAACATCTCTCAGAGACAACTTTTCAAGCTATAGAGGAGGATAGTCGACACGTCCCGCCCTGGCAACCTGGTTTTCGCCCGAAATCAGATTTTTTCTTGGATAGGTGAGATCCGATTGCTCGCGCTACAACTTTCCCCTTGGGAAAAACCCGCGTGTGTTTTCGGGAGCGTGGGGAGTTCTCTGTCGAAGTGGCGCTAGCAGCCATGGGGTCGGGCGTGCCTGCCCCCATGGCTGCCCACCCGAATGGGTCTTGACAAGAACGCTGAGCCGCCGCGAAGGACGGCTCGGAACTACAGCGGTCAATTAATTGATAATCTTTTCGGAAGCAAAATGCTTGATGCCGGTCAAGCCGTTGCCAAACCAGAAGTGGACGAGGCACAAGGAGTTATTGCCCGTGCCACCATCCAGGTGGGCTTGCTGGGCACTGACATCGGTGATGGTCAGATGGTCGTCACCACCTCCCAGTTTGACCTCCAGTGTGGGGACATAGCCACGCGAGATTTCCACAACGTCTTGGGCGCCAGCGGTATTGAGCTTCATGGCGCCGGTCAGCGAAAAGCCATGTAGGTTCAGCTGGTTGGTGCCGTCGATGACCAGATCACCGTTGATGTGGAAGTTGGTCATTGAGACCACATCGCCCAGCCCCGGCAGCAGGTTCATGACGACCGAGGAGCTAAAGTTGACATAGCGGATGTCGGCGGTGAGCAGGCTGGATTCACCCTCGGTGCGGACGTCGACCCCACTGCGTTCACCCACATGGACATGCTTGAGAAACAACTTGTCGTGGCCTTGATTGAAGTACCACTTGGTGTCGTCGAAGTCATCGCCAAAGCTGGCGTGGGAGATCTTGAAGGTGTCGTCGCCGAGGCCGCTGGTATCTCGTGCGAGCGGCTCGATCGGGTTGTTGATCTCGAGTTCGTGGCCGGAGTAGACGTGCTTGACCTTGACGAAATCGTTGCCTTCCCCATCATTGATGTTGATATCTTGCTGGATCGAGAAGTGGGTCAGGAAGGCTTTATCGTCGCCGGCTTCAAGGTTCACATTCATGTCGTCAGTGCCGCCGGAGATGTGCTTCACGGCGACGGTGTCGTTGCCCTCGCCGGCGTGAACGAGGACGCCGGCACCGTTGTTGTAGTTTTTCAGGATGATCTTATCGTGGTCGGGCCCCGCATTGACTCTGGTGTTACCGGGTACAAATGAGTGCTTGACAGTGATGTGATCGCTGCCGCTACCGGTGGAGATCACCAGGTCGCGTTTGAACTGGTTGGGGTCAAAGTCCGGCGAGAACGACACGTGGCTGCCTGTGACTTTGACATAACCCGGGTTTGCCTGCACGGTGATGTCATCATTGCCTGGAGTGCCAACAATCAAAAGGTCGTCGCCGAAATTAGAGACCATCACGGCGGGTAACACCCGGCTTTCAAACCGGTCAAATTGGAGTGGTTGGGTGGTTTTCATGGGGAACCTCAGTCTAGCGGGATGGACGGAATAGCAACGGCGTTACTTGAGCTGTTGTCGAGGAAGTCGTGCGTAAAAGGAGCGATTCGCTTGTTGACTCCTTTTTGGGGGAAAGACCAAGCTTCCAGCAGAAATGTTGTCGCGATGACCACAGCTGGCCAGCGGTTCCACGACGAAACTATCTCTCAGAGACAACTTTTCAAGATATAGGTGAGGATAGTCGCTCGCTATTGTCTGGGCAAGGTTATTCTTTCCAATAGGAATGCTCCGGCCCACGCGGAGCACGGACTTCGCGTCCTGAATGGGTGGAACCTGCGGCGAGCGTCCGTCATCCACACCAAAGGCGGATAGGCTAGAGAGCAGAAAGGGGTTCTGCCGGACGCATCCGGAGCGTATCGGCAACCACCATCCACTTCGGCATGGGCCAGGCGAGATCTTTGCCGACCCCCAGGCAATTTGGGGTCGACTCCTCGGGTCCCAGCCAAGCATAAGATGTTGCTATGCGTTTCATGACCTTGCGCTTCAACGCTGCTTGTTTGCGCTGCCCCATCGAAAGCCTGGAAGATCGTGTCCTTCTATCCAGTCCGTTCCTGGATACTCGGACTCTGGGCCGGGCAGCGTCGTTGATCTCTTTGGAGTCGGCGTTGCTCGAGGGCGAGCCGAGGTCGCAAGCCTTTGCGGTCGGCGCCGGCGCGGGAGGGATGCCGCAGGCAGCGATCTTTGGCCCGGCTGGCGATCTGCTGAGCGAACAGCCGGTGTTTGCCCCGGAGTTCACCGGGGGCGTGCGTGTGGCCATGGCCGATGTCGATGGCGATCAGGTCGACGATCTGATTGTCGGCAATGGTCCAGGGCAGGCACCGCGGCTCAAAGTTTTTCGCGTTGTCGATAACGAGCTGGAGTTTCTGTGGTCGCGGCAGCCCTTTGAGGACAGCTTTCGCGGGGGCGTATTTGTGGCCGCGGGCGATATCAATGGGGATGGCTTTGCTGAGGTGGTGGTCAGTCCCGATGAAGGAGGGGGGCCACGCGTCCAGGTGCTCGATGGCCAGTCGCAGCAGGTCATCGCCGACTTTTTTGCCATTGAGGATGGCAACTTCCGGGGGGGAGTGCGTCCAGCGCTTGGCGACCTGAATGCGGATGGCCTGGCCGATCTGCTGGTGGCCGCGGGCTTTGGCGGTGGTCCCCGCGTGGCCGGGTTTACCGGTCAAGCACTGGCCAGTGGCGAAGCCGTAAAGCTGTTTCCGGATTTCTTTTTGTTCGAGCCAAGCCTGCGCAATGGTGCCTATGTTGCTCTGGGTGATCTGAATGCCGATGGCTTTGCCGATGTGATTGGCGGCGGGGGACCCGGAGGTGGGCCGCGGGTTCTCGCGCTAAGTGGCGTCGATCTGATCAGCCATCCCGAGCAGCCCCCGGACATTTTGGCCAATTTTTTTGCGGGCAATGAGGAGTTGCGTGGTGGGATTCGCGTGGCCAGCAAATATCTGAACGAGGATCCCCAGGCCGATCTGATTGTCGGAAGTGGCGAGGGGGAACTGGGGCGGGTCATTGCCTATTTGGGCAACGACTTGGTGGGCGAGCTGCGTCCGGAATCGGAGTTTGCTTTCAACATCGATTTCGGGGCAGAATCAGGAGTGTTTGTCGGTTGACCGCTCAGCCCCGGCGGCTTGGGCGAGGATGCAATCGGCTCCTGGACGGAGGATCTGCCATGGCGACCATTCCCTCTCATGTAGCTCGGGTGTTCGTGGCTCCCGAATGCCTGGAGGATGCTTTTTTGCCCGAGGGCCCGCGCAGCTGCCAGGTGGAGGGCCGTGAAGCATGCATTTGGGTCAATATCCAGACGGCGACCGATGCAACCCAGGGATCGCTGCACCTGTATTTCTGGGATAACGCTGAACGTCGGGTGCTGCCCCAGCCAGCCCGGCCCGGATTCGTGTTACCAACCGATGAGCCGGACGTTGTGCTGCTGGGGCGGGAGAAGGAGCTGGGCTTATTGGATTTGCACAGCGGTGACTGGCAGCCGCTGGCCCGCATTCCCGACGATCACCCCCGGACGATCATTAATGATGGTGAGGTGCTGCCCGCGGGCCAGGCGGTGATCTTTGGCACCAAAGATGTGCACTTTGCCGAATCGCTGGCCCATCTCTATCTGTTCACGCTGGCCGATCAGCGGATCCATACCCTGGCGACGGGGCAAATCTGTTCGAATGGCAAAGTACTCACCGAGCGCGAGGGGTCTTTGCTGCTCGATGATATTGACACACCGACCAAACAGGTGATGCGCTATCGACTGGATCCGATCAGCGGCCGTGTCGAACCGATAGGCCGCGTGATTGACTTGCAAGGGTTGCCCGGTTTTCCCGACGGCATGATCGATGCGGGCGATGGCAGTGTGATCATTGCCATGTACAACCCCGATCCGGTCGAATCCGGGCGCGCGTATCGTTTTGATACGGCGACGGGGGATCGGTTGGAGGAGTGGACCACCCCGGGCTCGCCGCGGGTCACCTGTCCGTTGTTGGTTGCACGTCCAGACGGGGTGAAGCTGATCCTTACCACGGCCACCGAAGGGATGTCGGCAGCCGACCAGGCCCAATGTCCCCATGCGGGATCTCTGTTTGTGGCGGACACCGGCTTCCCAAGTGTACCAGCACCGATTCGGGTGCGGCTCGGTCGGGGAGCGTAGGCAGAACCGAGTTCCCAAGGGACGTCCGTCGTTTCCTATGGGGAGTTGGGGCGAGTTGGCTTGCGCGGAGTCGCAGATTGCCCTGTTGCCAAGGGGGGGGATCGTTGCCGAATGCTTGTTCAAGCGGCATAATGGAAAGACATCTCGGGGTGGACCGCCGCACATCGGCTTTTGTGGGTAGATGGATATGCTTATTCAGTTCAAATGTCCCCATTGTGGGGAGATCTACCGCGTCAGGGATGAATTCGCCGGCAAACGCACCAAGTGCCGGGTTTCGACCTGCCAGCAGTTCATTACCGTGCCGGTACCCAAACCTGAGGGGTTGGACGGTAAACCCAAGTCGACTGTCGCTGAGCAAATGGCGGCGGCGTTGTTGGCCGAGGAATCCGAGACCGAGAAGCAGAAAAAGTCCGCGCCGATTCAATTCAACTGCCCGCAATGTGATGAGCCGTTAGAGGTCGACCGCGGCCGGGCGGGCAAGAACATGCCATGTCCATCTTGTCGCAACATTGTGCGGATCCCCATCCCCAAGGAGGACAAACCAGTCGATTGGCGGCAGGCCAAGAGCCCGCTGGCCGCCCAACAAGAGACGGCCGAGGGGGTCTGGTCCACCGAGGACAGTCGCTATGTTTCGGGCGAAGCGCTGCAAAAAGCCGAGGCGATCGAGATTGAGTATGAGCCGTTGCCCTGGAGTTATCGGCTGCGCAACTGGTCGATCGTGCTGGCCGGGGTGCTTGGGCTGGGGGTGCTAGGGTTGTTGTTCGTGCAGTGGCGTGGCGAGCAAGCCGAGCAGTTCACCATGGAGCAGGCGGAGGTCGCGTTAAAAGAAGCGTTAAACGAGCTTCAAGGGACTGCCAAAACCCAGTTGGCACCGACCTGGACGGCCGGGATCCACACAGCGAAGGGGCTGTTTACCCTCCGGAACGCGACCGAGCAGGCGGGGCGCGACGAGGCCATGAGGCTATTTGCGACTGCCCGAGGCGAGTTAGACACGGTCGCGCCGTCGCTGGACCGGAACGGTCAGATCATCGAGTTATTGCGCGCTCAGGTACATCTGGGAGGGAACGAAGACCAGGTTGGGCTGGAGACCCGCTACGATTGGGATGCCGTCCAACGGGAATTACGCCAGACCTTCACCTTGTTGCAAGCCGCGGACCGAGACACTCAGGTGGAGGCTTTGCGGCAGTTGACCCAGTGGTTGCAACCGCTGGGTCAGAGCGAACGGGCGGCCCGGCTGGTGCGGGTGCTGTCGAGTGTCCCGGCCTGGGAACGGGCGGAGTTGTTGGCTCAGGTGGGTTTGGAACGCTTTCGAGCAGGGGATCGTGCGGGCGCGGAGCAGATGGCCGAGTTGGCCCAGGCTAACATGGGCAATCCGGGGGCAGCAGGTTTCCAGTCGCCGGTGACCTTGCAGGCGTTGTGGCTGGGTCTGGCTGGTGCCGAGCCGCTGCCGAAAGAACGTCGCCTGCTGCCGCCGCCGAGCGAACGGGGCGAGCCGAATCCGCTGGTTCGACAGGCTTATGCCTTGGGTCTTGCTTTACAGGGCAAGACCCAAGAGGCGATCGAACTGGCCAGCCGCACTGGTCGCCCCGAGGCCCGGCTGCGGGCCATGCTGGCGGTGGCCGAGATTGTCCAGGATCAGGGTGGGGAGATCGAAGCCTTGTTGAGCCAGGTCGGCGAAGTGTTGGCTCCACGCGCCGAACAACCGCGCAGCTCACCGTGGTGGAGCATTCGTTTGGTGCGTCTGCTGGCGGCGACAGGAGCGCGGCAGCAAGCGGACACTTTCTTGGCCGCTCTATCCGATGCATCGCTTCGGGCCTGGTGTGGTTATGCCATGCTGGCGGAGCAGGTGGCGAACCAAGGCAATCCACCGCTGCCTCAGGAAGCAGCGACCTCGGTCCCGGGCGACAGCGTGGCTGGAGGACAAGCTCGTTTGGCCTGGGCCCGCCACCAGGTGGCTGTGGATGGAGCTGATGCGGTCCGCGCGATGGTCGAGGCCTGGCCGGTTCAAGAGCGGGCGTTTGGCTTTGCTGGGCTTGCCCTGGGCTTACAGGATCGGGACGGCGTGGCGGAGTAGTTTCCCTCTAGCGGGGGACCGGGCCAGCGAGTATTTTATTGAATACCTCTCCGTGACGGTTCCTCGAGACTGGCATGCTCCCGCCGTTCGCCGCCGATGCTCATCCACGGAGGTCACGCCCCGTGACGCCAAAACAAATCTTGGCCTGGATCAAGGAAAAAGAGGTCCAGGCGGTCGATCTACGCTTTATGGACTTTCCGGGCCTGTGGCAGCACTTCACGATCCCCGCCAACACGCTGCATGAAATCGACTTTGAAGATGGCCGCAGCTTCGATGGCTCGAGTATCCGGGGCTGGAAGGCCATCAATGAGTCGGACATGTTGATCCTGCCCGACCCGGCGACCGCCTTTCTCGACCCGTTTACCCGGGAAACCACCTTGACGATGCTCTGCAATATTCAAGATCCACTGACCCGTCAGGACTATACGCGCGATCCTCGAAATGTGGCCCGCAAGGCTGTCCACTACATGCGGCGGACTGGGATCGCCGAAGGGATCCGGGTCGGCTGTGCCCTTGAGTTCTTTCTGTTCGATGATGTTCGCTACGATCAGACGCCCTACGCGGCGTACTATCATCTCGACAGTGTGGAAGGGGCCTGGAATACCGGCCGGGCCGAGGAGCCCAATTTGGGCTACAAGCTCCGCTACAAGGAAGGGTATTTTCCCTGTCCTCCTGCCGATGCTTCGCATGACATCCGCTCGGACATCATGATTATTCTGGATGGGTGTGCGGTGGGCGTTGCCGCGCATATGCACGAGGTGGCCACCGGTGGGCAGGCCAAGATTGATCTGGTCCCGGATGATTTGCTGACCATGGCCGACAATGTGCAGAAGGCCAAATACATTATCAAAAATGTGGCGCGTAAGTACCACAAAACGGCCACGTTTATGCCCAAGCCATTGTGGGGGGAGAATGGTTCGGGCATGCCCGTGCAGCTCACATTGTGGTCCAAGGACCGGCACAATCTGTTCGCGGGGCATGACTACGCTGGCCTGTCGGACCTGGGCCGCTACGCCATGGGTGGCATCCTACGGCATGCTCCCGCCTTGTGCGCCATCACCAATCCAACCACCAACAGCTACAAGCGGATGGTGCATAACGATGAGGCCCCGGTCAATCTCGCCTACAGCCGCCGCAACCGAGCGGCCGCGCTGCGGATTCCCGTGTACGCGCCCAACTCCCAGAGTAAACGGATTGAATTTCGTTGCCCTGATGGTTTGAGTAATGCCTACCTTGCCTTTGCCGCTATCCTGATGGCCATGCTCGATGGGATCAAGAACAAGCTTCATCCCGGGGATCCCTTTGACAAGGACGTTTACGACCTAGAACCCGAGGAGTTGGCCCGGGTGCCCAAGACCCCGGCGACTCTAGAAGAGGCATTGGTCCACCTGGAACGCGACCAAGAGTTTTTACTCCAGGGGGATGTCTTTACGCCGGATGTGATCAGCACTTGGATTTGGTACAAGCGCGAAAAAGAGGTCGATGCTCTGCGGCAACGGCCGCATCCGTATGAGTTTGCTTTGTACTTTGATAACTGAGCGAAGCCGCCGCTCTGGAGCCTTGCGGGTCCAGAGCGGCGGCAGGCCGAGATGCATCACGGGGCGATGACCGTGGTGTCCAGGGTGGCATCGCGGCCACGTAGGATGCGGCCGAAGAAGTCAAACTGAATAATGCCGGTCAGGTATCGGGTGATCGCCTCGCCAGGGGTTTCCTGGAGGATAATCACATCGCCGGGCTTAATGATAATGTTCTCACGCGGGTCACGTAGGGCACGGTACAGATCCACCTGAATGCGGATCTGGCCATAGTTGCCGGTCTTGCGGAGAACGGTCACGCGGCTCGGCGTCGGTGAACCCAGACCCAGGGCGGCCACGTTTCCGGCCAGGTTGTTCTGGGCAATCAAGCCGTTGAGCAAGGGACCACCGGCCAAGGCGATGGCTTCGACCACGCGGATGTCCAAATCGCGGGGGAGCACGAACTGACGCGGTAACAGCACACCACCGGTGTAGAACACCTCGGTGTCGCGTGCAGGAATGAACACAATATCCCCTTGCCGAAGCACAATGTCTTGCGGGCCGAACGGTAGGGCTTCGCCCGGTTTGAGACGCAAGGGAATGCGGATCACGTTCCCTCGACCCGTTCCCTGAGCGAGGGGCGGTTGCTGTGGCAAGGCACAGTCGGGTGACTGAACGAGGCTCTCCAAGTCGGTTCCGGAGCGATAGTAGCCACGCTGGATGACTACTTCGTTGGCGGCATTGGGGTCGGGCAAGCCACCGGTACGGGTCAGTGCGGTCAACACATCATTTTGATAGGCAGGGAGGTTGACCACCTGGCCCTGACCACGGCGAACACTGCCCAGGGCAATCCCTCGTTCCAACAGGCCAATCGAGCCACTATCTTCGCGGATCACCAGGACACGCGTTTCGCGATCTTGGAAGCGGGTGACAATGATTCGTGCTTCACTCGGTTCCAGGATGGGCTTGATCCCTTGGGTATATGCATCAAAGATGATTTCTTGTACTTGGACCAGGGTTTTGCCGCCGACCTCGAGTGGTTTGCCGATCAGCGGCAGGGCCAGAGTGCCGTCCTCGCGGATCGGGAAGGGATAGCCAATCGCCGGTGGCAGGTCATCGGCATCCCCAAGGCGCACAGGAGGTCCTTGTTCGGACTGCCCCAGCACTCCTTCAATGTAGATTCCCAGCACATCTCCTGGACCGACCCGATATACCTCGGGTGGCCGCTGACGCAGGTAGGACAAGGGCACCGAGACGAGATCGGATTTCGGGATCGCCAGATGCTCCGCAGGCAGGCGGCGTACGGGAATTCCATCGGCCACCGGGTTGGAGACCGCCGCGCAGCCTGTGAACACCAGGGCCAGGGTCGCTACGGCGAGCCAACGGCCAATGACGGTGACTCTGGGCGGAGCTTTCCCAGGGGGCGTCCCGCAGGATGCAGGATTAGCATACATACGCATTGATCCTGTCGTAGTGGTTCTGGGGAGGCGTCACTGCTCTGAGGGCTTGGCTGTATCAGGCAACCGTTCGGGTGTCATAGGCGGAGGCTCCACCATCCAATCTGGGAGTTCAGATATCGGCTCCCCCTGGGAATGGATGCCGAGCGGAATCTCTGAGGACTCGGCGGGGGGCTGTGATCGGGGGAACGGCAGCATCGGAGCAGGGATCTCCTCCGGGGATCCTAAAGTCGATGGCAGTGGCGACCCAGGCAGGGGCATTCCAGGCGACGACATGTCCGGGCTTGGTAATCCATCCAACGGTGGCAGAACACCGGATTTCCCAGGCTTTTGCTGGGTAGGAATGTTGTCTCGGGGAATCTGCTGTTCGATAGGATCGGGGGCCGGTGGCAGCGGGACAGGACGAATGACCAGGTCACGCAAGCCACTGGCCATCGCTTCCTGACTGCCGAGGCGAAAGCCGGCAATCCAATCTTGAATGGCCTGGATCCCTTGCACGCTGTCATACTGAGGGGTGCGATATTTCCAGGGGATGGTCCCGGGTGGTTCGCCGTTGCCGCCCGCAAATAAGTAGTCGACAAAGCCGTCTTCGAAGCCGTCGGCAAAGTCTTCGGAGTAGACATTGATGGGAGAACAAGCTTGGATTTCGAGCCAGCGCCTCTGGGCCAGTTTACGAAACTGGCGACGTTCCTCGCGGTCATGTATACGATCCGCGGGGCTGTGGATCAGGTTGTGCACGCTAAAGGTGTAGAAAGAGCATCCGGTTGCGAACTGCAGGCACAGCGCGACGAATAGCCAGCGAGAGTGTGCCATACAAGCTTCCTTCCCCAGTAACCAGCACTGCCAAGCGGCTTTATGGGCATCGAACCATCCTGCGCTAGGATAATCGGCCCTCGTGGGAAAGGACTTGAAGGGTGATTCCAATCCAAACACTTTTCCAGATCCTATCGGATCTACGGATAACTTAATTTGGAGAAACTTGGCGAAAGAAGGGAAAAATCAAGTATTTTCTCGAATGGCCTTCCAGAACACACCAGGCGTATTATACTGATAACGTTATAGGACATGATACTGCGATGGATTGGAACCACAGTTATTCAATTTTGAGAGCTTCTGATGCGACAGTCCATGCGCCTGTTGAGCCAATATACCTTTGGAGTGGTGGTACTCGCGAGTTTGTGTCACTTTGGCCTTGGGCTTGGCTCCACCGCCTCGGTGACCTCAGGAGCGGAAGTGCCTACGCCCGACTTCCAAAGCTATCCCACCATCGCTGAGACCAAGACTCCTGCCCCCCCACCAACCGCGGTCACCGAGGATGATATCATCGTCATCGACCAGCGGTTTTTGACGCGGCGTCCCATTTCCCGGCCTCCCGCCATTGTGCCGATTCCGACTATCATGCGCCCCTTACCTCAATCTTAAGTCGACGTCCTTGAGATCTGAGGCCGGAATCGCGAAGGTCTGCCCCCTTGGAAGCGAATGGAAGGCATCGCGCCAAGGTGGGGACCACCAAGGAGTTAGCGCGACAGGGGGTCTGGGTCCGGCCCACTAAGTTGCCACTTTTGTTCGGGCAGACCCGATTTGGAAAGCCGCTTTGGCATTTTTCCAAGCGGCAACCAGACGTTGCCACTGCGTCTCCGCCCCGAGGTCGCGGTGGTCAAATTGTCACTGGTGGGTGGATGCCATTCGAAAACAAACCTCATCTCGCACTCATGATCTGACAGCTGCCTCAGTGATCCTCCTGCTGATCATGGAAGGGCTGTTGGGCCTGATGCTTGTCCTGGCGCCCTGGGCCTTGGGTGCAGTACAGCCGGTGGCTGAGTTTGGTCTGATGCTTGGACTCCTGGGACTGCTCGGTCTTTGGGGGCTTCGCGTGCTGCTTGAGGGAAAGCTTCGCTGGTCCGCCCCAGGGATCATCCTGGGCCTGGGCGGCTTGTTTCTGCTTGGCCTGGTGCAGCAATGGACCCTGCCCAACGGCGTGCTGAGCTTCCTTTCTCCCGGCAGTGCTCACATTCAGGCCACTTGTTGCCCGACCGAACCGGAGATTGTGTCTGGTTTGCAGCCCGAGCCCACAACGCTCGCCAGCGGTCGTGGTAGCGTCAGCGTCAACTCTTGGGAAACCCAAAAGAAAGGGGTGCGTCTGCTTGCGGCCTTACTGCTTTTTGCCTGTGTCCAAGCCAATCTTGCCACCCCCGCTGTGTTTCGACATCTGTGCTTGCTAGCGGTCCTCAATGGCACCGCGCTGGCCATTTTTGGCCTGATTCAGCACTTCGCGACTCCAGCGGGCCAAGTGTACGGCTACTTTCAGACCGAAGGCGCCGTCTTTGGACCGTTTGTCAATCGCAATCACTTTGCTTTTTACCAAAATCTCTGCATCGGTTTGGGCGTCGGCCTGTTTTTGAGTCTGCATGATCCACGAAATTCATTTGAGCGTCAGACAAGTAATTACAATGTGCTCCGGCATCCGGCGGGGATGTGGCTGATCGTGGCTTTACTGTTCATGGCCGCTAGCGTCTTTGTCAGCCTGTCGCGCGGAGGCATGGTATCACTCGGATTAGGTCTGCTCGTGGGTCTGTGGCTGTATTGGCGTCGCAAGCGTTCCTCCACTGGCTGGGCCAATTGGGGCTTGATCGGGGTGATCAGCGTGCTCGGTCTAGGCTTGCTGACCTGGCTTGGTCTGGAGCCGGTGGAAAACCGTCTGGGAACCCTGACTTCCGCGGAGATTCTTCGTGATGATCGGCTGCGCGTGTGGAGCAATCTGCTGAGTTTGTTGCCACAGTTTCCCGTGCTGGGCAGTGGGTTTGGAACCTTTGAGTTTGTCGAACCGCTCAGTCATCGCTCGGACCGAGCCATCACCTCGCTGATGGGCCATGCACACAACGAGTACCTCAATCTGTTGGTCGAGGGCGGCCTGTTGGGCTTGGTCTTTGGAGTAGGCATCCTGGTCGTTGTGTTTCGCCAGGGACTGTGGCAACTCCAGCAAGGGGGGACCGTGGCGGCGTTGGCCGCGGGGGGGCTGGTGGCTTTCACCGCAGCATTGCTGCAGAGTTTTACCGAGTTTGGCTTTACCATTCCGGCCAACACCTTGCTGTGTGTGGTCCTAGCCGCCCAGTTATGTGGCGAGGGAGCCCGAAAGCCGGTTAACACCTCGAGCTCGGCGGTTTCCCGAGACATGCCGTTCTGGCAAAGGATCGGCTTCGCTGTGGTGGTGGTCGTAGTGGGTCTGTTGCTGTGTCAACACCTCTGGCGTGAGTTGTGGGCCGAGCAATACCGTCTAGCTGGAGCACGGCTGGTGCGGCAAGGAGGTAAGGAACCGAAACGAATGCTGGCCTATTACCAACAAGCGGCGGCTTGGACGCCGGAGGATGGGCAAATCCGCACCGCTTTGGGCGATGTTTACCTCAAGCTGTACGATCAACCCGATTTTCTTCCAGACCTCCAAGGCGAAGCGAGGCGCCAACAATGGTTGTTCCCCGGTTTGCGTGAGCAAATTGCGGCCCGAGATCGTTGCCCGCTTCTGGAGTCCCCGCATTTGCGTTTGGCCGATAAGGTTGGAGCATTGACTCGGGGCGATTCCATCGACGCGTATCTGAACCGGGTCCATTTTGTCCTCAAGGCGGATCCGAATCTTTGGTACCTTGCCGGCAGGATCGAGCAGCGGAATGGCGACCTTGCCGCGGCACTGGCGAGTTGGCAAAACTGTTTACGACTCGATGCCAGCTTTCTGAACCGCATTGTGGCCGATCTGGGAGCGGATTTTCCCCGCCAGCGACTCTTCCGCGAACTCCTGCCCGAGCAGCCGGAGGTGCTGCTAGCGGCTGCTGACCGCTTTGCCGAGGATCCACAAACCGTTCGGTCGCTGCTCGCCAGGGCTCTCAAGGTCCTGGAGGCGACCCCCGAGATTTCGGAAGCCGCATACTGGCAGCAGCGCGGACAGATCCTGAATCGGCTCGGGCAGTTTGAGCAAGCGAGGAAAGCCTATCGACGGGCGATTCAATGTGATCCGAATGCTTGGCCGATCCGCCTGGAGTACGCGCAGATCTTGGTCGACCGCGATGCCTTCGACGAAGCGCAGAGACAACTTCGCCGTCTGTTAGCTCTGTTTCCAGACAATCGTCAAGCTCAGTCGTTGCATAAGATCGTTGTCGAGGCCCAGGTCAGAAGGAAAGAGTGAATTGCTTAGGGAGATGGTGGAATGCTTGAGAGTTTATTGCTGCTGGTGCTGGGCCATTCGGCCCCAGAAACGATCCCAGCGGACATCCAAACCACCTTGCAGGCTGCCACGGTGCATATCCTCGACACTGCGGGCAACGCCGAGGGAAGTGGCGTCATCATTGGGACCAATGGGCCGATTGTGTATGTGCTGACCGCCGCCCATGTGGTGGAGGATGCACGGACCATCAAGGTGCAGTTTCGCAGCGATCCCAGCCGCAAGCGAAGTTTGCAGACGCGAGCTGCTCAGGTCGAAAGTCGGGCGCGGAATGACTCGGCCGATCTTGCCTTGCTCCGCTTTATTGAACGGGGTCCGCGGCCTGGGGTGATCGCACCTTTGCCGGCGAAGCAGGCCCTGAAGCAGGAGAAGTTGCCCGCCTGGTCGGCGGTTGCGGCGAGCACCGGGGAGGTGACCTGTTCGGCTGTCGAGGTCGAGAAACCGGTGCACCTACGTTTACGTGGGGCCAGGCAGAGTGTCCGTGCTCTCAAAGTGGTGCCGCAACCGGCGCCCGGGGCCTCGGGGGGACCGCTAGTCAATCGGGCGGGCCGCCTGTTGGGCATCTGTCATGCGGGCAAAGGGGGCGTGGGTTACTACAGCCATCCTGAAGAAATTCACGCTTTTTTGCGTGTCAACGGTCTCGGTTTCCTAGAAAAGAAGTAATCAACAGATCGCGAGGCTTGTCCTTGGTTTCTGCCGCTTTTCCCACGGGGCTGCGTTCATGAGCGAAACGAATTATTACTACCTCTGTGTTCCTGACCGCGAGTATCCCCTGTCTTCCGAGGTGGAGATTGTTCCGACCCAGAGTTTTCTCGGCAACGAGGAAGCGTGCCGGGTGTTGTGGGAGCTGATCACAACCAACTTTCGCACGCGTTGGAAGTTTCTCACCATCTGGCCGTCGGTCCGCTATGTCGCCTTGCACCGGGATGAACGGGGCAACGTCGATGGGCTGCTGTTGATCTCGGCCCCAGTCAACTGGCAAATTGATTACGTGGTGGTGCAGTCTTCTGCACGAGGTCAGGGCATCGCTTCGGCACTGGTGATCGCGGCGCTCAACTTTGCCTACCAGCAACGGGTACCCTACGTGATGCTTACCAGTCGTGAGGGCTTGCGACCGCTGTATGAATCCTGTGGCTTTCGTCCGGTGGCGGCCGAGGATGGCCGGACCATCCCAGCGGCCTCCGTTTCCGGAGGCGAGCGGCAGGCGAGCTAATGAAAAGGGAGTCGGTTGATGGAGGCACCAACCCCGCTGTCCGGCTTGCGTCGGCTGATTTATCAGGGTATGGGGTTATTCTTTGTTGGGCTTGGGGCATTAGGGGCTGTGTTACCGGTGCTACCGACGACACCGTTTCTATTGCTGGCCACCTATTTCTTTGCCCGTTCTTCGCCACGGCTGCATCGCTGGTTATTACGTTCGCCCTGGTTTGGCCCGTTGTTGCGTGACTGGCAGCAGCATCGCGCGATTCGTCGCACCACCAAGTGGACTGCGTTGGCGATGATTGTGCTGGTGGTCGGCGCGACTGCCGTATTTGTCACCACCAAGCTGTGGCTACGGGGAGTGCTCCTCGGCCTGGCCCTGATCGGCATCACGGTGGTGCTCCGGTTGCCGGTGCTGCGGCGGACTTCCATCGCCGGGCTCGGGCAAGTCGTCGAAGAGCGACCGTTGGATCAGCCGAGCCCGGCGGAAGTGGGCAGTCGATAAGCTCGGAAACTGCTCGGGAATGCCGACCCGGCCCCGATGCACCCGGAACAGATCGCCAAACAGCTGGGCCCAAATCCCTTGGCCACGCATCCGCGTACCAAAGCGGCTATCCTCAAGCGTTCCCCCATGCAATTCGCGGATGCGACTTAACACCTTGCTTTTCGCGGCTGGAAAATGCTGTTCAAGCCAATCCTCAAACAGCGGTCCCACCACTCCTGGCAACCGCACTACGCTGTAAGCTGCACAACGTGCCCCTGCCGAAGCAGCAGACTGTAGAATCGCAGGCATCTCGTGGTCGGTCAAACCGGGGATCACCGGAGCGACCAGAACCCCGGTCGGAATTCCAGCGGCCGTGAGTTCTTCGATCGCACGGAGTCGCCCGCTCGGGGTCGAAGCGCGGGGTTCCAACACCCGCGCTCGCGCATCGTCGAGGCTGGTCACCGAAACGAGAACTAGCACAGCTTTGGATTCTGCTAGCTTGGCCAGCAGATCACGATCTCGACCGACCAGGGCATTCTTGGTGACTAGGCCCACGGGATTGCGAAACTCTGCCAGCACTTCTAAACAGCGTCGGGTCAGACACAATCGACGTTCCACCGGTTGATACGGATCGGTGACACCACTGAGTGAGATGGTTTGCGGCTGCCAGGCGGGATCAGCAAGGGCGGCGCGCAACAGCTGGGGGGCGTCTTCCTTGACCATAACCCGGGTTTCAAAATCAAGCCCCGCGGAAAAGCCCAGGTATTCGTGCGTGGGCCGAGCATAGCAGTAAATACAGCCATGTTCGCAGCCGCGATAGGGGTTGAGTGAGTAGCGAAAGGGAATATCTGAAGAATCGTTTTCTGCCAGAATCGTTCGCGCGGCATCCCGATAGAAGTGGGTGGTCGGCGCTGGATCGTCGGGGTCGGACCATTCCCGCTCATGGTAGAGGCGAATGAAGCGAGAGGCGGGATTGCTTGCCGCGCCACGGCCACGGTAGGGTTGAGGCGAGATGGGTGGTTGCATACGGAATCGAAGCCTAAATCGCGAAACAATTTCGCTTCAGCATGTCCCGAGGTCCCGCAGCAAACAAGCTTGGTTGTTCGCCGCGGGACACTCACAGGCAAGGCGAATCTTAGTTGCCCGACTTGGGGACCATGGTGGAAGGCATGGCCTGGGGAGCCCCTGACGGAATCGTATGTGGGGTGACAATGCTGCTAGGAGGGGTGGAATAAACCGGCCCCGGAGGAGCGATCGGAGCCCCCGGCGCTCCCGGCGCACCTGGATGCAGCGTGCCATGGCTGACCGGATGCGATTGACCCGGGTATTCGCCACAGTCGCAGACGCCGGCGGTATGCCGACAGCCCAAGCCCAGTTGCAACAGACCGATGACGGCGAACGAGGCGAGCAAACGACGCATGTGCGGAATCCTTTCTCAGAGCCATGCTCGAAATTGTTCCTGGTGCGGCCTTGCTCCAGGAAGGAAGGCACAAGCATCCCGCAGATGATGCAGACACGGGGCAATCCAGGCGGGAGACTCGTGCCTTGGCGGAACGCTTCCTGACGTTCCTCACTCGGATGAGTGGTCAAACCGCTGGCGAAGGCGCCATTGGATGGACACCTACTGTTTCGACCGCCCTGACTCACCCCCTTGACCAAATTCCACGGATCGCTTCAATTTCGAGAAAGCGTTTTTCCTCCAGAATCTGGCCGCGGCTATCAGGGGAGAGCACGGATGGACGCGATTATCCTGGCCGCCGGATTGGGAACTCGTCTGCGGCCTTATACCGAGACGACGCCCAAGCCCCTCTTACCCATTCAGGGGCGGCCGATCCTCGACTGGATCATCGCTGCTTTACCCCCAGTCGAACGCCTGGTCATCGTGGTCAACTACCTGGCGGAGCAGATTGAGACCTACTTGGCCACACAAACGCAGGTCTCCCACGATCGCTGTGCCACGGTTCGCCAAGCCACGCCGCGCGGCACCGGGGATGCCCTGATGGCCTGCCGCCATGCCATTGCCGGTGATCGGGTGCTGGTGCTCAATGGCGATGATCTGTATGGTCGGGCCGATCTGGCTGCTCTGGCGGCAGTGCCCATGGGCTTGCTGGCGCATTCGGTCGCGGAACCGCGAAAGTTTGGCGTGCTGTTCTCGCGACCCGATGGCACCCTCGAACAGTTGGTAGAAAAGCCCGACATCGACGGACCGCAGCTCGCCAATATTGGTGCTTATTTGTTTCCGCGTGCGGTGTTTGACCTGGAGCTCCCCTTGTCACCGCGCGGCGAATACGAGATTACCGATGCGGTGAGTATGCTGGCCGCTGCCCACCCGTTCCGAGTCATTCCGGCGACTTTCTGGCTGCCCATCGGTACCGTCGAGGCCTGGCAGGCAGCCCAGAATTCGGATCTGCAAGCGGTACGCTGACCCATCGAAGGCAACGCCGCGTTTGCGGTTTCGCAGTGTTTGCGGGAAGATAGTACCCTCGGACGTGAGTCCGGGGCTCGCTTGAAGAGGCAGAGGCGATTGCGATGCGAAGCGGCAGAAGCGATTGCGCTGCGAAGCGGCAGAAGCGATTGCGCTGCGAAGCGGCAGAAGCGATTGCGATGCGAAGCGGCAGAAGCGATTGCG
>CAYPIE010000079.1:0-26792 GCA_964410665.1 uncultured Alcaligenaceae bacterium
GAACCCGCCGAGGGTTGGGCGGAAGCGCCTGGGACCAACGCCGAGTGGGAGCACGACCTGGCCGACGCGGGATCTTCCACCGACGACTGTCCAACGCTCGGCGGATTCACACCCGCCGCTCAGAAGGAATCGCCCCTGTCCCACGCGTCACCCACCCAGCGAGGGCGTGTCAACACTTCCCAGCCCTCAGTGTGATGCATACGGATGCCCCGGTCTGGTCCGACACCGGGTCGTCATCTCGATCGAGGTGACCCACTAGAGCCCACGACTGGGGGTGACTTGGACGGTACGGGTTTGGTCCCCGCGGCGGACCTTCACTGGGACGCTTTCGCCGGGCTCCACATAGCTGGCGGCTTTGTAGGTATCGCTGACGCTGTCGGTCCAGCGACCATCGATGGTCAACAGGCGATCGCCCTTTTGCAGACCTGCTTTGGCCGTGGGTGAGTTGGGACGTACTGCCGTGATGATGACACCCGCCTGGTCATCATCGTCGTCTTTGCTGACTACCAATCCCCACTGCGCAGCTGGGATGAGCAGTTTGCGGGTTTTGCTCCGACTACTCCCTAACAGCGAACGCATCATCATCATCATGGCATCGCCCGGCTCATAGCCATTGGGCACGAAGCTCATCTCCTTGGCTTGATAGTCCACCGTCATGCGAAAGCGCGCAAAAAACGGGAAGCCGACAATGCCATCGATCGGGCGACCGCCCAGCTTGTTTTTGTAGGCATCAGAGAAAAGCTGGACGGTCGGGTGGTCCAGGACCATCGTTTTGACATCGGCGGCTTTGAGCTCACCGATCTGCATTTGCTTGATGTTAAACTGACCGCGTGAACCAAACGGGGCAAAGAACGGTTTGACGGCGTTCGGGTCGATGACCCCGCTCGCGTTGGCGATGCGATTGTTGATCAACATCGTGGGGGCGCCTGTGTCGAAAATCAGCTGGTACGGTCCCTTGCCATTCAGCTTGACCTCGACCAGGAAGTGGCCGGTCCGTAACAGCTTGAAGGGCACGCGCACTGGTTTGACACGGGCGTCCAAATTGGACACATCCCGTTCGGCGGCCTGCACGGAATCGCTCGTCCCGGTCAAACTCCAGGAAAGGAGCAGAAGCAGAGTGAAACGTCGTATCATCAGAAGCCTTTCCCGAGTTCGATCGTAATGTCTTGCCGTTCGCCGTCACGTTGGATGACCAGGGGGATCGTCTTCCCAGCGACCAAGCTCGCCAGGACGCGTTCAAGGTCTTTGATGCGATCGATGAAGCTGGTGCGGGCCATTTCAATGCGATCTCCGGGCTGGATACCCGCCTTGGCCGCGGGCGAGCCCTTCAGCACCTTGGTGATGAACACCTTGCCATCATCTTCGTTGAGCTCGACGCCGAGATAGCCACGCGGAGCAGGAACTCGATCGGTGGAGCGGCCCAACATGGAACCGAAAAAGCCCATGACCGAGCCCAGGGCTTCGAGGCCGCCTTGTGAGCCTCCCTTGCTGATTCGTTGGATCGGCGGAGGGTTGTAGTCCAACTTGATCCAGACCAGTTTGTCGTCGGTAAAATCGTATTGGATGCGAAATTGGGCCAATAGGTTGTAGCCAATCACACCATGCAACTCGACCCCGGCCAGACCCATGCCGTTCATCCCCTTAAGCTGGAACATATCCAGGACCAATCCTTGGGTTTTGGGAATGGTCAGGCCTCCCTCAAGTTCAAAGCGGTCAAAGGTGGTCCAACCGCCCCGATCGGTTTTGAGCTTGAGCTGCTTGCCCACTCCCTCATTGAGGATCAACGCAGGAGCGCCGGTATCAATAATAAAGTTGAACGGCCCCTTGCCGTTGAGTTTGACCCGGACCAGCACGTGCTGCGTCTCAGTTAACCGGTAGGGAATCTGATAGCGGGTTGCCTTTGGGTTGGGCGTGTTGGCCGCGGGGGTTGGTTCGGCGGCCATGGAGGCAGCACCGTTCAGGCCCAGCCACAGATGGACCAGCAAAAGGATATGCATAAGACCGTCTCCGGATGCAAACAACACGATGGGGCGACTGTTCATTCAAGCAACGCAAGGGGCACGCCGTCAATTGGTGTGAGGACGTTCGCACATGGAACACGAACGGGCAAGCCGCGGCTTACAAGCCCGCGGCCTGCCCAAGGTGTTCGCCGGGCTTCGGGCAATTCATTGCCCAAAGTGTATGGCTAGGATTGCTCAATTCTTTGGGGTAAACCGTAGCTTGAGACGACTCGGTTTAGGCTCAGGACGCGTCACGCCCATAAAGCCGAACAGCATCTCATTGGTGGTTTGTTCACCATACCAGACCCGTTGTGGCGGATGGTGTGGGTTGTTCGGATTCTTCTTACTGTTATCGTAAATCGCCAGAATATCAAACCGAGTCCCGGCCGGAACGGGGATGGCTTTCTGGAACCAGTAGGTCTCCTGCCAGTTGTAATCCCAATCGTCGATTTGCACGAGGGTTTGCCGCTCCCCATTCGGGGGGGTCATCGTAATTTGCACCTGTTTGCCTAACAGGTGCATGTGTGGCATGACTGAATACATTGTACAATCTTCATCGACCCAGACCGAGCCCTCGACCTTGTGGTTCTCGACATTGGCAGGGATAGACAGAAAGCGGCCAGGCAGAATGATGGATCTGTACTGCTTCACGGGTTTTTTACTAAAGTAGAGGCCGATCTTGGTACGGTCGGTTTCTGGTTTGCCGTTGCGGTGGTAGTGCACCTGCAAGATCAGATCCGCCCCGGCGGGCAGAAAGTAACCCGTTCCTTCCGGTCGAAAGCGGGGTACCTGGCCCGGCGCCCAACCACCCATGATGCCAAACTTGGGTTTGCCTTGGTCATCGGGGCTGAGGTCGGGACGGAAGCCGACGCCCATGGCCACCGAGTACCCATCGCCGTGATCTTGCGGTTGCTCGCGAGCATCCTGTTCCTGCTGTGCTTCGGCCAGTTGACGGGCCTTGCCAGTGGTATCAAAATAATTAAGTGTATGATGCACAACGCTGGCGGTGCCGGGCTGGACCTCAAAGCCGATGACATACTTGTCCTCGGTCAGGTTGGTGGGTAGCACAAAGCAGCGGAAGATGTCATTGCCACTGGCACCCAGCGCGAAGCCGTTGGGTACTTCGAGGACCAAGTCCGGCGTGCCGAGCTGCCAGCCGCTGGGAATGGCACGTGGTTTGGGGGCATCTTGCGGGTTGCCGGCAGGGGTGCCGCCATCGGCCCAGGAGGCGAGGATGGCGATGGCATCATTGGCCAGCCGGCGGTGGTTGAGAAAAGGGGGCCCGTCGACCGGTTTCCAGGGTGGCATCTGCCGGGTTTGCGTGTACAGTTTGATATCCGTCGCCCAGTTTAAAGCATCTTCATAACCCATCAGCGAAAACGGACCAACTGCCCCGGGGCGGTGGCATTCCTGACAGTGAGCCTGTAGGATCGGAAGCACATCACGATAGAAGGTATACTGCGTGGTCACTTCCTGTTCGGACGGTCGTCCGAGCCGTAATGGACAGCCAATCGGTCGAGTGGCCGGGACAGCCACTGGCTTGCCAGCCAGCACGGCATCGATGGCCGCCTGCAGGTCATGTTGGGTCGTCCGGGCATTTTTCCGCAAGCGTGCATAGTAGGTATCGTCGATGCGGCCGCGATAGCGCAGGACCCGGTGATGATCCAGCACAAACACCTCGGGGGTGGTGGTCGCTTTGACGGCCTCGGCCACGACAAAATCTGGGTCGGCATAGACCGGAAAGCTGAGGTGGAAATCCTTGGCCTGTTGGGCCAGTTGTTCGGCCGGTTGATCGCTACAGCAGACGCCGATCCATCGCACGCCCTGCTTGGCATATTTCTGATGGAGTTCACTCAGGGGCGCGGCGTAGCTATTGGCGACCGGGCAGTCGAATGACAGAAACACCAACACCGTGACCGGCCCATCGGCCAGTTGGGCGAGCGGCGTAGTCGCCCCGGCGAGGTCGCTGAGGGTGACATTCCGAATCACCGTATTGAGCTTGGCCGTATTGGGCTGGTTTGCCGGTGGGGACTTGGCGGTCTGGTCGCTCAAAGCTGGCGGCGTGCAAGTAAGGCAAACGCCGAGAACCGCGCATCGAAGGAAACGCGTCAGGGTCAGATGATACACCGGTGGATACTCCGCGATGTCGACTCAATCCGTGTCCAGGGAAGCGGGCAGTGCCGAACGGCATCCGCACGCGTCGCCACAGTCTTGCCTAGATGATTCTAGGATACTCCCTTCCAACCTCACAGACGATTTCAGGCTTGCAAGATAGGCTAGGCATGATTGTTTTCCAGCGGGGAAGGGGCCTAACAATGCATATAAGGAATCGATGGCAGACCTCCCGCGTGTTCGTGATCAGCGACCTTCCGACCTTGATGCTGAGAATGCAGCATGCCACGGCCCGTGAGCCTGTCCTTAGAATTGTTGCGGACGTTTTTAACCCTCCACCGTCGCGACGGAGATGCCGCGCTGACGGCCCGGGATCTCGGCATTAATCAGCCCAGCATGTCCAAACGGCTGGGGTATCTGCAGCACTCCAGCCCGATCTTGCCCCGGCCCTGGCTGGTGCGAGAGGGTAAGACATGGAAACTCACCGAAGAAGGCGAGGCCGTCTTACCCGCGGTTGAGGAGATTGTGGCACTTTACGCCCAATTGCAAGAGTATGTCGATGATCCTGATCGGAGGACGTCGCAGATCCGCTTTGCCTGTGGTCAAACCATGGCCGGCACCCTGTTGCGTGCTGCCATCGAAGCCTTTCGGAACCGCTCTGAATATGCCCAGGTCCGCTTGCGTTTGAACACCATTCGCGCCGAAGATCGCATCAAGCGGGTGGCTAGTGGCTCGTTGGATCTGGCCGCGGTTCATCTGGACGTCGAGGCCATTCTGGAGATTGCCCGCCGGCCCTTATATGTTCGCCCGTTAACCAGCGAACGGCTGATTTTGGTCAGTCGCTGGGATGTGCCTTGGAAAGAACATTTGGCCAAACTGGAAACCGGGAAGGTCAAGCCGAAACATCTGGAAGGGTTGCCGCTGCTGTTGCCCGAGCCCGACTCCAGCCCACGACGTTGCTTTGATGCGGCGATGCGAACCCGAGCCAAGCCCGGGCAGCTGGATATTCTTCTGGAGGTGGGCGGCTGGTCGACCCTTTTGGGCTATGTCCGTGATGGCCTCGGCGTCGGGGTGGTTGGAGAGACGGCCATTGCTCCCAACGCAACCGATGAGGTGCATGACCTCGTCATGTTCGGGCTGGATAGCCGCATTTTTTTACCGATGCAAAGTCGACTCATTGCCCGTCGGCTGCAAGGTAACCCGGAAGAGCCCGATCTGGCCAGCGAGGCCCGAGCATTCATGGAGATGCTGGTCCAGATCGCGCGGGCACGCACCGAGTGATCCATTCCCGTGCATCAGTGTCTGATCTGCCGACACCCTTTTCCAAACCAATGCTCCTCATCGGCCAGAAAAGCCCACCCGAGCGGCAAGCATATTCTAAGGTAGATCGGGAAAGGGGCTGATTATCCTTGTGGCAGCATCTCTGAGGACCGACTCGTGGATTCCGCGCAATCCTCATCTGCCCACCAAGACCTTTGGGCGCGACTCGATCGCTATCTCAAACACCCCGATCTGCCCAAGACAGATCGGTTGGTCGATGGCTCGAAACCGGAACGGCCGGCCAAGGCTTCGGTTCCGGACGTCCCGCCGAACCGCTTCGGGCGTTATGAGATCCTCGAGCTATTGGGGGAAGGGGGCATGGGCCGAGTCTTTCTCGCCTATGATCATCAACTCCGACGGCGGGTCGCCCTGAAAATCCCCAAGTTTGTCGACGCCGACCCTTACACCATCGAACGCTTCTACCGCGAGGCTCGCTCCGCGGCCACCCTGCACCACCCCAACATCTGCGCGATCCATGATCTCGGGGTGATCGATGGGTTTTACTATATTTCGATGGCGTATATCGAGGGGAAGCCGCTCTCCGCCTTTGTGCCCGGGCTGTGTCGATTGTTGCCCGGTCAGGTAGCCGGCTTACTGGCCAAAGTGGCACGGGCACTAGACGAAGCGCACGCCCGCGGCTTGATCCATCGGGACCTCAAACCCGACAATATCTTGCTCGATCAGCGGCAGGAGCCGATCGTCATGGATTTTGGCTTGGCACGCTCTTACACGGTGAAGACTGAACCATCGTTAACCGAACGTGGCCTGGCGTGTGGCTCACCACCGTACATGTCTCCGGAACAAGTTATCGCTGCGGAGGAACTGACCCCGGCCACCGACATCTACAGCCTCGGCGTCGTCCTATATGAGTTGCTCAAAGGTCGGACTCCCTTTGTCGGCAATTCGGCGGTGGTGTTCGCGGCGATCTTACACGACGCTCCGCCGCCGGTGACCGAGGATCTTCCCGACTTACTCCCAGACTATGATGCCATTTGCCAACGGGCGTTGGCCAAGGATCCCCAGCAGCGGTTTGCCTCGATGGGGGCATTCGCGAATGCCTTAAGCCAAGTCATGCAGATGGAGGCAGCCGGATCGCGTTCTTCCAAGCTCAAGGATGTTACCGCGATGGAGGTTCCGGTCCCTCGACGCAAGTCCTCCCAGGCTGCGCGGCGATCACGTCGCAGCAAGAAGTCGGGGCCGCGCCGAAGCAAACGCCGGGGAAGCTGGCTGCTCCGTGTTCTCATCGGGGTTGGGCTGATCGGGCTCGGCTGGCTCCTGGGCGGCCCAGCCGGGCAGCCACGAACCCCAGCCAAGCCACCTCCCGCGCATTCTCCAGAGGCGCTGGTTCGCCGACCGAAAGGAGCACCCCAATCCGGGGCGACTCAGCAAGTCACGCAAGAGTTCAGGCGTTTTGACCAAGACAAGACGGGGTTTCTGGAACCGCACGAGTTTCCGTTGCATATCATTCACCGTGCAGATCAAGATGGAGATGCTCGCTTAAGCGAGACCGAATTGGACTTCGCTTTGCGAAAGCTCGGCAAGGAACTGTTCTTCGCACCTCCCAATCCCAAACGCAAGGGTTCCCCGCGGCAGCCAAGATGGAGCCGGCCGCCACGCTAAGCCACGTGTCCGAATTGGGTAGAGCTCCTCAAACGTCGCGCTAACGTTCGCGTCAATTCTCTTAGAATCAATATTTTCTATTCTTGTGCGATCTATCCGAGTATGACTCAGCGCCCGCGCTGGCTGGTTAGGTCGAGGAGGTTTTGGACATTGCTGAAGCACGCATCGGCATTCAGGGTCTAAAGCCTGGTTGGTCTGGAAACTGCATCGTCCGGTGTTCATGATGCTGGCTGGGTAGGATAGCAAGGCAAGTTGCTCTTCGTTGGCGAAAGCGGTTCACCCGGCGAATAATACCCGACAACGCAACTGCCACGGGCCGATCGCGGCCCTGTCATGAGGACCGTGCATGCCATCGAAGCTGGAACCCACTCCCACGACCCTCCCGGCGTTGCCCACGACTCCTTTGGCGGAATTCCCGGAGGTCCGCGATGGATTGTCGCGCACCGTGGGCTGGGCCGAGTTGCTTGCCGCACTGCGGGCAGGGGATAGTGGGACGATCGATGGGGCATGGGGCTCGTCGGCCGCACTGGCCGCCGGGATGCTGGCTCGGCACAACGGCTTTTGTGTATTGATCGTGCTGCCCTATCCCGGCGACCTGGATGCCTGGAGCGGCGATCTGGCTAGCTTCACGGGGCAGACGCCGACCCTGTTTCCTGGTTGGCAGACCTGGCCGATCCATGTGGAAGAACGCGATGATACCGCCGGCCAACGCTTGCGGGTGCTCCGCGAACTTGCGAATCAGCCGCCGTCGATGGTGCTTACCAGCATGGCCGCGGTCCTGCAACCGGTGCCGACGCCTGAGGAATTGGCCCAGCGAGGGCGGAAGCTCAAGGCAGGGCAAAGTCTCGACTCGGAGGAACTGGCTCGCTGGTTGGTCGAGCATGGCTATAAGCGGGTCGATGCGGTCGAGTTTCCGGGTGACTTCAGTCTGCGCGGAGGCATCATCGATGTGTACTCTCCCGATGCTGCCGAGCCCTTTCGCCTCGAATTGTTTGGCGATGAGATCGAGTCGATCCGCCCGTTTGCGGTTGAGACGCAGCGGAGTCTCGAAAGTCGTCCGGAGATTGTCTTGCTGGGGAGTGCGGGCGCGCAAGCCAGCGCTGCTCTGGGTCGAGGCCATGTCTGCGACCATTTGCCGTCGGGTGCATGGGTGATTCTGGTGGAACCCGTTGAGCTCACCGGCCAAGGGCACCGCTTTCATGAACGAATCAGCGATCCGGCGGGATTGTTTAGCACGCAGGGCTGTTTGGCCCAGCTGATCACCCGACCCAGTATCACCATCACCGCGCTGCCCAGTCCCTC
Source organism: uncultured Alcaligenaceae bacterium (assembly GCA_964410665.1). GTDB lineage: Bacteria > Planctomycetota > Planctomycetia > Gemmatales > Gemmataceae > CAYPIE01. The sequence continues at coordinate 8,355 of CAYPIE010000079.1, forward strand.
GGTAGAAGCCACTTGTCATCTGGGTGTTGAGTCGGTCGAGCGGTTCACCGGCAATATCGAACGGGTTCGCGAAGAGCTTGACAGCATAGCCCATACCGACCGAGTGTTGGTGGCTTGCTCGAGCGAGGCGGAGATTCACCGCCTGGGCGAGATCTTGGCCGAGAGCCAGCTGGCCGCGAGCGAGCGGTTGCGGCTAGGGTTAGGCCAGGTTCAGGCCGGCTTTCGCCTCCTAGGCATTGGCGATGAGGGGCTGGTGATCCTGGGCAGCCATCAACTGTTTCAGCGGGCGTTGCTCCCGGGTACGGGGGGGGCTGCCCCGACGCAAGGCAAGGCCGGGGCACGCAAGGTCGAGACGCGGGCGATTGACAGCTTTCTGGATCTCAATCCCGGCGATTATGTCGTCCATGTGGCCCACGGCATTGGCTTATTTCGTGGCTTGCAGATGTTGCCGCGAAAGACCCCAGGAGGTCGTGGGGATGCCGCCAGTCCTGCAGCCAGGTCGGCGAAGGACTTGGAGGAGCATCTGATTCTGGAGTTTCGCGACGGGGCCAAGGTCTATGTCCCAGCCGCGAAGATTGACCTGGTCCAGAAGTATGTCGGTAGTTCGGCGGGAGCGCCCCCACTGTCCAAGCTGGGCGGCGTCAGCTGGCAACGCAAGAAAGACAAGGTCGAGGAGGCGGTCCGTGATTTGGCCGCCGAGATGCTTCAGCTCCAGGCGGTTCGGGCGGCCCAGCCAGGCTATGGCTACCCGACCGACTCCGCCTGGCAAAGCGAGTTTGAGGCCAGCTTTGCTTATCAAGAAACCCCCGATCAGCTCGCAGCGGTCGCCGCCATCAAAACCGATCTGGAGCGGCCACGACCGATGGATCGGCTTCTGTGTGGCGACGTCGGCTATGGCAAGACCGAGGTGGCCTTACGCGCGGCCTTCAAAGTGATCGATCACGGCCGCCAGGTGGCGGTGCTGGTGCCAACCACCATCCTGGCCGAACAGCACTATCGTACCTTCCGCGACCGGTTGTCGGAGTATCCCTTTACGGTGGCCGCGCTGAGCCGCTTTCGTTCGTCACGCGAGCAGAAGAAGACGCTAGAAGCACTGGCCCAGGGTGGGATCGACATCATCATTGGCACGCACCGGCTATTGAGTAGCGATGTCCGCTTTCAGGAGTTGGGGCTGGTGATCATCGACGAGGAGCAGCGCTTCGGGGTCGAGCACAAGGAACGACTCAAGCAACTACGGACAACGGTGGACGTTTTGACCATGTCCGCGACCCCCATTCCCCGAACGCTGCACCAGGCCCTGCTAGGCATTCGCGACATCAGCAATCTTGAAACCCCGCCACCAGAGCGACTGCCCGTGGAGACGCGAGTGATTCGCTTCGATGAGGAACTCGTGCGGCACGCCATCCTCCGCGAACTGAACCGTCAGGGTCAGGTTTATTTTGTCCACAACCGGGTACAGGATATCGACCAGGTCGCCCACCGCCTGGCCACCATGGTCCCGGAAGCACGTCTGGTGGTCGGCCATGGCCAAATGGCCGAACAACAGCTCGAGCGGGCGATGGTGAGCTTTATTCGCCGCGAGGCGGATGTGCTGGTGGCGACCACCATTATCGAGAGCGGGGTGGATATTCCCAACGCCAACACCATGTTCATTGATGAGGCCGATCGTTATGGGCTGGCCGATCTGCATCAACTTCGGGGTCGAGTAGGCCGGACAAAAACGCGAGCATATTGTTATTTATTGATTGATCCCAAGCGGACCATTGGCGGGCAAGCGGCCTTGCGACTCAAGGCGATCGAAGAGTTTCGCGACCTGGGGGCGGGGTTTCGTATTGCCATGCGTGACCTGGAGATTCGCGGGGCGGGGAACTTGCTTGGGACGGAGCAGGCCGGCCACATTGGGGCCGTTGGCTATGAGCTTTATTGCGAGCTGCTCGACAATGCGGTGCGGAGGTTGACCAAGCAGCCGGTGCGCACGCCGCTGCAGGTGAGCGTCGATTTGGGTTGGCCGGCGAGCTTGCCACGCGAGTACATTCCGGTACCGAAGCAGCGGCTGGAGGCCTACCGCCGGCTGGCGCGCATCCGTGAACGCGGGCGACTCGAGGATTTCCGGGCCGAGCTGCGTGATCGCTATGGACCCTTGCCCGAGACCGCGCAATGGCTGTTGCGACAAACCGAGGTGCGGCTGCTATGCGCACGCTGGCAGGTCACCATGGTCCACCGCGATGGTGCGGACCTGGTCTTGAGCTATCGTGGTCCACGCAAGATCCGCCAACTAGCCGAGTTAGCGCACGGCCGCGTCAAGGTCGTGGATGAGAAAAGTGCCTACATCCGCCTCGAGCCTGGTGAAGAGACCGATGAAGCGCTCTATCAACTGCTGGTCGAGGTTCTCAGTAAGGAACGAACCCCAGCCCATTCTTAAGCGCGGGGCCGAGGAGTCATGCCGATCCCCGCGCCTGGACCGTGTGGTTTCCAGGTCTAGCCCACCATGATCGGCGACGAACTGGGGGCCGGGTTCCGCAGTCCGAACACCTCAGGGACCCGTTCCTGGAGCTCGGCATTGAGCCGTTCGCGCTCACCACACAGTTGGCGATACCACGCAGCGCGTTTTTGGAAGTGTTGACTGAGCATTCGTTCTTTGCCCACCCAGATATGCGCTTGCTCGCGGACACGCAGCCGAGCCGGCTCATCTTCGATCAGCAGGCGCAAGCGATCCTCCAAGACGCGTTCACTGTCAAAGAGAAATCCCGTTACACCATCCTGGATCGATTCGCGATAGACTGTGGGGCTGGCCAGGGCCACCGCACCAAAGCCAGCACATTCCAAGAACTTCAGGTCGGACTTCATTGCGTTGAATGAAGTTTCCCGAAGCGGCAAAAAGGAAATATCGCACTTCGACAGGATGCCAGCATATTGCTCAAATGGGCAGAAGGCACTGAAGGTCTTGTGGGGAGTGGTCAGCGCATCGAAGAACTTCTGGTCATGCACCACCTCCACATGAATGCGGTCCCCATAGTGGCTGAGGACGCGATTCAAGGTGGGCAGCCAAGGTTCCCAGTCCTGCTCGCGGTTGAGTGCCCCGAAGAACAGGCGAACCGGGCTGGTCTTTGCATCGCGGGGCGGCAAGGGCGGGAGGGTGGCGAGCTGGTTGGTAAACACGCCGACGTTGGGATTGAGCTCGCGCAACAGCTTGGCTAAGGGCTCGGTTGAGGTCTGCACGGCATGGCAGGCGCGATAGGTAAACGGGTCAAACCGCTCATGATGCCGGGGATCATCATCCATCTCGGCCACCAGCAGGAAGCCGCGTTCGAGTAGCATGCGGATACGCTGGAGATCGTCTTTCTCATTAAAGATGGGCCGCTGGAAGATGAGGATGGGTTCTTCACCAGCCTGAGGGGGCTCGAGGGTAAAGTCCTGTTTCTCAGGATTCCGATGCACATCGCGGACCCGGAAGTCGGCCAGTTTGGTCAGGCACTGGTTGGGTTCGAGGATGCGGACGCGATCGCAGGCAATCGGAGCAATCAGCAGGCTTTGCATAAAATACCGCTTGGCCGGCACTTGGAGCACGGCACGCAGGACGTACTCCTGGACGCGGCTGCGTCGGGCAAATTCCTCGGGGCTAACCTTTAAGGCTTCAAGCAGGGGTTGCGCGAGCGGCTGCATCGCCTGCCAGTCTGGCGATTCCGAACCACGGCCACGGATGTCGAGCACATGAAGTCCGGCCTCAAGGCAAAGCTGATGAATGGTTTCATAACTGTACAGCCGCAGGGTACGGGCGTCTAAGAGGCTATCGGCCTGGTACTGCCATTGGCCAGTGATCAGTCGTCCAAGCAAGGACCAGTGCTGGATATTGGGCACCGAAATGACGACTTGCCCCGAAGGTTTCAGATAGCGGAGATATTTCTGGAGCACCTGGGTTGGATCGGCAACTTGGGCGAGCACCTGATGAAAAATGATACAATCGAAGCATTCTTCCTGCCAGGTACGATTATACTGCTCTAACGCCTCCGGCGGGCCAATCAGGACCCGATCCAGGCGATCCCGAGCCTGCCGAGCGGCTTCGGGCAACGATTCAATGCCAATGTAGCGGGTGTTGGGATGAATCTGCCGATAAAGACGAGCCAGGACCCCGAGTCCGCAGCCGACCTCCAGGATCATGCCGGCATCCACCGGGAGGAGATTCAGCAAATCAGGGTTGACTCGATTGTAAGAATCCGGAATTTGCATGATGTCGTATCGCGTTGGGATTGAAGACGAAGCGGCGTTCGCGCGGGACCGGAAACCTGGTGAAATCATACCACGATGCGGCGAAGAAAGGGGAAACGCATGGGATGGCGACTTCGCGGCCAATGGAAATGGCTCCTTACGGTCTGCGTGATCATCCTGATCCCCAGCCTAGTATACCTTTACGTGCGTGCCGAATTGCCCCGGCCGCAGTCGGGCCGGCCGATTTGGCTCGATGCGGTGCTGCAACGCCTCGATGAGGTCCGGCCCGGCACGGTTATTGGTCAATCGGCTCCCAAAGGCTGGACGCATCTTATCCTGAAAAGCCATCCCAAAGTGTCAGCAGAAGATTCCGACAAAGTGTCCGACTGGACTGCTGGGTTAGCATCGTTCATTTTCACCACCACCCTGGCCGATGTGGGTGAGACCCAAATTGAGGGCCAGTCGGACTACTTTCTGCGTCGCGTGGGCTTGGGGATTGGCACCCAGGTCCAAGGCAAAGATATGGTCTTGTCGCCCAAGACGCAGTACGATCTCGGTGCGAAACTGGGCTTTTTCCAACAGCGGGTGTTCAAAGAGGTTTACGCCAAGCAAGCTGAGGCCCGCCTGGTTGCTGCGACCCGGACAATGGGGATTTTTGATACGGTGGCGATCGTGTGGCGCGGGGGACATAACCGGCAATCGATCATTCGTTATGTGATACTAGTCGATGGCAAAACCGGGTCGTTGAATACCTTCGCCTGGTGCATCGAACTCGATGACCAGGGTCGTTATCGCCAAGCATTGAACCCCATGCAATGGCTGCCCAAGAACAAAATCGCTCGGGCAATGATGCGCGTGGATCCCAGCCAGGGGCTTGCCAGTGATTTACGCTTTGGCATTGCCCACATCGCACAAGGCAACCGGGTATCGTTTCCGAAGAAGATGGCGGCGATCGCAGCCGCGCCGACGCTCACCGAGGAGCACTTGCTTACATTTGAACAGTCCCTGCGGAAGGTGGTTGATCAAGGCGATTAACCTCGAAATTCTGCGCGACCCAACTCTTTGGACGAGCTGGTCCGGGACGACCGCACCGGAGAACACAGCATGTCGAGCCTTATCATTCTGGCCAGCTTGTTTGCGGTCGTTGCCGCGGATGGTCACCTGGAACGCAATCCTCTGTATGCCCGGTTACTGAACCAAGGGATTGCCATGGCGGGCGGGGAACAGCGAAAGCTGCCCCCGCCGAGCATGCCCGACGGCTTGAACGCTGCCGAGCAGCGCAAGGTGATTGAACAGATCGCCGGGCAGGACTATTCGGTCGAGAATCTCATTCGGAAGTCGATCGTCACCCCGTACATCTTGCGGATCAACGAACCGCCAGCGACCAATCCCAAGCTGCCGCCCAAGACCGTGGATGTCTGGTTCATCGCTCACGGCAATCTGGACGATGCGGCGAACAAGGACTTTCTCGACCGTTTACGCGAAGAACGCCGCGAAGAGGGGGATTATCAGGCTTTGGAAGGACCCGTGCTGGCCAAGCGGAACATCGCCATTCCCCCCGATCGCAAGGATCGCGAGGCGTACGGGTATGCTGAGCTGCCCATTCTGGAGAAGGTGCAGCTGCGTGCAGCGAGTCACTCGATCTGGAGCCGCACCAAGGAGTCGATTGTACTCGCTTCTTTGGTCGACCCGCGGTTCACCGAGGATCGGCAATTCCCGAACCAGTGGCAGCCGCTGGTGCGAAACGGTTCGGGGAAGCTGGTGCCTGGCGGGCAAGTCCACCCCTACCAGGGCTCCGGCTATTATCTGAAGATCACCCGGCTCAACGAGCCCAAAGGGGCGCTGTTCGTCGAAACGCACATCGCTTTTGTCGAACCGGTCGGCTGGTTTCGTGGGGCGAACCTGTTGCGTTCCAAGTTGCCTCCGATCGTGCAATCGCAGGTTCGTTCGATCCGCCGTGAACTGCTCAAGGCAGGCCGCCGTTAGTCCGTGACCCCCTCCTGGATAGGCACCTATGTACGTTCACCAACAACAACTGACCCACCTACTCCAGCCGACCCACTATCGCGATCAAGACCACTACCAGCGCGAGCTGGAAGCGATTATGCGGCCGAGCTGGCAAGTGGTGGCTAACACCCGCCAGCTCCGTCGGCCCGGCGACTATTGCACCTTCGAACTGTTCGGTGAGCCGGTGCTGTTACGCAACATCGACGGCGTGATCCACGGCTTTCAGAACGTCTGTGCCCACCGCCATTGCCGCATCGTGGGCAAGCCGCGCGGGTCCGATGAGCGGTTCCGCTGTCAGTACCACGGCTGGGAGTACAACGCGGATGGCCGCACCGCAAGGATTCCGGACGCCGGCTGTTTTCGGCCTTGGGACCGGGAGAACGCTCATCTGATTAAGTATCGTGTTGAGACCCTGGGCGAGATGGTGTTTCTGTCCATGTCGCCCGAGGGCCCGAGCCTGCGCGAGCACCTGGGCCACTTCTACGATGAGATCGTTGCCGCGTTCCAGCCGCCGTTTCGGCACTGCTGGACCTACGACCGCGAGTACCCGGTCAACTGGAAGGTGCCGGTTGAGAACACCCTTGAGGGCTATCACATCGAGTGCGTGCATCCCAAGACCTTTAAGGAGAAGCCGGTCGAGCAAGCGATTGAGCACATCCTGGAGCCCTGGTATACCCGCCTCAAGACGCCGATCCCATACAACTGGACGCGGGGCTTCCAGAACTGGCTGGTACGCCGGCTCGGCCGCACCCCTGAATCATTCTATATTCATAACCTGATCCATCCCAACCTGGCCTACATCACCCTGGACGTGTCGCGGTCGATCCAGATGTTCATCCCGACTTCGGTGGGCACCTGTCGGCACCTGATTTATGTGTACAGCCTGGACGGGCCGCGGAAAAACCCGCTGGCGCTGCTCTCGGCTTTCTTCCTCCGTTACGCCGTGTCGATGGTGACCAAGCAGGTGGTGCTCGAGGATGTGAGTATCTTCGAGGAGATCCAGAAGGGTCTCCAGGCCAGCCAGCACCGGGGTGTGATTGGCTCACTCGAAGAGCGAATCTATCGCTTCCAAAAATATCTGCAGGACGGCTGTGACCAAGCAGAAGGACCAGCCGCAAATGGGCGGATTCCCGTCCTGTCGTGACACGCCGGTTGCGGCACATCACGATCCACTCGGATCTCGAGTGAGTTTTCGCCGGACTGCCCCGGTTGGCGGTTGGAAGGAACTTAGGGGGTGGCAAGCTCTTCGCCGACTCAGGGGCGTAGTTAACACACGCAGGCAGAGTCCCCCCAACACCTGTGTGTTGGGGGCCGGTCAAGTTAGTCGACCAAGTTGCGGATCACCAGAATATCGCCTTGCCGGTAGAAGTCGTACTGTCGGGCAACGACCCGATGGGGTAAGCCCACTTCGTGGCCGTGGTCACGCCACCAGTTTGCTGGGACAAACAGAAACGCCGGCCGTTGCGTGCCCAGAAATTGCCGGGTTTCGGCAGCATTCACTAATCGCTTCACCTCGCGGCCGGCATAAAAGACCAGTGATGGCTGGAAGTACTCCCAGGCGCCGAGGCGGATTTCGCGATCGAGTTGCCGGGCGCCGCTCTCATCGACCAGGGCTCGTGGCGCCTTATGTCGATCGAGACTGACCGGTGGGAAGCCAGCGACACCGGTCATAAACAAGATGGCCGCCACCGTCAGGACCTGGATCACTCGGTTGCGTTGGCCACGTCGATAATACCACAGGACCACCCCCGCCGCGGTAATGGGGATCAAACCGAGCCACCACCAGCGGCCTAGCCCGCTCAACATGGGGATCTTGGCCCCGGGCAGGGAAATAAGCCCCCCGACCAGCAGTAAACCAAAGCCAATGCCCACGCCGACCAGAATCAGGCCAACCCAAGAAATAAACATAACTATATTTCCTGGGGAAATAACACCGGACCGCCAGCGTTCTAAATAGCTTGCCGTCAACAGTGCCAGTGCGGGATAGAGGGGCAAGACATAGTTGGGCAGTTTGGTTGCCGCCAGCGAGAAGAACACCAGGACCACACCAAACCAGGTCACCAGCAGGCGATGGGCCCGTCGATCCTTCTCCACGGCATCGCCCGGCACTGACGGCTGCTGGGCGGCACGCACCCCATAGATCAGGCTGGCCACCAGGCAAATTGACCACGGCATAAAAAAGACAAACAGCCCTAGAAGGTGAAAGTAGATTGGGCCACTATGGTTCTCCATCGGGGCCAGAAAGCGGTGCACGTTGTGCGTGCCGATGAAGTCTTTGAGGAACTGGCCCTTGGTCGCGAGCGTGACCAAGAGATACCAGGGGCCGGCCACGGCCCAGAACAGGGCACCCGCGGTAAGCAGACGGCGATCCCATAGGCGGCTGAGCTCACCGTTCCAGGCAAAGTAAAGCAGAATGATCAGTCCTGGCAGCCCGACACCGATGGGTCCCTTGGCCAGGACGGCCAGGCCGGCGGCGGCGGCGGTGGGATACCACCAGGCCCGGCTGCCGTTCTGGCTGCCAAGCCAAAAGACGGTCAGGGTCAACACCGTCGCCAGTAACAGGACCGCATCCGGGGTGGCAGCATGGGCCAGCAGGCAGAATTCAAAGGCGCTGGCCAGGATCAGCCCGCCCATCAGCCCAGTGCGTGCATTAAACATCTGCCGACCCAATTCGTAGACCAAAAGCACTGTCAATAGGGATGCCAGGACCGAAGGTAGGCGGGCTGCGAACTCGCTGACCCCAAAGAGCTGGTAGGAGAGGATCTGGCCCCAGTACAGCAGGGGCGGTTTAGCCGAGCGGAGTTCGAAGTTAAAGGTCGGCACGACCCAGCGCTGGCCCTCGAGCATCTCCCGAGCTGCCTCGGCGTTGAGTCCTTCGTCAATGTCCCAGAGGGTGTGGTTGCCCAGGTTGGGTAGGGTGAGTAATACCAAAGCCGCCATTAACAGGGCGTAATGCCCCAGGCGGTGCTCGAACCATCGCAACATCCTTGTCTCCCCTCGGGCGGGTAAGCCTTTACCGCGCGGCAATTATACGCATTTTGCCCGACCATGCGAGAGGGATCGGTGGCTGAGTTGGCTAGGCGGTGCTCCTGGTAGCCGCTGCATGGTCGAGAAGTGCCCGTCGACCATAGGTGCGGGGTATTTGTCGGTATCTGGAGATCGGTGGAACGCCCTGAGTCTTCGAAGGGCGTGGGCGAGGCTCCGCGTGTCTAAGGGGCCGCACGCATGTGCGTGGAGGGTTGAGATCGGCTCTTCCTTCCGAGCGATGGGTGGGAACCCGCCGTACGATGCGCGGACTTTTACGGTAGACACCGTGTTCGACAGGCGAGCAGATCTCCGCCGTGCCGAGCGGTCGCGTCCGCCAGGGGCCGTTTCTTAGCAGTTGAGCCCCCGCGCTGCCTCGGTGGTTTCCTCCGCCGCACGGGAAAGACACGGCGGCTGTGACCAGCACACAACCCCGGAGAGAAGCTGCCCGCCCCTGGGATTTCGATCAGGTTCAGACGCAGGTGTTGGTGGAACTTTCACTTGGAGGTGCACTCAGCCGGTTGGTCAGGTCGTTCGTAGACACCGGGCGTGCCGGTGGTTCGCCGCGGATACGCCACCCCAAAATTGGAAATGCCACTACACCTCGACCGGATAGTTCAAGCGTTCACACAGGGGCCAGACGACCTGATGGATTTCCGTGCGTTGGGTTTCGTCCAGTTCATACCACCCCCGGTACTCACTCTCAAAGGCATGGCCAATGAAGTTATGGTTCTGTTCGGCGGCGTCATCGAGATCACATAAGGGAAGCTTTAATTTATCACAGAGATAATAGCTCGGGTCGTCACAGGCATCTTCGTAAAACAGAAAATGGCGGGGATCCCAGCCGAGGTCGGTACAGAGGATGGCGGTGCGGACAAGCACCATGTAACCAAGTGCCTGGATCCAGGTTGGCGACAGGATGGGTGTCAGGTCAAGTCCGGTGTCTGGAATCGAGCGTGAGCGAACCAAGCGAGAAGCCGCTTCATAGTCTTCCCAGCGAAACCAAGCTGTATCCAGGGCACTGCGGATTAATGAGGCGACCACCGCACGGGGGTCACGCAGGATGGCATAGAGTTCCATGCCGCCATACTGTTGGAGCCAGCGGATTTTGGCGTGTAAGGTGGTAGTGCTGAAGAAGTTGACATGTTGCTTGCCGAGTTGATATTCACCACAACCGGCGGTGCGGAACCAGTCGCTGACAATGTAGTCGCGGTCAATGCGGCCCTCGCTGATGCCTTGAAAAAACTGCTTTGAAGCGGGATCCCCGTCTCGGCAGTTCCAGTATTCCCATTGGGCATGATGCAGTGGAGAGCAATGGTCAGGCTGACAGAAATATTTGACCAATGGATGGGAGGCGAGCACGCCGCCGATAAAGGAGGTTCCCGAACGGGCAAAGCCCACCGCAACCAAGGTTCGCATTTTGGTTGTCGAAAGCAGCAATTGAGACATCAATCCTCTCCGGCCGTTTCCAGAGATTCAAGGTGAGACTGTGGAGGTTCGGCGGAGTGGCGCGAATTTCGACGGGGAACCCATCTGCCCTTGCGACTGTCCATCGGCATTTTGGCAAGGGAGCTGACGAGAACAGCTCAAGGTTGGCAAGTGCAAATGCTCCGCATGCGAGACAACTATAGAATAGAATCTTGCTGGCGCCACGTTTTCCTCACTCAAACGGTCGGTTCAGAGAATTCCCATGGATGCCGCCAGGGGTGAAGTGAAGGCGCGTGTTCACACGACGGTGCACCCCAGCCGTATTCTCGTCCGGCCCAACCGTCCGGACTCTGGCAAGCCGATGCGGAACCGCTGAGCCAGGCCATGCTCGAGCAGCTTCGTCGGGCTTGGTTGGCGCTCCATCCTCGGTGGTGGGGTCGGTCTCCCGAAGCGAGAAGCCTTGACGGGTCGGCTGGCTCCCTTGCAATGGCTGATCGGGCTGTCTACAACAGTGCCAGCGGAACGGAACCCTGGCCGCGGTCACGCATCGCCAGTGCGGGTGCCGAATTGCCGGGAACGCAGAGGGATGATCATGGCGGACAAACGCTGGTATGTCGGGTTGGATGTGGGCGGCACGACCATGAAGGCTGCGGTGGTCGATGATACGGGACAACACACCCCTTCGATTAGCTTGCCGACGCAGCCGGAACGTGGTCAAGAGCTTGGGTTGGCCACCATGGAGCAAGCGATTCGCGCGGCGGTCGCCGCGGCCAAGCTCAGCATGGTGGACATCACCGCCATTGGCGTGGCGACTCCAGGCTTGATGGATCTGAAGGCGGGACTGATTCTGGATCCACCCAATCTGAAGCCTTGGCGCAATGTCCCAGTGCGTCAGCATATCCGCGACGTTTTTCAGTTGCCCACGGCGTATCAAAACGATGGGAATGCCGCTGCGTTCGGCGAATTCTGGGTTGGAGCTGGTCATGATGCCTACAGCATGGTGCTGTTTACCCTCGGTACCGGGATCGGTGGCGGCATCATTATCGGCGACATGATCCTGGAGGGACAGCACAGCCATGGCGGTGAGTTGGGCCATATGAAGATCGAGATGACCAACCCTCGGTTGTGTGGCTGTGGCCGCTATGGCTGTCTAGAGGCCTATGCCAGCGCCACCGGGGTGGTCAAACGTACCCGGGAGCTGATGTGCAAGCCTAGGTCCTATCAAACCGCCTTGGCCAATCTGACCGAAGAAGGCTTTACCGCCGAGGCCATCTTCACTGCCGCGGCCAACGGCGATGCCTTGGCGCAGGGGGTGGTCGATGACACCGCCTACTACCTGGCGGTCGGCGCGGCCAACGTGATGCATACGATCAATCCGGACATGATCGTCTATGGCGGCGGCATGATTGCTGCCGGCGAGCCATTCCTCGAACGGATTCGCTACTACATCAAACAGGTGGGGTTGACCTTTCCGTCGGGTCGCACACTGATCCGCTACGCTCAGCTAGGTAGCGATGCGGGCTTCATTGGCGCTGCGGGGTGTGCTCGGCAGTTGGTGCTCAAGACCAAGCATACTCTAGGCTGATCCGCATTGCATCGATTGCCCGGATGGGAGTATATTGCCTCCTCTACGGAAAGGATTTTGCGCCGTCTGGTGGGAAGGATTCCCGAATGGCCGGTACTGCACCCGAGGCACGTTGGTTGGCCTTACAACCAACCCCTCGTCTCACACGTCCCTCACCACCGGAACGGCATGCCCTTCCTCTCTCGCTCTCTGTGATCATTGTCAACTATTGTCAGTGGCGCAACACCGCTATGCTGACCCGCCAGCTTTCCGGAGGGTTCCCACTCCGCGAAGGCTCTGCCGAAGTCGTCATCATTGATAATTCCTCCCCAACCCATCCCCTCATGGAACGTCTGCGGCGTGCTCCCAAGGTGTCACTCCGCCGCTTTGCGCGCAACCGTGGCTTTGCCTACGCGGTCAATGAGGGGTGTCGCCTGGGACAAGGGGAATGGCTGTTGATTCTCAACCCGGATATCTCGGTTCCGGCGAATTTTCTCGAACAGGTTAGTGACCTCATTGGCCGTGTGCACGATGACATCGCTCGGGTCGGTGTCATTGGTTTTGGGCTTCGCCATAGCGATGGCAGTCCCCAACCTTCTTCCGGGCCTTTTCCAACTTTGTTTAACACGTTGCGTGGTCTACTGATGCCGCGGCGAGCCCGCCGTTGTCGGGCGGTTCCAGGCCATGAGCGTGTGCAGGTGCCCTGGGTCACCGGCTGCTGTTTGCTGGTTCGACGCGATTGTCTACGCGAGGTCGGTGGGTTCGATGAGAATTTTTTTCTGTATTATGAGGATGTCGACCTGTGCCACCGTGCCGTGACCCGCGGTTGGAGTGTGTGGTATGAGCCGAACATCCAAGTCGTGCATCATTCCCCGTTGCATACCCGACGCGTGCCTGCCCCCTTGCGGCTGATTACCCGCCATGCCTTGATGCATTACGGCACCAAGCACTGGCCTGGCTGGCAACAGGCCCTGCTGCATGCCATTATCTGGGTCGAAGCCCTCTGTCGCCAACGCTATGTCCGTTGGCGTGGTGACGCCCGTGCCGATCGAATCTACGGGGAACTACGAGGTTTGATCGGCGATTGGATCCATGACCGTGGCCTCGGCGTGCGCAAACGGCTCCGCCGTGCCGCCAAACAACTCGAAGTCATCGCCGAGCAACTGGACGGCCAGGGATGTTGAGTTCTGCTGCTCTGCCTTGCTTATCCGTGGTGATTCCCAGTCATTCGCAAGTCGCTCTGCTAAAACGCTGTTTGTACTCGCTCGCCAGGTACGCTCCGCCAAACACCGAGATTCTCGTGATTGACGATGGCTCAATTCAGGCCGCAGTCAGTCGGACCGCATCCCAGTTTCCCGGCGTCTGGGTCGAACGTTTGCCGCGTCCGGGTGGCTTCTGTCGTGCCGCCAATCACGGCTTGAAAATGGCACGGGCTGGGGTGATTCAGTTACTCAATGACGATGCCTGGGTGACCCCAGGGTGGGCCGAGGCAGTCCTCCCCTGGTTTGCCGATCCGCGGATTGCCGCGGTTGCCCCACTGGTGCTGTGTGAGGATGGTCGCAAGCCCCCGCGGGTGGATAGTGCGGGCGATGACTATGATTCGGGCGGCTTCGCATTAAAGCGCGGGCACGGGCAACCGCTCTCAGCAATTCCGCGGCAACCGATGTGGGTGTTTGGCGCTAGTGCCTCCAGCGCCTTTTATCGGCGGGCAGCGTTGGATCAGGTCGGGTGCTTTCCGGAGTTTTTCGAAGCCTACTTTGAAGATGTCGATCTTGCTTGCCGCCTGCAAGCCGCGGGTTATCAGACCTTGTTTGAACCACGATCCGTGGTCTGGCACCGAGTCGGTGCCTCCCACCGCCGGGCCGCTCCGAGGTTGATATGTCAGCAGTCCCGCAATGAAGAACGGCTATTTTGGCGCAACCTGCCGTTGGGTGGTGCCTCTCGAGACTTGCCCCGCCACCTGGCGGTCTTGGCCGGCAAGGCACTACGCCGCTGGCGTGAAGGGACGCTGATCCCATGGTGTCGGGGGCGTTCCATTGCCTTTGGAGAATGGGCAAGTCTACTGCGGCAACGTCGTGGCTTGTTCCAACGTTCTGGCAAGTGCAAGCGCCCGCTGGCCGGCGAGGTCGTCCGCTATTCGCCCGCGCCGTTTCGACCGGCCCGAGCGGTATAGCTCGCTGCTTGGTACTCGCTACTGGCATGACTGCCCAGTCCACCAGTCTCAAGACCGGCCTCTTGTTGCAGCGTGTCACGATACTCCAAGATGGAACGCCGCAACTGGCGGGCTCGTTGGCGAAACTGTTCCAGCCGCTGGCGGACCCCACGAAGCCGTTCGGTTGCCTGCGGTTCTTCCACTGCATGGATCAACTCGGCGGGTTCCAGACGGCGGACCCGAGCATTTAATCGCCAGCCGAGTAAGGCCATCCCGGGCAGCAGACTGGCCAATCCTAGCGCGATCGCCATGCCATAAAAACCTGCCGGTAGATAGGTGGCGTTCCACCAGTTCATCCCCAGCCGATAAAGGACCCAACCCAGCATTGCCGCCGGAATCAGATTGGCGATCAGGACAAGCAATCCCCCCAAGAAGCCTCCCGTAGTCCACCGAGCAACCTTCTGACTGGCGGTCGCCACATCGGCGGACAACTGGCTCAGGATTTTGCGGTCGGTATCCCCGGTCGTCAGCTTAGTGATCCCCTCCTCAAGAATCTGAGCAATGGTCTGCAGGTCAGTGGCCTTGCGCTCAGTGGCGGGCGGAGGAGGCTTGGCTGCAACGGGTTCTTCCGGGGGGATCAGGCTGCCCAGACCATGGTCCTCTAGGGTGCGCCGGGCATCGGTGGCCACGTCTTCGAGTTCGCGGCGATAGCCAGTGCCGAACGCCTCGACAATTTGCCGCAATGGCAACAACCCCTGGGCGGTTAGCCACAGCGAGGAGAAGGCCACGCCTAGAAGGCCAAAGATCGACATGCCACTGGTAAGGAGCCTCCCCGCCCGGAAGCCGATCCAGAGCATGCCAAAGCGGCAACGTACCAGAATCGGCAGGGCCATCATCGGCCCAGCTCGGTTGCCCAGCTGCCGCCAAGCTGACTCACGGATCACCAGGGCGAAGGTCTCGGCCGCCGCCGGTTCACGCATTCCGGTGAGGTAGGCCCGATGGACACGCTGGTTGAGCTTGGTCTCATCGTGTCGCAAGGTCTGGACCAGCTGGTCGATTGGGCCGAGCAGGTCCGGCTGCAGAGCATACTCAGCATGGCCTAAAAACGCATCGGTCCGTAACAGCCGCTGAAAGCCTTGATGCGGACGGCGCGTAAGGACTTGCTGCAATCGGGGAAAATCAAAACGATCGGGTTGCTCGGCACTGATCAGAAACCGCACTTGGTCGTTGGGCTCAAACCCAGCCTGACGAAGGATACGGTCAAAGTCCGCGCAGATGGCCTCGCGGTCCTTCTCAGCCCGGTCGAGTTTATTGAGCACAAACAGCCAGCGTTTGCGTTCGCCCCAGTCGCGGGCTTCTTGCAGAATGTCAAAGTTGGCCCGTTTGTCCACATCGGTCACATACAGGACCAGATCACTGTCCTCGATCATGGCCCGGGCAACGTCGCGATTTTCACGCAACATACCGTCTACATCAGGCGTATCGATCAGAACCACTCCGGGGGTGACCCCTGCAACATAGCGGGGTCGGAAGTTCTCGGGGATCTTCACCAACGCCCGGTCCTCGGGCGTAACCGCCACGACCGGCTCGGTGGTGAAGCAGCGGATGGCATCAGAGGACGGACTGGCATCGGGTTTGCCAAGAAGGGTGCTAAACAGTTTTGATTTGCCAACCCCCGTGCCTCCGAGCAGGGTGATGCGCAATGGTTGTTGCAGAGCTTCGGGCGTATGCAGGCGCTTGAGAGCCTGGTCGATACGCAAGGCAATCAGGCGGGCGGCCGGAAGCATATCCAAAAGCGTGGCCTCAAAGCGGACTGCTTCGAGACGCGCCACCAGACTGCGTAACAGTGTGTCGTCGGCTTCCAGACGCGGGTTATCCATGACCTTCCTTTGATCGATGCAAAGATCTTTCGTCTTATTCGTGCTGGCGATGCCATGCTTGCAGGGTTTGTGTGCAGGCATCCAGCGGCAGATGGTCGATGGCTTTGACCTGATCACGCCAGGGAGCAAACAGGGGACCAAACAAATGGGCACGCAGGTGCAGGTCAATCTCGCGGATGCGTTGTTCGCGCCAGCGGCGGTCGGCCTCCTTGGCGACCTCTTCAAGATGGAAGCGTTGAAACCAGTCCGCGGCCATCGCACCGAAGACCCCAAGAAGGCCTCCAGCCCCAGCAGCACCGATCGAAGCGATAAAACCACCGGAAATCATCAAATCGCCGACTAACACCCCAGCCCCGGCCAAACCGGCTACATCAAGTACCGAAGGAATCGCCGAGCTCAGGGTCGGATGGGCCTGCGACCATTCATCGAGGGCCTCGCGGACATATGCCTCCCATTCGCTACCTGGGGTGGGTAGCGGGGTATCCTGGCAGATGGCCAGAGCGCGCCGTGTCTGTTCCCGGGACAGGACGGTGGAACGTTCCGCTTCAAATTGATCACGGCAAGCATCGACGCGTTGCTCGGCCACTGCATGCAGCCGTTGGCGTTCGGCATCGGGACGAGCTGCTGTGTCGGCAGGGGCGGCCTGAAACTGCCGAATAAAGTCACGGGTATAGTTCACCGCCGCATACACCTGCCCGCTGACAAAGCGCATCGGCAGAGTAAGCATGCGTAACCAGGTTCCTTGCCGTTCACGCGACTGCTCGATCAGTAGTTCCAGCACTCGGCCGATCGGAAAATCATCTCCCACCACCTGCTCGGCCGCACCATCGAACAGGCGTTCAGCCCGGGCCAGGTTCGTTTGCAGTGCTTCCCGATAGTCATGCGCGGCCCGGATCACCGCTGGGGCGCCACGTAGGAAGTTGGTCGCCGCCTCTTGCAGACTCTCAAGCACCAACTCGCCCGCATGCATGCCGCGCAAGACATCGTGGAGAGGCGGGTGGATGGGATAGATCGGCTGCACGCTCTCGAGGGTGGGTTGCTCCTGGAACGGGCTGTGATAGACCCAGGCCTGGGACAGAAAAGCATGGAGGGTGTCGCCTTGGTGGCGGCGTTGACGAAAGTCCCAGTCGGGATTCACCGCTTGGGTTTTTTCGAGCAGATCCTGCCACTTTTGCCGTGCGGGTTCTGCAGCGGTCTTGGTGAATAAGTAAGCCAGCCGGGTGGCCAGCTGACAGCAGCGTTGTAACTCCTGAACGGCTCGGTAGTCGGCATAGCTTTCGCCATTGACGATGTAGAGCACGATCTCGGCACGCTCAAGCATGCGCTCAGCTTTGGCCCAATTGGTTCGGGTGACCGAATTAAAGTCGGGGACATCGACCAAGATCAGGCCGATCGAATCCTCGCCGGCGAGTCTGACGGATTCCTGGTAGAACAGGGTTTCGGGATGCACCCCGGGATCTTGCAGTTGCTCAGGACGCTGGAGCCGCTCGACGCGAAAACCTGGAAAGATCGCCGCGAGATGCGCTGCATCGGCAGCCGCTGGCGGCACGGCCGCAGCACTGGCAAGCGACAGCGGCCGCTTGCCATCACCGGCAGGCACTACGATGCCGGTGAGCAGGCGAAATAAGGTGCTTTTCCCCGCCCCGGTCGGTCCGTACATGGTGGCCACCAAAACCGGTTGGCCCTGCTGCCGCTGATGAGCCTCCCAGCGCTGGCGAACTGCCTCAATGCCGCTGAGCTCTGGCCGTGGTTCTGGCAACATTGCCTGGATGCGCGGGATTTCACGCAAGAGAACGGCGATATCGCTCAAAAACTGCTGAATGCGTGCGTGTGCTTCCATCGGCATAATGCCACCCAAACCAGCGCGGCGAGCAAAGAACTCGGTGTTCAGGGAACTGTAGATGTCGAAGCGTCTGGATGTCAATAGGGCCCAATGCTTCAAGACCTCGAATGCGATCGCGTCGGGCCTTACGGCCCGAAGCTCCTCAATGACTTGTGCTGCGTAGTAACAATCATCTAGTCAGACACGTTCATTCGACAATTGCCCTCCGAAGACGAGCCCCGACGTGTGTCCGGGGGTAAAGGAGAAACGCAAAACGAAGCGATTGTGGAAGAGTCAGAAGCGATTGCGGTGCGGGGAAAGCGGCAGAGGCGATTGCGATGCGGGGAAAGAGGCA